>NZ_VFNP01000001.1:664673-1329347 GCF_006715635.1 Streptomyces sp. SLBN-118
TCCTGGCCCCCGACACAGCAGTGCCACAGCTGCGGTAGGGCGACGCACAAACACCGAGGCCGCGAACCTTGTTCGCGGCCTCGGCTCTTCTCTTTCCGGGGAGGACATCCCCCGGCTCAGGACGCGGCGGTCACGGCCTCCGGATCCCGGGACTGGGCACCGGCACCCGCGGCTCCGAACCACCGCCGCAGAGCCTCCTCGAGATCACCGCCCTCCGGCGCAACCCAGATGACATGGCCGTCCGGGCGGACCAGCACCGACTCCACTGCGGGCTGCCCGGGCGCCCCTTCGACCGGGACCCAGGTGGCCGCGACCGCGTCGACCCGGTCCGACCACGGGGCGGCGAGCTTGCCCGCCTCGCCGGCCGGGCCGGCGTCGATGAGCACGCCCCGGCCACGGTGCAGCAGCTCAACGGCCTTGGTGCGGGTGCCGTCGGCGAGTCGCAGCTCACGGTCGGGCCGCAGGCGCCTGCCGAGCAGCGGGTGCCCCGACGCGCCGACGTCGTAACGGACTTCGAGCCCGCTGACCATTCCGGCCAGGGCGTTCGCCGCCTCAGGGATCTGCGCGAGCTCGCGCATGACGCTGCGCAGCGGCTCCATCTCGTCGCCGGTCAGGTAGAGCTGCGACTGGGCGAGTGTGCTGCGCAGGAGGCGCTGCCCCACCGGGTGCCGCTCGGTGTGGTACGTGTCGAGCAGGCCGTCGGGGGCCCAGCCGTTCACCGTGGCGGCGAGCTTCCAGCCGAGGTTCACGGCGTCCTGGACGCCGACACTCAGGCCCTGCGCACCGGCCGGGACATGGATGTGAGTCGAGTCTCCGGACAGTAGCACCCGGCCGCGCCGGTACTCGCAGGCCTGGCGGGTGGTGTTGGTGAAGGCGCTCACCCAGCGCACGTCGGCATGGTGGACGGACTGGCCGGTCAGCTGCTCCCAGGAGTCGGCGACCTCGGTGAATGTCACCTGACCGTTCTCGCGCGGTGGCTGGCCGTCCGGGTGGATGATGATCCGGTCCACACCCTCCTCCAGCCGGATCGCCATCACCATGCCGCCCGGCACCCGTTCACCGACCGGCCGCGGGCGGATGTCGCAGCCGGCGATGTCCGCCACGTACATGCCCCGGGTGGCGGGGATGCCCGGGAAGTCGATGCCTGCCAGCCGGCGCACGGTGCTGCGGCCCCCGTCGCATCCGACGAGATACTGGGCCGTCATCTCGCTTCGGCCCTGAGGCCCCTCGGTCACGACCACGATGCCGTCGTCGCTCTCGCGGAAGTCGACGACCTCGTAGCCGCGCTGCATCGATGCGCCCAGGCCGGTCACCCAGGCTTCGAGCATCGCCTCGATGCGGTACTGCGGGACACCGCGTATGCCGAAGTGGATGTCGTCGAGCTTGTCGAAGTCGACGCGCACGCCACCGAAATGTCCTTGGTTGCCGATTTCGATCTCGCCCAGGCCCTCCAGCAGCCCGCGCTGGTCGAAGACTTCGTACGCGCGCCGCGTGAAGCCGACTCCGCGCGATTCCCCACTGGGGGCGGCTCGCTGCTCGCAGACGACGACATCCACTCCCCAGAGCTTTAGCTCACCGGCAAGCATCAGTCCGACTGGTCCGGCACCGGCGATGATGACACCAGTTCCCATTTCTTTGTCCTCCCGGCTGAGATACATAACTCCAAGAGTGGCCGTCATCGGATTGTGGAGCAACCAGCCGAATGACCAAGGGTGTTCAAGTGCTTCTTTTCCGCACTTGAACACAACGAGTCGCGGTTACGGTCATGTTCGGGAATTGCACTGCCTGTACGCGTTCCCGACGGCGACACCCTGCCGGAATACTTCTGACACAGCCGACCGGTACATCAGCCTGAAAAGGAGCAGCCACGATGTCTGCCGTTCCCCCGCAGAAGCTCACCACGTTCTGGGCGTTCGAGAAGGACGCCGAGGAGGCCGTGACGTTCTACACGTCGGTGTTCGAGGACTCCAAGGTGCTCCACACCATTCGCGCGCGCGCCGATGAGCCCGGCTGGACCGAGGGGACCCTGCAGCACGCCATCTTCTCGCTCGGCGGCCAGCAGTTCATGTGCATCAACATTCCGCCGGCCGGAGCCCGCGGTCACGATCACGCTCCATGGGACACGTACCGCTTCTCCGGCGCGACGGCGACCTACGTCCAGTGCTCCAGCGACAGCGAGTTCGACCGGCTCTTCTCCGCACTCTCCGAGAAGGGCGAGGTCGTCATGCCGGTCGGCTCCTACGGGTTCAGCGCCAAGTTCGCGCTGGTCGAGGACCGGTTCGGGATGTCGTGGCGCCTCAACCTGTCCGCCCCCGCATCAGCCGGCCGGCCGTAGTCATGATCCTGGTGACCGGAGCAACCGGCCACGTGGGGCGGCACATCGTGAGCGGGTTGCTCGAGGCGGGCGGGAAGGTACGGGCCCTGAGCCGCAATCCCGGCAGCCGCCCCTGGCCGGCCGGGGTGGAGGTCGTTCCCCGCGACCTCAAGCAGCCGGGGACCCTGGCGGCCGCGCTCGGCGGCGTCGAGAGCATGTACCTCTTCCCTGTGTTCGGCGCGGTCCCCGAAGCGGTCGAAGCCGCGCGGCGGGCGGGGGTCAAGCATGTGGTGATGCTGTCCTCGCAGGCCATTGAGTACTCGGAAGGAGAACCGCACCAGGCGTGCGAGGAAGCGGTGAGCGCCTCCGGGATGTCCTGGACGTTCGTTCGCACCGGCGCCCTCATGGTCAACGACCTCCACTGGGCAGGGCAGTTCGCCGGTGAAGGAGTGGTGCGCGGCGCGTACGGAATGTCGCCCCTGGCCCCCATCGACGAACGCGACATCGCCGCGGTGGTGGTGAGGTCCCTGCTCGACCCCCGGTCCGGCACGGTGCACACGGTCACCGGCCCGCAGTCACTGACCCAGGTCGAGCGGGTAGGGATCGCGAGCCGGGTCCTCGGCCGTACGGCCCGGTTCGAGGAACTGCCCCGCGAACACGTACGGCAGCAGATGACCGCCCATTTGCCGCCCGCCCTGGTGGACGAACTGCTCGACCACCGGGCCTCGCTGGTGGGCACCACCGCCGAGGTGCTGCCCACGGTCGAGCGGGTCACGGGGCGCGCGCCCTACACGTACGCCGAATGGCTCGCCTACCACGAGGCGGACTTCCGCCCCGCAGGACAGGCCGCCGACGGGCACTGACCCTCATTTCCCCGAGCACTGTGAGGCGTTGACTGTGGATTCATTTGTGTACGAGGGCACGGGCGCCCCCGACGGCGCCCGCCGGCCCGTGATCGGCATCAGTGCCGCCACGACATCGATCAAGGTCGCGATCTTCGACATGGAGGCGACGTTCACCCCGCAGCAGTTCATCGACCGGGTGGCCGCCGCGGGCTGTGTGCCCGTACTGCTGCCTCCGCTGCCCGGAGTGGAGGCGGCCGTCCAGGGTCTCGACGGTCTGCTGCTGCTGGCGGGCCCGGACGTGGACCCGGCCTCCTACTCGGCGCCGCGACACGAGAAGACCGCGCCCATCGACCCGCGGCGGGATGCCGCCGAGCTGGCGCTGCTCGATGCGGCGCTCGCTTCGGGGGTGCCGTTCCTCGGGATCTGCCGTGGTCTGCAACTGCTCAATGTGCTGCGCGGCGGCACCCTGCACCAGCATCTGCCCGACATCGTGGGACACACCGGCCACTCCCCCGGGCTGCGTGACTTCGGGCAGCAGCCCGTGCGCCTGGAGCCGGGCAGCCGCCTCGCCAAGATCCTTGACGCCGAGCGGGCCACGGTGCCGTGCCACCACCATCAGGTGATCGACCGGCTCGGCGAGGGGCTCACCGTCACCGCCCGGTCGGAAAACGACGACACGATCGAGGCCGTGGAAATCGCCGACCATCCCTTCGCCGTGGCCGTGCAGTGGCACGCCGAGGAGAGCGACGACGACGGCCCCTTCCTGGCACTGGCCGAGGCGGCCGGGCACGCCGCGCGTGCCCGCGACAACCGTTAGGCCTGCGCGGATGGGACACAACGAAGCGGCCCGGACACCACCCTGGAGGGGCTGTCCGGGCCGCTTCGGTGCTGCTCAGCCCCAGGCCCCGGCCACCTGCTTGGTGGTGGCGTTGAGGCGGTTGAAGAAGTTGGTCACCGCGACCATGAGGATCAGGGCCGCGAGCCCCTTCTCGTCGTAGTGGTCGGCGGCCTCGTCCCAGATGTCGTCCGGCACCGGGTCGGTGCGGTCGGCCAGCCGGGTGGCGGCCTCGGCGAGGGCAAGGGCGGCCCGCTCGGCGTCGGTGAAGAGGGGCGACTCGCGCCAGGCCGCCACCGCGAAGAGCCGCTCGTCGCTCTCGCCGGCCTTCTTGGCGCTCTTGGCCCCCGAATCGACGCACGCACTGCAGCCGTTGATCTGGCTCGCGCGCAGATGCACCAGCTCCAGCGTCTTCGGCTCCACCCCGCCCGCGTAGACGGACTTGTACAGCGCCTGGATGGGCTGCATCGCATCGAGGACCATCGCCGGGTTCTTCATCCGTGCTTCCATGAATCTCTCCTCCAGAGGTCTTGCACGTGGGTCACTGGTATGACGGATCGCGGCCCTCGAATGTGACAGGAGGATGCGCGTGAATCGGCCAACCCCTGGAGACTGCGATGGCCGAAACCGCTCGGGCCCGCCCCGTCAGGCCACGTCCCAGGAGCCGGCCAGCCGCTCGGCCACGGTCTTGGCGTGTGTGCCCAGGAGAATCGTGTAGTGGTTCGAGCGTTCGACCAGCTCTGCTGTCAGCTGCGGCACCCGCTCGACCCAGTGCTCGACCACGGCAGCCGGGAGCATCGGGGGCTCCTGCCCGAGAAGGCCCAGGGGTGAGTGCACCAGCAGGGCCGGTACGGCAAGTCGCCCGAGGTCCGCGCCACAGCGGCCGGTGGAGCCGAGCAGATCGCGCCCGTCCTGCCGCACGGCGTCCTCCCTGGCCTTGGAACAGCGCGCGCCCTGAGGTCCGGTGAGGTCGTAGCGTACGTATGCCTCGATGTCCGCGCTCCAGTCGGCACCGAGCGCCGGATGCATGCGGAAGAAGTCGACATACGCCTCGTCGTCCGCGTACATGCGGCGCAGGCGCTCCATGGCCGGGCCGAGCGTGAGGTCGAGCAACCCGTCCAGATCGGCGTCCTCGGGCACAGGCAGCGGCAGACCGCCGTCGACGAGCAGCAGCCGGTCGAAGAGCTCGGGCCTGCGGGCGGCGGCGCGCAGGGCGATGTACGCGCCCATCGAGTGGCCCGTCAGCGCGACCGGCCCGCCGTTCCCCAACTCCTCGGCGGCGAGGCAGAGGTCGGCAGCGTGCCGGTCGATGCCGTACGGGCCCGGAGTGCCGGAGCTGCCGCCGCGGCCGCGCAGGTCCAGGGCGAACAGGCTCCACTCGGCGGGCAGTTGCCCGGCCACGGCCCGGAACGACATTCCGGAGGCACTGATGCCGTGCGCGGCAATGGCGATGCGCGGCCCGCTGCCGAAGCGCAGCACCCGCAAGGTGCCGTCCTCGACGGGCAGATCTGTCACGGTCGGCTCGGTCATCTCTTCTCCCTGTCGTCGTCCCCGTAACTCAATGGGATCCCAGCAAGGCCGATCAAGCCAAGGACATGGCGATCGGCGGGCGCGGACTTCACAGAGTCCCGCGCCCGCCTGGGTGTTGCTGTCCGGTCAGCTTCCGACGCGTGCCGGTTCGACGTGCTCGGTGACCGGGAGGTGCGGCTCCGCCTCGGGACGGCCCGGACGCCAGATGCGCGGACCGATCTCCAGGGAGAGTGCGGGGATCAGCAGACTGCGGATCAGGAAGGTGTCCAGCAGCACCCCGACCGCCACAAGGAGCCCCTGCTGCAGGGCCTGCACGGTCGGAATAGCCGCCAGCACGCAGAACGTCGCCGCCAGCACGACACCCGCCGAGGTGATGACGCCTCCGGTCACCCGAAGACCGGTCAGGATGCCCTCGCGGTGACCGCGCAGCTGAACCTCTTCCCGGGCCCGGGTCATCAGGAAGATCGTGTAGTCCACCCCGAGCGCGACCAGGAACAGGAAGCCGAACAGCAGGAGTCCGCGGTCGATGCGCGGGTAGTCCAGCGCGTGGAACAGCAGGGACGCGGCTCCCACGGCCGAGGCGTAGGACAGCACCACGGACACCAGCAGGACCAGGGGCGCGACCAGAGCGCGGAGCAGCACGATCAGCATGATCAGTACGACGCCGAGAATGAGCGGGATCAGCAGCATCTCCTCGTCGGCCTGTGCGGTGGAGGTGTCGAGGGCGACGGCTGTCTGACCGCCGACGACCGCGTCACTCGCTTCCCCAGGACTCTTGTCCAGAGCCGTGCGCATGCTCTTGACGGTGTCCCGGGCGGCCTGGGTGTCGGGTGATGCGCTCAGGACCGTGGTGATGTGCGTCCAGCCGTCCTTGGACCCGGCGGTTGCCGCCGACTCCACGCCGGACACGCCCTCGACGGCCGCTCGTGCCGCGTCCGCGCCGCCGGCCGGGACATAGACGTCCGCCGGGGACGAGGACCCTGCCGGGAAGTGCTCGGCGAGCAGCTGCTGGCCCGCCACGGAGTCGACGGTGCTGGTGAACTGCTCGGCCTGGGTCTGCCCCGTCTGCACGGAGGTGGCCCCGAAGGCAAGGGCCACCAGCACGACAGCGGTGCCGATCCAGATCGGGCGGGGCCTGCGACCCACGGCTCCCGCAACGCGCGCCCACACCGTGCGTCCCTGCTCGGCGCTCGCTTCGTAGCCGGGCGTGTGGCGCGGGACGAACGGCCAGAACACCCACCGGCCCAGGATGACCAGGAGCGCGGGCAGCAGGGACGTCATGGCGAGGAACACCACGGCGACACCGATGGCCACGACCGGACCGAGACCGCGCGTGGAGTTCATGCTGCCGAAGACCAGGCACAGCGTGGCGATGCCGACGGTCACGGCGGAGGCCGCGATCGCGGGCAGCGAGCGCTGTACGGCCACCACCATCGCCTCGTGCCGGTCCTCGTGGCGGTGCAACTCCTCGCGATAGCGGGCGATGAGCAGCAGTGCGTAGTCGGTACCGACCCCGATCGCGAGGACGGCCAGGATGTAGGCGCTCATTCCGTTGACGACGAGCCCCGCGTGCTTGGCGAGCAGATACACCACGCCGCTCGCCACCTGGCTGGCAAGTCCCACCGACAGCAGGGGGATCAGCCACAGGACGGGACTGCGGTAGGTGACCAGCAGAAGCAGTGCGACAACGGCGAGCGCGGCGCCCAGGAGAGCGCCGTCCATACCGGAGTAGACGTCGATGAAGTCGGCGATGTTGCCTGCCTCACCGGCGATCCTGACCTCCAGACCGTCCGGCGCGGCGTTCTTGGTGAGTTTCTTGACCTCGTCCACACCGTCGCCCAGGACGCTGTTGTCGCTCGGTGAGGTCGCCAGCGGCACGCTGAGGAACGCTGCCTTGTTGTCCTTGGACACCAGGGGCTCGGACACCGGGCCGGCGGCGCCCCTCTGCGCCAGGCGGCCCCGGTCGGCGTTGACCTTGGCCAGGTCGGCCTCGGTGAGTCCGCTACCGCGTGCGTAGACGATGACGGCGGTGCTGCTGTCCTTGTCGGCGAAGTGTTCTTCGGCGAGTTTGACCGCCTGCGTCGACTGGGCGTTCGCGGGCAGCCAGGTCTCGGGGTCGTTGTCCTGGACGTCGCCGAGCTTGGCGGCCAGCGATCCGCCCACGCCCATGAGCAGCAGCCAGAGCACGAGGACGACCCACTTGGTGCGTCGGCCCGCCACGAGCGAGGCGTATCGGCTGGAGAAGGTGGATGTGGGGGGCGGCTGCGCGATGGCCGGCTCGGCAGTCGGAGGGTGCGTCGTCATGAATGCTCGCTAAGGGTCGGGAGTCCTGTTACCCAGGGCTCGTTACGAACTCACGGGGGGGGAAGGGACGAAGCGCGCCAGTCCTCTGCCGGTCGTCTTACGCGGCCGCGAGCACTGCCGGCGATCAGTTGCTCGCTCCCGGCTGCACCGCTCGGTCACGTCCGAATCGGTGACAACCGATCGGAAGGGGCCAGTTCTCGTCACATCGGCTGGGTTTCGTTCGTCACTTCTATGACGGACCGCGGCCGGGTGGTGACCGTGGACGCGTTCGTCACTTCTATGACGGACCGCGACGGAGGAATGTGACCGATGAATGAGGGCGAATGGCTGGCCGCGCGGTTCGAGGAGAACCGGCCGCGGCTGAAGGCGGTGGCGTACCGGATGCTCGGCTCCCGCAGTGAAGCCGACGACGCCGTCCAGGAGGCATGGCTGCGGCTCCATCGCTCGGACCCCGACACCGTCGAGAACCTGAGCGGCTGGCTCACCACGGTCGTCGGCCGGGTGTGCCTGGACATGCTGCGCTCGCGCACCTCGCGGCGCGAAGACCCGCTCGACGGGTCCCCGTCCGTTCCGGTCACCGATCACCTGGACGTGGTCGATCCCGAGCAGGAGGTCCTGCTCGCCGATTCGGTCGGCCTGGCGCTGCTGGTGGTCCTGGACACCCTCGACCCCGCGGAGCGCCTCGCGTTCGTCCTGCACGACATGTTCGCGCTGCCCTTCGACGAGATCGCCCCGATCGTCGACCGCACTCCCGCGGCCGCCCGCCAGCTCGCGAGCCGCGCACGGCGCCGGGTACGCGGTGCGGCCCCGCTGCCCGAACCCGATGTGTCCCGCCAGCGGGAGATCGTGGATGCGTTCCTCGCGGCAGCGCGCGGCGGGGAGTTCGACGCGCTGCTGACCGTCCTGGACCCGGACGTCGTCCTGCGCGCCGACTCCGCGGCCGTACGCGCGGGCGCCACCGATCTCGTCCGCGGGGCCTCCGCCGTGGCCGGCACGTTCTCCGGCCGCGCCCAACTGGCCCAGACAGCGCTGGTCGACGGAGCCGTCGGCGCCGTGTGGGCGCCCCGCGGCCGGCCGCTGGTCGTCTTCGGATTCACCATCACGGACGGGAAGATCACCGCCATCGACCTGGTGGCCGAGCCGGAACGGCTGCGCCGTCTCGACCTGGCGTTCCTCAACGACTGAGTCCCCTTGTCAGGACTGCTGCCGTCAGGACCGCTCAGGACTGCTGCCCCGGGCCGTCGGACTGCTCGCCGATCAGGGCCAGCACCCGGTACAGATCACCGGGCACCTCACGTGCCGCCGCGGTGCGTTCTCCCGCGTAGTCGCCGAGCATGCGGGCAAGTTCCCCATCCCCCCGGGCACGCTCGGCGAGGAAGGCGATCGCGTCGACCGGCACGCCGTTGAAGAGGCACTTGAGGACGGCGTGCCGCCAGGCGTGCGGATCGAGGTGCTCGGCTGCGTACGGGCCCACCGCCGCGGCGACCAGCCGGGTGTCGTTGGTACGCAGCGCGTCCTCGACCAGCGGCAGCCCCTGGGCCGGATCGAGGCCGAGATAGGGCAGGGCCCGCAGGACCGCGCGGCGTTCCGCGGCGGATCCCTGGTGATAGAGGCGGGCCACCGCGGGGGCCTTGGTACGGGCAGCGTGCAGCAGCAGGACCCGGATGACGTCCGCGGCGTCCTCTCCGCAGTGGCGGCCGGCCTCGGCGAATCGCAACTCCCAGCTGGGCAGCCCTCGTTGGGCGGGCAGTGCGGGTCGGTGCTTGGCCGACTCCGCGGCGGCCAGTGCGCCTTCGAGCCAGTCACGGGCCGGGGGCGCGAGCCGTTCCTCCGGTTCGGTGTGCAGATCGGCTGTTCCTGCTTCCGCGTACATCAGACGCCCTCCGATTCGTACGACCTGCGAGAACAGGGCGTTCGCTGTGTCTCCCGCAGCCGGTCGGCGAACGACAGCAGAGCCTCGAACTGTTCACCCAGCGCCGCCGGACCCCCGTCCGGATCCTTGAAGTAGAAGCCCAGCTCCGGCAGCGGGCCCGCGAGGCCGACCTCATGCGCGCGGGCCAGGAGCAGGGCCAGGTCAAGGACCAGTGGCGCCGCCAGTGCCGAGTCGCAGCCCTGCCAGATCGTCTGGAGGACCATCCGCGAGCCGAGAAAGCCTTCGAACGCGACGTGGTCCCAGGCCGTCTTCCAGTCGCCGAGCGCCGGGACGTTGTCGATATGGACCTCCCCCTCGGGCACCATGCCGAGGGTGTCGCTGAGAACCCGGTTCTTGCCCGCGTTCTTGGCTGCCGCGGCCCGGGAGTCGGCCAGCGCCGCTCCGTCCCCGCCGCCCAGCAGGTTCGTACCCGACCACGCCCGCACCGTCAGCGCGCGCTGCACGAACATCGGGGCGAGCACGGAACGCAGCAGTGTCTGGCCCGTCTTGCCGTCGCGCCCCGCGTACGGCAGCCCGCAGACGGTGGCCGACGCCGCGAGCGCGGGATGGCGCAGCCCGGCCGAGGGGGTGAAGTTCACATACGGGCAGCCCGCGCGCAGCGCCGCCGCCGCGTACAGCGAGCTCGCCGGAAGGCGGGCATCACCGGCCGCGGTGGCCGGTTCGGTGGAGGCGACGTTCACGACCACCGCCCGGGCCAGTCGGCGGCGGCGTACGAAGTCCGTGATGTCGGCGGTGAAGGCGGCGCTCAGTTCCTCGTCCGTCCGGGCGTCGCCGGGTTGTGGCCCGCCGGGGCGTATCTCCGCGTCCGCGGCGGCCAGTTCACCCCGTACGGCCTCGGCGAGGCCGTACGGCAGCACTCCCCCGTCGGCCAGCTGTTCAGCACGCTTGGGCAGCGGGGCGCTCTGCGTGTCGTGGCCGCCGAAGACCAGTGAGCCGAGCGGCGGAAGTCCCGAGGCGGCGAAGGGCGGTGTCCCGGTGACCATCCCGGTGGGAGGGATCAGGCCGGCGGCCACGGCGGCGCACCCGGCCACGGCCGTGGTGGCGAGTGAACCGCGGGCTCCGAGGAACCACACTCCGGTCCTGGGCCCGGGGCCGGAGGTGTCACAGAGGTCGGGGGTGCAGCGGGCGTCAGGGGTGTCGGGGGTGTCGGCGGGAAGGAACACGGCTGCCTCCTGGGTACGTGGGCGCGGACGGTCCCGCCGGGCGTTGCAGGGCCGGCGGGACCGTCGGGCGTCACGGCGTGATCCGCACCAACTCGCCGTTGGTGCCGACCGACTTGTTGGTCACATAGATCTCGTCGTCGGGCCCGACGCCCAGGCCGGTCGACATCGACAGCTTGTCGCCGGTCGGGACCTCGGTCACTTCCTTGGACCGGGTGTCGACCTTGTGGACCTTGCCGGGCAGCGGACCGGTCTGCGTGTAGCCGCCGGTGAGCGAGAGCGCGACCAGGTTGCCCTTACTGTCCAGGGCGAGGTCGCTGAGCGCGGTCAGGCCGTTGACGAAGACCTCCGGCTTGTGGCCCGGCACGATCTTCCAGATACGGGACGCCCCGGGCTTCAGGGCGCCCATGTCGCAGACGTAGATGGTGCCGTCGCCGGCCACGACGACGCCGCTGGGCACCGCCTGCACGGGCTTCCCGTCGGCACTCCTGCTGTCGGGGAAGACTGTCTCGGTGGAAGGGCGTCCCCAGCCGGGAACCTTCACCAGGTCGTTGCCGCCCGCGTCGGCCACCAGCCAGCCGGTGCGGGTCTGCGCGAAGCGCCAGGCGTTGCTGTGGGCCGTCGTGGGTTCCTGCGGCGTCGGCGCGTGGCCGAGGACCCAGTCGGGGTCGGCCTCGGTCTCGTACTTCACCAGGTCCCCGAGCACCCGGCCGGACCGGGACTGGTAAAGGGTGCCTGCGTACCTGCCGTCCTCGCCGAGCGTGGCCCGGTGCTCGAGATTGCCGCCACCGCCGTTGAGGACGACGAAGGTGCCGCGGGGTCCGGGCGCCACATCGTTCGGGCCGGTGGCGGAGACCGGCTCCTGCGGGCTCTTGGGGCCCATGGCGACCGACTTCAGGCCCGTGACGACGCGGCCGCTGCTCCTGCCGCCGCCGACCCGGTAGACCGAGCCGGTGGCACCGACGCACTCCGTGCCCGCCGCGCAGCCGGGCATGCCGGTGCCCGACTCGGCGACCAGGACCGTGCCGTCCTTCAGGACGGCGATGCCGCGCGGGTTGTTGAGCCCGCTCGCTATGACCTCGTAGCCGGGTGCCGTGTCATTCTGCGCGGCCTGAGCGGCACTCGGCCCCATGGCCGCCGTGACGCCGCCCACGGCCGCGGTCGCCAGGACGGCGCCCGTCCATGACCTGCCCAATCTCGACATCTCTCTCCCTCGTCGTGAGCCTGCCCCCTGTCGTGGGAGCGGTTGGAAACCCGCGTCACGATAGGCATGCATTTCACGCCGGTCCTGTGTGTCCAATCGCCGCCGATCAGTGGTGCATTGTGGTTCGCCGGGCTCATGACCAGCGTCTTGGCGCTATTACGGGTGGGTCGGCAGGGTGTTCAACTGCGGTGATTCCGCGCTTGAACACCGACTGTGGCCCCAGGAGTTCTCGAGAATACGAGCCGCTTCCCTGAGCAGTTGTCCGGCTCTGCGCGGCAGCTCTACAGTCGGCCGGGCGAAGCCCATGGTTTTCCGAAAATCGATGTATCCCGTACAGCCGCCGGAATACGCGGAATGCGATGAACACGCGCCGCCACAGGGGAAAGTCCGCCACAGCTGAGCCACCGCCACGGAGGAAACTCATGCCCGCTCTGCCACCCGCCCGCGTCGTCCGCACCGTCGAAGGTGTCCGAGCGCGCCTGCAGCACCTGACCCGCAAGCTGGCGCCCGCTCCCTTCGCCCTGCTCGAGCTGGCCCAGGGCTCCATGGTCACCCAGGCGATCTACGTCGCCGCCGAACTCCGCGTGGCCGACGCGCTGGAGGACGGGCCGCTCACGGTGCAGGAGCTCGCGCGCGAGGTCGACGCCGACCCCGAAGCGCTCTGCCGTCTGCTGCGCCTTCTGGCCGGCTACTCGATATTCGCGGAGCAGGCGGACGGCCGGTTCGGGCTGACGCCGATGGCCGACGCGTTGCGCGAGAACGCGCCGATTTCGATGCGCGCCATCGCCGTCCTCATGGGCCACCCCACCCACTGGGAGGACTGGAGCCATCTGCTGGATTCCGTGCGCACGGGCGAGCCGAGCATGCCGAAGCTGCGCGGCATGGGCGCATTCGAATATCTGGAGGCGAATCCCGCATACGGCAAGGTGTTCATCGGCGGGATGGGCGCCATGTCGGACACCGAAACGCTGCCGATTGTCGCGGCGTACGACTTCTCGCGGTTCGGGACGATCGTCGACTTCTGCGGCGGCCGCGGCACCCTGCTCGCGGGGATTCTGCAGCGCGCGGCCCAGGCGCGCGGAATCCTCTACGACCCCCGTGTGGACACCAACGGCGCCGCGGACTTCCTCAAGGAGGAAGGCGTCGCCGACCGGTGCACGACAGTGGACGGGGGCCTGTTCGACGCGCCTCCCGCGGGCCACGACGCGTACATCCTCAAGCACATCGTGCACGACTGGCCCCGGTCCCAGGCGCTGGAGATCCTCAAGAACGTGCGGGAGGCGATCAGTGAGGACGGCCGGCTGCTTCTCATGGAGATGGTGCCTCCGTCCTCGGGGAACGCGCCGCACGCGGCGAAGCTCGTGGACCTGTGGCTGATGCTGCTCGTCGGAGGCAGGGAGCGCACCCAGGAGCAGTACGCCGAACTGCTCGCCGCCGCGGGGTTCCGGCTGGAGCGGGTGGTGCAGACCGCGGCGGCGATCTCGATAGTCGAGGCGCGGCCCTGCTGATCCGGCGGGGCGGCCGGTGAGGCCGCCCGGATGACGTGCGTGGCCCAGGACCGATTCGGTCCTGGGCCACGAGCCACGAGCGTCGTCACCTGACTGTGAGGCAGTCCTCCAGGAACGCCAGGGCTCGCAAATGGTAGGCGCGAGCTGCCCAGCCCAGGCTGATGTTGTGGCCGGCGTCCGGCTGCCGGTCGATCTGGACCCGGGGGGCGCCGCTCAGCCGGGCCCTCAGGTCGGCCAGGTCCTCATCGCCGTGGTGCCACCAGCGCTCGTGCTCCGCGAACGTCAGCCGGACCGGTACACGGACGCGGGGCGCGATGTCGGGGAAGAGCTCGGGCCAGCGGCCGAGTTCCGAGGCTTCGCGCAGCGGCATCGGGGCCACCACCGTGGCGCAGAAACGGAAGGTGTCCGGCGGATACAGGCGCAGCGGCCCCCAGTGCCGCCGGGTGTCCTTGCCGTCGCCGTTCGCGGCGGGAACGGCGGCATAGCGGTGGCCGCAGCCCGAGATGTCCAGGCCAAGGAGCCGCGGTGTCTCTGCCGGGTCCGCGGCGGTGCACAGTGCGAGCTTCCCGCCGAAGGAGTGGGCGAGCAGGAACAGTCCCGCGCCGGTCGGATACCGGGAGGCGAAGTCGGCGAGTGCCGCACGCAGCAGCCCCGTCTGCCCGGCCAGTGTCTGTCCCTCGGGCAGATCCACCGCGGACTGCCCGTAGCCGGGGCGGTCCACGGCCAGAACCGTGTAACCGAGGCTCGCGCCGAGGAGGAGCAAGGACTGGTCGGGGTGGGCCGTGCCGTCGAAGTAGCCTGCGGTCATGCCGCCGCCGTGGATGGCGACCACGACCGCGCGCGGGGCCGTGTGCTCCGGCTCGATCACCAGCGCGGACAGGGGGATGCCCGCCGCGTCCAGGGTGATCCGGCGTACCGGTCTGGACGCGGCGGGCGGGGGCTGAGCGGTCTCGGGCCCCGCGGTGGCCACGGCGGGCGGGGGCTGAGCGGCCCCGGGCCCCGCGGTGGCCACAGCGGGCGGAGGCCCTGCCGACGGCTCAACCGCCGACGGCGACCCGGCCAGGGATGCGCCGATCAGGGGGATCCCGGCCAGCGGAGTCCCGTTCAGCGGATCCGACAGTGCGCTGCCCATCAGCGTCCCCCACAGGCCGGGCCATTCCTGGATCATGCGCCGGACCCGTCCCGCGTGCCCGGACCGAACCACCGCTGCAAGGCTTTGGCCAGGCCGTCCAACTCGTCCCCGGCCCAGGCCACATGGCCGTCCGGCCGGATGAGCAGCGCGGCCGTGCCGGTCAGCGGGTCGGCTCCTTCGACCGGCTTGGGCACGGCGGTGATGACGCTCACGCGGTCGTTCCTGCCGGCTGCCACCTGCCGGATGCGGGCGTCGTCGCCGAGGTCGAGCAGCACACCACGCGCCGGGTGGAGCAGCTCGGTGGTGCTCATCTCGCCGTCCTGGCCGATCAGCTGACGGCGCGGAAGGCGGCGGCCCAGGAGCGGGTGGTCGCCGTCGCCGATCTCGTACCGGATGTCGAGGCCGCTGACGATGCCGGCCAGATGCCGTTTCACGTCGTCGTACTCGATGAGCTCCGAGAACAGTTCGCGCAGCGGGTCCGACTCCGGGCCGCCGAGGAAGACCATGCCCTGGGCGCGGGTGTTCATCAGCAGGCGACTGCCCGCCGGGTGCCGTTCGCCGTGGTACGTGTCCAGCAGACCGGCCGGTGCGCCGCCCCTGATGACGGCGGCCAGCTTCCAGCCGAGGTTGGCCGCGTCCTGGACCCCGCAGCTCAGCCCCTGCCCGCCGGCCGGGAGGTGGATATGAGCCGCGTCCCCGGCGAGCAGGACCCGGCCGCGGCGGTACTCGGACGCCTGGCGGGAGGCGTCGGTGAAGTAGCTCACCCATTCGGCCCCGCCGCCGTGGATGTCCTCGCCAGTGATGTGCTGCCAGGCGTCGGCGACTTCGGTGAAGGTCACCGGCATCTCGTCACGGCCGCGCGCCGGGGTGCCGTTCGGACAGACGATGATGCGGTCCACGCCCTCGGCCAGGGGAGCCGCCATCACCATGCCGTTCGGCAGGCGTTCGCCGAGGAAGCGAGGGCGCAGCTCGCAGCCGGTCACATCGGCGAGAAACATCGCGCGCGTCGCCGATGTGCCCGGGAAGTCGAAGCCGGCGGCCTTGCGTACGTTGCTGTGTCCGCCGTCGCACCCCACGAGGTAGGCGGCGCGCAGTTGCCTGACCCCTCCCGGGGTCTGCACGGTGACCGTGACGCCGTCGCCTTCGCTGTCCAGGAAGCCGTCGGCGAGTTCGAGGAACTGCCAGCCGCGGCGGATGTCCGCGCCCAGCGCGCGGGCCCACTCCTCGAGTACGGCCTCGGTCTGGCTCTGCGGGATTCCCCGGGCTCCGAAGTGGCCGCCCTCCAGGGTGGTGTAGTCGAACTGGACCCCGCCGAAGTGGCCCATCGGGCTGATCTCCAGCGTCTCGCCCTGGCCGAACCGGGGCAGGATCCCGCGCTGGTCGAACACCTCCATGGCCCGGGCGGTGAAGCCCAGGCCCCGTGACTGGCCGGTGGGGCGGGCCAGCTGCTCGGTGACGATGACGCGTGCCCCGCCCAGACGCAGCTCGGCGGCGAGCATCAGTCCGGTCGGACCGGCGCCGACGACGATGACATCGGTGTCCACGGCTGTCCCTTCCATGGTTGTCCTTTCCTCGAGATGGACTTGTGGTGCCGCGGGGGTGGGGGGTTGAGGGCGGGGCGTCGGGGGCTCAGCGCGGCGGGCCGAACCAGCGTTCCAGCGCCTGGCGCAGTCCGGCTGTCCCGGTTCCTGTTCCTGGTCCTGCCCAGGCGACATGGCCGTCCGGCCGCACCAGGACACAGCCTGTGCCGTCCAGAGCGCTGCCCGCTCGTGGGAGCGCCGCCAGCAGGCTGACCCGTTCGGACCAGCCGCTGTACGGGCGCAGCGGTGCTCCGGTGCCGCCGCTCAGATCGATGAGTATGCCCCGGCCGGGGTGCAACAGCTGGGAGGTGGTGAGGTGTCCTTCACCCGAGAGCAGGACGGAGTGCGGCAGCCGGGCGCCGAGCAGCGGATGGCCGCCCGGCCCGGCGTCATAGCGGATGTCCAGGCCGCTGATCATGCCGGCGAGGTGCTCGCGCACGGGGGTGTACGCGATGAGCTCCGCCAGGACGGTGCGTACCGGCTCGACTTCCCTCCCGCCGAGCAGCAGCCGCGCCTGCGCCTCGATGTTGGCCAGGACCCGCCGGCCGACGGCGTGCCGCTCCTGGTGATAGGTGTCGAGCATGCCGTCTCCGGCACGGCCGGCCACCGTCGCTGCCAGTTTCCAGCCCAGGTTGAAGGCGTCCTGCAGGCCGAGGTTGAGGGCCTGGCCACCGATGGGCATCTGGCGGTGGGCCGCGTCCCCGGCGAACAGGATCCGGCCGTGGCGGTAGCTGACGAGCTGGCGGTTGGCGTCGCCGAAGGAGTTGACCCACAGCGGCTTTCCGCCGCTGATGTCCTCTCCGGTGACCCGCTTCCAGATGGTGGCGATCTCATCGAACTGTGCTTCTTCGGCGCGCGGCCGCGCGCTGCTGCCGAACTCGTGCACCATCACGCGGGTCACGCCGTCGTTGCGGCGGGCCGCGACGGCCAGGCCCTGCGGCAGCCGGTTGAAGCGCCGGTCGGGGACGCCGATTCCCTCCACGTCGGCGCGCAGCAGTTCGCGGCGGGCGTCGTGGCCCGGGAAGTCGGCGCCGATGAGCCGGCGGACCGTACTGTCCTCGCCGTCACAGGCGACGAGGTACTGGCCGCGTACCTGCACGATGCCGTCGCGGCCCGCGGCTTCGGCCTGCACGTACTGCCCCTCCCCCGCCCCCACCCGGGACTGCGTGAGGGCGCGCAGCTCGTGACCGCAGCGGATGTCGGCGCCCAGCGAGAGCGCCCACTCTTCGAGGACCGCTTCGGTTCTTGTCTGCGGGACCTTCCACTGGCCCGGGTAGGGGCTCGGCAGGGTGAGGTCGAGCGGGATGCCGCCGAAATGGCCGCGTGTCTCGTTCGGCGGTGTGCCGAAGTGGATGAGGAGGCCGCGGCTGTCGAGGATCTCCATGGTGCGGGCGTGCAGGGTCGAGGCCCTCGACTCGTCCGTGTGGACGTGCCGCTTCTCCAGGACGACCACGTCGAGGCCGCCCAGTCTCAGCTCACCGGCGAGCATGAGCCCGACGGGGCCGGCGCCGACAACGACGACCTGAGTGTCCAGGCGGTCCGCGGCCACGGTCAGCTCTTCTGTTCGGCGTAGTTCTTGGCGTGGTCCAGGGTGGCGCGGCTGTTCGTACTGAGCGCCGTGTGGACGTATGCGCGGGCGTCGGCGACGGTGGCGTCGGGGCCGAGGATCTTCGCGATGTTGGCGGTGTTGAGGGTGACGGTGTGCTGTGAGGAGGCTTCGGTGCCGCCGCCGGAGATCTCCTCGACGGTCCAGACCCCGGTGTGCAGGGTCATCAGCGCGGGCAGCGTGACCTGCTTGTAGGCGATCTTTTGGTGCGGGAAGGTCACCCGGTACGACTTGGTGGTGTGCACCGAGCCGTCCTTGGCGCGGGTGTCCATCTCGAGGGTCTGCAGGCCGGGAGTCTCCTCCGTGAGCCGTACGGTGGCCACATGGGGCAGCCGGTCGGACCACAGGTCCGCCTCGTTGATGAAGTCGAACACCTCCTTGGCGGCGCCGGCGATGCGCACCGTGTCGGTGAAGGAGAAGGTCACCTCCTCGGCGGCGTGGGCCAGTTCGACGTTCTCCTTGAGGGCCGCCAGCTCGGCGGTGCTGTTCTTGTCGACGGCCCGCTCGATCCAGAGCAGGTCGTGCGCGTCGTCGTCGACGGCCCGGTAGTCGTGCAGCAGCCGGACCCGGGACTCCCGCTCACCGAGCGGCTCGATGATCCAGGTGCCGCCCATCTCGGCGACCGGCGGCGCGGTGATCTCCTGCCGGAAGGTGATGCGCAGGGCATCGGGATCGAGGGTGCGGCGTGATGTCCAGTTCTTCGCCTCGCCGTTGGCGGTCGCCCAGATGCGGATACGCTCACGGGTGCCGTCCGCGTCCGCCTCCAGCTGGTCGACGTGGATCGTCGGCGGGAAGATGCGCGGCCAGTTGGTGACTTCCGCCAGCAGCCGGTAGACCTCCGCCGCCGGGGCGCCGACCGTGATCTCGTGTTCTACTTCACGGGTCGTCATGACCACTCCTCCTTCACATGCGTGGACTGGGGTCAGAAGTTGCCGAGGCCGCCGCAGACGTTGAATGCCTGCGCGGTGATGGAGGCGGCCGTGTCCGATGCGAGATAGCCGACGAGTCCGGCGACCTCTTCGGGGGTGGAGTAGCGGCCGAGGGGGATCTTCGCCTGGAACTTCTCGAGGATCGCCGCCTCCGAGGTGTCGTACGCGGCGGCGTAGCCCTGCCGCACCCGCTGGGCCATGGGTGTCTCGACATAGCCGGGGCACACGGCGTTGACCGTGATGCCGGTGGGCGCCAGCTCGTTGCCGAGTGCCTTGGTGAAGCCGACCACACCGTGCTTGGACGCCGAGTACGGCGCGCCGAGCACGACGCCCTGCTTGCCCGCGGTGGAGGCGATGTTGATGATCCTGCCGCGGTCCTTGTGCCGCATGGCGCCGGTGTTGAGCACCGCCTTGGTGAGCCGGAAGACGCTGTTGAGGTTGGTGTCGATCACGTCGTCCCACAGCTCGTCGGCGATGTCGGCGGTCACTCCGCCGCCCGACCGGCCGGCGTTGTTGACCAGTACGTCGATCGGGCCGAAGCGGTCGACGGCGGCCTGGACGAACGCCGCCACGGCCTCTCCGTCGGTCACGTCGACGACCGAGCCGTCGACGTCGAGCCCTTCGGCCTGCAGCTCCTTGACCGTGGCGGTGATGTTCTCGGCGTTGCGCGCGCCGATGTACACCCGGTGGCCCTGCGTGGCCAGCAGCCTGGCCGTCGCGAGACCGATCCCGCTGGTCGCGCCCGTCACCAGGGCGACGCGTGCCGTGTTCTGTGTCATGTCGGTTCCCCTCAGGCTGCCTGGACGGGCACCAGCTGCGCGTTGACGGCGTCGATGAGGGCGCGCGGGGTCCCCGCGTCGGCGACATCGTCGTCGTCGAGCGATATCCCGTACTCCCGCTCGATGAAGCCCCCGGTCTCCAGGAGCGCCAGCGACTCGTAGCCGAGAACGGCGAAGGGCGTGTCCAGGATGTCGCCGTCCAGGTCGACGCCCTCGTCCGCGCCGGCGGCCTGGAGCAGGATGCGCTTGAGGTCGTCGATGGTGAAAAGCTTGGTGGCCATGTGAATCCCTTCATCGATACGGCAAGTGGTGGTGGGTGCGCCCCGGTGGTGCGAGGCGGTTTTCTCAGGGGTCACGCGGTGCTGCCGGGAGCGCGCACGACCATGGCGGAGTTGAATCCGCCGTGGCCCCGGGCAAGCACCAGCGCGGTCCGCACGTCGGCGGGGCGCGGCTGGGACAGGACCAGGTCCAGGACGTACTCGGGGCAGGGGTCGATGTGCACGGTGGGCGGGATGACGCCTTCCTCAATGGCGAGGAAGGCGGTCGCCAGGTCGAGCGGGGCCGCGCCCGAGTACAGGCGTCCGGTCATCGTCTTGGGTGCCGTGACGGGGACCCCGCGGACACCGAAGACCGCGGTGATCGCCTCGGCCTCGATACGGTCGAGTGCGGGGACGCCCGCGCCGTCGGCGAAGACCACGTCCACGTCGCCGGGGGCGATGTCCGCGTCGGCGAGAGCGATGTCGATGGCCTTGCGCAGGCCCGGCTCGCGTCCGGGTCCGTGCTCCTCGCTGGGCCGGCCCATGCTCGGCCTGGGGTCGATGGTCGCCCCGTAGCCGGAGATCTCGCCGTAGACGCGGGTACCCCGGGCCCTGGCGGACTCGGCGTCCTCGAGGATGAGGATCGCGCCTCCCTCACCCGGCACATATCCGCGCGCGTCGCGGTCGAAGGGCAGGTACGCCCTCGTCGGTTCGTCGCTCGTGCTGAGCTTGCCGCCGGCGAGCTGAGCCACCCAGCCCCAGGGGCAGAGCGACGCGTCGACGGCGCCGGACACGACCAGGCTGGTCCCCTTGCGGATCTGCCGGCGGGCGTGGGCCACAGCGTCCAGGCCGCCGGCCTGGTCGCTGACGACGACGCCGCTGGGGCCCTTGATGCCGTTACGGATGGATATCTGGCCGCTGTTGACGGCGTAGAACCAGGCGAATGACTGGTACGCGGAAACGAACTGGCTGCCCTGGCTCCACAGTTTCTGCAACTCGCCCTGGCCGAAAGCGAAACCGCCCGACGCGCTAGCGGTGACGACGCCCATGTCGAACTCGGGAAGGTCCTCCGGCCGTACCCCGGCATCCGCGAGCGCCCAGTCGGCGGCCACCAGCGCGATCCGCGTCATGCGGTCGGTCTGCGGGATGAGGCGGCTGGGCAGATACTGCTCCGCCTCGAAGCCGGGGATCTCCCCGGCCAGCCGGGACGGGTAGCCGGACGGGTCGAAGCGGGTGATGCGGCCGATGCCGCTCTTGCCGCTCAGGGTCGCCGCCCAGTAGTCCTGTGCGCCGAGCCCGTTGGGAGAGGCGATGCCCAGGCCGGTGACCACTACCGACGAGGTCATATCAGGCTCCTTTCGTGACTGGCGAGAACCATGGCGCTCTGGAATCCGCCGAAGCCGCTGCCGACGGTGAGGACCGCGTCGACGAGCTGGTCGCGCGCGGTGAGGGGTACGTAGTCGAGGTCGCACTCCGGGTCGGGGGTGTGCAGATTGGCCGTCGGCGGCACGACGTCGTACTCCATCGCCAGCGCGGAGGCGGCGATCTCGATGGAGCCGATGGCGCCCAGCGAGTGCCCGACCATGGACTTGATGGAGCTGACGGGGGTGCGGTAGGCGTGGTCGCCGAGGCTCTTCTTGAACGCCGCGGTCTCGTGCCGGTCGTTCTGCTTGGTGCCTGAGCCGTGGGCGTTGATGTAGTCGATCGCGTCGGCGTTCATCCGCGCCTCGTCGAGCGCGACCCGGATCGCCTCTGCCATCTCCGCGCCGTCCGGGCGCAGTCCGGTCATGTGGTACGCGTTGCTGCGGGTGGCGTAGCCCGCGATCTCCGCGTAGATGTGGGCGCCGCGCTTGCGAGCGCTTTCCAGCTCCTCCAGGACGAAGAAGGCGCTGCCCTCTCCGAGTACGAACCCGTTACGGGTGCCGTCGAAGGGACGTGAGGCGCGCTGCGGGTCGTCGTAGCGCGGGGTCGTGGCCTTGATGGCGTCGAAGCAGGCCATGGTGATCGGCGAGATCGGGGCGTCGGACGCGCCAGCGATCATGATGTCGACGGAGCCTTCCCGCAGCAGCTCGACGCCGTAGCCGACCGCATCGATGCCGGAGGTGCAGCCCGTGGAGACGACGGTGCTCGGCCCCTGCGCGCCGACGGCCCAGGCGACCTCGGCCGCGAACGAGCTGGGCACCAGGTGGTTGTAGAGGTGCGGGGCCGCGTACCGGTGGTCCACGAGATCCAGCCGGCCACCGTCGCTGACGACCCGGTACTCCTCGTCGAGCCCCATCGTGGCGCCCACGGCGCTGCCCACGGTGACGCCGATGCGGTACGGGTCGAGGCCGCCGACGTCGATACCGCTGTCCTCGACCGCGCCGCGCGAGGCGACCACGGCGAACTGCGCGGCCCGGTCCATGCGCCGGACCTCCTGCGGGCTCAGCCCGTGGCCGTAGGGGCAGAAGTCGATCTCGGCGGCCACCCGGGAGCGGAACGGGGCGGGGTCGAAGAAGGTGATCCCGCGGGTCGCGGTTCGTCCGTCGCTCAGCAGGTCCCAGAAGCTCTTGGCCCCCACCCCGCCTGGGGCGATGACCTCCAGACCGGTGATGACCACCCTGCGCCCGCTCACGCCGAGGCCTTCCAGGTGTAGAAGCGGGTGGCCATGGCGTCGGACGGCGAGCGCCAGGTGGCCGGGTCGTACGCCTCGATGAACGGCTTCAGGTCATCGCTGATCCCGACGAAGCGGGGATCGGTCTTGGCCTGTTCGATGAGCTCGCCGCCGTTGTCCTCGTCGAAGTCCTGCAGGTGGAAGTACAGGCCCCGGTAGGAGAACAGCTGGCGGCGGCGTGTTCCCATGAGCCGGGGCATGTCCGTCGCGTCGAAGTCGGCAAACAGCCTGGCCACCTCAGCGCTGGAACCGGGTGCCATCCGGGCGACGATCAGCGTGCTGTTCATACGTGTTCGCTCCTTGGCGGTCGCGGTTTGAGCTCGCAGGGCCGACGGTGAGGCCTCGCGATCGTGCCCGGCACGGGGGAAGCCAGAATTCCGGCAGAGTGGGAATGGCTTGATCTATCGGCGGCACCGGCCGGGCGCATCAGGACGCCCGGCTCGCCGACGGAGCCGGGCGTCCTGTCGCTTCGGGCGTGCCGTACCTGGGGCGTGTCCTGGAACACTCCCTAGGTGTTCGGGTGTGTCACTGGCCGGCCGAGCGTGTGTGGACGACGCGGTAGGTGTTCCAGTCACTGCTCGTCGCCAGGGCCTCGACGCGGGCCTGCGACTTCTGCCGGGCCGGGGACTGCTCGCTGCGCGGTACGGCGCGGAAGGCGTCGTAGGAGTCCTTGTCGGCCCACTGGGAGTAGACGACGACGAAGGAGCCCTCCAGGCCCCGGGCGGCCAGACCGCGCAGGACGCTGTGGGATCGGTAGCCCGGGACGTCGAGCAGCCAGTCCTGGGACGGGCCCAGGGCGTCGACCAGGTCGCCCTGGTCGCCCTCGGCGACCCCGAAGACCTCGATCACGGTGAGGTCGTCGCGGGTGGGCGAGATCTCGATCGCCTCGCCTGCGGACGGGTGGCGCTGGGTGAACGCGATCTCGTTCTGGAGCAGCCGGATCGACGTGGTGATCTCGCCGAAGACGGGGAGCGTGCGGTGCTTGAACTCCTCGCCGGCGTACCGCGCCTGAAGGTCCTCCCCGCTGCGCCACTGGATGAAGTTCGCGGTGCCCGGCTTGTCCTGGCCGGCGTGCACGGTACTGGAGATCCAGCCCTCGTACGTCGCGGCGTCGACGATCTTCCGCATCTCCGCCAGGAGCTTGTCCTGCTTCTCGGGGGCGTCGGTCGTGAACAGGTTGAGGACGGTCAGATGCTGGTCCTCGGTGGAGATGATGGGCATTTCTTCCTTCGCTTCCTTGAGGTGGCGGATATGAGAGCCGTCGTTCCCGGCTCAGTCGGGCAGGCCGAACCAGCGGCCGAGCGCGTCGGCCAGACCGTCGGTGCGTGAGCCGGAGGGTGAGGCCCAGGCGACATAGCCGTCGGGGCGCACGAGGATTCCGTCCATCGGGGCGTCGCAGTCGGGGTCGTCGGCGGTGACCCTGTCGACCCGGCCGGCCCATCCGGCGGCGATGTCGCGCAGCTGCGGGTCGCCCTTCAGGTCGAGCAGTACGCCGCGTCCTGAGTGCAGAAGCTCCGAACTGCTGGTCTTCCTGCCGCCGATGACCACGTCCTTGTCCGGGAGGCGCCGTCCCAGCAGCGGGTGGTCGCCGGGGCCGACGTCATGGCGGATGTCGAGGCCGGTGACCATGCCGACGAGGTGACGCTGGACCGACCCGTGCTGCGTCAGCTCGGCGAGGACCCCGAGCAGCGGCGTCATCTCGTCCCCGCTCAGGTAGAGGATGCGCTGGGCAAGGGTGTTGGCCAGGATGCGGGCGCCGACCGGGTGGCGCTCGCTGTGGTACGTGTCGAGCAGACCGTGGGGCGCCTTGCCCTGGATGTCCAGGGCAAGCTTCCAGCCGAGGTTGACGGCGTCCTGCACGCCCGCGCTCATTCCCTGGGCCCCGATGGGCAGGTGGATGTGCGCCGCGTCGCCGGCCAGGAAGACGCGGCCGCGCCGGTACTCGGCGGCCTGACGGCTGATGTCGGTGGTGGAGCTGACCCACAGCGGCGTGGCGCCGCTGATGTCTTCGCCCGACAGCCGCTGGAAGGCGGCGGACACCTCCTCGAAGGTGATCGGCTCGGGGCTGGTGCGCAGCGGTTCGTCCCGGTCGAAGTAGATGATCCTGCTGCGGTCGGGGCCGATCGGCAGCACCATCACCATGCCGCCCGGCACGCGTTCGCCACTGAAACGCGGCCGCAGCGGGACGCCCGCGACGTCGGCGAAGCGCAGCTCGACGGCGGGGTCGGTGCCGGGAAAGTCGATTCCGGCCAGTCGGCGCACGGTGCTGCGCGCGCCGTCGCAGCCCACCACGTACCGGGCGCGCAGCGCACTGGTGCCCTCGGGCCCGCTGAGCTGCACGCTCACGCCGTCGTCGTCCGCGTCGAGGCCGCAGACCTCCAGCGACCGGCGTATCTCCACGCCCTGTTCGACTGCCCAGGCGCCCAGCATGGCCTCGGTACGCGACTGGGGAATTCCGCGGGCTCCGTACGAACCTCCGCCGATCACACGGTAGTCGAGAGGAATGCCCCCGAAATGACCGGCCGGAATAACGTCGACGTCGCCCAGACGGGACAGCAGGCCCCGCTGATTGAATTCCTCGACGGTACGCGCCGAGAAACCAAGAGCCCGCGATTCCTTGATGGGTTCGGCAAGCCGCTCGACGACTGTGGCCGAGACTCCCTTGAGACCCAGCTCGCCCGCGAGCATGAGTCCGGTGGGTCCGGCC
This sequence comes from Streptomyces sp. SLBN-118, assembly GCF_006715635.1. NCBI lineage: Bacteria > Bacillati > Actinomycetota > Actinomycetes > Kitasatosporales > Streptomycetaceae > Streptomyces > Streptomyces sp. SLBN-118. Next base: position 689,950 of record NZ_VFNP01000001.1, read on the forward strand.
CCTACAATGATCACGTCCGCGTCAAAGGTGTCCATCTGCCCTCTTCCAACTGGTGTTTCTCGAGTATTGCGAGGGGCGCCCGGGCCGTAAATAGCCGCCGGGACAGGCCTTTTACACGCCAGTACAGATGTCTGCGGTGAATGTCAGATCTCGTACAGGCAGGGTTGGTCCGCGCGAAGAACTGCGGTCATGCTCAGGCATGACCTCAACCCGATCCACCGCCGAAATAGGCTCACTTCTGGACCGTTACCTGGTCGGCCTCGACGATGAAAAACTCGACGACGACTGGGCGAAAAGGCTGTTCACCGACGACACGGTCGTCGAGTTCCCGATGAGCCGGCACGAAGGGATCGACGGCCTCGCCGCCTATCACCGCAGCGCGCTTGCGGCCTTCGAGCGGACGCAGCATCTGGGCTCGCCGGCCGTCGTCGAAATCCACGGTGAGCGGGCCCGGCTGCGGGCCAACCTCATCTCGACCCATGTCCATCTGCCGCAGGGCGAACTGCCGGGCGGCGAGCGGCCGCCTCTGTTCGCCACCGGCACGTTCGTGACCGGCGAGGCCCGACGGACGAGCGAGGGCTGGCGGCTGAGCCTGCTGTCGTTCCGCCTGATCTGGGCCACCGGGAACCCGCCCGCACCGCGTGCGTGAACCGACACCCTCACAGATTGAGGCTCAGCACCCGGTCGACGGCGATCTCGATGATCACGCGGTCGGCCGGGCTGGGCGGCGCGGACCAGTAGCGCCTGGCATAGCGCCGCACGCCTTCGGCCACGCGCCGGCGGTCCTCACTGACGGTGGCGGTGCCTTCGAGCGTGACCCAGCTGAAGCCGTCCACCTGGCACAGCGCGATCCGGCTGCCGGGGGCGGCGACGAGGTTCCTGGCCTTGCGCGAGGAGGCGACCGTCAGGACCCGGGCGAGTCCGGCTGCGGCGTCCCAGGTGAACCGTACTGGCGCGGCGTGCAGGGTTCCGTCGGGCCGCAGGGTGGTCAGCGTGCCGACCTGCGGCGCGGCCAGGAATTCCTCGGCCTGGGGCGGCATCGTCGGGATGTCCGTACGTGCTCCTGAGCGCGGCATGGCGTGATTCCCCCTCGTGATTCGGCTGCCGGGGCAGTGTGCCGGGGCGCGCTCGAATTGCGGTGTACCGGCGGGACGTTCAGTCGATGCCGCGGACGATGTGCGGCTCGGCCGTGTCGTCCTCGTCGACCCCGGCGAGCCGGGGCGCCGGAGCCAGGGACACGAGGTCTCGTGCGGGGCGTTCGCGCTCTTGCTTGTCGTCGTGCATGAGCTCCTCCTGGGGATCGCCCGGACCACTCCTCCGGTTCGATCGGACCAGGGTGTCAAGATCTGCTCGAGAGCGGCTGGAGCTGACAGGGCCGCCGGGGCTCAGCCCGTGACGGGTGGCGGGTCCTGCTCGCAGAGCAGATGAAGGATGTCGCCTACGGTCGTGTCGTCGGCTGTGTGGGGCAGCTGCCGCAGCAACCGGATGCACTGGCCCAGGAGTTGGCCGGCTGCGTCGTCGGCGATCCTGCCGCGGTCGTGCACGGCAGTGAGGGCGAGGCCGCCGTCGGCGTCGCGGCCGGCGAGCAGGACGACGGGGTACGCGGCGGGCGAGCCGACGGCGCCGGGCAGTGAGACGCAGATGTCCTGCGCGGCGAGAGCCGTCTCGAGGCCGTCGGCCATCCGCGGACAGTGCGCGAAGACGAGCACGCTGTCGAGGAGCTGCTCGTCGGCGGGGCGGCCGCTCCACGCCTGGATCTGCTCCAGCGACACCCATTCGTACGCGGCCATGTCCAGTGTCAGGTCACGCAGTTGGGCCAGCAGCAGCGGCAGGTGCTGCGCCGGGTCGACCTGGATGGTCATGGGCAGCACGTTCATCAGCAGTCCGGGGAGCCGCTCGGCGACCTCCAGCGGGATGCCGCGGCCGGACACGGCGACGCCGAATCCCACTGGCGCCGGGCCACGGGCGTCACTGGCCCTGTACAGCAGGATCGCCCAAAGGGCCTGCAGAGCTCCGGCCTCGGTAGCGGCGTGGCCCGCCGCCCAGGTACGCAGCAGTTCGGCCTCGGCGGCGTCGAGCCGGGCAGCGGCGCGGCCGTGGCCCCGTTGGCCGGTGACGGGCCCGGGCCCGGGCCGCATCAGGGTCAGCGGGGGCGCGGTGCCGGTCAGGGCCCGGGACCAGAACCCCCGGGCCGGGCCGGTGTCCTGAGCCGCCAGCCAGCGGGTGTAGTCACGGATGTCGGGGCGGCGCTCGCCTCCGGGCAGTTCGCCCCCGGCGAGATAGGCCCGGTAGAACTCCTGCAGCAGGACGACGACGCTCCAGCCGTCCAGCAGGACATGGTGGTGCGTGAGCAGGATCCGGGTGGCGGCCGCAGGCGGGCCCGCCGGGGCCGGGGGCTCGTCGACGAGGGTGATCCGCAGCAGACCCGGGCTGCCGAGGTCGAAGCCGCTCAGCCGGTCCCGCTCGACGAGCTCGTCCCAGGCGACGGCGCCCGCGGCATGCCGGACGACCTGGGCCCTGACATGCTCGTGCAGGACGATACGGGGCTCGCCAAGCACGTCGAATGCGGCGCGCAGGACACTCTCACGGTCGAAGACGGCCTGCCAGGCGGCGGTGAACCGGAGGGTGTCCAGCGGGCCTTGCCATCGCCAGACCAGTTGCTCGACATAGCGGCCGGTGCCCGGGTGCGCGATCGCGTCAAGCAGCAGGCTGTGCTGCTGCGGGGTCAGCGGCACGCAGTCGGACCCCTCAGGGGCGCCGGCCGACAGCGTGGTGCATTCCGGGGTGCCGTCGGGCAGAAGTGGGCCGTCGCCGGGGTGCTCCCCCGCCGGGGAGTCCGGCCGCTCCGGGTGCGGAGGATGCTGGGTGATGAATGGTTCGTCACCTCCGTCCCCGGGGTGGCACGGGTGGCCTGCCTTCGTCATGGGACGTCTCCTGGTTCCTCAGCCGGACGGATACGGTGCTCCCGGGCCGAGGATGCCCCGCGCCGCTGCCGCGGGGCTGATACGCCGCTGACGCGGGGTCATACCCTGGACGGCCCCGGGTCGTCCTCAGCGGTGAGGCGTTGTGTCATCGCCGTCAGGAATCCCTCGTCGAGCATGGTGCACACCGAGGTGTCGCCCGCCGGGTCGAGGCCGGCGTCGTGGCAGGCGATGCTGATCAGATAGCGGCCGAGCTCCCGATGGGTGGCAAAGCCCCATTCACCGTGGGAACCCGCGCTCCCGTCGGGGGCGCGCAGCCGGCCGCCGTGCAGGCCGAAGCCGAACTCGGTGAACGCCAGCCGCATGCCCTGGCCCAGCGCCTTGGTGTAGGCCTCCTTCAAGGTCCACAACCGCAGGGCCTGCGCGCTCTGTTCGTTCTCGGGGAGCGCGTCCAGCTCGGCCGCCTCGGCCGGGGTGCACATCTGGGACCTCAGCAGGTCCAGTCGCAGCGGGCGGCCGACCGGTTCCGCGTCCACACCGATGCGGCCGATCCGGCTCAGCGCGACCACGATGAGCTCGCCGGTGTGCGTCAGGCTCACCTCGATCTGGTCGAAGCCGCGCAGATACGGGCGGCCGCCGAGCCGGTAGGCGAGGTCGAGGGATGCGGGCTGGGTGCACAGCGCGGCGCCCGCCGCGTACTTGATGAGCAGGCGGGCGGCCGCGAAGCGGAAGCGCACCGTGGCATCGGCCGTACGGCGGTAGCGGGTCCAGTCGTGGCCGAGCAGCCGGCGCAGCCCCGGTGTGGTGAGCACGGCGGGCAGCCACTCGCCCCACGTTGTGTACACCACCGCGCTGCCCGTCTCCGTCAGGTTCCGGTGTACGGCATGCCATGGCCCTTCGGGCCGCGGCACGTGGACCGGCGCGGCAATGGTCGGCTCGTCCATGGTCGTCCTCCCCTCGTCCCCAAGGTTCCCTGCATGGTGGCTGGTTCCGGCAAGGGCTCATCCGGCGAGCCGCGTGGCGTACAGGTCGTAACTGCGGCCGTCCCGGTAGCGCTCCAGCACCTCGGCGATGACGGTGCCGGTGACCTGGTCGGGCAGTTCGGGCACCGGCACTCCCAGCCTGCGGCCTATCCGGCTCAGGGCCAGGACCGCCCAGGAGGGATCGTCGAGGAAGGAGCCGGTTCCGTCCTGGGCACGGCGGACGCCCAGGCAGGACGCGCCGGCCAGCAGGAGCGCGTAACGGTCGGCCAGGACGCACGCTTTTGGGTCGGCAAACAGCTCCGGGCCGCGGCCGGCCGGCGCCGCGCACTCCTCGCGCAGCGCGCGCACCTCCTGGACGAACGATTCGGCAAGATCCGACAGTGCCGCCCAGACCGGTCCGGCCGAGCGCAGCGTGCCGAGACGCTCGGCTTCGGCGACCAGGGCCGCGGTGATCCGGTCCTCCGTTCCGGAGACCGTCAGCCTGCGGTAGTCGAACGGTGGCACCGGGTCCTCGGGCCGGAACAGGCCGGCAGGCGGCTCGGGCGAATGGAACCAAGAGGTGCGGGCCAGGGTGCGCAGTTGGGGCACGAGGACCGCCTGGCAGGCGGCGGTGCCCGCATGTCCGAGACCGGCGACGGGCAGGTCCCGCACCAGTTTCTGGAATCCGCCGTACCGCGGTCCGCGGTCGTAGCCGCGGGCTCCGAGCGCCGTGGCCAGTTCCTCCAGATCCTCACGGAGCAGGTCGGGCATCGTGTACTTGACTGCCGCCGCGAGCAGATGGGCGCTGTCGGGCAGCAGGCTCAGGGCGCGCAGCCCGGTGACCGCCATGCTGTCGCAGGCCAGCAGATCCGCGAACACCCCGGCGAGCACCCGGTGCCAGCGGCGGGCGGGCAGGCCGTTGCTGCGGTTCTCGGTGGCGGCCCGCACGGCGTGCCGCAGGACGCTGTCCACTCCGGCGATCACCACACCGGGGATCAGACAGCGGTTGACCTGGAAGGTGCGCAGTGCGAGCAGGACACCCTCGCCCAGGCCGCCGACGAGGGTGTCCGGCCCGACGGGACAGTCGGCGAAGGCGATACCGGAGAAGCGGCTGCCGCGCATCCCCGCGGTGTCGACGCGCGCGAGGCGCAGCAGCCCGCCCGGAGGCAGCCGTTCCGGATCGAGCAGCAGTACGGAATGGCTGCCCGGGCCGGTGGTGGACGCGGTGCGGGCGTACATGACGAAGGCTTCGGCCCTGTCGGCGTTGATGACGACGTCCTTGCGGCCGCCGAGCGTGAAGCCGCCGCCGGGGGCCGGGCGAGCGGTGAACTCGTCGCGCAGGATGGCGTTCGCGTGCGCGAGTTCCCGGTGCAGGATCGAGGCCCGGCCGCCCTCCAGCAGCAGAGTGGCGGTTTCCGTGCGCTGGCGCGCGTCGCCCGCCGCCCAGACGGCGGAGGTCGCGAACAGCGAGGTGATGCCGAACCCGAAGCCAAGGGCGGCATCGCGACGGAAGACCGGACGCAGGACGCGGGCCAGGTCGTCCGCTCTGGCCAGCCGCCCGCCGAGGTCCTGGGGCACGAACTCCGCGGCGAGGTGGGCATCGGCCAGCAGTTGCTCGGTGGCTTCGGGCACCTCACGCCGTTCGTCCGACCCCAGCAGCGCGGTGTGGCCGTGCGGGTTGGCGGGGTCGAACGGGTCGCCGAGCAGCGCCTCCAGGCGCGCGGCCCGCTCGGGAGCGGCGGCCGGGAGGCCGGCAGCACCGGGCTGCCGGCCGGCGGGCGTGCCGTAACAGGCGGCTTCGGTCACAGGACCCGGACCGCACTCTCCGCGTGCTGCTTGGCCAGCGCCAGCATGAGGGTGCCGACCCGGCCGAGGTCCTCGCGCACTCGCCGCCGGGCCGCTGCCAGGTCGGCGCCCTCGCCGAGCACCCGCTCGATGTCCTCCTCGTTCAGGACGACCTGGTGCTGCGCGGTGACCGTCACGCCCGTCTCGTCGGGTTCGACCGACCACTCCCCGGTGTGTGCCGCCATCAGGGCAGGCGGGGCCGTCTGCTTGAAGACGATGCGTCCGGCGTGCGGGAAGCAGATCCGCACCGACTCGGTGGTGTGCATCGCGCCGTCGGCGCCGGAGGCGTCCATGGTCATCACCTGTACGCCCGGCGCTTGTTCGGTCAGCTCGACCCGCCGCACGTGCGGGGCAAGCTTGGGCCAGTCACCCGCCCGGTAGAGGAAGTCGTAGACCAGCTCGGCGGGGCCGTTGACCCGTACGGAGTCCTCGAAGAGAAGCACCAGGTCGTCCAGACGGGTCCACTTCTCGGCCATGTCCTTGAGACTGTCCAGCTGGACACGGCTGTTGGCGTCGGTCGCGCGTTGTACCCAGGCCGCCTGCTCGGCCGCGTCACCGGGAACGGTGAAGTCGTGCAGCAGGGTCAGCTGTGAGCGGTCGCCTCCGTGCGCCTCGACGATCCAGGTGCCGCCCATGGACTCGACGGACGAGGCGGGGACCTGCTGTCGGAAGTCGACCCGGCGCAGCTCGGGGTCGAGGAGGCGGACCGACGCCCATGACGTCACCCGGCCGTTGGCGGTGGCCCAGATGCGCAGCCGCTCGTGGGTTCCGTCGAACTCGAGTTGCTCGACATGGATGCTGGGCGGGAAGAACAGCGGCCACCGTACGGTGTCGGCGATCAGCCCGTACAGCACTCCGGCCGGAGCGGCCACCTCAGCCCGGTGGCTCGTACGGTGCACGCGCGTGTCCGACATGTGCAACACCCCTCTCGCGTCGGATGGGTTCGCCGGAGCGGGGGCGGGCGTCACCGGGCCCGCCACGCATGTCCGGCTCCCAGCCGGTGCGCGGGACGGCACCGGGCTGGGTCGGTGGCCTGTGCGCACCCCGGTCGTAGTCGGCTCGTCATCGGGTTTCTCTGTCCGCGAAGGCCACGGTATTTACCGTCTCATTGACCTTCTCCTGACCGGGTCGAAGAACGGACGAGGACGGCTCGAACACCGGTCGAGGGGCGCCGACGGGCGACGGCTGCACTCCAGGTGAGCGATGGAGCCGCAGTGCGGCGAGTGCTTCGTCGAGCGTCCGGCCGCTCAACAGGGCGCCGTGCGCGGCGAGATAGCCGTCGGGCCTGATCAGCAGCCAGCCGCCGGGCACCAGGCCCAGCGCGGCGCACAGGGCTCCGTCCGGATCGGGCAGCGGGGCCGGGCCCGCCCAGCCGTACCCGCCCACGGTGCGCACCGACAGCCAGGCGCCGTGCCGGGCGGCCGCGTCGGCGGCGGCCCGTGCGGGTTCACCGGCCCGGCCACGGCCGTCGGCCGCGGCCAGCAGGGTCCAGCGTACGTCGCGCAGTTCCTCGCTCAGGGCGCGCGCTCCCGCGGTCGGCGGCTGCCCGGCGGTGGCGAAGGCGACGCGGTGTCCGGGGCGGCAGTGCGCCGGTGGTGCGGGCCGGCCCGAGGGCTCAAGGCTCAGGGAGCTCGGGGCATAGTTCAGGCGCAGTCCCGACATGGAGCCGAGCACCCGGCGCTGGATGGCGCGGCGCAGCGCCGGGACCCTGCGCACGACGGCGAAGACCGCGGGCAGCGCCACCGAGGCGAGGATGTTCTTGAACTGGACAAGAAACGTGGCCGTGCGGGTGGAGCCGAGCAGCTCGCGCCCGACGGGAACACGCTCCTGGCTGTAGCTGTCCAGCAACTCCCGCCCGGCATGGCCCTGTTCGACCATGGCGAGCTTCCAGGCCAGGTTGTACGCCTCCTGGATTCCGGTGTTCATTCCCTGCCCCGAGGCGGGGCTGTGCACATGTGCGGCGTCGCCGGCGACGAAGACGCGGCCTTCGTGCATGCGCGGGACCATGCGCTGCTGGAAGGTGAACACCGACGTCCACTCGGGTTCGCCGACCCGTACCTGATGTCGCAGGCCCCCGCTGAGGCGGGCGGAGAAGTGCTCGGCCACGTCCCGCCCTGCGCAGTGGCCGGGTGCCGTCTCCAGCAGCCGCCAGTGCCCTTCACTCGCGTAGGGCACCATCATCATGGCCCCGGTGCCGGTGTGCACCCAGTAGATGCTGTCGGGCGGCAGGTCCGTGGTGACGGGTGCGTCGGCGAGCATCCAGGTGTCGCGGCTCTCGCCGATCAGCGGCAGACCGAGGCCCTTGCGTACGGTGCTGTGCCCGCCGTCGCAGCCGATCAGCCAGGGCACCCGGCACGGCTCCTCGGTGCCGTCGGGGTGGCGCAGGACGGCTCGGACCGACGTCTCGTCCTGCTCGAAGGACGCCAGACGCACACCCCACTCGGCCTCGACGCCGAGCCGGGCGACTGCCGCCCGCAGCGTGGCCTCCGTACGTATCTGCTCGATGATGACGGTGTAAGGGTAACGGGTGGGCATCGTCGTGTAGTCGGCGTCGAGCCTCACCAGGCGCCGGCCCTTGGCGTACATCGTGAACGCCCCGTTGCGGCGCCCCTGTTCGAGGATCGGGCCGACCGTGCCCATCTGGTCGAGGGTCTCCAGGGTGCGCGGGTGGACGGCGACAGCCCTGCTCGTGCGGGCGGGGCCCGTGGCGGCGTCGACGAGACGCACGCGCAGGCCGCGGCGGGCGAGTTCGTGGGCGGCACTCAGGCCGACGGGACCGGCGCCGACGACCAGGACCTGGAGCTCACCGGACACCGGCTGCCTCCGGACCGGCCTGGTCGCGCGCGTCCACCGGCTCGTACATGCCGGGCTCGGCGGTGACGAGCGGCCTGAGCTCGGCCAGCAGGCGCTGGAAGCCCTCGGTGGCGAACGCCGCGCGGTGGGCCGCGGCGTCCTGCCAGGTCGCGATTTCCAGGTAGACGTGACCTTCGCCGAGCCGGCGCAGGTGCTGGTGGCCGACATAGCCGGGCTGGGCCGCCATGTAGGCCGTGAGCCGGTTCCTGACGGCCAGGAAGGTCTCGTGGTCGCCATGCACGGTCAGCTTGTTGACGAAGGTGGCCATGTCCTGTCTCCTGCGGGTCGGTGGTGCGCGATGGGTGGGTGTTACGAGGCTCAGGCGGCGCTTTCGGCGGCGGCGCGGGCGCGCAGGTGCTGCCTCAGTTCCAGGCGCCGGGGCTTTCCGACGGGAGTGCGCGGTACCTCGTCGAGCGTCTCGACGCGGCGGATCTGCTCGAAGGACGCCAGCTGGGCGTTTGCCCTCTCGGTGATCGAGTCCAGGATGTCGAGCACAGAGCACCAGCGCTGTCCGGCGTCCGGATGAAGCACGATGCCCGCCCAGACGACGGCGCCGTGCACGGGATCGGGCCAGCCCGAAACGACACAGTCGGCCACGCGCGGGTCCTCGGCAAGGATCCGCTCGACGGCGGTCGGCGAGACGAGTTCGTTGTCGTACTTGAACACGTCGCCGAGCCGGTCCACCAGGAACAGCGCGCCGTCCTCGTCGAGGTGGCCGACGTCGCCGGTGGCGAACCAGCCGTCCGCGTCCGTCCATGAGGGCTCGTCCTCGTCCAGGTATCCGGCCATCAGCTGCGGCCCGCGCACCTGCACCTCGCCGGTCGCGTACACGCCGACGCCTTTCCCCGTCCCGAGATCCACGATCCGGCATTCGGTGCCGGGCACGGCGGGCCCGACGCAGCCCCTGCGCGATCCGTCCCCCGGCCGCTGACTGTGGGACAGCGGGGAGAGTTCGGCCAGTCCGTAGCCCTGAATGACGGGGACGCCGAGCAGTTCGCGCAGCCGCCGGGCGGTGGCATCGGCCAGCGCGCTGCCGCCGGAGAGCACTGCGGTCAGCCGCGGTCCGGCCGGCACGCCTTCCGGGCGGGCCTCCAGCCTCCGGTCGGCGGCGAGCCGGTGCAGCCGCGCGGGCAGCCCGTAGTAGTGGGTGGCACCGGTGCGGGCGGCGAGCGCGAGGGACGCGACCGGGTCGGGATCGCGGCACAGAATCTGCGTGGCGCCCGCGTACAGAGCCGAGTTGAGGTGCATCACGTGGTACAGGGGCAGATGGTTGAGGGTCACTGACTGCTGGCCCAGGGCGTGTGCGTGGACAGTCTGCGCGGCGTTGGCCACCAGGTTGCGGTGGGTCAGGCGCACTCCTTTGGGCCTGCCTGTGGTGCCGGTGGTGAACTGGACGCAGGCGACGGCGCCGGGGGCCGCCGCGCCCCGGCGGTGCCCGCCCACACTATCGGGCACCGCGTCGAGGGCTGCCTGCAACGGCACAGCGTCGGCCGGGACCACGCCGTCCTCGGCGTCGGTGACGACGATCGTGTGCAGCTTTGGCAGTGACTCCCGCAGTTTCACCAGGAGTTCGGCGGTTGCGGTCGGGACGAAGGCCACCTCGATGCCAGCCGTGGCGAAGACATGATGCAACACCGCTTGCCTGATCAGGGGGTTGACGAGCACGGCGACGCTGCCGCCGCGCACAGTGCCGTAGAAGGCGGCGGGGAAAGCGGGGTCGAGGACATTGGCCACACCGATCGCCGCCTCGCGCCGGCCGACCGTGTGCTCCAGGTAGTGGGCGATGCGGTCGGCACGGTCGTCGAGTTCGGCGTAGTCGACAGTGCTCGACTCGGTGACCAGGGCGGCCTTGCCGGGGTGGCGGATGGCGGCCCGGCGCAGCAGCCCGTCCAGCGGCAGTTCTGGATAGGTGAACGACGGCATGGGCTCGGACCTCCTGCTCCGGACGGCGACGGGGGCGTCTTTCGGATCTTGCCGGGCTCGCATGCCCTGTCGCGGCACCTCGCCAGACCCCGCTCACTGATCCGGCCTGATCCAAAAGACAGCCCTGGGCCCTCACGGTCGGCCGGGACGCTTGAGGAATCTTCGAAGGCCGCTCGATCGGGGTCCTGGACAGTGGCGCCAACCAACGGAACGGAGATGCCATGACTGTGCGGAGCGAGGCCGAGGCCCTGCGGCCGACCGACGCGTTCGCAGCCCTCTATGCGCAGGTGCAGCAGTTCTACGCACACCAGATGCAGCTGCTGGACGCAGGCGAGGCGGAGCGGTGGGCGGCCACCTTCACCGAGGACGCCCGCTTCGATGTGCCGACGCTGCCGGAGCCGGTGCACGGCCGCCCCGGTCTGGTCACCGCCGCCCGGCGCAGCGCCAACGCACTCGCCCAAGCGGGCGAGCGGCACCGCCACTTCATCGGCATGCTCGAGATCACCGAGCGCCCGGACGGCGTGCTGGACGTACGCGCCTACACGATCGTGTACGCCTCCAGGATCGGCGGCGGCTGCCGGGTGCACCGGGTCTGTGTCTGCACCGATGTGCTGGTGCGCAGCGGCGACGAGCTGCAGGTGCGCACGCGCACGGTCACCCGAGACGACTTCCCGTAAGCCCTCACGCACCGGCATCCCCGGGCCGTGGCGCGGGGATGCCGGTCGTGCTGTCCAGTGGTGCGTGGCGGTCAGGCGTGGCAGTCGGGCAGCCGGCCGTGGTAGTCGATCATTTCCCCGAACAGGGCACCCACGTCCAGCGGCGAACCGGGGGCCGCGCCCTGGACCTCGGCGTAGGCCCGGGCCAGATTGGGCACCAGGCGCTCCGCGTCCACCAGTTCGGCGTACGGTCCGAGGTCGGTCTCCCGCGCGAGCTGCAAGGGGGTCAGACCGGCCACGGTTCCGCACTCGGCCAGCTGCTGGATCCAGCGGAAGTACGCCTCGTTGGCGTCGAACAGTCCCGGCCCGCCGACCGGTCCGTGGCCCGGCACCACCACCTCGGGGTCCAGGGCGCGCAGCCGGTCCAGGGCGTCGAGCGATCCGGAGACCGACCCCATGACGCAGAACGGCGTGACGCCTGCCATCAGCACGTCCCCGGTGAACAGCACCCGCTGTTCGGGCAGCCAGACGACCGTATCGTTGGTGGTGTGCGCGGCCGGGCCCATGTGCAGCAGCTCGATGCGTACGCCGCCGGTGTGCAGGGTCAGCGCATCGCGGTAGGTCACCTGGGGCAGCGCCAGTTCGAGGTCGCCCCAGCACACGTCGGGCCACAGCCCGGCCAGGTGCAGTCCGTGTTCCGCCATGTCGCGGCGGGTGCCCTCGTGCGCGACGATCAGGGCTTCGGGAAAGACGAAGTTGCCGAAGACGTGGTCGCCGTGGAAGTGGGTGTTGACCAGGGTGCGCGGCGGAGTGGGCACGCGGCGCAGCACCTCCTCGCGCAGCCGCCGGGCGCGGCGCTCGGTCGCGACCGTGTCGATCAGCACGCTCTGTCCCTCGTCCCCGACGACGAGGCCCGTGTTGTTGAGGCACCAGCCGCCGGGCTGCTGTACGTACGCGAAGACCCCGTCGGCGACTTCCTGCGTCTGCAGGGTGCCGGGGAGTGTCGCCGTCATCGCGGCCTCATCGCCACGTTGCGGACGGCGGCGCGCCGATCCGCCTCTCCCACGCTTGCGTAGGTCACCACATCTGTCACGGCGCCAACTCCCGTCGCTCCGACCCGGAATGCCCGCCCGGACTGCGGCCCGGACCTGCCGGCCTGAAGCGTGACCGCCACGGCTGGGAGCGGCCTCGAGGACAACTGGATCCGTCCCATGTCACAGGTGCCTCCAGCCGTGCTCCAGCCGGTACGGGAAAGCTGATCCCGGAGGATCTCGTCGTTCGATCGGCGAGCTGCGGCCGTCCTGCCGCCCGTGACCGGCGTTCCTTACGGAGCGCCAGGCGCCTGGCGTCGGGGAGCGTCCCCCCTTCCCGGCGCCGCGCGCCACCCGGCCGCCCCGTGGAATCTGACGACCACGCGGGCGGCCGGAGGTCTGCTCACCGGTTCGCCGGCCGCCGCCTCCGTGGCCGGTGTCGCTTCGGCCGCCGAGCGCGGAGGCCCTGGCCGCGGAGACCCTGGCTGCGGAGGCCGCTCACGCGGCGGCCCCAACCGGCATGAGCATGCCCGGACGCCGCCCGCCACGGCCCGGACGACCCGGTGCCGCCAGCGCTGCCAGAAACGCGGCGGCAGTATCGGTGCTCGTCAGGGTGTGCAGCAGCAGCGCCCATGCCTCGTCCCGCTGGCCCCAGCCGGTGCCGAACCGGTCGGTGAGAGCGTCACGTACAGCTCCGTGCCAGGGCCCGGCCGCCAGGTGGGAGCGCCGGTTCAGGATGCGGGGCTGGCGCAGCAGCAGCAGTTCGGGCGCCATCCCCAGCCCGCTGCGCCCGGCGACCTCGGCCGCCGCGTCAAGCGCGCCGTCCACGCTGCGGCATCCGTCGAGAGCGGCGTCCAGAGCCAGGTCGACCGCCGACAGCCCACGGCAGAAGCGCTCGTGCTCGGCGAGGAACCGGGCCGCGGACACCGCGGTGTGCTCCTCCAGGCCGAGCCTGGCAAGCAGTTCGGGCGAGTGCACCCGGTGCACGAGCAGCAGGGCCCAGCCGGCGGAGCGCAGAGGGTCCAGGGTCCACCGTTCGGCCAGCGGTGCGTGCTTGGGACGCAACGCGTGTTCGGTCAGCGCGGCGATGTGCCGCTGCAGCTGCCGCACGGTGGCGGGGGTGACGCGCGTGGGTGCGGTCAGCAGCGAAAACCCTGGCATGCGCACGGGGGTGGCCCGCGGCACGGTGCCCAGCGTGCGGATCAGCTTGACCTTGTGAGTGGGCGGCAGCAGCCCGTGCCCGCGGGCCTCTGCGACCAGGCCGGCGAGCAGTTCGTTCAGCCGGGGCAGCCGGTGTCCTGCCGGTGCGGTGGATCGGCACAACGGCTCACCGTGCATCAGCCAGCGCCAGTTGTGCTCAGCGGCGCCGTCGCGCAGTCCGGCCGCGCGTCCCCAGGACTCGGCGATGGGTGCCAAGTCCGGTACGGGCTCGGACACTTCGGCCAGCTGTCGCAGGGTGCCGGGCGGCAGCGGGCGGAGCCTGCCGGTGGACCACCAGGGCTGTCCCCCGGCGGCGCGACGGCGAGCCGAAAGCCACTGCCAGGTGGGCTCCACCAGCCCTCCGGCCTCGGCGCGCTGTCGAGCACAGGACGCCAGGCGGGCGTTCTCGTCGGCCTCCAGGGCGAATACCGCGGAAGCGGCCGGCGGGGCGGTGTCGCCGGTCAGTTCGGCGACCAGCCGGGTCAGTCCCAGAAAGGCGATCTCGTCGCCGAGCCGCCGGGCCCGCCGCACGGCGGGCTCGGGGTCGCACCCGGTCAGCCCGGCACGTTCCAGCTGCAGATCGGCCACCAGATCCTCGATGTCTTCGACCGTGGCGCCCTCGTCGCCGCCCGGGACGGCCGGCTCGGCGAAGGCTGAGGAGTCCTCGTCCCGGGGATGCGCGACGGCTTCGTCGAAGCCGTCGATCCCCAGGCCCGCCCGGGTGTGCGCCGCCGAAACCCTGCGCACCTGCTGCCACTTCCTGCTCTGGTCACGGGTCATCGTCGTCCCTCCTCCCGCCCCGGGGCCGGGCCCGGCGGGTGCTCAGAAGTGTGTGGCTGTGTGTTCGAGCCGGGCTCGACCCCGTCTCGAAGCTGTGCCGAGCGGCGGGCCGGAAGGTGTCGGAAACCGGCCCGGTCCGCGACGAGGGAGTGATGTCAGACGTGAAACCCTCCTTCCTCCGCCGCCTGCTCACCGCGCTGTTCCGCGGTCTGGTGGCTCTGGGCATGCAGCACACCGGCGGGGAGCCGGGGCACCCGTACCCTCCGCTGCCGCCCGAGCGGGCCCCGGAGCTCAAGGGCCCGCCCGAGCGCCACCCGGAGCGGCTGCGCCCGGACATTCCACTCAGCCCGCTGGAGCAGGCGCTTCAGCGGGAGCTCGAAGCGGGCTGAACAACGCTCGCGGAGACGGCCCGCGCCCCGGCCAGCGCACGGACCACGTCCGGCACCGCCGCGGCCACGTGCTCGCGGTGCACCACAAAGCGCACCCGGCCATGGTCGAGGGGCAGCACCCGCACCCCGCGAGCCGCCAGCCGTCGCTGCAACTCCGCGGCGTCGAGCCCGGCCAGCCGGACCGTCACGATGTTCGTCCGCCGCGGCGGTACGGCAACGTCCGCGCCCCGCACCGAAGCCAGTCCGGCCGCCAGCGCGGCAGCCAGCGCGTGGTCGTCGGCCAGGCGGGGCAGGCGTCGCAGGGCAACCAGGGCCGCCGCCGCCGCAACACCCGCCTGATGCATGGTGCCGCCCAGCTGAAGGCGCAGCTCACGGGAGCGGTCCACGAAGGCGGCGCCCCCGCACAGAAGTGATCCGACCGGCGCTCCCAGGCCTTTGGCCAGGCAGAAGGTGACACTGTCCGCGGCTGCCGCCAGTGTCCGTACGGGGACCTGCCGGGCGACCGCCGCATTGGCGAGGCGTGCGCCGTCCAGGTGGACATGGGCCCCGTACTCCCGCGCGAGCGACGCCAGGCTCCAGGTTGTGGACGCGTCCAGGGCGTTGCCCGTCTGGAGCATGCAGGTGTTCTCCAGGGAGACGATCAGCGGCTGCCCGCGGCCGTCGTCAAGTGCCCGGGCGAACGCGACGGGCTCGGGGCTTCCGTCGTCGTGCTGTGCCACCCCGACGAGCCGTACGCCGCCGAACCGGCGCATGGCCGCGCTCTCGAAGCGGGCGATGTGGGTGTCCTCACCGGTCACGAGGCGGGTGTGCGCGCCGCGTTCGGAGGATGCGGCGGGTGCGGCGGGTGCGGCGGGTGCGGCGGCCAGGACCGCGACGAGGTTGGCCATGGTGCTGCTCGGCAGGAAAAGCGCCGCCTGTTTGCCGGTGAGCCGGGCGCCCTCCTCCTCAAGCGCCCGGACGGTCGGGTCGTCCCCGTACGCGTCGTCTCCCACCTCGGCCGCGGCCATGGCGGCACGCATCGCCGCGTCGGGACGCGTGCGGGTGTCGCTGCGGAAATCGAGGCACAGATGCTGATCGCTCGGGTCCGGGTGTGCCGGCGGGGAGCTCACAGCGCGGCCCCCCGACCCGCCAGTGGGGAGCAGGTCAGCAGGGTGTCCAGGCAGCCGAGCACGAACTCCACGTCCATGCCCTGCCCGGCACTGCTCAGGAGCTTTCCCTCCACCCCCAGGGCCGGGTCCTGCCAGACGGCGTCGAAGGGGCCGACCGCCGGATCCACGTAGGCAAGATCCACGGACCGGCCCCGGACCTGGGTCTTCTGTGTACGGGCGGGGTGCTTCTCGCGCTCCGGCGGGTACGGCATCCGCCCGGCGCCGGAGCGCTGCAGGACCAGCCGCAGCTCACCGCCGCCGGCTGCGTTCGTGTAGATCGCTTCGAGTTCCCGCGCGCCCTGCGGACCGGTGAAGACGACGGCGCTGTCCGATGCGAAGCCGCTCAGCCCGGCGGGAAGGTCCTGGGCCGCAAGGAAGGAGGCGAGTTCCGCGGTGGGCACCCAGTCTCCCTCGTGCAGGCGATCGCGCCGGTGGAAGAAATACAGCCCGGTCGGCACCGAGACCATGTCGGTGGTGTGCCTGGCCCAGTACGAGAGTTCACTGAACGCGGTACGCACGATCCGCGCCGGGGCCGCCGGGTCGGCCGGACGCAGCGCCCGATACAAGTCCACCAGCTCCTCGTCGGCGAACTCACCCTCCAGCACGGACAGTTCGACCGTTGTACGGCTCATGCGCGCGGAGGCGGCGGAGTGTCCGAGGTAGTCGGTTCCGAGCCAGACCACGCGCCCCGCACCGATCGGGAAGGCGCGGGTCTCGCTGCCCCACAGGCAGGGGTGGTCGGCGGCGGGGAAGGCCCAGTCGTACAGGAACTGCTTGAGCCGCAACCGGCGCCCGCCGCCGCTGATCTCGGTGCGGTACGCGGCCGGGTTGGCATCGGACCACGGGGTGCGGCCGGCGCTCGCGGCGGTGCGGCCCGGCGGGGCCTCCTTGCGCAGGGTGCCGACCGCCGTGTCGCAGCGGCCGGGCAGTTCCGCGGGATGCCACAGCGTGAAGTTGCACCACGCCTGGGCCGGTTGGGGAGAGCACCGGGGCGGCGCGTCCTCCAGTCCGGCCGCGTCGGCGACCGTGTGCCACTGCCAGGTATGGGTCGGCGCCATGGGTGTTTCTCCTTCTACAAGGGGGTGGGCTCCGGCGTCCGCAGCCGCTCCAGCCATGCGGAGCTGGAGGCAAGGAACATCAACTCCCCACTGCCCAGGGCATCGTGAAGGTGTGCGGGCAGACCGGTGAGTCCGAACGGCAGTCCCTGCTCGGCCGCCAGCTTCCGCAGCGCCTGCTCGTAGACCGGGTCGGTGGGCGAGGGGAAACCCTGTTTGCGGCGCCGGACGACGGCGGGCGGCAGCAGGATGCCGAGCGCTGATTTCAGCAGTTCCTTGTGGCTGCCGGGCGCCGACGGGCTCTTGAGATGTTCGGGGCAGCGGAAGGCGAGTTCGGCCAGGGCGACGTCCTGGAAGACGGGCCGGTCCTCGAGTGTGTACGTCGAGGAGGTGAGGTCCACCATGTCGTTGACGTAGACGAGGAAGCGGCGCATCAGATGGTGTCTGCCGCGCTTGAGCGGGTCGATGGTGTCCAGCCCCCGGTACTCCCTGAGCACCCGGTCCCATACCCGCTGCCTGATGTCCTCCATGTCGACACCGAGTTCGCGTGCCAGCCACTCGATCAGCTCGCCCCACAGCGGGCGTTCGTCGCGGTACAGGTGATGGGTGAGGTAGTGGCGGCCGTGCACATGGGTCGCGGCCGCGGGGTCGACGACGGGGAAGTAACCGCCGTCCTGGTAGCCCCACATCTCGTCGGCCCCGTGGCCTGAGTAGACGACGACCCGGCCTTCGGCGGAGATACGCCGGTAGAGCTGGTACATGGCGAGTTCGGCACCGTGCAGCAGGGGCCGCATGAGCCGGTGAGCGACCTCCGGAATGAGCATGACCGCGTCGCGGCGCGACAGTTCGCACACGGTGAGACGGACGCCGTGGGTGGTGGACACCAGACGGGCGTGGTCCACGTCGCTGCCGGAGCCGCCGATGCCGTCCTCGTAGTGGGCGACATAGGGGGCCACCTCCACTCCACTGCCGTGCAGCGCCGAGAAGACGGCCGAGCTGTCGACGCCGCCGCTGAGCACCGCCGCCCGGGGCACGTCGGCCACGGAACGCAGGGCTACGGCACGGTCGAAGGCGGCACGGATCTCTTCGGCGCCGACCACCTCGTCGGACGGGTCGGGCTGCCAGTAGCGGCGAAGGCGCACCCGCGGCGCGTCCACGACCAGGTACTCGGCGGGCTGGAGCACGCGGATGCCGGACAGCCAGGTGTGCTCGTCCGCCGCGTCCATCCGCACCCATGAGCGCAGCACGAATTCGGCGGGGTCGACCTCCGGCCGGATCAGCCCGGTGGCGAGCAGGGCCTGGACCTCGGAGGCGAAGAGCAGCCCGTCGTCGGTGTAGCAGTAATGGAGCGGCTTGACGCCGAAGTGGTCGCGCGCCAGGACGGTGCGGCGGGTGCGGGTGTCGTGCCAGGCGAGCGCGAACATGCCGTCCAGGCCGCTCAGAACCGATGCCTCCTGGTCCGCGGTGGCCCGGCTGACCTGTTGAAGGACGAATTCGGTGTCGCAGTGGGTGCGTCGTGGCCAGGGCGGCGCGAGCGGTGCGCGGGAGGCATACACCTCGCCGTTGTTGACGAGTACGAACCTCCCGTCCGGGTCCGCCATGGGCTGGTCGCCGGCGCCGGACCGGTCCTGGACGGCGAGCCGGACGCAGGCGAGCATCGCCGCGCCTGACGGCGCCACCCAGGGGGCGGCCGCCGATTCGCCGCGGTGGGCCATCGCCTCGGTCATGGTGCGGCCGAGTGCCGCGAGCCACTGCCGCTCGCGCGGTGCGCCCAGCGGGATGAAGCCTGCGATGCCGCACATGTCAGCGTCCTCCCGGGGTGTCTGCCACGGTCTGCCACACCCGGCCGAGGCGGGCCAGCGAGGTGGTGAAGCGGTGCTCGATACCGTGGTGTCCGCCGTCGTGCTCCTGGTACTCGTGCGCGATGCCGAGCTCTTGCAGGGTGGCGTGCAGAGCCCTGACACCCCAGTGCATGTGGTACTCGTCCCGGCGGCCGGTCTCCAGGTGAAGCAGCCGCAGTGCCCCCAGCCGCTTGGTGTGCGCGGCGGCGGTGCGCACCGGATCGTGCCGCAGCCAGCGCTCCCACACCTGGGGGCGGAAGAGCCCGGTGCGCGGATCACAGGGCAGGTTCTGCTCGGCAGGAACCCCAGGCTCGAGGGCGTAGCACATGCCCATGGCCAGCAGACTCATCGCGACCATGAACGCCACGTCGTGCGGCCCGCTGTCGCGGCGGGCGAGGAACTGTTCGGTACCGCCGGCTGCCTCGATCGTGTCCAGTACGCCCGGGAGCATGGGCAGATAGCAGTGTTCGAAGCCCGCGTCGGGTGTGTGGGCGAGGACCGCGCCGAAGAGGCCGGTGTGCATGGCGGCGATCAGCGCGCCGTAGCCGCCGCTCGACTTGCCCCCGATCGCGCGCCAGGCGGGCTCCGCCCGGGTGGCAAAGCGCCGGTCCACCTCGGCGACGACCTCGGTGAGGTGGGTGAGGTAGCGGCCGCAGGCCGGGGAGTCGATGTACTGCGAACCGCCGTACGCCGTCGTGCAGTCCGGCACGACCAGGAGCGCCGCGGGGATCTCGCCGCGCGCCATGGCTGCCCCCAGCCGCCCGGCCACCGAGTCGCCGAACGCCAGCGCGCGGTTGGTCAGGGTGGGGGCGGCGCCGAAGCCGGGCAGCCAGTAGACGACGGGGTGACGCGCGTCGTCCCGGTAACCCGGCGGCAGCAGCACCTCGATCCGCCGGGTGTACGGGTCACCCAGCGGGTTGTCCCGCAGGCAGTTGCTGTGGTGGTCGACGACGATGCGCCGCCCGGCCCTCTCACTCATCGCCGGGCCTGCCCAGGACCTGGTCCACATGCCGGGTGTAATTCAGGGGCTGGTGGAAGACGGCGGAGAGCAGATTGCTGTTGCTCGCCCACAGTCCGTACGAGCTGCCGTAGAGCAACTCGCTGTCCAGCAGGGCCTGCAGGGTGCTCGCGGCGATCTCCGTGTAGCCGGTGTCCTGCGTGAGATGGTCTCGGGCCGGTCCGGTCCCCAGGTGGACGACGCGGCCGGTCACCGGGTCCAGGAGATGGCTGCGCGTGGCGCCGCCGTCCTCGTACAGCGAGATGGTGTGGGTCGCGCCGCTGTCGATGGCGCGGTACCAGAAGTCGGTGCCGACGAGGCGTTCCATCAGGTCGGCGAGCAGCTCTTGGGCGCGCCGCGTCTGGCGGCCGTGGCGGTCGCGTTCGGGTGTGAACGGCGGGACGGCGGCGGCCTCGTCCAGGCTCACCTCGGCGTAGACGGCCTCGAAGTCGTACCCCTTCGGCGCATGGGAGCCGTTGTGCAGTACGGCGCTGCCGTCCGCGACCTCGATGATCTGCCCGGGCCCCCAGAGCAGCCCGTCCTTGCCCAACTCACTCAGGCGGCCGAGAGCTTGGTAGGGCGTGAGGGGGAAGATGGTGCGATTGCACCAGGAGTAGTCCTGATCGCCGTCGCCGCTGACCTTCCAGCCGAAGGACGACGGGACAGTCAGGCCCGCGTTCAGGGTGGTGACATAGCGGTCGAAGTTCGCGACTGCGCGGGCGCGCACGGACTCGGCGTCGGCGAGCGGGCGGCGCTCGGTGAGCACACCGGGCGGCGACATGCTGTGCGCCGGGACGAAGGCGACGTCGATCCGGGCGGCGTCGGGGCGGGCGAAGTGCCGCACGGTCGACTCGTGCAGGATGGCGTCGCCGCAGAGCATCACGGACGCCTCGCCGCTCTGTACCAGGATGCTCATCTCGGGGAAGGTGACGTCGGAGACGAAGGTGTGCAGGACCGTGTCGCCCAGGTGCAGGGTGCTGCCGGGGGTGACGGGGGTCAGTCGCTCGAAGCCGACGCGGCGCAGGGTCCATGCGACGGCCTGGTGGCCGAGTCCCGATCCGGTGAACCGGGGCGGGACGGGGCCGACGGGGAAGATGCAGTCCGTTTCCGGCGCGCGGTGCGGGCTGTCGTCGAAGTCGGCCTCACTGTCCTCAAGGATCCGGGCCAGGGAGGGGAAGTGGTGGTGGTCGAAGTGGTGGTGGCTGAAGACGATGTGATCCACGCCGCCGTCCAGGACGTCGAGCAGCCCGTCGGGCAGGGCGGGATGGTGCTCCCAGAAGCGGTCCAGGCGCTGGGTGAGCCAGGGGTCGACCAGGATGCGCCGCTCACCGGTGTCGATGAGGACGGCGGCATGCCCCAGGGATGTCAGCCGCATCATTGCGCCTCGTACACGCAGCGGAATCCGACCTCGTTGTGCAGGTCGGTGATCAGGTCCTTGCCCCGGTAGAAGGTGGTCAGGCACACCGGCGGCGAGGTCCAGGTACCACCGCGCAGCACATGAAAGGCTTCTTTGCGGTTCATGAACTCCATCGGGTGGCGCCCCTTGAAGAAGGGGTCCATGTCCTCGCCGGTGTAGTAGTTGGTGCGGGTCACCTCCCAAACATTGCCGGACATCTGGAGCACGCCGTAGGGGCTGGCTCCCGCGGGGAGGCTGTCGGAGGCGAACACCGGGTGGGGCGGGGTGTCGTCGTGGGTCGTGGTGACCAGCAGCGCTTCCAGCTCGTCCAGGTCGGCGACCGGACGGCCGTAGGAGCGCTCGACGTAGTTCACCCGGTCCGGTTCGAAGGTGTCTCCCCACGGGTAGGCGCGGCCGTCCGTGCCGCGGGCCGCCTTCTCCCACTGCAGCTCACTGGGCAGGGTGCCGCCGGCCCAGTTGGCGAAGGCCCAGGCGTCGTACCAGTCGATGCCGACGACGGGCATCCCGGGCTCGTTGAAGCGGGCGTCGTGCCAGTGGGCCGGCTGGTGGTGGCGGCGCTCCTCGGGCTGGTCCGGGTGGTCGTACTCCCCCGTGTCCGAGGCCTTGTGCAGGAACTCGGCGTAACGCGCGTTGGTGACGGTGG
Organism: Streptomyces sp. SLBN-118; assembly: GCF_006715635.1. Lineage (NCBI taxonomy): Bacteria > Bacillati > Actinomycetota > Actinomycetes > Kitasatosporales > Streptomycetaceae > Streptomyces > Streptomyces sp. SLBN-118. Next base: position 711,611 of record NZ_VFNP01000001.1, read on the forward strand.
TCCGGTCGATGTGGAACGCGGGCAGGGTCTCGGCGCGCAGCGGGTTGTCGCCCTGCTTCATACGGAAGGGCCCGCCCGCGGACGAGGCGGTGCCTGCCAGGAAGGGACCGGCGGGCACCAGCACGACGTCGTCATTCAGCCGCGGGCGGCGGGCGTGCGCGGCGACACGGGCGCGCATGTCCGTGAAGTACTCGTCCTCCAGACGGCGCAGCTCCTGTGGGTCCCGGGTGCCGAAGATGGCGAGCAGGGCACGCTTGGTGAACGCGGCTCCGCAGCCGACCGGTTTGCGGGCGTAGTCGTCGCGGGCGAAGTTGCTCGGCCATCCAGAGATACGGATCATGTCCGGCACGGCCTGGCGGATGCGGTGCTCGGTCACCACCTTGAGGGCGGTGAACGCCACCCAGTCCACGGGGTCATGGGTGGCGGCGGCGACCGCGGCGGCCGAGGTCGGGTCGTCGCGGTGGTGAGCGGCAAGGAGGCGCACGGCAGCGGCGCGCACGGGCCACTGCGGGTGCTTGACCGCGAGGCCGATGAGCAGGGGGATGCCGGCCCGGTCGCGGCCACGACGGTCGGCGAGATCCACGACGGCCTCGACCGACGCCCAGTAGCGCGCGTCGTCCGACTGGTCCACCTCGAGAAACTCCGGCGACAGCTCCATGGTCGCCGACGGAAGGTTGCCAACCACCAGATCTCTCCCTCAAGACGTTGTGAAGCCGCCCGCACTGTCGTACATGCGGGCGGCTTTTTAGGTATTTCGGGGTGCGTGGAACGGGTGGAGCGGAATTACCACTTCTCGATGCCCTGGCCGTTGTCACGCGACCCGATGAAGTCCTTCTCCATGAGAACCATCCTCCTTCCACAAAGGGTAAGTCCAGCGACCTCAATCAGTCGCCGAGCGGAATCAGAGTGAATCCCGAGCCGCCGGATCGTCAATAGCGAATTCCCCAGGAGGTTGTGAGGGATGGCCGGTTCAGGTGCTTCGCCGTGCTATCAAGCCTGGCGTGAGCGACATCTTCCCCGCTGGGAACGGGAGTCGGCTAAATGGCAGCACCCTCGCGCCTGGCCGGAAATATACGCCGAGGGCAATGACAAGTTTCGGATAGCAATGATAAATCTCGCCGGGGAGTTACAAATCTTTGCCCGTCCGGCGCATCCGGGGCTCTTCCGGGGCTAGCGTCCGAGCGGCGGGCAGTTCAGCCGCAGCCGCATCATTGCTCTCCTTCACGAGAGCCGCGTCGTGAGAGGTACGGGGTGAACTCAGTGGCCGGTACAGAGGAACTTCCGCTGGTCCTCCTTCTGCACAGTGGCGTGCAGAAATTCCGCGAATACCTCCTGTCGATGGCCGCGGGCCATTCCCGTATCTGGCTGTTCCTGGACACCGAGCCCACGTGGGAGCTGCCGTATCTGTGCGGCCACACCGTGGTCGACCTCCATGATTTCGCCGCTCTGCGGGCCGCGGGCCGATCCGTGGCTGCCCGCCACACGGTGGCCGGGGTGCTGTCCTGGAACGAGCTGCTGGTGGAGCAGAGTGCCCGGCTGCAACGGGAGTTGGGCCTGCCGGGTTCCCCGCCCGAGGCCGTGGCGCTGTGCCGCGACAAGCACGGCACCCGGCGGGCCCTCGATGCCGCGGGCGTGCCCCAGGCCCGCTCCGTCCCGGTGGCGTCAGCGGCCGAGGCTCAGCAGGCCGCGGCCCGCATCGGCTTCCCGGTCGTCGTCAAGCCCCGCGGTCTGGGAGCCAGTGTCGGAGTGAGCCGGGCCGCATCGCCCGCAGAGGTCACGGCGGCGTACATCACAGCGGGAACGGTGGCGATGGCCGGCGCGCCGGACTTCGGTGGGAGCGTCCTGGTCGAGGAGTACCTGCTCGGCGAGGAGATCAGCATCGACGCGGCACTGCTGGACGGCGAGCTGACCCCGCTCTACCTCGCCCGCAAAGTCTGCGGATATGAGCCGTACTTCGAGGAGATCGCGCACAGCGTCGACGCCGCTGATCCGCTGCTGGACGATCCCGAGGTGCTGGACGTTCTGCGCAGCGCGCACACGGCGGTGGGCTACCACACGGGGATCACCCACACCGAACTCAGACTCACCGAGGCCGGACCGAAGGTGATCGAGATCAACGCCCGCCTCGGTGGCGATCTCATTCCCCTGGTGGCCTCGTTCGCCTGCCGGGTGGACCCGGGCCAGTGGGCCGTCGCGATCGCCTGCGGCGGCACGCTCCCGCCACCCGAGCGCCGCAGCGGTTGCGCCGCGGTCCGCTTCCTCTACCCCGAACAGGACTGTGTGGCCGCCGGCGTGGAGGTGGACGCGGCGGCGCTGCCCGCGTCCGCGGTACGGGCGCAGGCGCTGGCCGAGCCGGGGCAGGAACTGCTGTTGCCGCCCGCCGGGCACATCATGAGCCGCTACGCCTATGTGCTTGTCACCGGGCATAGCGCCGACATGTGCCGGATCGAGGCCGACAAGGCGGCTCACGCCGTGCGCCTGAGCACCGCGTGAGCCCGAGGGAAAGGCAGTTGCCCGCCATGACGACCCACAGCACGAGGACGAACCGGAAGGCGACCGATCCGGTGACAGCGGCATTTCTGCGCGAGAACGCCGATCCGGACGGCCCGCTGAACACCGCCCTCAAGGTGGCCGGATGGGAGACACCCCCGCCGCGGTGGCGGCGCGCACTGGAGTCGGTCGATGTCTCGGGCGCTGTCGTCCAGGAGCGCGCCCGCACCCGCCCCGAACCCGTCCTCGATCCCGCCACGGGCCGCACCGAGGACTGGCGCACCGTGTGGAGCCTGTTCCTCACTCCGGACGGGCACGCCGGCACCTACGCCCGCGCGCTGCCCGCCCATGCGGGCGCCGTGGTGGGGATGGGCGCCGATCAACGCGCCTGCACCGCGCATGTGTTCACCTACCCGGCTCCCCCAGCGCCCGAGTGCCCCACGGCGGGGGTGTGACATGGGACTGCTGCGGCAACCGGCGTTCCGCCGCCTGTGGGCGGGCCAGGCGGTCACCCAGTTCGGCACGCAGATCAGCATCCTCGCCCTGCCGCTGACCGCCCTGACGACCCTCAACGCCAGCGCGTTCGAGGTGAGCGCCGTTCAGGCCGTGCAGGTCGCGCCGTACCTTCTGATCGGGCTGCCCGCAGGCGCCTGGGTGGACCGGATGCCGCGCAAGCCGGTCCTCATCACGGCGGACCTCGTGCGGGCCCTGGTGCTGCTGACGGTGCCGGTCAGCCACATGCTCGGCGTGCTCACTCTGGCGCAGCTGTACGCGGTCGGGCTGACGATCGGCGCGGCCACCGTGTTCTTCGACATCGCCTACCAGTCCTATCTGCCCGACATCCTGCCCGCCGACGACCTCGCCGAAGGCAACTCCAAGCTGGAACTGGCCCGTTCGGGCGCGCTGGTCGGCGGGCACGCCGCGGGCGGCTGGCTGATCGGGCTGCTGCGCGGGCCCGTGGCGCTGTGCGTGGACATCCTCTCGTTCCTCTTCTCCGCCGTGATGGTGTGGCGCATTCCCGGCCGGCCCCGCCCGCCGGAGCCTGCCGCACGCACGGGCCGGCTTCCGTGCCAGGACATCATCCAGGGCCTGAAGTTCGTCAGACACCACCGGCTCCTGGCCCCCATCACGATCACGTCGTGCCTGACCAATCTGTCGTACGCCATGGTCTCGGCCCTGCTCGTCACGTACGCGACGCGTCAGCTGGGCTTCTCCCCCGCCCGCATCGGCCTGGTCATGGCGCTGTCCAGTGCCGGAATGGTGGGCGGAGCGCTCGCCTCCAGGCGGGCGGCCCGACGCATCGGCACCGGGCCCACCATCGTCGCCGCCTCGCTGCTGTGCGGGGCAGGGCCCCTGCTGCTTCCGCTGGCCGGGTACGCCGCGCCGCACGCCCTGCTGGTCGACGCCCTGCTGGTCGGCGGCCTGCTGATCCAGGCGGTCGGTGCGGTGGTGCTCAACGTCAACCAGGTGAGCGTGCGTCAGGCAGTGACCCCCCGGCTGCTGATGGGACGGATGAACGCCACCGTGCGCTTCGTGTCCTGGGGTGCGCTGCCGGTGGGCGCGCTGCTCGGGGGCGCGCTGGCCCAAGTGGTGGGACTGCACAGCGCGATGTGGCTGTCGGCCCTGGTGGGAGCCCCTGTCTTCCTCGGTCTTGCCCTCTCCGACGTGCGCCGTGTCGGCGCGGACGGCGGCCCGCGTTGCGAGGAGCCCGGTACATTCGCCGCGGTCGGCAGGTCCCGTACACGACGATGAGGAGAACACCATGACTCTCGCACCACCGCGCAGCCGCGAAGAGCGCCGCCGCGATGTTCTCGTGCACTTCGAGAAGGACGTCGACACCTGGGTGTCCACTGCGGACCTGGACGGCGGGCCCTACCTGGTGCCGCTGTCCTTCCTGTGGGACGGCACCTTCTTCTACATCTCCACGGTGCGCTCCTCGCCCACCAGCCGGAACCTCCTCGCAGGCGGCCGGGTTCGGCTCGCGTTCGGCGCGACGCGTGATGTCGTCCTGGTCGAGGGCGCCGCAGCACCCGTTCAACCGGAGGACGAGGGCCCCGAGTTCGGGGACACCTTCGCGCAGAAGACCGGTTTCGATCCGCGTGAGCTGAAGACGCCGTACCAGTACTTCCGTATCAAGCCCCGGCACGTACAGGCGTGGCGGGAGGTCAATGAACTGTCCGGGCGCGACCTCATGCAGGAGGGCAACTGGCTATGACCCACAACGTGACCGATGCCGCCGTCGGCACCCTGGAGGGGAGCGGGTTCGTCCCACTGCCCGGCCTGGTGCCGGCGGCGGGGCTCGCCCGGCTGCGCCGGGCCGCCGGCGTGCTGCGCGAACGCGCCGCCCACCTCGAGTCCTCGGCGGGGGATTTCGTTCTGGAGGCGGCCGGGGTGGGCGGCTGGGTGGCCTGGCAGCGGGGCGATCCGCAGGTCGCCGGGCTGCTGCGCTCGGTGAGCCGGGCCCATCACCACGCTCCGGACCTGGCCCTGCTGCAGGCCGAACTGGACCTGCCCGAGGGCCTGGTGCCCCGGCTGGTGGGCGCGCCGGGTGTGCTGGTGAACTCCTTCCTGTGGGCCAAGCCGCCCCGGCTGGGCTCGGAGAAGCCGTGGCACCAGGACCTGGCGTTCGCTCCCGACGGTTTCGACACCGCCGCGCACAGCGTGGTCACGGTCTGGGTCGCGGTGGAGGCGGCGACCGAGGCCAACGGCGCTCTGCAGTTCATCCCCGGCTCCCACCGGCACGGCCTGTTCGAGCACCGCGGCGTCCGCGAGCGACAGCCCGGCCGGCCGCCCCTCGCGGACGCGGTCGAACCTCATGTGGACCCCGCCGAAGTGCTGCCCGCACCCGCTCCCGTGTCGGTGCCGCTGTCACCCGGTTCGGCGGTCGCCTTCGACGGGATGATGCTGCACCGTTCGGCCCCCAACTCGACGGCGAGCGAGCCGCGGACGGCGATCAGCTTCGTCTACCGGGTGCCCAGGCCGGCCTGGTCCCACCCCGACCGCCGGAGGTAGCGGCATGCCCCTGCACACCATGAACGAGCGGGTCGCCGTCGTCGTAGACGGCTACTCCACCGGAGCGCTGTACGCGCCGGCCTTCGCCGCGTACGGAATCGGCACGGTGCACGTGGAGAACCGGGCGGAGCGTGCCGGAGCCTTCCGCGCCACGTACGCCCCGGAGAGCTACCGGGCGGCGTACGCCTTCGACGGTGACTGGGAGACGCTGCTGCGCTCCCTGGAGCGGCACGATGTCGGATGGGTGACCGCCGGCACCGAATCGGGGGTGGAGCTGGCCGACAAGCTCGCCGCCGTACTGGGCCTCGAGGCGAACAACGAGCCCGCCTCATCGGCCGCGCGCCGGGACAAGCTGCAGATGCAGCAGGCGCTCACCGGCGCCGGTGCGCCGGCCGCCTGGCACGCCGCGGTCACCACCGCCGAGGAGGCGTATGCGGTGACCGCAGGGCACGGCGGCGGGCCGGTCGTCGTCAAACCCCTGCGCAGTGCGGGCACGGACGGCGTGTTCTGCTGTACGGGTCCGCAGGAGGCCGCGGCCGCCGCGGGCAAACTCCTGGGCAGCCGCAGCGTCTACGGCCAGACCAACGCGTCCGTCCTTGTGCAGGAGTATCTGGCCGGCGACGAATACATGGTCAACTGCCTTTCCGCGGACGGGCAGCACACCGTCACCGAGATCTGGCGCTCCGTCAAAACGGTCCTGGCGGGTGCGCCCGTCTACGACTACATCGATCTGGTGCCGCCCCACCACCCCGACGCACAACCCGTCACCGCCTACGTACGAGACGTCCTGGACGCGCTGGGGACCCGCTGGGGTCCCTCCCACACCGAGGTCATCAACACCGCTGACGGGCCACGGCTGGTCGAGAGCGCGGCACGCCCTCAGGGCACCATCGACGTGTCGGCGGTGACGCGGGCGACCGGCCGCAACCCGGTGGCGAACACCGTGCACGCCATGCTCGTCCCCGATCTCTACACCTCCAGGCGGCTGCCGACGGTTCCGCTCGCCGAGGCCCGTGGTGTGAGCTTCATCTGCCCGAGCAGCGGGCGGCTGCGCCGGGACCTGGACTGGTCCCGTCTGCGGACCCTGCCCTCGTACCACAGCATGCTCGCTCCGGCCGGACGCGCGGGTGAGTTCGTCCGTCGCACCAAGGACCTGTTCACCCGGCCGGGCGCCGTCTATCTGATCCACCGGGACCGCTCGGTGGTGGAGCGGGATCACGCCACCATCAGGCAGTGGGAACACGACGGCTTCTACGACATCGAGGTCGACGACTGAGCAGCGGGGCGGTCCCCGTCCACGCCGAACAGATCGGTCCGTACGCGGACTTGGGGCTCGCCGTAGGCGATACGCCGGGTGATCCGCGCTCCGAGCGGTGTGCGCGTGACGAGCCGCGCGGCGCGGGCGCGCAGGAACGCGGCGAGTGGTCCACCGTGGCCGAAGAAGGCGGCGGCCTGCAGGCGCTGCATCCGCAGGACCGCCTCGGCCGCGGGGGCACGAGCCGCCTCGAAGGCGGCGAGGCGCGCTTGTGAACAGTCCCCGGCGCCGATGGCGGCGACGAGCAGCGGATGCAGGACGGCGGAGTCCTGCAGGGCCTGGTTGATGCCCTGTGCGCCGAGCGGGCCGTGGGTGTGCGCGCTGTCCCCCGCCAGCACCAGGCCGTCGCGCACCCACTGATCGGCGCGGGCGGCGAAGACGTCGAGCAGTGTGAGGTCGGACAGCTGTGTGAGATGTTCGCCGATGAGGTCGGCCAAATAGGGCAGGGCGGCGGCCAGTTCGCGCCGGATGTCGTCGATGCCGCGCCCGGCGGCCTGCTGCCAGGTGTGGTGGGGCAGCGTCCAGCCGATCCTGAGCCGGTCCGGCCAGCAGTCGTGGACGAGTACCGCGGCGGTTCCCGCCCGGTGCACCCGCACCCGGCCGGTCGTGCGGCCGGACGCCGGAAGCGCGAACCACACCACGTCCTGGTCGAAGGCCTCGGTGCGGCCGGACGCGATCCCGGCGAGCTGCCGGGTCTTGGAGAACCGTCCGTCGCAGCCCACGACCACCTGGGCCCGTACGGTGATGCGCCGCCCGCCGGGCCCGCTCACCACGGCCCCCGCACACCCACCGTTCCCCTCCCCGTCCGTCTGCAGCAGACTGCTGATGCGGTGCCCGCCCAGGTAGTGGAAGCCGGGCAGCCGGCGGCAGCGGGCCAGCAGTTCGTCGAGCAGATGGCGCTGCGGCAGGGCGAGCAGCCGGTTGTACGGTGCGTCGAGGCGGCGGTAGTCGATGTCCAGGAGCAGCCTGTCCCGCTCAAGGACCTGGAATCCGTCCAGGTCCACGGCGCCCCGGACGCGGGCCGCGTCCAGCACTCCCAGCTGGTCCAGGATGCGCTGGCCGCCGGGCTGAAGGATCTCCCCGTGGAAGTCACGTCCGGCCGAGGGCGAGCGCTCCACCAGCACGACCCTCACCCCTGACCGCAGGAGCATCAGGGTGAGGGCGAGGCCTGCCGGGCCGGCGCCGACCACCACCGCGTCCGTGTGCAATGCGTCCGTGCCGCGGGCGGCCAGGGCCCGGTTGACGAGGTCGATGTACTCGCGGGGGGTCTCGGCCTCGTCGACGGCTTCCTCGTCCAGGGTGAGCCCGTGCTCGTCCTCGATCCGGGCAGAGGTCTGCAGGAGCGCCAGCGAGTCGTACCCGAGGTCGAAGAACGGCACGTCGAGCTTGCTGTCGTCCAGGTCCCCGGCCTCCCCCTCCCCCTCCCCCTCCGCTCCGCCCGCGCATGCACGCAGCAGGGCGCTCAGGTCCGACAGGTCGAACGGTGCCACGGTGGCCTCTCTTCCTGCGTGCTCGGCACGCTCGTGGTGCCCTGGAGGGGTGTACTGCGGGATGCCGGGAGGGGTGGTCAGCCCGGGCCGCGTACGACGGCCGCGGAGTTGAACCCGCCCCTGCCGCGGGCCAGGACCAGCGCGCAGCGCAGTACGCCGCCACGCCGGGGCTCGCCGATCACCAGGTCGAGCGGGCAGTCGTCCGCGGTGCGTTCGGTCGCGGTGGTCGGCGGCACGACGCCGTCGCGCAGGGCGAGCAGGGCGGCGGCCAGATCGAGGGAGGAGCCTCCTGCCAGCAGGCGGCCGGTCATGGTCTTGGGCGCGGTGACCGGGACGCCGTACGGGCCGAACAGTGCGGTGATCGCCTCGGCCTCGGCCCTGTCGGCACCGCGCTCGCCGGCGGCGTCGGCGAACACGACGTCGACGTCGGCGGGACTCACTCCGGCATCCGCGAGGGCCCGTTCGGCAGCCGCGCGCAATCGGGGCACGCCGGGTCCGTCGAAGGTGGCCGCGCATCCTGCCACGGTCCCGTAGCCCGTCGCGCCGCGTGCTTGTGCGGTCTCGGCGTCCTCGATGACCAGCAGTGCGCCGCCCTCCCCCAGGACATGCCCGCAGGCTTCGGGGGCGAACGGACGGTAGGCGAGGGCCGGTTCGGCGACCGTGCTCAGGGTGCCGGCCGCCATGTGCGCGGCCCAGGCCCAGGGGCACAGCGCCGAGTCGACGCCACCGGCCAGCATCAGGCGTGCGCCGTTACGCAGCTCCCGGCGGGCCTGTGCCACCGCGTCCAGGCCGCCCGCCTGTTCGGCGACAACGGCGCCGCCGGGGCCCTGCAGCTGATGCCGGATGGCCAGCTGGCCACCCCCGGCCGCGGGGAACCAGGCGCTCGCGTGGTACACGCTGACGTGCCGTCGCCCCTTGCTCCACAGCGCCTGCAGCTCGCTCTGGCCGAGTTCGACGCCGCCTGCGGAACTGGCCGTGACAGCACCGGCGTTGTTGCCGGCCGACAGGGCCGGGGCGGCGTCCGCGTCGGCCAGGGCTTCGGCCGCCACGGCGAGGGTGAGCCGGGTGATCCGGTCGGTGGCCGGCCGCAGCCGGGCCGGAACGTGGTCCTCGTCCACGAAGCCGTCGATCTCGCCCGCGACCTGTACCGGATAGCCGTCGGCGTCGAATCGGGTGACGGGCCCGATGCCGCTCTCACCACGCAGCACGGCGGCCCACCAGGCGCGGGCGCCCAGGCCGTTGGGGGCTGCGACGCCGATTCCGGTGACGAGGGCGGCGGGCTGCCCGCTGCGGATCCGGGCGCTCATGGGCCCGCTGCCGGACGCGGGCGGGTGAGGAGCACGGCACTGTGGAATCCGCCGAAGCCGCTGCCGACGCCGAGCACCGTGTCGGTGCGCTGCTCGCGGGCGGTCAGCGGGGTGTAGTCGAGGTCGCAGGCCGGGTCGGGGACGCGCAGATTGGCGGTGGGCGGCACCACACCGTGTTCGATGACGAGCGCGCTCGCGCAGACGCCGAGAGAGCCGGCCGCCCCGAGGGCGTGGCCGATCATCGATGCGATGGAGCTGACGGGGATGCGGTAGGCGTGCGAGCCGAAGCTGCGTTTGAGGGCCTCGGTCTCGTACAGGTCGTTCTGCCGGGTGCCTGCGCCGTGGGCGTTGATGTAGTCGACATCTCCGGGGTCGATCCGCGCCTGGTCGAGGGCGGCCCGGACGGTCCGGGCCAGGTCGTGGCCACCCGGGCGCAGCCCGGTCATGTGGTAGGCGCTGCTGCGCCGGGCGAAACCGGCGATCTCGGCGTACATCCTCGCGCCCCGGCGGCGCGCGTGCTCGAACTCCTCCAGGATCAGCACGGCCGATCCCTCTCCGAGCACGAAGCCGTCGCGCGTCCGGTCGAAGGGCCGGGAGGCGGTCCGGGGCTCGTCGTTGCGCCGGCTGGTCACCTTCAGCGCGTCGAAAGCGGCCACGGGGATCGGGGCGACGGGTGCCTCGGTGCCGCCTGCGATCATGACGTCGGCGCTGTCCTCGCGGATCAGGGCGGCTGCGTGCCCGATGGAGTCCAGGCCCGCGGTACAGCCGTTGGACAACAACGTGACGGGCCCCTGCGCGCCGCTGTCCAGAGCCACTTCGGCCGCCAGCGAACTGGGCATGAGGCAGTCGAGAAGGTGCGGCACGGCGCGGGTGTGATCGACGTGCCAGGTGGATCCGCAGTCGCTGACGACTGCGTACTCGGTGCTCAGGTCCGTGACGCAGCCGGCCGCACTGCCGAGCGCGACCCCGGTGCGCAGTGGATCCTCCGTACGGTCCAGGCCGCTGTCGGCGATTGCCTCACGCGCGCTGACCAGAGCGAACTGGGCGGCCCTGTCGAGTCGTTCGACGGCGTCCGGGGTGACATGGTGCTCGGCCGGGTCGAAGGCGGCCTCGGCTGCGATGCGGGAACGGTAGGGGGCGGGGTCGAAGAGCGTGATGGCCCGGGTGGCGGTGCGGCCCGCGGTGAGCAGCGACCAGAATTCCTTGGTGCCCACTGCACCGGGCGCGACCACGCCAAGGCCGGTGACCACGACGCGCCTCATCGTCCCTCACCCACGGCTGACCCTTTGCCGCCTGCCCGGTCGGGCGGCTTCACGCCGCGTACAGGTCGAAGGTCGAGGAGCGCCTGGGGCCTGCGACGACGTCCAGCATCGGGTCGACGGCCAGGATCGCCTGGTGCAGCCGCTGCAGTTGCGGGGAGGGCTCCACGCCCAGGTCCTCGATCAGCCGCCTGCGCAGCCGGCGGTAAACGTCGAGCGCGGAGGCCTGCCGGCCGGAGCGGTAGAGCGCCACCATGGCCTGCGAGTGCAGTCCTTCGTGCTGTGGGTGACGCGCAATCAGGTCGGTGAGTTCGGCGATGAGTTCACCGTGCCGGCCGAGGCGCAGGTCGGCGTCGATGCGGCGTTCCCTGGCGACGAGTCGGCTCTCCTCCAGCCGTGTCACCTCGATCTCCAGGATCGGGCCGACGCGTACGTCCACGAGCGCGGGCCCTTCCCACAGGTCGAGGGCTTCGCGCAGGGAGCGGGCCGCGGTGTGGTCATCGCCCTCTTCGAACGCGTCCTGGCCCTGGGCCACCAGGCTTTCGTACTCGTGCACATCGACCGCCTCGGAGGGGATCTGCAGGAGATAGCCGCCGTAGCGGGTGGCGAGTACGTCCTTCGCCGAGCCCGGCGCATCGGGGCCCATGGCCGTGCCGAGCCGCCTGCGCAACTGCAGGATGTAGGTCTGCAGGGTGGTCAGGGCACTGGGTGGAAGGTCCGTGTTCCATATCTCCTCCATGAGGGTCGGGACCGGCATGACCCGCCCGGGGTACAGGGCGAGCAGGGCCAGTATCTGGCGGGGCTTGCCGGCGGTCGGAACGATCGAGACTCCGTTGACCTCGGCACTCAGTGGACCCAGAACCTTCATCTTCACGATTTCCTCCGTACCTGGCCGGCCTCCGCCGTTTCGAGCCGGTATCCGGGTCGTCGATGCTGTCGCCTCGCGGGACTCCTTGTCCTTTCCACACGAGCCCTGGACGAGAAGAACCGTAACCGCGTTCGACAGCGTTCTCCGTCACACTCCGCCGCCTTTCGAGCCGTTCTCCGGCGGTGCCGTCGCCTCCGTTTCCGGCCCGCGCGCGGCATGCCCCGAACGAGACTCAAGAAACGTTTCATGACACGCTGAGCAGCACTGGTGCCACTCCCGGGCCGCGCGCACGGCATCTATGGTCGACAGGGCGAGGAGTTGCGCGTCATCAATTCCAGGAATCCTTCCACCGGATCGCCGGACGGATCTTTCGTGGAATTCGATACCGGTTCTTTTCTTCTGTGAGAGGAGGGGAGAGATGGAGTTCCGCGTCCTCGGTCCGGTGGAGATCCATGACGAAGGCACCGGTGTGCGAATCGCTGTGGCGGGAGCCAAACAGCGGGCGCTGCTGGGCGCGTTGATCGTGAAGCGCGGACAGGTGGTGTCGGCGCACCGGCTCATCGACGAGCTGTGGGGCCACACCCCTCCGGCGAACGCGACCAATGCGCTGCAGGCTCATGTGATGCGGCTGCGGCGGCTGTTGCCGGTTCCGGCGCCGGGGTCGGGTGAGCCCCACCACGAGTGGATCGTGACCCGCTCGATGGGCTACGTGCTGCGCGCGGGCCGGGCCGGTACCGATGCGGGGCAGTTCCACCAGCTGGCCGCCGAAGGACGCGCTCACGCCGTGACGGACCCCGAGCGGGCGGCCGGCCTGCTGCGCCGGGCGCTGGCGCTGTGGCGGGGGGCGGCGCTGGAGGGCGCCGGGCGCGGGGACATCTGCTCGGCCGAGGCCGCCCAGCTGGAAGAGGTGCGGCTGACAGTGCTGGAGACGCTGTACGACGCGTGTCTGCGCGCAGGACGGCACGGCGATGTCACCGGTGAGCTGGAGGAGCTGACGGCTGATCACCCGATGCGGGAGCGCTTCTACGACCTGCTGATGACCGCCCTGTACCGGTGCGGCAGACAGGCGGAGGCCCTGAGTGTGTACGACCGGGCGCGCAAGCGACTGGTGCACGAGCTGGGGGTGGAGCCGGGGCCCGCGCTGCGCGGCCGTATGGAGGCGATCCTCCACCATGATCCGGGCCTTGAAGCACCGGCGTACCGCGGGCAGGTCGCCACCGTCCACAGGCTGCCCAGCTCCCTCCACGACGCCACCCCGCACGCCGCTGCGGGCCTGGGAGCGAGCGTGCTGAGTCTCAGCGACGAGATCGCACGCCTGCGCAGCCACGTCGAGCGGCTCGCGCGCGAACAGCAGCATCTGATGCACCGCTTCGACCAGTTGACGGCCCCACCCGCGGCCGGACAGTGAAGGGTTTCGCGCGTGGGCGCTCGCGGGGCCGCTCAACGTGTCCAGGCCGCCGACGGCCCGGGAGCCAGGGCGGCGGTGCTCGCCGCGACATGGGCCGCCAGGGCGGACAGGCTCGGGTGGTCGAACAGGACGGCGGGCCGTGCCTGGAGCCCGTACGCGCCGTTGACGAAGTCGAGGAACTCGGCGCCCAGTACGGGGTCCAGGCCCAGGCTGCGGAAGGTGGCTTCGGTGTCGATGTCGAACACGTCGCAGCAGAGCGTCTCGGCGAGCTGCTCGCGCAGGACGCTGAGGACGTCGGACCTCTTTCCGCTCGCCCTGCCCGCCGCGGACACAACCGGCCTCGGCTCGGGCACGGCCCGCTCTGCGAACGGTCTGGGCGGCGGGGCGCCCGTCAGCTGGGTGGCGACATGCCGGGAAAGGGCTGCGGGCGTGGGGTAGTCGTCGAGTTCGGCGACGTCGATGTCGCATCCGCAAGCGGCGTTCAGCAGGGCCACGAACTGGGCGCCGAGCAGGGCGTCGACGCCCAGCATCCAGAAGGTCAGGTCCGGTTCGATGTCCGCGGCATCCCGGTAGAGCAGCCGGGCCAGCACCTGTGTAGCCTGCCGGAGGGACAGGGCCTCGGCGTCTTCCGGGCTCATGGTGCGAGGCGGGGCGGTGCCGGTCAGCGCACGCGAGCCGGTACGCGCGTGCCGCGTCCCGGACCCCCGGGCGCCGGGGCGTCGGGCTGGGCCATGAGGATGGAGCGCTGCAGCCGGCCCAGCGCGGCCGACGGCTCCAGGCCGAGCTCCGCGACCAGGGTGTTGCGCAGCCGCTGGTAGGCGTTGAGTGCCTCGCCGCGCCGTCCGGAGCGGTGCAGGGCGAGCATGAACTGCCCGTGCAGGCTCTCGTGGGTGCGGTACCGGCTGACGAGCACGGTCAGTTCGGACAGGAGTTCCCGGTGGCGTCCGAGGCGCAGATCGGCCTCGATCCGCTGGTCGAGGGCGCACAGCCGGGCTTCCTCCAGCCGCTCGATCTCCATGCCGATCTGGCATCCTGCCTGTACATCGGCCAGGGCGGGCCCCGACCACAGGGACAGCGCGTCCCGCAGCCGTGCCGCCGCCTGGGAGTAGTCCTCGGCGTCCATGGCCCGGTACCCGGCACCGGCGCGGCGCTCGAATTCACGGAAGTCGACGGTGCCGCCCTCGGTCTCCAGGCGGTAGCCGCCGGGAAGGGTGACCAGGACACTCTTGGCGCTGCGCCCTTCGTCGGGGCCGACGGCCAGGGCCTCGCCGATGAGGTCACGCACCTGGAGCACATAGGTCTGCAGAGTGGTGCGCGAGCTGCGTGGCGGATTCTGGCCCCACAGCTCCTCCACCAGCTGGGAGACCGGGACCAGTTGGTCCGCGTTCAGCGCGAGCAGGGCCAGAACCTGCCGTGGCTTGGGCGCGGAGGGCGCGATCGACCGTCCCTTCTCCCGCACCGACAGCGCCCCCAGCACTTCGATGTTCATGTTTCTCCCCCAACGTCGGGCATGCAGGGTCAGGTGTGTGAACTCACCGCGTCCGCCCCGCAGATGCAGTTGCGGCACCTGTCGTACACGAACATGACGATTAAAAAACAGCACGGTCGGTTTGTCAATCCTGGAACGGTCGCTTCCGCGAGCTTCACCGCCGGCGACCTACGGTCGGTTTCCGGCCGATGCCGATCTCGTCGCACAAAGGTGCGCATCCCTTGCACGCAAGGCGTGTCAGGGGTGCGCATCGTGGCGGATGGGGCAGGCGGCGAGGGCGCGGAGGTATCCGGATGGGCTCATCACAAGCCATCCGGGCGCTTCGCACGGGCACGCGTCGCAGGCCCAATGGAGCCCTGAAAACAAACCAGCTTGACGGTTTAGTGTCTGGTTGCTCGTGATGGGTGAGAGGGATGGTTCTACGGCCGGGGCGCGCCCTCGGCCGTGAGTCCTGCGAGCACCGATGCGACGGCGAGCCGTGGCAGCAGCAGCTCCCAGAACCGGGTGACGGTGGGTGAGGAGCGCCAGGCGGAGTCTCGCGCGCCGAGCACCTCGAAGCCCACCGTGGCCGCCACCACCGCCGTCACCACGTCCTGCGGTGCGACCGTCCGGTGCAGTTCTCCCTCCCCCTCGGCGTTGTGGAGTGTCCGCGTGACCCACTGCTGCCAGTGGCGGCGCAGGTCGTGCTCGCCGGCAGCGGCACCGCTGAGTTCGAACCCGGCCCTCAGCACCACGTCCTCGCCCAGGCCGCGGATGAGCCGGTGCGAGGCGTTGACCAGCAACTGCAGAGGGCTCACCGGCTCGACCGCCTGCTCCTCACCCGCCGTGATCCCGTCCAGACGCTCCAGGGCCGCCTCCTCGACGGCCCCGGCGAGCTGGGCCTTGGTGGCGAAGTGGAAGTGCAGCGCGCCGGCGCTCACCCCCGCGAGCGAGCAGATCGTGGTGAGCGAGGCCACGGTGAAGCCTTCCCGGTCGAAGACCTCAGCCGCGGATCTGATCAGTGCTTCACGGGTACGCGCCGCGCGTTCCTGCTTGACCATCGAACTGCTCCGTCACTGCGGGGGGTTGCCGTGTTTGCGGGAGGGCAGGTCGGCGTGCTTGGTGCGGAGCATGGCGAGGGATGCGATCAGCACCCCGCGGGTCTCGGCCGGGTCGATGACGTCGTCGACCAGACCGCGCTCGGCGGCGTAGTAGGGGTGCATCAGCTCGGCCTTGTACTCCTTGACCATGCGCACCCGCATCGCCTCGGGGTCCTCGGCATCGGCGATCTGCCGGCGGAAGATGACATTGGCGGCACCCTCGGCGCCCATCACCGCGATCTCGTTCGTCGGCCACGCGTAGGTCAGGTCCGCGCCGATGGACTGGGAGTCCATCACGATGTACGCCCCGCCGTACGCCTTGCGCAGGATCAGCGAAATACGCGGCACCGTGGCATTGCAGTACGCGTACAGCAGCTTGGCGCCGTGCCGGATGATCCCGCCGTGCTCCTGGTCCACCCCCGGCAAGAAGCCGGGCACGTCCAGCAGCGTAATGATCGGGATGTTGAAGGCGTCGCACATCTGCACGAACCGGGCCGCCTTCTCGGAGGCCTCGATGTCCAGCACCCCCGCCAGCGACTGCGGCTGGTTGGCCACGATGCCCACCACCTGCCCGTCCAGGCGGGCCAGGGCGCAGATGATGTTGCGGGCCCAGCGTTCGTGGATCTCCAGGTAGTCGCCGTCGTCGACGAGCTCCTCGATCACCTTGTGCATGTCGTAGGGCCGGTTGCCGTCCGCGGGAACCAGGTCCAGCAGCGCCTCGCCACGCCGGTCCGCGGGGTCCTCGGCCGCGACGGACGGCGGGTTCTCCCGGTTGTTGGACGGCAGCATCGCCAGCAGGTAGCGCACCTCGGCGATGCAGGTCTCCTCGTCGTCGTACGCGAAGTGCGCGACACCCGAGGTCTCGGCGTGCACGTCCGCGCCGCCCAGCCCGTTCTGCGTGATCTCCTCGCCGGTCACCGCCTTGACCACATCCGGGCCGGTGATGAACATCTGCGAGGTCTCCCGCACCATGAACACAAAGTCGGTCAGCGCCGGACTGTAGGCAGCCCCGCCCGCGCACGGGCCGAGCATCACCGAGATCTGCGGAATCACCCCCGACGCGCGGGTGTTGCGCTGGAAGATGCCTCCGTACCCGGCCAGCGCCGAGACACCCTCCTGGATCCGGGCCCCCGCGCCGTCGTTCAGCGACACCAGCGGCGCACCCGCCGAGATCGCCATGTCCATAATCTTGTGGATCTTCGTCGCATGAGCCTCACCCAGCGCCCCGCCGAAAATCCGGAAATCATGCGCGTACACGAACACCGTGCGGCCCTCGACCGTGCCCCACCCGGTGATCACACCATCCGTGTACGGCTTCTTCGCCTCCAGACCGAACCCCGTCGCCCGATGCCGGCGCAACTGCTCGACCTCATGGAACGACCCCTCATCCAGCAGCAGCCCGATCCGCTCCCGCGCCGTCAGCTTGCCCTTCGCATGCTGCGCCTCGGTCGCCCTCTCACTCGGCCCACGACGGGCCTCCTCACGAAGGGCATGCAGCTCCGCCACACGTCCCCGGGCATGGACCGCCTCCACGCGGACCGGGGCGGTGTCACTCAGCAGCGTCACAACGGGTCCTTTCTCCGGCGCAGGTGCGTCCGGTCCGGACGCAGCCCCCAAAACAAACCGCTTGTGCGGTGTGTCCACTTCAACGTCCACGGGCGGCTCACTGCCAGCTGTGCGGAGCGCGGTAGGCAGCCAGGCCCTCCCAGCGCCGCCGGTCTGCGGCGGGCCGCCGCTCCCCGGCGCACTCCACGTGGGCCTTCTGCCCGGCGAGCAGCGAGAGCAACACCACGGTCACGGCGGCCAGTTCGTCCGCCTCGGCCAGTCCGCGCTCGACGCGCACCACGTGATCGGTTCCGTGTTCAGCCTTCACAGCGGCCTCCCTTCCTCCCCGCCACGGTCGGCGGCGATCCTCAAGAAGGGCTCGGATCCCGCTCGACAACCTCTCGGGGACCCGTCTCGGCGGCAGGGAGACACCGCACAACAGAGAACTCCGCCCGCCGCGAGGGCTGCGGAGTTCCCCTCCAACGGACAGCGCTACGCGGTCGCAGCGACTTCCTTCTCCTGGCGGAGCTTCATGGCCTCCTCGTACACCTTGGCCCCCCTGCCCGGGGAGAAGTCGAGGCGCACCAGCACCCCCGGAACCGCGATCGCGGCCATCAGGTGCCGGTAGAGCTCCGACACGCGCTCCAGCATGTCCTCGTGTCTGGTCATGATGCTCGACAGCACCTGCACGCCGGTGAACGCCCCGACGAACATCGTCGCGACGGTGGCCAGGTCGGTGTGGGGCAGGAGCTCGCCGTCCGCCTTCGCCTGTTCGAAGAGGCTCAGACTGTGGTCGGTCCAGGCCTGCATCGGCACACGCCGGTCCAGGCCGTCCTTGGACGACCCCTGCTCCACGGTGAGCCGAACGCTGCCCCGCACAATCGGCTCATGCTCCCTGAGCAGGTAGGAAAGCAGCAAGGCCTCGTCCACGGCCCGCTGCAGGCTCAGGTCCCGGGGAGGCAACTCCGGTAGCGCGCCGAGCTGTTCACCCAGCACCTCCTGGGCCAGATCTTTCTTGGAGGCGTAGTGGAAGTACAGCGCTCCCTTGGTCACTCCCGATCTCTTGAGGATCTCAGAGATCGTCGCTGCTTCGTATCCGACCTCATCGAACACCTCGGCCGCCGCGACCAGGATCGTCTGCCGCGTTCGAGTGGCCCGTTCTTGGCGCGCCACAGTACACCTCCGTACCCCCCGTCACACCCGGACATGACGGATGCCCCCCGCGCCGGCCACCGGCCGACGAGAGGCGCCGGAGCAGGCGGGCAACATGCCTGCCTGCGCTTGCCGTTCGCCCGCCCCGCCACCGGACGGCGTGGACTGGTCGGTCCGGCCCTCGCTCCCGGGCAGGGGTGCGAACAATCCCCACAATAAAACCAAGCGTCCGGTTTTTCAAGGCGTCCGGACGGTCGTCTTCCGGTCATACGGGGCCCAACGCCACATAGATGACCTGGGACTTCCCTCGATTCCTTGCAAAAAACCGGTTGGGCCGTATCTTTATGGGCCACTGAACTTCCTTCCCTGACTCGACGTCTCTGCGGAGAGGTCCCATGACCCTGCTGACGTTCCAGAAGGATGACCATCCCCAGACCGCGGGGAGACCACTCCCGCGCGTGGGGTCCGAAACCGTAGCCCCGGCCACGGCCGCCGAAGAACTGGCGCATCTGCTCTTCGACCAGGAGGACCGGGAACGCGTCCACGGCACCTGGCGCGCACTCATCGGCGGCGAGGAGTTCCGTTACCGCCCGGGGCTGTCCGAAGAACAGCGCATCGCACGCTCCTACGCCCGGCTGCGCCTGCTCAACGGCGCGCTGGACAGTCCCGAGGCGCTGGCGGGCGACCCCCGCCGGCTGGCCAGCCTGCACGAGTGGACGGGGGTGGTGGACGCGGCGCTGGGAACGGTGGCGGGGATCCATTACAACCTGTTCCTGGGCAGCCTCCTCGACCACGACCCCGAACGCCGCCGCAACTTGTCGGAGTTCACCTCCATGCAGCGCACCGGAACGTTTCTGTGCACGGAGCTCGATCACGGCAACGATGTCGCCGGCCTGGAGACCACCGCTGCCCTCGACCGCGCCTCCGGAGGCTTCGTACTGCACACACCCACTCCCGGTGCACAGAAGTTCATGCCGAACACCAGCATGATCGGCGGCCCGAAGAGCGCGGTCGTGGCCGCGCGGCTCCTCATCGACGGTCAGGACCAGGGCGTCTGCCTGTTCCTGACACCGCTGAGCGATGAACACGGTCCGCTGCCCGGCGTCCGGATCCGGATGCTGCCGGAGCGGACCGGCGTGCCGCTGGATCACTGCCTCACGTCGTTCGACCAGGTGCGACTGCCGCGCGAGGCGCTGATGGAGGCCGATCACGGGCGCTTGGACCGCGACGGGCTCGTCACCGGCAGCCTGGGCAGTCGGCGACGACGATTCCTGCGCTCGATCGGCCGCGTCACCGTGGGCAAACTCTGCCTCAGCGCCAAGGCCGTCGGTGTCTCGCGGGCGGCCCTGACCATCGCGGTTCGCTATGCGCACCACCGCCACATCAGCGGGCCCAGGGCGGGCGAGCGGGTGCCTTTGGCCGCACATCGCAGTCATCACGGCCGGCTGTTGTACGCGCTGTCCAAGGCGTACGCGATGACCTTTCTGCACCGTACGGTCGTCACCCACTGGTCCCAGCACACCCCCGAGGACCGGGCCGAGGCCGAGCGGATGACCGCCATCGCGAAAGGCTGGATCACCTGGCAGGCCCGCGACATCACACTCGAATGCCGCGAACGCTGCGGCGCCCAGGGCCTGTTCCCCGCCAACGGCCTTGCCGACTTCCCGCTGAACCTGGAGAGCTCGATCACCGCGGAGGGCGACAACCTGGTGGTCTGGGTCAAGGCCGCGTCCGAGATGGTCTTCGGCCACCAGACCACCCGGCCCGGCTCGCATCGCCATTCCGGAATCGCCGAAAAGGATCTCGACGACCTCGGTTTCCTGCGGGCCCTGCTCGGCGACGTGGAAGGCATATGGCAGTTACGCGCGCGGGCCGCCGTGCGCAGGGCCCCGGCGAAAAGCCCGCTGAACCGGTGGAACGCCGCGTCCTCGGCCGGGCTTGAGATGGTCTCCACCCACGCCGGCCTCAACGCCACCGACGCTTTCATAGCCGCCGCCGCCCGGGCCACCGACCCGACTGCGGCACGCCTGCTGCACGGGCTGTGCAGGCTGTTCCTGCTGCAACAGCTGTGCGCGCACACGGGCGACCTGCTCGCCGAAGGCGCCCTGAACAGCCATCATGTCCGCGCCTGGTCCAACGCCATGGAGGAGGCCATCGCCGACCTGGCCCCCCACATGATGACCCTGGTCGATGCCTTCGACCTGCCCGGCGAATTCCTCTCCGCCATCCCCATCGCCAGCGGCGGCTACCTCGACCGCGTCCTGGAGGACTGACGGCCCCGTCCCCGCCCCGGCATCCTCCGGGGCGGGGCGGCCCTTCAGCCCGCGGCCGCCTCGATGACCCCGGCGTGCGGCGAGACCGGAATCACCCGGGTCACCATGAGACCCGCACGGTCCAGCAGCGCCTCGTACTCGTCCTTCGTACGCCCCTTGCCGTTCAGCACGGTCATCATCATCGCGTCGACGCTTTTGCCGGGATGGGGCGCGTTCCCCTGCGGGATCAGCGCGTTGACGACCAGCAGCCTGGCGTGGTCCGCCATGGCGCGGCGGCACTCGGCAAGAATGCGCACCGCCTCCTTGTCGGGCCAGCTGGCGAGGACGTGCTTGAGGAGGTAGACGTCGCCGCCGTCGGGCACCGCGTCGAAGAAGCTGCCCGCCACCGCGCTCCAGCGCCCGGCCAGCCCCGGCACATCCAGCACATGATCGGCGACCACCGAGGGCAGCTCGAACAGCACGCCTGTCAGCCGCGGATGCCGCAGCAGCACTGCCCGCAGCAGTCCGCCGCGTCCACCGCCCACATCGACAACCTGCCCGGTGCCGCCGACGGCTGCGGAGAAGTCGTAGGCGCGGGCGACATCGTCGCTCAACGTGTCGGAGAAGGCGGCCATGCCGGCGTTGAAGCGTGCGGCCAGTGCGGGATCGGCCGCGAGATAGTCGTAGAAGGGGACGCCGAAGAGATCCTCGAAGACGGTGCCGCCGGTGCGTACCGCTTCGTGAAGCCGGCCCGCGGGGCGCCAGAAGATGTCCTCGCCCCGCATCAGGACGAAGTCCCGCAGCGAACGAGGGGCATCACAGCGCAGGGCATCAGCGAGCGGCGTCAGATGAAAACGCCCGGCGCCGTCCTCCCGGAAGACCCCCTTGGTCGCCAGATACCGCAGCACCCGCCGCAGACTCGGCCCGTCCACACCGGCCGACTCGGCCAGCTCGCCACACGTACGGGGACCCCCGGCGAGCAGATCCGCGATACGGAACCGGGCCGCGGTATGCAGCGCCGCCGAGTACACATACCCCACGGCCAGCTCGAACAGCTCTCCGGAAAGGTCCTCTTCGACACCCACCTCGTCCGAAGCCCCGGAACGAACACCACTCATCGGCCCACACCCCTCCGCCCCACGAACTCGGCACTCGTGGAGCCAGCCTCGATCACCGCCGTCGCAGCCGACTCGACGCGCGCTCGACGAACGCCCGTGGGGCTCAGCCGGGGTCGCGTCCGATCAGACCGAGCAACTACTCACGACGGGACCTCCGCCTCGCGCCTGCGGGCCGGCCCCAGTGTGGCGCGCCCTCGGTTCGCCGGCCGCCGCGGCCGCCTTCGCCGAGTTGTACATCGGCAAGGACACCGACTACTGACCTCCAAAGGCCGCGCGATGAACCGCGCGGCACTGCGCCACGTATGAGAGGAGGGCTCCCGACGTCCGGGCCCCCGGCGTTCCACAGCGCCGTCCCGGAACGACTGAGGGGCCAGCAGATGACGCATGCACGACGCAGGCTGCAGCGGTTCGCGCGGCTGGCGGCAGTCGGCGGACTGCTCTGCGGCGGGCTGATGATCACCGATGCCGTGGCGAGCGAAGGCTCCGCCCCGAGAGGGGGCTCGGGCGGCACCTTTGAGAACACCGGCCTGGGCGCACGTCTCGTGTCGGAGCTCGGCATGTCCCGTACCGCCGGCAACTGGATCGGCGAGGACGGGCGACAGGTCGTCGCGGTGACCGACGCGGACGCGGCGGCCGAGGTCGAGCGGGCGGGGGCACGCGCCAAAGTCGTCCGGCACAGCATGAGCCGGCTTCGCTCGGCCACGCGGACCCTGAGCGAAGCCCCCCGGGTGCCAGGCACCGCATGGGCCGTGGACTACGCCTCCAACAAGGTCGTGGTGCAGGCCGACAGCACCGTCTCGGCCACCGACTGGTCACGCATGTCCGGCGTCGCCGAAGGGATCGGCGGCTTCGTACAGATGCGGCGCACCACCGGCGCCTTCACCACCAGGGTCAACGGCGCCGAGCCGATCCTCGCTCCCAACGGCCGCTGCTCCGCGGGCTTCAACGTGACCAACGGCCGGGACAACTTCGTGCTGACAGCCGGGCACTGCGGCCCCGTCGGCACCAGCTGGTTCAAGGACAAGCGAGGCAGCCAGCCGCTCGGCGCCACCACCGCCAGCAGCTTCCCCGGCACCGACTTCTCGCTCATCCAGTACCGCAACGGCGAGACCCCCGGCGGAGCCAACGTCGTGAACATCGGCGGCGGCAAGGGAGTCCGGATCACCGGGGCAGCCGACCCCGCGGTCGGCCAGCAGGTCTTCCGCAGCGGCAGCACCACCGGACTGCGCTCCGGTCGCGTGACCGGGCTGAACGCGACGGTCAACTACCCCGAAGGCACCGTCAGCGGGCTGATCGAGACGACGGTCTGCGCCGAGCCCGGGGACAGCGGTGGCCCGCTGTTCGCGGAGGGGCTGGCGCTCGGGGTGACGTCGGGCGGCAGCGGCGACTGCAGCACGGGAGGGACCACGTTCTTCCAGCCGGCGACCAAGGCGATGACGGCCCTCGGTGTGAACCTGACGGGCGGCACCGCTCCCGCACAGGGCAGTGGCGCGAGCGCGGCCCCCCTCAACCCCGCGGCTCTGCCGCCGGCTCCCGCGGGAGCCGGCACACCGCCCGGGCCGGGGCAGGCGAGCGGCCCCGACGAGGTCACCGGAATCATCAGTGCCCGGGCACTGGCACCGGGACTCGTCGTCCTCGTGGTGAGCCTCGTCGGGCTGATCGCCACCCGCTCGATCTGGTCCGCTCAGGACCGCCGCCGCTACCGAACGCACTACTCACAGAGCTGGGGCTGACCCGCAGTCAGGGCCTGAAGGCGGGGAGGGCTACCAGTCCTTCTCGACGCCGCCCATCTTCGCGCTGACCAGGACGCTCACCCGGCCCTTGTCGTCGTACACCTCCCGGCGCCACCTGGCAAAGGCGTCGGCCACCCGGTTCATGTCCTTGTCCGAGCCGTGGGCGGCCTGCATCCAGACCTTCGCCTCGTTGGTGTCCCCCACCTTGCGGATGACGACCTTGACCGCCATCGGGCCCAGGGCGTCGTCGGTCTTGTCCTTGTTCGAGGCGAGGTGCCTGCGGAAATCGGCCTTGGCGTCGTACCAGCCCGCCATCTCCTCCTCCGAGCTGATCACCGGCTCGCCGTCGCCCTCGGTCGTCAGATCGGGCCGAGCCGCTCCCGACTCGTCGGTCGTCCGATCCGTCGTCTCATCGGCCGTGTCGTCCGTTGTCTCATCGGTGCTGCCCTGGGCCGCTCCCGACTGTCCCTGTGCGGAACCGCCGGCCACCACGGTGCTCGGCTTCTGCTTCTCCTGTCCGCACGACACCAGCAGCCCGCAGCAGAGCAAGGCCACCACAGTCACGGCACCGGAGCGGCGCACACCTCGACCCGTCGTCATCAGGACTCTCCCCCGTCGCGTGTTGTTACCCACTGTCCAGATGGGTGCGGCGCCGGTTCCGTTCCACGCGGTCTTCAGTGAACGAGGGTGTAGCTGCCCCACGGCTCGGCGTGGGGCACGATGCTGTCGCTGACGGTCGTCGCCAGATACGTCGTCAGGTCCCCGGAACAGTCCTCGTTGGGGTAAAGAATCAGGTCCACGAGGGTGTTGTTGGCGACCTCGGTCGCACCGGCGGGCCCGAAGCGGTGGCAGCCGTTGACCGAGGGGTTGGACACGGTCACCACGCGCTCCTCCTCGGTCAGGTAGGAAACAGTGCCCACCGCGTTGCGGCCGAGGTCGGAGCAGCCCGCGACGGCGATGGTCAGGAGTGCTGCCCCGGCGGCAATGCCGAGACGCCGGTGATCGGTCACGGACATGAGCGGCGTTCCTCGTCTGTGCGGAAGCGTCCTGGCAGGTCCTGGAAGAATCCTGGTGGAGGCCACCTTGCCGGGTTCCGGGCCGCACGGCATCCGGTGAGCGGCCGGCCGGGCTACAGCGCCGGCTTCGTCGCCAAGAAGGTCTTGGGCGAACGCGGCCTTCTGCCAGTAGTCCACCCGGGGCACCCGTGACGTCGCGGGGCGTCGGCCGTTGACCACGGTATGAAGAAGCGAAGCATGGCTGCTGTTGCGTCCCTCGTCACCGGTGTCGTCGCCTCCCTCATCACCCCGTCCCCCAGCGCTCACGCCGCCGCACTCGGTGAGTCCCTGGGCCTTCCGGTCGCCGTGCCGACCGTCGCGGACGGTTCACTCGAAGGTGTTGACGACATCCTCCCGACGGCTGAATGACCGTGTCCCCCCGACCGGCACACCACGAGGTCACAGCCCCCCGGCTGTGACCTCGTGGACTCCGTGACGTGCGTGGCTGCGGCCGACCACAGAGGGATTCACGCACGGTCATCAGGGGGTGGGGGCGACGCGACAGGGCGGGTCAGCGCCGCTGAACCGCCGGGCGACGATCTTCCCCGCCGGGTGCCCCCTCCAGGTGGCCTTCGGTGACTGCCAGCGCCGCGGCCATGATGCTCAGCTGCGGATTGACCTCGGGGCAGCCCGGCAGCACCGCCGCGTCCGCGATCAGCACCCCGTGCACTCCGCGCAGCCGCCCTGCGGGGTCGGCCGGGAAGAGCTGGTCGTCGGCACCGGCACCGACGGTGCCGGTGGGGTGATAGGCGGACAGGTGCAGGTGGCGCGGCCCCACGCGCCCGAGGATTGCGTCCAGTTCGGACAGGGAGCGGGCACGGGGCGCGATGGCGATGCCGGTGAGAACCTCCTTGGCGCCCGCCGCGAACAGGAGTTGGCCCATCGCGCGTACGGCGAGCATCAGGCGGTCGCCGTCGCGCGGGTCCAGGTCGTAGCGGAGCAGAGTCCGTTCACGGCCCAGTACCCGTCCCGACGGGCGGTCGGCGATCATCGCGCCGAGGGTGGCGAGCCGGTCGGAGCTCTCCAGTTCGCGCCGCAACTCACCACCCAGGCCCGGTAGTACGAAGGAACCCATGCCCGGCGGGGTCGCGGTGGCCTCGATCAGTACGCCACGCTCGTGCAGCTCCTCGACGCCGACGCTCTGGAGCACCCCTTCCCAGGCGGTAACCGGTTCGGGGAAGCGGCCCGCGACACTGGTCGCCGGATGGACGCTGAGGTTGCGGCCGAGCCGTGGGTGGCCGCCGAGGCCCGAGCGGCGCAGCAGGGGCGGGGACTGCAGGGCACCAGCGGCGACGACGATCAGCGGCGCGAGGATCTCGAACTCACCGCCGCCCTCCTTCCCTACGAGCACACCCACCGCGCGGGGACCGCCCGGACGGTCGGTGTCCACAAGGACACGCCGGGCGCGGGCGCCCGTGACGATGCGGGCTCCCGCGGCGCATGCGTCGGGCAGGACCGACAGCTGCACGCTCTGTTTTGCCCCGGTGGGGCAGCCCACCACGCACTGGCAGGAGCCCTTGCAGCCGGTCGCGTTGCGGCGCAGGGGCGCGGCCCGCCAGCCGAGGCGTTCGGCACCGGCGAGCGCGAGGCGGCCGTTGTTGCCGAGGACGTCCAGCGGCTGGGTGGCCACGTTGAGGGTGCGTTCGACCTCGTCGAGATAGGGGCCGAAACGCTCGGCGGGCGAGAAACCGAAGTCGTCCTTCCAGCGCGCCAGCACATGGTCCGGAGTGCGGTAGCAGGTACCCGAGTTGACGACGGTGGTGCCGCCGACCGCGCGGCCCACCGGAAGCAGAAGGGGCGGATTGCCCACTGCCACGGTCGCCCCGCCGTCCCGGTAGAGGTCGGCGAAGCGGTCGAGCGGGGTGCGCCGTCCGAACGACGCCGTGGAGTGGTGTTGTCCCTCCTCCAGTACGACGACGCGGAGACCGGCCCGGGCCAGGGTCCGGGCCGCCATGGCTCCACCGGCACCGGAGCCGATGACCACGGCGTCAGCCGTGGACCGGGTCCGCCACTCGCGCGAGTCAGTGCAGTCGAGCGGTGGGTCCTGGCGCGTCAACCCCTGTGCACGTATGCCGTGTTCGAGCATCCGCTCGGTCCCGGCGGCCAGCAGAACGGGCACTTTGAGCACGTCGAGGAGGGGCAGCAGCGCGGTGCGGGCGCCGAGCGCGGCGAGCACCCTCTCCCGCTCCGCGGCGGTCAGGGTCCCGAGCCTGCGACCGGTGCGGGCCACGGCATACGCGTCGAGCGCACCCGCAGCCGCCCGGACCCCGGCCCGCGCGGGAGCGGGCATCGAGCCGATGACGGCCTCCAGCCTGCCGGGAACCCGTGCCGGCCAGTCGGCGGTGCCGTCGTCGGCGATCAGGGCGGCCACCGATGCGTTGAGACTCATCGGGCGCCCACCTCGGCGTGTGCCGTGCCGTCCAGGGTCCACTCGGCCTCGGTGCGCCAGCCGCCCCACCACCGCTCCAGCAGGACATGCGCGTCGGCACGTTCACTGTTGCGGCAGGTCGCGTGGCTGCCGTCCGGATCGGTGTAGTCGAGCGCGAGGGTGCGCTCCTCGGGCTGGGTGACCTCGACCCGGATACGGCGCAGGCCCGCACGGCCGGTCGCCTTCCAGGTGGGCAGGCCGATGGCGCAGCGGAACCGCCCGAACCCGGCCCAGCCCACCGCCGTACGCTCCGCCCTTCGCGGCCAGGTCCGGCCGTCGCGGCGCAGCCGCAGGAACACCAGCGGCGGCAGGCTCCGCAGCCCCGGCCGGGTGGAGACCGCGGCGACGATCTCCAGCACATCGCCCCCGCCGAGATCAGCGTGCAGCCAGGCCCAGCGGCGGGCGTTGCCATGGCCGTAGATCCGGGCGGACGCTCCGGGCGCGCCGACCGGCGTGAGGGTCTTGTTGTCGTAGGAGAAGGTCCCGGCGTACGAGGCACGAGCGGCGGGAAGCATCTGGGCCGCGGGCAGCAGAGGGCGGCGCCAGGACCAGCGGGGGAACGTGAACAGCGGGGCGTCCGCGGTCTGTTCGGTCAGGTCCCAGCGCAGTGCGCCCGCCGACCCGGACAGCCGGCCGGGCACGGCCGAGATGCCTTCAGCGGAAAAGCCGTCCGCGGTGAAGGCGTCCCCGTTCCCGGTCCACTTCTCGGGGCCGAAG
Organism: Streptomyces sp. SLBN-118; assembly: GCF_006715635.1. NCBI lineage: Bacteria > Bacillati > Actinomycetota > Actinomycetes > Kitasatosporales > Streptomycetaceae > Streptomyces > Streptomyces sp. SLBN-118. The sequence continues at coordinate 739,328 of NZ_VFNP01000001.1, forward strand.
CGGGCGTGCCGTATCGGACCGTCCTTGGGGAAGACCGCGGCCCAGCCGTGTGCGAAAGCCCCGGATCCGTCGGCGGGCGCGACGAGTTCGTGGTGCAGCCACAGTCCGGTGCCGGTGGCCGGGTCGGTGAGCGTGGTGTACCAGACTTCGGTACGACCCGGCTCACCCCGCCAGCGAGGCGCCAGATGCGTACCCGCGTCGGCGCGCCGCGGGAAGCGGAAGCTTGTGAGGAAGGGCACCAGTCCCGTCGTCACGGGGAAGCGCAGGGTGCCTTCGCCGATCGGGGTGCCGCCCTCGTACACCGTGAACGGCAGCACGGTCATCGACGCCAGCGGTCGGCGCGGAGTCACGGATTTCCAGCCGTCGAGAGTGAGGCGGCGGTCCCCGGCCGTGAAGGAGATCCGGTAGCGGATTCGCCGCCGGGCCAGCGGTGAAATCTCCAACTCGCCCTCGGTACAGGGGTCATCCGCCCATCCGGCGATGCGTATGCGTCCGGTGATCCGCGCCTCGGTCGTGCCGCGGGGCCGCAGGACGCGATCCGCCGCGGCCCTCAGATCGAGCCGTACCGCGCGGGCACGGTCCTCCCCGTCGAGGGTGACCGTGCCCAACATGGTCTCCCTGAAGACGGTCCCCCTCGTTCCGCGATCGTTGCGTGTCCTCATGCGAGGCCCTCCAGCATGATCCGCTCGGTCGCCGTCAGATACGCCTCCGCGGCCCGCCGTGCGCCGCCCTCGTCGCCCGCGACGACTGCTTCGACCACCGGTTCCAGCCTGGTGTGCGCGGCGACGGGGTCGGTGAAGGGGGCCACGAGGGCGGCCCGCACCGGCAGATAGGCATTGAAGAGCGTGTTGGTCAGCAGCACATACACGCGGTTCCCGGTGGCCCGGGCCAGCGCCCGGTGCACCTCGATGTCGGCGAGCTGCACGGCATCCCCGCCCTCGGCAGCCCGCACCGCCGCCAACAGGGAACGCAGCTCGCCCCGGTGCTCCACGGTGGAGCGGGCGGCAGCCCGCTCGGCGATCAACGCGCCTACGCTGCACCGCACTTCGAAGACCTCGCCGATCCAGTCCGGACTGTGCCTCACGAGCATGGGGAGCAGATCGGCCCCGCCGAGCCGCGCGTAGTCCCGCACGCGGGTGCCCACACCGTGCCGTGTCTCCAGGAGCCCGGCCTGCACGAGGCGCCCGAACGCGTGCTTGAGGGTGGTACGGGTGACGCCGTACCCGTCGGCGAGCTGTCGCTCCGGAGGCAGATAGCTGCCGGCCGGACGGCGACCGGCGAGGATGTCCTCGCGCAGCCGTGTCTCCAGGACATCGACGATGGTCTCGCGGGGCAGCGCCTCCACGTGGGTTCCTCCAGCGTGATTGGGTGGCTCAGTGGATGAGCCACTCAACCAGTGCGGGAGAACGACGTCAATGCATCAATCACCAAGCTGTGCACGACCGATACGAAGCGCTACAACGGGGAGAGCCTTGCCATCACACGCCGACGCAGCAGCTGGTACTCCTCCCAGCGCCGCGGCAACCGGCCCGGGGGCCGTGTGACGACTCGCCCCCCGGTCACCCTCTGGCCGCCGCGGAACTGCTCGCGGGTGAGGTCGATCTCGATCCCGCTGGGCAGCCGGTTCCACCAGTGGTAGCCGTGCTGCTCACCGCCCAAGTGCACCTCGCTGACCACGAGGTCGCCGCCGAGGATGTCGTTCACGACAAGAGCGGTGATGTCGCAGTGGCCCCAGGCGGGGTTGTCCGTGGTCCAGTCGGCGCGCTCGAGATCGTCCGGGGAGCAAGTGTCACGCGCCCAGCCGGCTCGCAGCGCCGCCGTGATGTCTGTCAGGGTCAGAGGGATCATGCGGAGCAGAATGCCCAACGGCACTGACATCTACGGCCCGCTTGGGACGAGTTCAGCGAGCCGCCGACCGGACACGAACGGCGAGGCTCAGTCGTCCTCGCCAGCCGCCGATTCCGCCGCGGCCGCCGCCGATTCGGCCGCGTCCACCACTTTCCGCATCTCGGTGAGATCCGGCGGGCTGGTGGTGGCCGAGCCGTCGCTCCTCCCGCCGCCCTTCTCTTCGCCGCCCCCTTCGCACCCGGCGACGCCGCCGAGAACGGTGAGGACGACGAGCGCGGATGCCAACGCCCTTCCGGCACCCCGGCGGACTGTCACTTCCCGCTCCCGTTGTTGTGCGCCCCGCACCAGGTCTTCACCGCGGCCAGGTCCTTCTGCCGCTTCTCCAGAGTGGGGACGAGTGAGCGCCGGAAGGTGAGCTTGTCGTTGAGGTAGGTCTCGATCTCGGTGTGGCCGGCCTTCCTGGCGTTCTCGGCCCGCTGCTCCAGCCTGCTGATGGACCCGTGCTGTGTCGCGTCCCCGCCCAGGCGGGTCAGGGCTCGCGCCAGGCGCTTCTCGATCTTCGGCACCCGCTTGCACAGTGCCTGCGCGCCGTCGCCGGTCGGTTCGGCGGCCGGCGAGGGTGTCGCCGTACCGGGTGTTCCCGCGTCGGCTGCGGCTGCGCCGGTCGCGGTGAGCAGGGCGGCCGCGGCGGTGAGAGCCACGGCAGCGGTTTTGGCGGTCCTCATGACGTACCTCCTGGAAGGGGGCGCGGGGCCCATGTGCCTGCGCGCAGCCAGAAGTTAGGGGCCGACTTTGTGGAAACCTTGTGGGTGCCGGGCCGTTGCGATCAGCCGGTCCCGATCGGCGGGCAGGGACGGTGCGCTCTCGCCCAGCACGGGGAGGCGAACCTCGAAGCGGGCGCCTCCGCCCCGGGCGGGTCCTGGACCCTTACCTGACCCCGGTGCAGCGCCGTCTGCTGCGCGACCAGGGTGAGGCCGAGCCCCGAGCCCGGGCTCTGCGGTCCGCGCCGTGCGGATGCCCTGGGTCCACTCGGGATCGTGGCGCCAGTCCATCGCGTAGCCCGCCATCTGGTCGGGCGGGAGCGGGATCACCCGCTCCGCTGCCTCGTCGATCGTCATGCCGCTGCCTCGACCTCCTTGCCGGGCGGGTCCCGCCGGGCGGTCAGCGGGCCCACTCAGGATTCCTTCCGCTGGCACCGAGTGCACGGTGGAAGGCGGGTGCGTCGGCGGGCACGGAGACGGGCGGGCCGAATGCGCCGTTGGTACGGCCCTGCTCCGCTATCTGTTCGACCGCGCCGAGCGTGGCCTGCCCGGCTTCCTCGCTGATCGCGAAGGTCCGTCCGGTGGCCATGGCCAGGTCCCAGCCGTGCAGGGCGAGTTCCTCAAGGGTGATCGTGGCGGCGAAGCCGGCCGGCATCTCACCGGGGCCGAACTCGGTGGTGCCCTCGTACGCCCCGGGGTCGCCCCAGGCCGCCGCGACCCTGTCCGCCGAGTCGGCGACCGAGGCGGGGGACATGCCCAACGCGGCGGCCGCGGCAGCCTCAGCGGGGTGAGGCTCCTTGCGGGCGGCGCGTTCGGAGGAGATCAAGGTTCTGCCCAGGTGGTCGAGGAGCTCGGCGACGGTGAACTTCTCGCACGGGGTGCGTTCGCCGAGCTGGTCGCCGCGGATGCCGGTGGCCGTGGCGGAGACCGCGTCGGCGCATTCCCGGATGGCGGTGGGCAGTGTGTGCTGCTGGGTGTTCATGGATCTCTCCGTAAGTTGTTAGGCGGCCCGGGAGGGCCGGGTGGTCAGCGGTCAGGCGGTGAAGAAGGGCGCGGGCTTGCCGGTCTCGGCGTACGCCTTGAGCTGGAGGAACTTCGTCGCCCAGCCGTAGGTGAAGTCCCGGTAGGCGTCGTCGACGGCCGGGAAGCCGCTGTGGGTGAAGCGCAGGGTGACGTCCCTTTCGGGCGGGCCAGGACCTCGTAGGTCTGCGCCGTGCCGGTCCAGGGTCCGTTCTCCCCCGCCAGGACGAGCCGCTTGCCGGGCTCCGTCTCGACGACGCGCAGCCGCCAGGGCTCCGGCACGCCCGGGAACGCCAGCTCGTGCAGGCCGTCCACGCCCTGGTCGGCGGTGGCGGTCGTGGTGAACCAGCTCTGTAATGCCTTCGGTGGTCGAGATCGCCGCGTACACGGTGTCCGCGTCGGCCTCGATGTGCAGCTGCATCGCGATGTCCGCCATGAGAGGTGCCCCGTTCGATTGCTTTAGTCGAGACTAAAATGATGTCGCCCCGATGGCAAGCTGAAGCGGTGGCTAAAATGAAGGTCATGGATGCGGTACGGGCGGTCGCCGAGCCCAGACGGCGCGAGATTCTTCGCCTGGTCTGGGATGCCGAGCTGTCCGCGGGCGAGATCGCCGAGCGGTTCGACGTCACCTTCGGCGCGGTCTCCCAGCACCTCAAGGTGCTCAGGGACTCGGGCCTGGTTACGCTGCGCCAGGACGGCAGAAAGCGCTACTACCGGGCCGACCGCAAGGGCATGGGCCCGCTGGCCGACTACCTGCAGTCGATGTGGGCCACCAAGCTGGACGCCCTCACCGAACTGGCCGAAGCGGCTGAACGCGCCGAGAAGTCCGAGGAGGCAAGCCCGTGAGCACCGACCTGGTCACCCTGGAACGGCGCATCGACGCCCGGCCCGAGACCGTCTTCTCCTTCTTCACCGACCGGAACAAATGGCTGTCCTGGATGGGCCAGGACGGCGAGTTCAGCTTCCGGCCCGGCGGCGCCTACCGCACCACCGTCACCGGCCAGAACATCGCCGAGGGCCACTTCGTCGAGATCGACCCGCCCAAACGCATCGTCTTCACCTGGGGCTGGCTGGACAGCGACCTCGGTGTCCCGCCCGGCTCGACAACCGTCGAAATCACCCTCGAACCCGACGCCGAGGGCACGCTGCTCCGCCTGGTCCACCGCGATCTCCCCTCCCCCCAGGCCCGCGCGGCCCACAAGGACGGCTGGATCCACTACACCGACCGGCTCGCCACCCTCGCGGAGGACGGCAACCCGGGCCCCGACACCTGGATGTAGGCGACCGCGGCCGAAGCCGTCGGCCGGTCCACAACCCCGCCCACCCGCAAATGAGTTGATCTTCCGCGTCCCGAAACGTTCGGATGAACCCCGGCCCGAATCGCAACGGTCTCACCCACTCCCGGAGGCCTTCGTGTGCGCGGGCAGGATGCCTGCCGACGAGGCGGACATCGACGGTTCTCTCGTCCGGCGGCTGCTCGCGACCCAGTTCACGCAGTGGGCGAACCTGCCCGTCGAGCCGTTCCCCTCGGCCGGGACCGTCAACGCGGTCTTTCGGCTGGGGGACGACATGGCTGTGCGACTCCCCCGCATCGCGTCGGGCGTCGACGAAGGGAAGAAGGAGTACCGGTGGCTGCCACGGCTTGCTCCGGTACTTCCGGTGGACATTCCCGTCGTTCCGGGGAGGGGAGTGCCAGCCGAGGGGTACCCCTGGAACTGGTCGGTGTACAGCTGGCTCGACGGCGAGAACCCGACCGTCGGCGACCTTGCCGACCCAGCGGCCCTCGCACTGGATCTGGCGCGGTTCGTCGCCGCACTGCGGCGGATCGATCCCGCGGACGGGCCGCTCGCCTACCGCGGCGGGCCGCTGAGGACGCAGGACAACGAGACGCACGCTGCGATCGAGGACCTGGAACATCCGACGCATGGAGGCCGAGGAGGAAGAGCGCGGCTGTCGCGGCATCGGCCCGCGCCCCAGGGCCGGAATTGCAGCACCAGCGGGAGTAAAATCGGGATTTGGGTTGGTGCACTCTCACGTGCAACCGCCCGGAAGGGCGGCCCCGGTGTGTATACGCCGGGGCCGTTGGCCGGCTCCCGCAAGCCGTTCAGCCCGGCGTTCCGCATGGGTCCGGTGGGTACCGGCCAGGAGTACCCTGGAGATACCGAGGACACTTCGTGCACCAGCTCCCACGCTCGTGTCGTTTTCGGCGATTCACGACACCGGGCCGGTGCAGACCGGCCCGGGGGCAGGTTCCGTGTCATGACCGCGACCATTTTCCCTACGCCCGCGGTCGAAGACCGGACCTCTTCTTCGTTGCCGCTCCGACTCATGCTGGCGCCGGCCGGCACCGCTCCGGCCCTGATCGACGGTGCCTGGTGGCCCCGCTCCCGCGATCTGAGTGCGGAACTTCCCGCACTGACGGCCGTACTGGACCCGCTGTGGGGGCGGATCACCCGCGTCACCGTGAACCCCACGTTCTGGCCGGTCATCCCACGGAAGCTGCCCGTCGCCGGGCATGTGGTGCATGTCGGTTGGTTCAAGGCCGAGCAGGATCCCCACAAGCTGCTGCTGCTCTCCTACACGTCCGGCCGCTGGGACTTGCTGGTCATCCCACCGGAGACCAGCGCCGCCACGGCTGCCCGTCTGATGGCTACAGCGACCGATCCGTCGCGCTGTCTCACTGCGAGCGGCCTGATCCAAGAGGCCGAGTTCTTCCGGATGGCGGCCGAGGCCGACTGGGACTCGAACCGGGAGAGGGTCTGGGACTCCGAGGGCGGCCACGAAGTGCGCCGCGTGAGCTCATCTTCCGCTGGGCGAGCGGTGAGCGCTCACGTACCGGAGCCGACGGAGGGGGTGTAAGGATCATGGGGACCATCCTCACCGTGCTCGTACTCATGGCGATGATCGCCCTGGGCACGCTCGTGAATCACGCTTCCGGTGCCGTGGGGCGGCTCTGGCCCCGCCGTCGCTCATGACTTCCGACTTCAGCACTCCGACGACTCATCTCCTGCTCCTCGCGGACACGAGCGATCAGCCGATGGTTCCCGGTGCGGCTGTGCTGAGGATGGAGACCACCTCCAGCCGTGTGGGGCTGTTCGACGGAGCCTGGTGGCCACGCTCCCGCGACATCGGGGCTCAGTTGCCGGGCCTGATCACCGCCCTCATCGCCCAGGTGGGCCCCATCGCACGCGTCGGCTTGGACGCAAGCGCCTGGGACCGCGCTCCGGGCCACCTGGTCATCGATGACCGCATGGTCCGTATCGACTGGTCCGCGGTCGACGACCACACAATGCTCATCACTCGGGGACCTCAGGATCATTTCTCCTTCCTGGTGATCCCACTCGAGGCAGACGCGGATGCCGCGCACGCCGCGATGACCATGGCCATACAGGACGGCAACTGCACATCGGCGGAACAGATCCTCGCCGACACCGGCATCCTTCCCGCCTAGTGCTGTGACCGGACAGGTTTGCCGGGAAGCTCGCGGCGTCCGGTGTAGTGCATCGCAAGGCGGAGGATCGCCCTTGTACTGGGGTACTCGGGTGATGCGACAACGCAGCGAGGTACCGTGCCGGGCGTTGCGAGCCAGTGAACTTATCCGGTCACAGCACCAGCGGGGACATTCGTGCCCTTCGCCCGAGCGGCCGAGCGCCCACTCCAGCCGAGGTGCGAGGGGTCGCTCCGGTAGGAAGACTGGCCTTATGGCTACCAAGGCAGTCCTCGAGGGCGGCCCGGACGATCTGCCGGAGCGGATCGTCCCGATCACACCTCCCGGACAAGAGCTGAAGATCCCGCACCGCGGCGGATACGAGCACTTCAAGGTCACGTCGCGGCATCAGGAAACGCCCGAGGGACGGCTGCCCGTCTACGACTGGTGGGAACGGACGGAGATCGCCGAGTAGGACCGGCGGTCGGGGCCCTGTGCCGCGCGAGGTTCTTTCGCCATCCGGCAGGAGGGGCCGCTCGTCGGTACGATCGGAATGATCGTCGCTCGGCTCCCCCGGGCTCGCGGACAGGGGCGACCGGACGCGGCGAGGAAGGCCGCCATGACCACCATCTCCGTCAAGGCCGCGCCTCTGCGGGAAGGGCTCACGCTCCCTTACGCCGAGGCGGGCTACCCCCGTGGCACTCCCGTCGTCTTCGTCCACGCCATCGCCGACTCCTGGTGGTCCTTCGAACCTCTCCTGAGGAGGCTCCCGGCATCCCTGCACGGCTACGCGCCCACTCAGCGCGGCCACGGGGACGCCGACCGTCCCGCCGACGGCTACCGGCCCGAGGACTTCGCCTCCGATCTCGTGGCCTTCCTCGACGCGGCCGGCATCGACCGCGCCATCCTCGTCGGGGCCTCCAGCGGCGGCGTGCCCGCCCGCATCGTGGCCGGCAGCCATCCCGACCGCGTTGCCGGGCTGGTGCTGCTCGGCGTCCCCGGCACGCTCGCGGACAAGCCCGCGGCGACCGCTCTGCAGGAGAAGATCGAAGGGCTCTGCGATCCCGTCCCGCGGGCGTTCGTCGAGGACCTGATGTCCGGCATGATGGCCCGGCCGGTGGCCAGGGGCTTCCTCGAGACCATGATTGAGGAGAGCCTGAAAGTCCCGGCCCACGTCTGGAAAGAGACGATGCGCGGGCTGCTCGAAGCCGATCTCCGGGCCACACTCGGGGGCATGCTGGTGCCGACGCTCGTCGTCTGGGGCGACCAGGACGCTTTCCTGCCGCGCGGCGACCAGCAGACCATCCTCGACGCCATCCACGGCTCGCGTCTGCTCACCTACGAGGGCGTGGGCCATGTCGTCCACTGGGAACAGCCCGAACGCGTCATCGCCGACCTGGTCGCCTTCGCCACCAGCACGGCGTCGGCCGCCGCCCCGTGATGCGAGAGGAGACAGCCGTGTCCGGGCCAGTGGCTCCCGGCGGTCGTCCCGCCCGGCCTCCCCGCGAAGGACGGCGCGAATCCATTGACAAGCCCTGCTCTGTCACTGCGGTCCCTCACGCGGCGGCAGTACGGACGGGCTGCCCGCCGTCAGGTGCACCTGGATTCCGTCCGCCCGGACCTCGAGGGACGTCGCTTCGAGGCCCAGCGGGTAGTCGCGGCCCTCGTCCCGGCGGGCGAGGGAGTCGCCGATGCGGTCGGTCATCCGGTCGGGGGCGGGCCTGCCCATGATGGCCGCCGACGCGACCGTCATCTCGACGCGGCCGTCCCGGATCCGGGGCCGAAGCGTCAGGCTGCCGATTCCCGCGCGGCCGACGACAAGGGTGAGCGTGTCCGTTCCGGGATCCGTCCGTACCTCCGTGACCGGCATTCCGCCGAGGTCTCCCGCCATCTGCGCGACCGCGCTCACCGGGATCACCACCGTCGCGCGGGCAGAGCCCACGGTGGCGCCGTCCGGAGCGCCACCGGCGAAACGTACGTCGTCCAGGCGCGCGTGGACTTCGGCGTCCGGTACCCGGCCGAGTCGTACATGGTCGCCGTCCAGCTCGACGAACGGCAGGTGCCTGTCGCCGAGTTGGAGGAGCGCGGGTCTGGACGCGAGGTCGATGTCGACCTCTCCGTCCAGAGCCCGGGCCGCCGCCGCCTCGATGCGGCCCTCAAGGACGGACCGTGCGAGGAGTTCGCCGCACACCGGCACCGCGACGAGAACTCCGGCCACGGCCAGGGCGATCCATGTCCGGCGCCTCATGCGCCCGCCCCCTGCCCGGACCGTGCCGTCGTCCCCTCCGGATCCAGGCGAGGCAGCAGCCGGTCCAGCCACCGTGGCAGCCACCAGTTGGCCCGGCCGAACAGGTACATGGTGGCGGGCACCAGCAGCAGCCGGACCACCGTCGCGTCGATCACCACGCTCACACCGAGCCCGAGCGCGAGCATCTTGATCACCACCTGGGTGGAGAGCAGGAAGGCGAGGAACACACTGGTCATGACGATCGCCGCGCAGCTGATGACGCGGGCGGTGGCGGCCAGTCCGCCGGCCACGCTGTCATGGTTGTCGCCGGTCTCCAGCCATGCCTCGCGGATCCGTGCGAGCAGGAAGACCTCGTAGTCCATGGAGAGCCCGAAGACGATGGCGAACATCATCATGGGGACGTACGACTCGACGGGCACGGATTCCGTGACGCCGAACAGCCGCCCGCCCCAGCCCCATTGGAAGACGGCGACCAGGACCCCGTAGGCCGCGCTGATCGACAGCAGGTTCAGCAGGGCCGCCTTCACGGCGACGAGCAGGCTGCGGAACACGCAGAGCAACAGCAGGAACGCGGCACCGACGACGACCGCGACGATCCACGGCAGCCGCTCCACCACGACATCGCGGAAGGCCACGTGGACGGCGGTGGTGCCGGTGACGTACGCCCGCGCGCCGGTGCCGTCCAGGTCCTTGGCAGCACCTCGTCCTCGAGCCTGTGGACGAGTTGGGTGGTCGACGTGTCCTGCGGGCCGTGCTGAGGGACGACGGTGGCCGTGAGCAGGGCCCGGTCCGGCGTATATGCGGGCCGGGTGACGGAGACGACGCCGGGAGTCCGCTCCAGCAAGGCGCGTACGTCGGCCGCGACCCGGTCCGTGTCCGTAGCGCCCCGGGCCGGTGCGACGACGACGGTGAGCGGACCGTTCGTGCCGGGCCCGAACCCGTCCGAGACCAGGTCGTACGCCTGGCGTTCGGTGTAGCCGCCGGGGCTGGCACCCGCGTCGATGTGGCCGACGCGTATCGAGGCGAGCGGCACGCTCAGGACTGAGAGGAAGCCGGCCGGGACCCGTCGCCCGCAGCATCACCCTGGTGACCACCGCGGTCGCCCTTCTCGCCGTCGTGCTGACGGGCGCGGTCGCCTGGTACATGATCCGGGACGGCGCCGAGGCACGGCAGCGCGACCAACTGGGGCGTCAGGCAGAGGTGTTGAGCCGTACTCCCGTCTTCTCCCAGCTGCTGCTCGACCGCGAACAGCGGCTTGCCGGATCGAACGGGGTCCGGCTGGCGGTCGTCGGGCCCGCCGGGGAGGCGGCGGGGCCTGCCGCCGCGGCCGTGGCCGCCCGGACCCGTGCAGCCCTGCTCGACGGCGAGTCCGTATCCACCGAGGGGCGACTCGACGGCGAACAGGTCCTGGTGGAGGGCCGCCCGGGGGACGGGCACACCGCCGTCGTCCTCACCCAGCCCTACACCGTCGTGGGCGACAGCATCTCCCGTGTGCGCGGGGCGCTGATCCTGCCGCTCGCGGTGGGTCTGGCAGGTGCCGCGCTCGGCGGCCTGCTGCTGGCCCGTCGCCTGTCGCGGCCGCTGACCACGGCGGCGACCACGGCACGGCGCCTCGCCGAGGGCGGGCGCGGCCTGCGCGCCGAGCAGGGCGGGCCGCGCGAACTCGCCGACCTCCGGGGCGCCCTGCACGCCCGCTACCAGGGGATCCGGCCCTCCGGAACGGGCCTGGGCCTGGCCATCGTGCACCGGCTGGCCCAGCGCCTCGGCGGTTCGGTGACCGCTCAGGGGCACGGCCCCGAAGGAGGGGCCTGTTTCTCGGTCCGGCTTTCTCGACGGCCATGAGGCCTGTGTGATCGACTGGACGGGACCTCGTGTCAGCCGCGCCTGCGGGCGGTGAGGAGCAGATACTCCCAGTCCATCACCGTGGTTCCCGTGCCCTGGTCGTGCCGCCTGGCGAGCTCGTCGAGATCCCGGTCGAGCGCGGCGACCCGGTCGGGGTCGCCGGCGATGCTCCGGTACACGGCGATGGTCGGGCCGTAGTGGGTCTTGAAGTACTCGCGGAAGTCCTCGGGCTTCTCGAAGAGGTCGATCCGCACGGTCCGGCGCTGAGCGACGACATCGGTCACCCGGTCGGCAAAGAGTGCACGGACATGCTCTTCGCTTCCCCACAGTGGTGCGGGCTGCGCGCCGGGCGGGAGCGCGGGCGCGTACGGCTTCATCGTCGTGAACATCTGGCCGATGAAGCCCTCAGGCGTCCAGTTGATCAGACCGACGGTGCCGCCGGGGCGGCACACACGGATCAGTTCGTCGGCGCTGACCTGGTGATGCGGGGCGAACATGATCCCTACGCAGGACATCACCGTGTCGAACGAGGCCTCGGCGAAGGGCAGCGCCTCAGCGTCGGCCTCGCGCCACTCAAGTTCCACGCCGCGCTCCTCAGCCACGCGACGCCCTGCTTCCAGCAGCTCCGGGGTGAGATCGCACGCCACCACGTTCGCACCGGCGAGCGCTGCGAGGATCGCGGCGTTGCCCGACCCGGCCGCGATGTCCAGCACTCGCTCTCCGTCCCGTATGTCGCACGCGTCCGCCAGGACCGCACCCAGCTCCGAGACGACGTCGGCAGCCACGGCAGGGTAGTCGCCCAGCGCCCACATCCCCCGGTGCCTGGCCTTGAGGGCACGGTCGGCCTCGACGGCGTCGATGATCTTGCTCATGGCTGGTCTCCTCTGGGGTCTCTCCGGCAGAGGCCGGAAATTTTCGGATGTGCCATGAGTTCGACAGTAGGAAGGGGCGCCCTCCCGTCCTAGTACGAGATCTGTACCGCGGGGAGCACGCAGATCCCCACCGGCCGGGCCCCGCAGGGCCGGGGTGTCCGCCGGACTGGTCGTGCCGGTGGACGGGACCTAACCTGCAAGACATGGGGTCCTCGTACTACCAGTTCTGCCCCGTCGCGAAGGCGATGGAGCTGCTCGACGAGCGCTGGACGCTGCTGATCGTCCGGGAGCTGGTGACCGGGAGCGAGCATTTCAACGAGCTGCGCCGCGGCGTCCCGCGGATGTCCCCCACGCTGCTGTCCAAGAGGCTGCAGCAGCTGGTACGCGCCGGAATCGTCGAGAGGCGGACCGAGGGCACAGAGGTGCGGTACGTCCTGACACCGGCCGGCGACGAGCTACGGCCTGTGGTGGAGGCGCTCAGCGTCTGGGGTGTCCGATGGATCGGAGAACTCGGCGACGAGGATCTCGACCCGAAGCTCTTGCTGTGGGACATGCATCGCCGCGTCGACGCCGAAGCCGTCCCGGAGGGGCGGACGGTGGTCCAGTTCCAGTTCCCGGACGTGCCCGCGCGCAACCGCCGCTGGTGGCTGGTGATCACCGCCGCCGGTGCGGACGTCTGCGACGCGGACCCCGGCTTCACAGTGGCGGTGACGGTGACCGCGGGCCTGCGCCGCGTGATCGAGGTCTGGCGCGGCGATCTGAGCTGGTCCGACGCTCTGCGCACGGGCGCGCTCGAGGTACAGGGCCCCGAGGCGATGCGCCGGGCGGTGCCACGATGGTTCACGCTGCCTGCGTACGCGGCGGCGCCCCGTCCGCTTGAGCCCGCCCCGGTCAGCCCGCGCCGCCCGGAGTGACCAGGCCCGTCTCGTACGCCACCACCACGGCCTGCGCCCTGCTGCCCAGATCCAGTTTGCTCATCGTGCGGTTGAGGTGTGTCTTGACCGTCGCCTCGCTGATGAACAGCTCGCCGGCGATCTCCAGATTGGACAGGCCCCTGGCGGTCAGCCTCAGCACCTCCACCTCGCGCGAGGTCAACGCCCCCAGATCGGGCGGCGAGGCGTCCGTACTCTCGGCACTGCCGGCCTGTCGGGCGAACGCCTCGACCAGCCGGCGGGTGACGCTGGGCGCGAAGAGCGCATCTCCCCCGCGGACCGCCGCCACCGCGGCGAGCAGCCGTTCCGGCCCCGAGTCCTTGAGCAGAAAGCCGCAGGCACCGGCACGCAGCGCGCCGTAGACATACTCGTCCAGGTCGAAGGTGGTGAGCACCAGAACGCGGGGCAGCGGGTCCGGCGCCTCGGCGAGGATCTTCTCGGTGGCCGCGATGCCGCTCATGCCGGGCATCCGGATATCCATCAGGATGACGTCGGGACGGGTCTGTGCGGCCAGCGCGACGGCCTCCTCGCCGTCGCCCGCCTCCCCGACCACCTCGAAGCCGGGTGCCGCGCGCAGCAGCCCCACCAGTCCGGCGCGGATCAGGAACTGGTCGTCGACGACGAGCACCCTGGTCATCCCGACGTGTCGTCTCCCTCGCGTACGGCCTGCGTGGAGGTCGGCAGGGTCAGTCGCACCGCGAAACCTCCCTCGCTCCGCGGGCCGATGTCGACCCGCCCGCCGTAGAGCTTGGCCCGCTCACGCATGCCGATCAACCCGTGCCCGCCGCCGGGCCGAACCTTGTCCGGAATCACCCCCTGTCCGTCGTCCGTGACGGTCACCTCCAACTGGCGTGGCTCATAGCGCAGTTCCACGCTCGCGCGGGCTCCGGGCGCATGCTTCAGTACGTTGGTCAGCGCCTCCTGTACCACGCGGTACGCGCACAGGTCGACGCCGGGCGCAAGGGGGCGGGCCGTGCCCTCGATCCGCAGGTCGAGCCACACGCCCCCGGACCGTACGCGCTCGACCATCTCCCCAGCACGATGACAGCACGAAAGAGCCTCGCCCTGGCGACGGCCACGGTGGCGCTGGGCACCGGGCTCGCGATGGCCGCTCCGGCCGCCCTGGCGGCGCCGGCGGCGCACAGCACGCCGGGCACCACCGCTTCGCAGACCGGAGCCTCCGCCTCCAAGGCCGGCTGGCACCTGATCTGGGGGCCGAAGAGCCACAAGCCCACCACGTACTGGGCCACGCCCGACTTCGTCCCGCGCAGCGGCACGCTCGGCGTCAACGCGCGCTGCTGGAACGGCGGTGACGGCACCAAGTACAAGATCGACGTTGTGCGGACGCGCGACAAGAAGGTCGTCAAGAAGGGCGGCTGGGGGTACTGCAACGGCGGCTGGATGACGGTGAAGGCGAACGCGTCGTCCGGGACGTCGTACTACATGCGCATCTACCTGAAGGGCAAGGCGCACACGGTCGAGGCGAAGGCCTACTACTACCGCTGAGACGGGGGACGGTCGTCGCCGGCGAACACCGCCGGCACGACCGGAGTGCGGCCCGGTCCTCCCTTCGCGGGAGAGCCGGGCCGCCTGCTGCTGTCCGGAGGCGACGTGAACGGCGAGGTGACGGCAGCGAGTTCCTGCGCGCGGGCGGGATGGGCAACCGCGTGATTAGGTCCGGTAGGTGCACATGACTTCTTCTCGGCTGAATGCCGCTCGATCGTTTCTCTTTCGACTGGGGTTCCCAATTTCGAGCATAGGAGCCGGGCCATTGGGTGCTCGACGGATTGTGCTCCGGGCAATTTCCGGTCGGGAAGCTCTGATCCGGGGAAGTTCTGGTCCGGGCACGGCAATTCAAATCCGCAATAATCCAGCGGTCCAGTATTGAAGGGCCAACCACTGATCCGTTCGAGTGAGCACCGATCGACAATCCGTGTCCATAATGGAGAAGGGGCGACAGGCAGCAAACCCATGTTCGGGCAAGGCCGGGAGGCGGGCCGATATGACAGTGCAGCAGTTGTCGCATGCCGAAACAGAATATCTCTCACAAATAAAGCAGGCCCACGAGCGCTACGAGATGCGTGCGGCGGAGCGTGCGCGTAACCTGCGCGTCCTCGACCGGCGCGGCATCCTTCACACCGACGCCCCGGAGCGCGTGGAGAAGAGGCTGGCCCGCCTCGGCGCCGACCTGGCGCTGGCGACAGCGATTGAACAGACACCGACGGCTGCCACCACGGGCAGCAGTCTGGAGCTGGCCCCGGACTCCTTCGGCGCCGATGTACTGGGTCTCGAACGCCTTATGGGGCGCAATGACCTCATCGAAGTCGGTTTCCTGGAAACGGGCTTCATAGCGGCGCGCTCGATCGGGCGCGTGACCGTCCGGGCAGGCGGCGGGGGCCATCACGGCACCGGATTCCTCATCTCCCCGACGCTCCTGATGACGAACAATCATGTGCTGCGCACCGCGGACGAAGCGAGCAACGGAGTCATCGAATTCAACTTCCAGGCCGGGCTGGACGGACAGCCACTCCTGCCCGTGGTGTTCCGGCTGGAGCCGCAGACCTTCTTCGTCACGGACCGGGACCTCGACTTCAGCGTGGTCGCCGTGGCACAGCGCTCCCAGGACGGACAGCCGCTCACGCCGTTCGGCCGGCTGCCCCTGCGGGAAGCCGAGGGCAAGGTCATACTCGGCGAGGTCGTCAACATCATCCAGCACCCCAACGGCGAGCCCAAACAGCTCGCGCTGCGCGAGAACACCGTGGTGGACCTGCTGGAGAAGTTCGTGCACTACGAGACCGACACGGCCCCCGGCTCGTCCGGGTCTCCGGTCTTCAACGACCAGTGGGAGGTCGTGGCCCTGCATCACGCCGGTGTTCCTCGCACCGACGAGCACGGCAGGCCCCTTGCCGTCGACGGATCCGTCTGGGAGCCGAGCATGGGTGAGCACCGGCTCGACTGGAAGGCCAATGAGGGCGTACGGATCAGCCGCGTCCTCGGCGCGCTCCGGCAGGTCCCGATGTCCGGCCCCGCCGCGGCGCTCCGCGAGGAGATATTCGCGGCCGGTGCGGCACTGCACCCGGTGGAGGTGTCGCCACCGCCGGGCAGGACGAACGGCGTCGGGCCCCAGAGTCTCGCGGGCCCCGTGGCGAACGGGACCGCGCAGCAGCCGGTGCCCGCAGGGCCAGTTCGTCTGAGCGTCCCGCTGAACATCACTATCAGCGTGGACCCCGCCACCTTCCAGACGCAGGCCGCCACCACGGCCGCGGCTCCGGCACCGGCGCCCGTTCCGGCCACCGCCCTTGCAGGTCTTCCGGGCCTTCCGGGCCTTCCGGGCATCGCCGTCGGTCACATCGACGGTCAGTCGCCCGCCGACAACGACCTGGCCGCCGCACGGGTCAACCTCGCGGCCGCCAGGACTCGTCCCTACTACGACGCGGCCGCGGACCGTATCGCGCGGGACGCCTATTACGCGGACATCCGCACCGGCAGCCCCACCGGCCTTCGCCGCGCGCTCGCCGAACTGCTGGAGGCGACCCATGAGCACCGGCCCGCGTACAAGCCGATGCGCATGCTCTACCCGTGGGTCGACCTGCACCCGGACGAGCAGTTGCGCAGCATCTACTCGGGCAAGGACTTCACTCCCGAAGAGCTGATAGAGGCCGACGCCGCGGTGGAGGCGGCCCGGATCGGACGCTGGCAGGAGTTCCTCCTGCACGAGAGTGCGCCCGGCCCCGGAGCACTGGAGGCCGAGTTCGACGCCCTGGAGGCGGCACTGCCGTTCAACTGCGAGCACGTCGTGCCCCAGTCCTGGTTCGCCAAGAAGGAGCCCATGCGCGGGGATCTCCATCATCTCTTCGCCTGCGAGTCGGCATGCAACAGCTTCCGCGGGAACATTCCGTACTTCGACTTCGCTGACAGCGAGGAAGTCGTACGGCACTCCTGCGGGCGCCGCGAGCCGCTCAAGTTCGAGCCGTCGGCGGGCAAGGGGCCTGTCGCCCGCGCGACGCTGTACTTCCTGCTGCGCTACCCCGGATTTATCGGGGACGAAGGGCGCGAACTCCAGCGCGAGCGTCTGGACCTTCTGCTGTCCTGGCACGCCGCTGACGCGGTCAGCGAGTACGAGCGGCACCGCAACGCGGCGACAGCCGAGATACAGGGCAACCGCAATCCGCTCATCGACCACCCGGAGTGGGCCGAGGAGATCGACTTCGCCGGTGCCTGGCCCGACGGCGGCTGACGAGCGGCCTTCTAGACCGTGAAGGGGCGCTGCTCCAGGAACGCGTCCCCGGGATGGCCGGTCACGTAGAGATTCGGGCTCTGCGTGGCCGGCATGTTCCGCACGATGTCGCGGTGGAAGGCACGGTACCCGCCGTGGAACGTCCCGCCGTCCCACACCTCCAGCAGCGTGCCGGTGAACTTGCCGTTGACCGGGCCGTCGGAGGAGAGCTGGTTGTCCTGGCAGCCGGAGATGAGCAGGGCGTTCACTTCCTGCTCACCGTTGCGGGTGCCCAGCGCGCGCTGGATCTCCTGGAAGAACTCCTTGTCCCGCTGGTAGATCTCGAACTGCTTGGCGACCGGCATGAGCCGTGAGGCGTTCTCGATCTCGTCGGG
Source organism: Streptomyces sp. SLBN-118 (assembly GCF_006715635.1). Classification (NCBI taxonomy): domain Bacteria; kingdom Bacillati; phylum Actinomycetota; class Actinomycetes; order Kitasatosporales; family Streptomycetaceae; genus Streptomyces; species Streptomyces sp. SLBN-118. The sequence goes on from NZ_VFNP01000001.1 coordinate 756,889, forward strand.
GTCGCTGGTCTGGAACTGCTCCCGCATGGCCTCGGCGCTGAGGACTTCCCGTACCTCGATACCGGTCCCGCTGTGGCAGGAGTCGAGGAGCGCGAGGATCCTCACACCGTCGTCGAAGCGGCTGAACTCCCGGTAGAGCTCGTCGTCCAGGAATTCGCGGTCGAAGAGGACGAGGGTTTCGTCGAAGTCGTCCAGCTCGTCGTCGGAGCCGACAGCGTTCGGGACCTGACCGCCGTGACCCGAGTACGTGAACATCAGGATGTCCCCGCTCCTCAGTGTCTTGGCGGCCTTGCGCAGCTCCGCGGTGACGTTTTCGACGGTGCCGTCGGAGGTGAGGAGAACCGTGTCGTCGAAGCCTGCTTCGCGGGCCAGGCGGGCCATGTCGTTGGCGTCGTTCTCGCATGCGACGAGCTCGCCGTCCCAGCCGCCGTATTTCGCTGGGTCGACCTTGTTGAGTCCGACGTGGAGGGAGAGGCCAGTGGACATGAGAAGTGCTCCTTGTGCCTGGGTGGCGTGCGTCGTCTGGATGAGTTCCGTGCACCTTCGGTGTCTGAACCCTCTTCCGGCGAGCGGGCGCCCGAATGGCGGACACGCAACGGCAGGCCAATACTGAAATCACCGACGCCCCGGTGGGCGGCGTCCGTGCCCTGTCGGGAGGCTCAATGCAACCCAGGGTCATCTACGTCCACGGCAATGGGAACAAGGTCCGCTCGGAACTGCTCAAGTCCCAGTGGGACACGGCTCTTTTCGGCCGGGACATGGGCGATTGTTCACGCATGGCGTACTGGGCTCCGCTTCGCTACGACAAACCCCTGCCCGACCACCGGCCCGACCCGCTGGAGGGTGGACCGGTCGACGGCGGGACTGTGGAGACCGAGGGAAGATACGCCCCGGAGGAGTTCGAGGCGCCGGAGGAATTCGTGGCGCGAACCATCCACGAAGCCCGGTTCGACGGGGGCGGGATCGCGCCGGAGTCGGTGCCCGGTGCAGGCGGGGTGAAGCACGCGCTCACCAACTGGCTGCTTGAGATGACGTACCTCGGAGACACACTCGCCGAGACGGAGGAGACAGGGCAGGGCGCACAACTGCCCCTCGAAGCAATGCCGTTGCCGGGTCCCGCCCGCAAGGCGGTGTTCCGGATGCTCGTCAAGCACACCTTCAAGGACGTCCACGCCTATTTCTTCGGTGGTGCGGGAGCGGCGATCCGCGGTGTGGTCAAAGGAATGCTGGAGGGCCTGGACAGCGCCCCGCTGGCGGTCGTCGGGCACAGTCTCGGGTCCATCGTCGCCTATGAGGTGCTGGCCGACGAGGAGCGCGACGTCGAGCTCTTCGTCACCGTGGGGTCGCCGCTGGCGATCACCGAGGTGCAGGACCACCTGGCGAAACCACCCGCGGTTCCGTCCGGAGTACGGGCCTGGCGCAATGCCTCGGATCTGCGTGATCTGGTCGCTCTCGACCACACGCTCAGGCCCGAGTACGCGCCGGTTGAAAAGGTGACCGATCTGCTGGTCACCAACGACAGCAAGAACCATCACGGCATCTCCGAGTATCTGGGAAATCCGAAGGTGAGAGAGCCGTTCCAGCGGATGTTCAGCCACCTTGCGTGAGTGCAAACCGGGTGGAAGCATGACAACTAGGAGATGGCCGTTCTCATGCTCCCCAGGGGGCGGCTGGGCAGGTGTGACATGCCGTTGGCCGACACGGAATGGGACCTCGTCACCATGTGGGTACGGGAGTACCTGCTCGACACCACCGAGCCCCACACTCAGCTCGTCCAGTATGGTTTCGCCCCGGAATTCGTCGCCGCCCTGCCTCTGACCGCTGTCAGCGCGGAAAATGCCCGCGCACTGGTTCAAGCTTCACGCAAAGACATCAAGGGCCAGCTCAAACTCGTCGAAGTCGTCGCCACGGTCGACAGACTCAGCGTCCTGCCTGAGGTTTCCAAGGTTCTCGAATTCCAGGACCGGCTGCGCGAGGACTGCCGCGTCCACGCCTCGCAGGACAACTTCCGCACCTGCGTCCTCAAGAACGGCACCGAGGTCTTCATCGACCGCAGGAACCTGCGCGAGACACTGCGTCAGTTCGTCGACGATCCCGAGAAATCCGTCCTGCTGGTCGACGGCGACGAGGACAGCGGACGGTCGTACACGTACAAGCTCATCCGCCATGTCGGTCAGCACTACGGATTCCGTCCCGCCCGGGTGACCCTGTCGCACACGTCCACCGCGGACAAGGTGGTCCGCCGTTTCGCCGAATTCGTCTCCGACCCCCGCTCGGGGGTCTCACCGCTGAACCCCACGGAGCTCAACGACCAACTGCCGTCGATCGACGACGCCGTGCACTGGGTCGTCGGCAGAGCGACAGCTGTCGAGGACCGCTTCTGGCTGGTCCTGGACGAGTGCGACAAGCTCGACCCCAGCTCCGATGTGTGGGACTTCATCGGTCAGCTGGCACTCGCCATCTACGAACACGCCGCCGTACGAGGCGACCAGGCACCCCGCCTGGTACTGCTCGGCTACGGGCCCTCGATGCGCCAACTCCCCTACGACCTGCGGGGAAGCATGTGCTGGGACACGGCCAAGGTTGCCGAACCCGCCGATCTGCGTACCTTCTTCGACCAGTACTTCCACGAATCGCCTCCCGGCTTCCTCGGCGGCGGACCGCCCGACGAGGCCACGATCACCGAACTCGTGGACGTGGCCGTCCAGGAGGTACTGCGGGCCGCGGAGACGCGCACCGGCAGCGAGAGCTACATGAGACGAGTCTGCACGGCGGCGGAGGGGGCGATCCGTGTCTACCGGGGCCTCTGAGGCGGGAAAGATCTTCGCTGCCCTGCTGCGCCAGGAACTCCGCGCCGGCGAGGGCGACTCCGAGACGGTCCCGGACTCCCGCGCCGCCTATCGGGAGGCCGCCTGTCTGCTCACTCGCTTCGACCCCATGCTGCTCCGGCTGCCCGGCGAGGACCACGCCTCCGGCGGCGCGGTCCTCGAACTGCTCGACGACTGCACCACCATGGGCATGGGCATGAAGGCACGAGCCGTCTGGGCCCTCAAGGCCGATGCCCGGGATCAGGCGCTGCGTGGCCTTTCCGGTCCCGAGGCCGCCCGGCGCGCGCTGGAGTGCAATCTCGACCAGTTCGCACAGGCGCCCGGGCCGGAACGCATCTGCCTGGCCTATCTGTCGGGCAGGTCGCACCAGCCGGCCGCTGAGAACGCAACCGAACTGGCCGACACGCTCCAGGCGGTGCTGTGGCTGTCCTGCGTGCCGGGCATGACCGGGCTGCCGGACGCCGGTGAACTCCAGCACACGCTGGAGCGCGCCAGACTCCTGGAGCCTCTCGAACGTCTCGTCCAGGCGCCCTTCCAGGGACGTACCGGCGAACTCGACGAACTCCGCGACTACATCGGCACCTCGCCCGATCCCGCCACGCCGGTCCCCCCACTGGTCATCCATGGACCCGGCGGCATGGGCAAGAGCACCCTGCTCGCCAGGTTCCTCCTCGACAGCATCCACGAACGCGAGCTCAGCTTCCCCTTCGCGTACATCGACTTCGAGCGGCCCACGCTCTCGATCCACGAACCGGTCACGCTCATCGCCGAGGCCGCGCGGCAGCTCGGCATCCAGTACCCGGCTCACCGTGACGAGTTGGAGGCACTGGCGTACGAATGTCAGCAGACGGCCCGCGGCCAGCGGGAGGGACAGGAACAGGTGACCCAGCTGCACGAACTCGCCACCACCAGAACCGTCCTGGGCCGCAGCTCCTCCCACGAGTTCCAGATCCGGGCCGCGGAGCGCGACACCGACCTCATCCGGCGTACCGCGGAACTCCTCGTCCGGGTGGTGGAAGCGGCGGGCATGGAGAACCCGCCCTTCGTTCTTGTCATCGACTCGTTCGAGGAAGCCCAGTACCGGGGTTCACCCGTGATGGGCAGGCTGTGGAGGATGTGCGTCACGTTCCAGAGCGTCTATCCGGGGCTGCGTGTCGTCGTCTCCGGGCGTGCTCCCGTCGACCATCCGGCACGGACCGTGACACCGCAGGACATCGAGCTCCACGAACTCGACCGGGACGCCGCCATCAGCCTTCTGACGGCCTGCGGAGTCACGGACCCCGTGATGGCGGGGATGTGGGCCGACCGTGTCGGCGGCCACCCGCTCAGCCTGAAGCTCGCCGCCCGGGCCGTCACCCTCGCCGGAGGCGAAGCCGAGTCGATGGGCGAACTGCTCAGCAGCATGCCGGCCCAGCGCCGGCAGTTCACCCGCCGCGTCGACCGCATGCTCATCCAGGGCCTCCTGTACGACCGCATCCTCAACCACATCGCGAACCAGGACGTACGCCGTGTCGCCCATCCGGGCCTGGTGCTCCGGATCATCACTCCCGAGATCATCAAGGACGTCCTGGCCGACCCCTGCGGGCTGCCCGTGGAGACCCTCGACGACGCCCAGGTGCTCTTCGACGAGCTCTCCCGCCTCGACCTCGTCGAACCGGCCGGGCCCGGCGCCGTACGGCACCGCGGCGACGTCCGCGCCATCATGCTGCGCCTGCCCGGCGGTGACCGCACCGGCGTGATGCGGACGATCGAACGGCGTGCCGTCGAGTACCACGCCACACGCGAGGGTCTGGAGGCACGCGCCGAGGAGATCTATCACCGCCTGCGCCTCGACGAGAACCCGCGATCGGTGGAGGAACGGTGGCTGCCCGGCGTCGAGCGGTTCCTGATCGGGGCGCAGCAGGACATGACCCCCCGGGCCGCGGGCCTGCTCACCGCAAAGCTCGGAGGCGGAGCCTCCGACCATGTCCTCGAGGGCGCCGACCAGGAGGACTGGGAGCGGATCGCCGCCCGTGAGGTCGAGGACCTGCTGGCCCAGGGCTTCCCCGAGGCGGCGCTCGTCCGGCTCGGTGAACGCAGGCCCTGGACGGCGTGCAGCCCCCTGCACTCCCTGCTGGCCGAGACGATGAACAGACTCGGACAAGGGGCACAGGCGCGGGGGACGGTGTCGCAGGCCGTCACCGCCGCGGCGGGCGCGGGTTGCGCCGAGAGACAACTGGAGTTGCTCCTGCTGTCCGCCCGCCTCGCGGAGGAGGCGGGCGACGTGGAAGGCGCGGGCGACGACCTGCGGGCGGCGGAGGACATCGCGGTCGACCTCGGGCAGGATCTCGAAGCGATGGGCGCGTTGCTGGCCCGGGCCCGGCTCGCCGCCGGCGCCGACGAACCCGATGCGGAAGCCGACAGCAGACTCGCCGAGAGGCTGCATCGGTTGCCCGACGCCGTACTCGCCGACCAGCCCGCGCTCGTACGCGCCGTCGCCTCACAGATCTACCCGCAGGACCCCAACGCCCTCGGACACGCGCTGGACGTCGTGGGGCTGCCCGGGGACGACGAGGCGCTGGAGACCCTTGGAACGGCCATGCGCCGCGCGGCCGCCCGTCAGCCACGCCTGCTCGGTGAGCTGATGGACATCCTCCGCGATGCTGCGGACCCGGCCGGCCCGCACGCGGGAACCGGCCCCTCCAGCACAACCGAAATCCTGCGCCTGGCACGCGACCGCGGCACCCTCGACCCACTCGCCCAGCGGCTGCTGGCCGTCGACGACGAAAGCGGTGAGATCGCGGCCGGGGTTGCCGCCGCCATGAGGGTGGGCGCGAGCGGCCTTCCGACGCCGAGCTCCACGGCCCACACGGCGGAGCCGGAGAACGTGAGCGAAGGGAACGGCCCCCCGCGGCCTGGTCGGTCATGAACAGCTACCTCACGGCCCACGAGATCCTCCAGGTACGCGACGCCGCCCTGGAGACCGGGCTCGCGGACCCCATGGTCCGGCCGCTGCTGTTCGACGGGATCATGCCCAAATACCGGGGCACGCTGCCGATGCTTCCGGCTCCAGGGCGGCAACTGCACTCGGACCTCAACGAGATGAACCGGGTCGAACGGCTCGTCGACGGTTCCGTCCCGCTGGAGATCTGGCTCCGCAACGCCATCGCCCAGACGACCGAAGCCGAACCGCTCGCCCTCCTCCAGCGGACCCTGGACGATGTGGCGCGCAGCGCGGGAGGAGAGCCGGACATCATGGCGGGGATGCCCGGCTCGGACATCCGGGAGATCAAGGAGGAGATCGTCCACCGCGACGACACGGTCCCCTTCGACTTCCTGCGGGGCGGCGACCTGGCGGGCACGGCGGTCGCGCGTATCAAGGTTCCCCCCTATCAGGGAGGGGCCCCGGTTCAGCCCAACGGATTCCCGCACTCCGGCACGGGATGGCTCATCGCCCCGGACCTCCTCATCACCAACCACCATGTGGTCAATGCCCGGTCCGGCACGGGGGCGGGACGTCCCCGGGCCGATACCGAGGACCTGCGCCTGCAGGCACAGCACGCGCGGGCGCGGTTCGACTACGACACGGACGACGTGGAGACCGAGGAGGCCACCGTCAGCGAGCTCGTCGCCACCGACCCGGAACTCGACTACGCGATCGTACGGCTGACCGCCGAGCCGTCACGGCCGTCGCTGAAGCTGGCGAGGGAGCCGCTGGCCCTCGCCAAGGGCGACGTCGTGGCCGTCAACATCATTCAGCACCCGGGCGGAGCGCCCAAGCGGGTCGCGCTGCGCAACAACCTCGTCTACGCGGCCGACGGGAGCGACGTGCGCTACTTCACCGACACCCGCGGCGGATCCTCCGGATCGCCCGTGTTCACCGACGACTGGAAGGTGGTGGCACTTCACCGGGGCACACGGCGCGTGGAGGACGTGATGTTCCAGGGCAGGACGACGGCGTTCGTCAACGTCGGCACACAGATGGACATCATCATGCGCCACCTGAAGTCGAACAGCCCCGGCATTCATGCCGAGATCGAGAAGGCACAACACGACTGAGGAGGGCGAGAGATGGGCAGCCGGAGCAGATCACCGGTGGCGACCGGTCCCGAGCAGGTCTTCACCGATCTGCGCGACGTCGCGCAGCGGGTACGGGAGGGGCTGTGGCAGGAAGTACCCGAGTCCTCGGAGGAACTCCCCGCCGAAAAGCATGCCGCCGGAGAGATATCCCAGTTCGCGCAGCAGGAACGGGACCGCGTTCTGTCCGCGGGCGCGAACGGTCTGGACAAACTGGCCGAGGGGCGCGAGGACGAGATCAGTGACGACGAGTCCTTCGGCATGGAGGCGATCGTCCTGCTGGAGGGCAGACCCGCCATTCTCGTCCAGAACCACGACTTCGCCCCGCAGGGCGGCGACTGGGCCGTCCTGGACGGCCATCGGGACGCGATCCGCGAGTCGATCGCGCGCGTGGGCCGGGTCGAGGTCTCCGGTCACGCGAGCCTGGACTGGCTCGGCACGGCCTTCCTCGTCGGCCCGGATGTCGTGATGACGAACCGTCATGTGGCGGCGGAGTTCTCGCGCGGTGACGGCGCCGGCTGGACGTTCCAGCAGGGCATGAGCGCCCGGATCGACGTGGCGGAGGAGTACGGCGCGCTCCCGGCGAGCAGCGAACCGGCGTACGAGATCACCGAGGTGATCGGCATCCATCAGGACGTCGACATGGCTCTGCTGCGCGTCTCCCCCGCGGCGGGTGGCACCGCGCTGCCGACCCCACTCGCGGTCGCCGCCGACGTGCCCGCGGATCTGCCCGGACGTCCGGTGTACTGCATCGGCTATCCGGCGTACGACGGCCGTCGCAACGAACCGGAGTCGATGCGCAGAATCTTCATGGACATCTACAACGTCAAACGTCTGCAGCCCGGCACCACCACGGAACTCCGGCCCGAACAGAGCGTGATGATGCACGACTGCTCCACGCTCGGGGGCAACAGCGGCTCCCCCGTCTTCGACCTCACCGATCACCGCGTACTCGGCCTGCACTTCGGCGGCCGGTACGGCTTCGGCAACTATGCCGTGCCCCTCTTCCAGATGGTCGACGATCCTCTGCTGGACCGCGCCGACGTCAACTTCGTCTGAATCGCGGGCCGGGACTCCCGGCGCGCGCCTCGGGCGGCCGTGCCCGCGCTCTCGCCATACTGGCCGTCATGCGCGTGGCAGTGATGACGGCGGGCTCCCGCGGCGGTGTCGCCCCCTGCACCGGACTCGGCCAGGGCCCAGCACGGTCCGGGTACGACGTCACCCTCGTCACCACACGCGCCTCGCGCCTCTCGTCTACTCCGCACACGTACGTTTCCATCCACTGCCCGTAGACCCGCGCACCGCACTGGAATCCGCAGCGGGCCGGGCTCTGCACCGCAGCGCCACCGGCGCCGGAAAACTGCTCCGCGTGGTCGACCTGGCGCGGTCGGCGCCCTTGCCCCGCAGCGTCGCCAGACGTCGCCGCTGTCGCAGATCACCGACGATGCGGTCGTGGACCTCCTCGACCGAGAGGTCCTGCAACTCCTGGTCGTACAGAAGCCCTTCGGGCATCGCGCCGACGCCATCGCGTACCGCCAGCCGTTGACGACATAGTGGGCCGCGACATTGAACAGGAACGGGTCGCGCGCGCCGCACCGCTCGCCGCGCCGCAGGGCCGCGTGCAGCATCTCGTGCCCGAGGATGAACCAAAACAGCTGGTCAACATCGCAATTCTCCTCCCGCGTGTGCGCGGTGGATGACAGATGTGCCGGTCGCCTTCAGCATGCCAGCCACCACTGACACTGCGCCGTTCCGCGCGCCGCGACACCTGCCGCATGCCACGCGTGCGAAGTGTGTCGTTATCTCCCCATATGGCCCGACGGGCCGTCAGCCCGGGGGCACCGCCCCCGCCTCGCCCCGGTCCCTCCCCGTCACCCCCACCGGGGGTGACAAGGGTTTTCCCCGTATCGAGTTCATCTCCGCGTTCCCTACTGTCTGCCGCACCGGCGGATCTCATCTTCTGACCCTTAAGTGTCAGGTGCATGTAAATCATGGGTTTCCGTCCGGTGGCGGCCCTTGACCAGGGGCCGTCGCACGGGCGGGCGGCGCACGGGCAACACCCGGCCCAAGGGCACCGCGGGTCGCACCCCCACAGCGAACCGTGGCTCCTGCGCCGCCCGCCCGCGCTCCGCACCGTCAGTGGAAAGGGAACACCTTGAACGGTTCCAGACGGAGACTCATATCCGTCGTGGCCGCGAGCGCGACGATCGCCGCCGTCGCCGCGACGTCGTCCGTAGCACTCGCCGCCACTCCCTCGCCCTCCCCGAAGCCGGCTCCGGCCGCCCAGGCGATGACCTCGCTGCCGACCGCACCGGTCGAGAAGGTCATCGTCACCTACAAGGCCAAGACGGCCGAGGCGGGCTCCAACGCGGCGGCGAAGACCGACGCCGCCGCCAAGGGCGCCAAGACGGGCGAGAGCCTGTCGTTCGAGCGCCGTCTCGCGGGCGGCGCCGCCCTGATCGACCTCGGGGGCGAGACGTCCAAGAAGGACGTCGCCGAGGTCATGGACGCCTTCCGCGCCGACTCCTCGGTCGCGTCCGTGGAGCCCGACATCCGTGCCTACGCGATGGCGGTCACCCCGAACGACACCGAGTACACCAAGCAGTGGGACCTGTTCGAGGCCACGGGCGGCATGAATGTCCCCGGCGCCTGGGACAAGTCCACCGGCAGCGGCGTCACCGTCGCCGTGATCGACACCGGCTACGCGGCCCACACGGACCTCGCGTCGAATGTCGTCTCCGGCTACGACTTCATCTCCACCGCCGCGGACGCCCGCGACGGCAACGGCCGCGACAGCGACGCCAAGGACGAGGGCGACTGGAACGCCACGGACGGCGAGTGCGGCACCGGCTCCAAGGCGAGCAACTCCTCCTGGCACGGCACCCACGTCGCCGGCACCATCGCCGCAACGACGGGCAACAGCAAGGGCGTTGCGGGCATCGCGTACAACGCGAAGATCCAGCCCGTGCGTGTGCTCGGCAAGTGCGGCGGCTCATCGGCCGACATCGCCGACGCCATCACCTGGGCGTCCGGTGGCACCGTCCCCGGCGTCCCGGCGAACCCGACGCCCGCCAAGGTCATCAACATGAGCCTCGGCGGCGCCAGCTCCACCTGCCCCAGCGTCTACCAGAACGCCATCAACGGCGCCGTCTCGCGCGGCACCACGGTGGTCGTCGCAGCGGGCAACAGCAACGCCAACGCCTCCGGGTTCACCCCCGCGAACTGCGCCAACATCATCAATGTGGCGTCCACCAGCCGTGAGGGCAACCGTTCGTTCTACTCGAACTACGGAAGCATCGTCGATGTCGCCGCGCCCGGCGGCGAGACCCGCCGCGCCACCGACACGCCCGGCACCGTCACCACCCCCGAGAACGGCATCCTCTCCACGCTGAACTCGGGCGCCACCACCCAGTCGACGGAGACCTACAAGCCCTACCAGGGCACGTCGATGGCCGCCCCGCACATCGCCGGGCTCGCCGCGCTCCTCAAGTCGGCCAAGAGCACTCTCACCCCGGCCGAGATCGAGGCCGCGATCAAGAGCAACGCCAGGCCGCTTCCGGGCACCTGCACCGGTGGCTGCGGCACCGGTATCGCCGACGCCACCAAGACCGTGAACGCGGTCACCGGCACCCCCGGCGGTACGACCTTCACCAACGCCACGGACGTGACGATCTCGGACAACTCGACCTCGACCTCGTCGATCGCGGTCACCGGCCTCACGGGCAACGCCCCGGCCGCCCTCAAGGTCGCCGTGGACATCAAGCACACCTGGCGCGGCGACCTGGTCATCGACCTGATCGCCCCGGACGGGACCGTGCGCAACCTCAAGACCTCCTCGGGCTCGGACAGCGCCGACAACGTCCTCGCGACGTACACGGTCGACGCGTCCAGCGAGGTCGCAAGCGGCACCTGGAAGCTCCGGGTCCGCGATGTGGCATCGGGTGACACCGGCTACATCGACAGCTGGAGCCTCACCTTCTGAACCACCCCGAATTACTGCATCATTGCTGGTCAGGGGCGCGTCCGCGGTAGCTCACCGCAGACGCGCCCCGTCGCCTGTCCGAGGCCCGGAGTCCGCATGCCGGACACCGGGCCTGGACTACGCGGGCCTGGTTCGTATTCTCTGCACACGTGGGCAGGGGGTCCGCGCACGCCGGAAGGTGGTGGTGGGCACGTGGCAACGGCGGCGTACCGCCCTGCGCCGGTCGGGCGGGTGGAGCTCCTCGCCCGGCTCGAACGGGTCCTCAACAGCCGGGGGCGCGCCCTGCTCACCGGCCCTGCCGGGGTCGGTAAGACGGAAGTCGCTCTGGCCACCGCCGCGCGTGCTGAGTCACGCGGCGAACGGGTGCTCTGGCTCGCCACGCTCCCCGCCGACCGGGACATACCCGGCGCCGCGGCCGCAGCCCTCGTCGCCTCCATCACCGCAAGCGTGTCCTGGCCCGTGCCAGGGACGCCCGGCGGGCCCGGAGCTCCCGCCGGTCCGGGCGGCTTCGACATGCTCGAAGAGCTGCCAGGTCCGCAGCGGAACGCCGTCGCCATGCTGTGCCGCGAAGCACCGATCCCGGAGGACGGCTGGGATCCCATCGCGCTTCGGCTGGCACTCGCCCAGATCCTGCGGACCCTTGCCGCGCGCGGTCCCGTCCTGCTCGTCGTGGACGGTGTCCAGCGCATCGACGCCGACAGCGCCGACCTGCTGCGCTTCGCCCTCCATCTGGCCCCGGCCGGGCTGCGGGTCATCGCCGTGGAGACCCCGGCCGCATACGGCTCCGACCCGGCCGGCACCGATGTGCCGCAACCGGACGGGGCGGACCCGGAGCCCCTCTGGGTGCCCTCCGAGGCCGATGTGCTGTTCGTGCCGCCGCTGCACGCCGACGAGATCGCCGAACTCCTCGTCCACCACCGGCTGCCGTCCCGGATGGCCGGGCGCATCCACAGGGCGAGCGGCGGCAATCCGCGGCTCGCGCTCGCCGTCGGCCGTTCCCTCGCCGACGCGCGGACGCCGGTGCACCACGCCGAGGCGCTGTCCCTGTCCGGCCGTGCGCGCGATCTCGCCCGGCAGCTGCTGGGCGCCGCCTCCCCGGCCGTACGCCGCACGCTCCTGCTGTCCGCTCTGGCGCTGCGGCCGACGGCGTCCCTGATCCGCCGCGCGGGCCGCCTCACCGCGGAGGCCGACCTCGCGGCCGCCGAGCGGGCCAACCTGATCTCCCTCAAGGAGGACGGCACGGTCGCCTTCACCGCCGGCGTGCTGCCCTCCACTCTGGTGCACGACGCCTGCTGGACCGAGCGCAGCGACGGTCACTCCGCGCTCGCGCGCGTCGTGGACGACCCCGTCGAGGCAGTACGGCACCGGGCTCTGGCCACCGACGTCCCCGACGAGGATCTTGCGGCACAGGTCGCGGCGGCGGCCGAGACCGCACGCCGCCGCGGCAACAGCGCGCTGGCGGCCGAACTCGCCATGCTCGCGGCCGAGTCCACCCCCGTCGGGCTCGGTGCGCAGCGGATCACGCGGCTTGTCGACGCGGCCGAGGAGGCGGCCCGCGCTGCCCGCGCCGATCTGGCGATGCGGGCCGCGACCGATCTCCTCGCCCGCGACGCCGCGCCCGCCGACCGGGTCCGCGCGCGGCTCGCGGTGCTGGACACGGCAGGGCAGGGCCTGAGCGACCTCGACGAGATCTACGTACACGCGATGGAGGACTCCGAGGGCGACACGGCGCTGCGGGCGGCCGTGCAGCTGCGGCTGGCGGTGAAGTACGTCCTGGCGGACGGCGATCCCGTACGCTCCCGGGCCGCCGCCGTTGAGTCCGCCGCGCTGGCCGGATCGGTGGGCGACCGCAAGACGGCGGCCAGGGCGCTGACGGTGCGGGCCCGGATGGAACGGGTCCTCGGCGCACCGGACGCGGAGCGGATTCTCGCGGAGGCGCGAGCCCTGGAGGTGTTCGAGCGCCCGCTCGGTATCCGTAACACGGCACAGATTCTGACGATCCGTCATGCTCTCTTCGACGACCGTCTCGCTGACGCCCGCGACCAGCTCAACGCCTTGCTGCCGCTGGTGGAGCGCCGTGGCCCGGTGGAGGACGCCATCGAGCTGTTCCACACGCTCGCGGCGGTCGAGGCCCGGCAGGGGCAGTGCGCGGCAGCGCTCGCGCACGCCGGAAAGGCCCTCGCGCTGACCCTGGAGGCCGGTCTCTCGCCCGGCCCCGCCTGGTACACGCTCGCTCTCGCCGAGACGGCGGGCGGCAGCTTCGCCCGCGCGGCCAGCTATGCCCGGCGCAGCGTCCAGGCATCCGAGGAGGAGTGCGATCACGTCTTTCTCTCCCGGAGTCTGTACGCACTGGGCCGCGTTCAGCTCGTCGCCGGGGATGTGGGCAACGCTCTGGAGACGCTGCGCCGGGTCCAGGTCGCCGAGCACGCCCAGTCGACCGTCGACCCCTCCATGCTGCGCTGGCACGAGGAGCTGGCCGAGGCGCTGCTCGCGAACGACGCACCGGAGGAAGCCGCGAGCCTGCTCGCCGGTGTACGGCCGGTGGCCGAGCGCCTGGGCCGTACGACGGTCCTGCTCGGCTGCGACCGGGCGTACGCGCTGTACCTGGCGGCGAGCGGCAAAGCCGAGGAGGCGGCGTGCCTGCTGACCCGGACCGCCGACCGCTTCGACACGGCGGGTCTGCCCTTGGAGCGCGGACGGGCACTCATCGCGCTCGCGCGGGTCGAGCGCCGTCGCCGACGGCGGTCGGCCGCCCAGAACGCGCTCCAGTCGGCGGCCGCGCTCTTCGAACGGGCAGGAGCAACCCCCTGGCTGGCGCTGGCGGCGGAGACAGTGTCGTCGCGGGCAACCGAACCCGACGCCGCCCGCGGCGGCGCACCCGCCTCCCTCACGGAGGCGGAACTGCGCCTCGCGCTGCTGGTCCGCGAGGGGGCCAGCAACCAGGAGGCGGCGGCCAAGCTGTATCTCAGCGTGAAGACGGTCGAGGCGCGTCTGACCCGCATCTACCAGAAGCTGGACGTCCGTTCGCGCGCGCAGCTGGCGATCGTCCTCAATGCCTGGCCGGGCCACTGGGCGGCGGAAACCACGGACGGCCCGGCGGGAGGCTGATCCCGCCGGGCCGGTCCACCCCTTGTCGACGAGGGGTCAGACAAGGGCGCCCTTGCCCTGGGCCAGCGGCCACTCACGGTGCAACGCACCCAGGGGGATGCGGTGTTCGAAGATGGGCGTGCCGAAGATGGAGAGCTGCAGCTGCAGCCACCCTGCCAAGTCCACGCCGCCGTATATCTTCCAGGCTCCCACGACGGATCCGGGCGTCGCGGTGGCACTGACCTCTCCCCGTACATACGGAGCGAGATCCGCGGTGACACCCGCCGCGCCGTACAGACCGACCGTCGCCTCGGCGCCGAGGGCGGCCTTCACCTGACCGGCCGCCGTTGCCTTCGCCTGTACCGGAGTACCTGTGATGTCAGAAGTGCTGACCGGCTTCCAGCCGCCCGCCTTCGTATAACTGCCGCCGATCCGGAAGCCGCCCTTGAGGTCCTGCTTGACCTCGACGGTGACGGTGCCGTCCGCGGCCACCTGGACATATGCCGTGAGGTCGAGGTTCACCACGACCGGCACGGGCCCGACCTGGATCACGGGATCGGCGTGCAGCTTGGCGAAGGGAATCCGCACCGGCTTGCCGCCCGCACTCGCCCTGCCCTTCAGCTCCCACCGGGACGTCCAGTCACCGGTGAGACCGAGGAAGGCGGAGTCCGGGGTGAAGGCGGAGGACCCGTCGTAGGAGAACTCGACCTCGGGGGCGAGCTGTACGAAGCCCGAGACCGACGCCCCGCCCGACACCGGGGCGCCCTCGGTGACCGGGAGCGGGACGGAGGCCCCGACATCGATCCGCAGGCTTCCCAGGGGCACCTTCGCGCCCTGGGGACCCACATGGATGTTCCCGGTCTTGGCCCAGGAGACCTTGACTCCCTTGACCAGCGGTTCGACGCCGACGCTCGCCGGGTCGACGGGGACGGTTCCCTCGGCCCTGTCGTCACCGAGCAGCGCGCCGAGCGTCGACGGCTCGGTCCTGACCTCGGTGCCCTTCTCGGTCTTTCCTGCCACGCCGGTGACCTTGGCGAGCAGCCCGTCGGGAGCGCCGGGCGCGGGCCCGCTGGCGATGATGTCACCGACGGCCGGGGCGTCCTCGGCCGGGGCGGTCTCCGAAGGGGAGGTGTCCGGGGAGGTCGTCGAAGGTGACTTCCCCGCCGTGGATATGACGGCACGTCGACTGCCGCGGTCGTACGAGGCGACCTTGAGCGGTGACTTCTTCGCGCCGCCCGCGCCCGAGCGGGCGACGGCGGTCGGCTTCCCCTCGGGTGCCGCGGCGACGGGGAGCTGCCGCGAGGGGCCGGGGTCGGGAGTCAGGGTGACGGTGGGAGTCGGCCCATCTGCCGCGGCCGCGGCGGGGGACGATTCCCCGGTACCGGCCGAACACCCGGAGGCGAACAGGGAAATGGTGGCCAGGGCAGCCAACAAGGCATGTCTGGCGGACAGCTTACGCACGTGGGAATCCTCGGAGCGTGTGTTGGGGGATACGCGCAACAGGAAGGGACTCGCGAGTACCCGCGAGTAACAACCCGCCTGACGATCCCACACACATCGCGGCCGAAGCGAATCTTCACCGGAGGCCCGGGAATGAACTCCGTCACATTGTCAACGCGCAGCCCTGCCAGGCCACTTCGGGCCTCAGCCGGGCAGGCGATCCCGCCCGATCCAGCGGATCGAGCGGGATCTCGTCAGGGATCAGACGGACTCGAGCGCGGTCACACGGACGGTGAACACCTCACGGCCGTCCTGCCGGCCCGCGACGTCGGTACTCATCGGTCCACCCGCGTGGCGACCAGCGGGGACACCTCGATCATGCAGGGCGCGCCGAGTTCGACATAGCGAATCGGGTTCGGTCAGCGAATCGGACACACGGTTCGCCGCCCGGACGGTCAGCGCTTCCTGCGGATGAGGACGACGGCCAGTACCGCGAGGGCCACCGCGAGAAGAACTCCCGCCGCACGCTTGGCTACCGGGAAGCCCGCCGTACGCAGGAGATCGATCGGCTCGGCCTCATGGCTTCCGGCGCCCGCGACCTCGGCAGCGGGTCCGCCGTCGATCTCGGCAGCGGCTTTCTGCGGTGCCTCGGCAGGCACGCCCGCGGCCGGTTCGGGTCCGGCCAGCTGCTGGGCCAGGCAGTCGGCGAACCGGCCGATGAGCTTGTCGCCGACTTCGGCCATGACCCCGCGGCCGAACTGGGCCGGCCGTCCGGTGATCGTCAGATCCGTCACGACCACGACCGCCGTCTGTCCGTCGCGATCTGCCAGCGTTCCGGTCACCGTGGCGTTCGCCGTGCCCTGTCCGCGTACTTCCTTGCCCTTGGCAGCGAGAACGATCCGGTGCGACGACTCGTCCTTCTCCCGGAAGGTCGCGGTGCCCCGGTAGGTCACGGTAATGGGGCCGACGCGCACTTTCACGCCTCCCTCGATGGTCTCGCCGTCGAAGCCGTCGACGGAGGCGCCGGGCATGCAGGGGGCAATGCGCTCGATGTCGAGGAGCACCCGCCATGCCTCATCGACCGGTACAGGGACGGTGAACGAGTGCTGCAGTTCCATGGTCTGCTCCTCACACCGGCTTCAGATGCGGATGATGGATCGCTCCTGCCGTGTCCGCGAGAGGGGTGCAACTGCCGCCCCAGCGCAGCGCCACGATCTCCGCCGCGATGGAGACCGCCACCTCCTCGGGCGTACGGGCACCGAGATCGAGGCCGATGGGGGAGCGCAGCCGCGCCAGTTCCGCCTCGTCCAGTCCCTTCTCCCGCAGCCGCTTCATGCGGTCGTCGTGGGTGCGGCGGCTGCCCATCACTCCGATGTAGGCGGCCGGGGAGCGCAGCGCCACTTCGAGCAGCGGGACATCGAACTTCGGATCATGGGTGAGCACACACATCACGGTCCGGTCGTCCACCTCGGTTCCGCTCAGATACCGGTGCGGCCAGTCCACGACCACCTCGGCCCCCTCCGGGAACCTGCGGGGGTCGGCGAAGGCCGGGCGCGCGTCGCACACGGTGACCCGGTAGCCGAGGAACGCGCCGATCCGGGCGACCGCGGCGGCGAAGTCGATCGCGCCGAAGACCAGCATCCGCGGTGGCGGGGCGAAGGAGTTCAGGAACACGGTGACATCGTCCTCGCGCCGCTCCCCGTGCGGGCCGTAGTGCCGCAGCCCGGTCGCACCCAGCGCCAGCTCCCCGCGCGCGTCCGCGGTGACGGCCGCGTCCAGGCCCTCCGACCCGAGCGAGCCGGACACCGCGTCAGGCCACACGGCAAGGGCGGCCCCGCGCAGGGCCGGACCGTCGGTCACGGTCGCCACCACCACCGGGCGGTGCTCGGCGACCGATGCCGCGACCTGCCCGAACGAAGTGTCCGCTGCGGGCGACACGGAGCGTACGAGAAGGGTGATTTCCCCGCCGCAGGTGAGGCCGACGGCAAACGCGTCCTCGTCGCTGTAGCCGAAGGTCTGCAGCTGTGCCTCACCGGTCTCGACGACCTCCTGCGCCAGCTCGAAGACCGCTCCCTCCACGCAGCCGCCGGAGACACTGCCCACGACCTGGTCGTCCGGGCCCACCGCCATCGCGGCTCCCGGACCGCGTGGCGCACTGCGGCTCACCGCGACAACGGTGGCGAGCCCGAAGGGCGTTCCTGACGCGTACCACCGGCTGAGCACAGGGAGAATCTCACGCATCGCTCGCACCTCTCACCACGGCCGCCAGCCGCTCCAGAGCCGCCAGGCTGTGTCCCTCGACGAAGGCGTCCACGCTGGGCAGCGCGGCCGCCATCCCGGCCGCGAGCGGGGCGTATCCCGGACGTGCCTTGCGCGGGTTGGCCCACACCACGCGGTGCGCCAGTCGGTGCAGCCGCCGCATCTGGGCCGCGAGGAGTTCCGGATCGCCGCGCTCCCATCCGTCGGAGAGCACCACGACCACCGCTCCGCGGGCCATGCCCCGCTGTCCCCAGCGGTCGAGGAAGGCGCGGAGCATCTCGCCCAGCTGCGTGCCGCCGCTCCTGTCGGGCACCGCGGAGGCGACGGCTGCCAGCGCCGCGTCCGGATCGCGGTGCGCCATCTCACGGGTCACGCGTGTCAGCCGCGTGCCGATCGTGAACACCTCGGTCCGGGTACGGGTGGTGACCGATGCCCTCGCAGCGGCGTGCGCGAAGCGGAGCAGGGCGCTCGCGTACGGGTCCATCGAGCCGCTGACGTCCAGCAGCAGCACAACCGGGCGGGGCTTGGTGACGGGGGCCCGGAAACGCAGCCGGGCCGGTTCACCGCCGCGGTGCAGCAATTCCCGTACGGTGCGTCGCGGATCGACGCCGCCGCGCCGGGCCGGGAGCAGACGCGGGGTGCGGCGCGGCTCACCACGCAGGGCGAACGCCGCCATAAGCCGCCGCAGTTGGGCACGCTCGGCCTCGGACAGGTCGGCCATGTCCCGGTGGCGCAGGACCTCGGCGGAACTCGCGAGAGTGGCGGCGGGCGAGGCCGGACCGTCGTCTTCCTCCCCTCCCGCAGTCATGGCGGCCTCGGCGGTCACCACGTGCAGCGCGGGCTTGGGCTCCGGGGCTCTGTGCGTGCGATCACCGAGGGGCCGCTTCTGGGTGAAGTAGGCGGCGAAGACGCGGTCGTAGCGTTCGAGGTCGTCCTGGCTGCCGCAGAGGGTGAGCCGGCCGGCCCAGTAGACGTCAAAGCGCCGCTCGGACCCGAGGAGCGCGAGCGCGGCCAGGAAACTCTGCACCCGGTCCGGTCCCGCGGCGACGTGAGCCGCGCGCAGCGCACGGGCGAATCCGACGAGGACCGCGGTCGCGTCCACCGCCGGTGCTGGGGACAGGGGCGTACGGGGCACGGTGCTCACGCTCCCCGTGCCGCGAGGAGCGCGGACAGGTCCAGGGAACGGGCCCGTTCGGCGTCCTCGCGGTACTTGAGGACCGATCCGAGCGTGGCGAGCGCCAGCTCCGCGTCGAGCTCGGTCGCGCCGAGTGCGTCCAGGGCCTCCGCCCAGTCGATGGTCTCGGCCACCCCGGGCGGCTTGAGCAGCTCCTTGGTGCGCAGGGTCTGTACGACGGCGGTGACCTGTGCGGCCAGGCGCTCGGTCACCTGCGGCTGGCGTCTGCGGACGATCGCCAGTTCGCGGTCGAAACCGGGGTGGTCGAACCAGTGGTACAGGCAGCGCCGTTTCAGGGCGTCGTGGACCTCGCGCGTACGGTTGGAGGTGAGGACCACCACCGGCGGTGACGCCGCGCGCAGGGTGCCCAGTTCGGGAACGGTCACGCTGTACTCGGACAGAAGCTCCAGAAGGAAAGCCTCGAACTCGTCGTCGGCCCGGTCGACTTCGTCGACGAGCAGGACCGACGGCTGCGTCTGAAGCGCCTGCAGAAGCGGGCGCGCGATGAGGAACCGCCTGCTGTAGAGCTCGCTCTCCAAACGCTCCGCGTCGGTGACCCCGGCGGCTTCGGCGGCCCGCAGGTGCAGCAGCTGGCGCGGGAAGTCCCAGTCGTACAGGGCCTGCGACGCGTCGATGCCCTCGTAGCACTGCAGGCGGATCAGGGGCGCTTCGAGCACCTGGGCGAGGGCGGACGCGAGTGCGGTCTTGCCCGTGCCCGCGTCGCCCTCGCAGAAGATCGGCCTGTGCAGTTCGAGGGCCAGGTAACAGGCGATGGCCAGACCGTCGTCGACGAGATAACCGGTCGTCTCCAGTCTCGTACGCAGCTCGTCGGGCCCGGCCGTCACCGTCACTCCATCCCGGCCGCAGCCAGCACCGCCCGGCGGGTGAGCACCCGCGCCAGGTGTTCGCGGTACTCGGGCGACGCCGACAGGTCGGACGCCGGACGGGTGCCGTCCGCCGCCGATTCGGCTGCCCGCGCCACCGCGGCCGGGTCGGCGTCCGCACCGGCGAGCGCCTCCTCCGTGGCGGTCGCGCGCAAAGGGGTCGCGCCCATGTTGGTCAGCGCGACACGGGATTCGACGAGATGGCCGTCGCCGCGCCGCACCATGGCGGCCACACCGACGATCGCCCAGGCCTGCGCGACCTGGTTGAACTTCTCGTAGTGGAAGCCCCAGTTGTCGCTCTTGGGCACCCGGACCTCCACCAGCAGCTCGTCCGGCCGCAGAGCGGTCTGCAGGTAGTCGGTGAAGAACTCGCGTGCCGGGACGGTGCGCCTGCCCTGGGGCCCCATGGCGACCATCTCGCCGTCGAGTGCGAGCAGCACGGCAGGCAGATCCCCCGCCGGGTCGGCGTGGGAGAGCGAGCCGCCGATGGTGCCCCGGTGGCGTACGGACGGGTCGGCGACGGTCTCGGTCGCGGCGGCCAGCAGCCCTGCGTGGCTGCGTACCAGCGGGTCGTGGATGACATGGTGGTGAGTCGTCATGGCTCCGATGACGAGAGCGTCGCCTTCTTCGCGGACACCGCGCAGCTCGGGGATCCTGCCGACGTCGACGAGCAGTTCGGGGAACGCGAGCCGCAGCCGCAGGATGGGGATCAGGCTCTGGCCGCCGGCCAGAACCTTCGCCTCCTCGCCGCCGTCCACCAGGGCGCGGACCGCGTCGTCGACCGTCTGTGGCCGCGCGTAGTCGAATGCCGCGGAAATCATGCTGCTGCCTCCTCGGCCCGGGCCGCCGTGACGGCCTGCCAGATCCGCTGCGGGGTGCACGGCATCGCGACGTCCTTGACACCCATCGGCCGCAGTGCGTCCACGACCGCGTTGACGACGGCCGGTGTGGAGGCGATCGTCCCGGTCTCACCGACACCCTTGACGCCGAGCGCGTTGGACGTCGCCGGGGTCTCGGTGCGGTCGGTGACGAAGTCGGGCAGGTCGGCCGCCGAGGGCACCAGATAGTCCGCCATGGTGCCGGAGAGCAGGTTGCCCTCGGCGTCGTACACCGCCTCCTCGTAGAGCGCCTGGGCGATTCCCTGCGCCACGCCACCGTGGATCTGCCCCTGGACGATCATGGGGTTGATGACCTTGCCGACGTCATCGACGCAGACGTAACTGCGGATCCGGGCACGGCCGGTCTCGGTGTCGACCTCGATCGCGCACAGGTGGGTGCCGAACGGGAAGGAGAAGGTTTCCGGGTCGACCAGGTGCTCGGCGTTGATCGTCGGCTCCATGCCGTCGGGCAGATCGTGCGAGGAGAACGCCGCGAAGGCCACCTCCTGGATGGTCTTCGTCGCCTCGGGCGATCCCTTCACCGAGAAGACTCCGCCGGAGAACTCCAGGTCGGCCTCGCTCGCCTCCAGCAGATGCGCCGCGACCTTGCGGGCCTTGGCCACCACCTTCTGAGCGGCATGGTGGACGGCGAGTCCGCCCACCACCAGCGAGCGGGAGCCGTAGGTGTCCATGCCCTGCGGTACCGCCCTGGTGTCGCCGTGCACCACCTCGATGTCGTCGAAGGGCACACCCAGCACGTCCGCCGCGATCTGGCTCCAGCTGGTGGCGTGCCCCTGCCCGTGCGGGCTGGTGCCGGTCGCCACCTCGACCGTGCCGGTCGGCAGCATGCGGATTTCGGCGGCCTCCCAGCCGCCGGCGACGTAGCGCAGATCGCGCAGGATGCGGCTCGGAGCCAGGCCGCACATCTCGGTGTACGTCGAGATGCCGATGCCCAGGCGCACCGGATCGTTGTTCTCGATGCGGGCGCGCTGCTCGGCGCGCAGGTCCTCGTAGCCGAAGAGCGCCACGGCGCGGTCGGTGGCCGCCTCGTAGTTGCCGCTGTCGTAGGTGAGCCCTGAGATGCTGGTGTACGGGAACTCGTCGTGGCCGATCCAGTTGCGGCGGCGCAGCTCCATGGGGTCCATGCCCAGTTCCACTGCCAGCTCGTCCATCGTCCGCTCGATGGCGAAGGTGGCCTCCGGGCGGCCGGCGCCGCGGTAGGCGTCCGTGGGCGTCTTGGTGGTGAAGACGCCGGTGCACTTGAAGTCGTACGCGTTCATCTTGTAGATGCCGCAGTACAAGAAAGCGCCCAGAAGCGGGGTGCCGGGGGTGATCAGCATCAGATACGCGCCCATGTCGGCGAGCAGGTCGGCCCGCATGCCGAGGACCTTGCCGTCCCGGGTCGCGGCGATCTCGATGTCCTGGATCTGGCCGCGGCCGTGATGGGTGGCCTGGTAGCCCTCCGAGCGCGACTCGGTCCACTTGACCGGCCGGCCGAGCCGCCTGGCCACGGCGAGGGCGACTGCTTCCTCGCCGTACACCTGGAGCTTGGACCCGAAGCCTCCTCCGACGTCGGGGGCGATCACCCGCAGTTTGTGCTCGGGGATGCCGGTGACCATCGACAGCGTCACGCGCGCCACGTGCGGGACCTGAGTCGATGAGTAGAGGGTGTACTCGTTGGACGCCGTGGGCGGAGTGGCGACGACGGCGCGCGGCTCCATCGCGTTGGGGATCAGCCGCTGTTGTGTGTAGCGGCGGCGCACCACGATGTCGGCACGGGCCTTCTCCGCCTCGTAGTCCCCGGTGGCGAGCGGCCAGGTGTAGCAGCGGTTGGTGCCCTTGCCGGAGTGGACGAGCGGAGCGCCGTCGGCCAGCGCGGCCTCCAGATCCAGCACGGGAGGCAGTGGCGTGTAGTCGACCTCCACGGCCTCCAGCGCATCGGCCGCGGCGTAACGGTCGCGTGCGATGACGATGGCCACCGGGTCTCCGGGGTAGCGGACCTCGTCGACGGCGATCGGCGGGTGGTCGGGCATGACGATGTCTTCTGTCACGGGCCATACGCAGGGCATGGAGCCCAGTTCGCCGGCCAGGTCGCGGCCGCTGTACGCCGCGATCACTCCTGGCCGCCCCAGCGCGGACGAGACGTCGACGCGGTCGATCGTGGCGTGTGCCATGGGGCTGCGAAGGATCGCCATGTGCAGCAGGCCCGGGACGGCGATGTTGTCGGTCCAGGTGGTCCGGCCGGTGACCAGCCGGGCGTCTTCCTTGCGGCCCCGCGAACGGCCGACCTCGGCGCTGAGCTGCTCGGTGGTCATACCGGTGCCTCCTGCCCGGCTGCGGCCGGGGCCGTGGAGCCGACCGGCGCGGTCTCCTTGAGGGCTCCGGGCGCGGGAGCGCGGCGGCGCCGCTCCTCGGCGGCCGCCGCGAGGACGGCACGGACGATGTTCTGGTATCCGGTGCAGCGGCAGAGATTGCCCTCGAGACCGAGGCGGATCTCTTCCGGGGTGGGGTCCGGGTTCTCCTTGAGCAGGTCCCGGGCGGCCATGATCATGCCGGGGGTGCAGTAGCCGCACTGCAGAGCGTGCTGCTGGTGGAACGCCGTCTGGAGCGGGTCCCATTCGGTGCCGGATGCCAGTCCCTGAATGGTCGTCACCTCACAGCCGTCGGCCTGCACGGCCAGAACCGAGCAGCTCTTGACGCTGTCACCGTCGAGGTCGACCGTGCAGGCTCCGCAGTTCGTGGTGTCGCATCCGACCGGGGTACCGGTGAGGCCCAGGTTGTCGCGCAGATAGTGGACAAGCAGGAGGCGGGGTTCCACGTCGTCCTCGTGGGTCGCGCCGTCAACCGTCAGAGAGATATGAGTCATATGCCCTCCCAGAGACACAGGCAGGGTGGTATCTGCCGTTCTGCCCTGATACACGTCAACTCTAGGACGGCGTTCAGGCCGGCGCGAGCCCTCGGGACGGGCTCCCACATGGCCGGGCGCGTGCGATTTTCGCCGTGGGCTGACACCACTTCCATCCGCGGACCAGGCGAGTAATATGAATTACATGATTACAAAGGAACAGGAACAAGCACTGCGCGGCTGGTTCGCCGGGCGGCTGCCGGAAGGACTCTTCGTCGAGCTCCTGGACCTGACCGTGGACCGTGAGGAGATCACCGTCGTCGGCCGGATCCCGGAGCCCGACCTCGGCGCGGAAGCGTCACCGGCCGAACGTGAGGCCTCGCTGGAAGGGCGCATCTCCGAATTCCGGGAGCGCACCCGCGACGAGCGCATAGGGGTCGCGCGCGAGGCCGAGAAGCGGTTCGGGCGAAAGGTCTCGTGGGGCGTGGAGTGCGGCGACAAGCGGGCCATGTACACCACCGTCTCCGCACCCGTGATGACGCGACTGCGCCAGCCCGAGCGCCAGACCCTCGACACCCTGATCGCCGGCGGCGTCGCCCGCAGCCGCAGTGATGCCCTCGCCTGGTGCGTACGCCTGGTGCAGCGCAACGCCGACACCTGGCTGAGCGACCTGCGGGACTCGCTCCAGCACGTCGAACAGGTACGGGCGCAGGGCCCGGACGCCGGATAGGAGGCTGGTCACGTGACGGCCGGCAAGGCGGCAGCCGGTCACGCGTCCGCCCGGAAGGCGGCCGGGACGCCGGTCACCCCGGCCCCAAGTCGTCGGCGTCACAGGGCGACTGCTCCGCCTCCGTGCCCGGGGGGACCAGGCGCAGCGTGCGCTCGGTCCAGGCCGAGACGGCGCGGGAGGGTGCCTGGATGAGGGTGTCGTCCGTGGGCCCCGACAGCAGCAGATAGACGAAGTCCATGGTGCGCCGCGTCCTGCCCGGCCAGACCTTCACATCGCCCTCGCCCGTCGGATGGAAGATCCCCTCGACAAGCAGATCGCGGGCGAAGCACCATTCGACGGGCTCGTCGGTGTCGGTGTGGAAGGAGACATGGACGGCGTACGGGTCGTCGGTGCGGTAGACCAGCCGAGTCGGCACGGGAACCGCTCGCCCGGCCTCCAGGACGAGCTGGCAGACCAGTTCGCGCTCGACGGTCGTATGCGTGCTGTCTCCCGGCCGGCATCCTCGATGCGGCACGGACGGCCTCCTCACCCCTGCGTGTGTTGTGTCGACGGAAAGTGAACGAAGCATCGCTCGGCGTCGGTAGGGTCCGTGGCTCAGGAGTTCGCTTAAGCCGCTTAAACCCGAGGGGCGACCAGGGCTGCATGACCAGAGGAAACGAGCAACTGAGACGGGCCGTGACCGAGGCCGGCTGCTCCTACGCCGAACTGGCCAGGGATGTCAGAGCCGTTGCCGCCGAGAGCGGAGTGGCGCAGCTGCGCACCAACTCCTCCGCGGTCGCCCACTGGATCGCCGGTACGCAGCCGGGCGCCACCGCCGCCCGCATTCTCGCCGAGACGCTGTCGCGGAAACTGGGGCGGCTGGTCACACCCGAGCAACTCGGCCTCATACGCATACCTTCGAGCGCCGACGAGTCGCTGGGCCTCGACATGGAGCAGGACCCGGTCGACGCCCTCATCCGGCTGGGACGGGCCGACATCGAGCGCCGGACGTGGATCAGCTCCGCCCCCTACTCCGTCCCGGCGGCCGCCCTGCCCGTGGCCGTTCCCTCCCCCGCCCTGCCGCGCACCCGCACCGCCGCCGGGCCGGCCTGCATCGCGGGCGAGGGGGAGATCCGGGCGGTGCGGGAGATGACCACCCTGTTCACGGCCGTCGACGAACGGCACGGCGGCCAGCACGGGCGATCCGCCGTCGTGCAGTATCTGGTCTCCGACGTGGCCACCCTGTGCCGCGGCCGCTTTCGCACCGAGACGCAGAAGCAGCAGATGCTCTCGGCCGCCGCGTGCGTGGCCTACCTCGCCGGATGGAAGGCGTACGACGCGGGCGAGGCGGGTCTGGCGCAGCGCTACTACCTCCAGGCCCTCAAGCTCACCAGGCAGGCCGATCTGGACCTGCACACGGCGTTCGTGCTGCGGATCCTCGCCCATCACGGCCTGGAGACGGGGCGCGGCGAGCACACGCTGGACCTCATCGACGCGGCACTGCGGCTGGTGAAGGGCCGCACCGACCCGGCGACCGAGTCGCTGTACGTCATCACGCGCGCGCGGGCGCTCGCCCTGGCGGGCAGAAGCCGCGAAGCCGTCACGGAAGCCGCCCGCGCGGCGCGCCTGGTGGACGGCGCGGACGAGAGCGAGATGCCCTTCTGGGCCGCGCTGTGGGGATCGGCCGGTGCCTGTGTCGGCAACCACACCGCCAAGTCGGCCGAGTTACTCGGCCATTACGACATCGCCGAACGCCACTTCTCCCGGGCCGTCTGGAGCACCTCGGGCTGCTCGCACCAGCGCATCACCGCGCTGAGCCTGGCTCACGCGGGATCCATGCAGTGCAGGCAGGGGCATGTCGAGCAGGCGTGCACGACGTGGCACAAGGCCCTGGAACTCATGGACGGCGTCCGGTCCGCGCGCGTTGTGCTGGCAGCGCGAACCATGCGCCGGGATCTGGCGCCTTTCGCCCACCGGGGGTCGCAGGCCGCCCTGGACTTCGACGAACGAGCCCGACTGTGGCTGGCAGGAGACCACGCATGACCCAATCGAGCGAGTACCAGGTCAAGGACGCGGCGCCTGCCGTACGGCCGTCGATGGCGCGTGTCGCCGCGGCCGGTTCGATCGGCACCGTCATCGAGTACTACGACTTCTTCATCTACGGGAGCGCCGCGGCCCTCGTCTTCGGGCCGGTCTACTTCCCGAACTTCTCCAGCACCGCGGGCACCCTTGCCGCGTTCGCCACCTTCGCCACCGGTTTCATCGCCCGCCCGGTGGGCTCGCTGCTCTTGGGACACATCGGCGACCGGCACGGACGCCGCACAGTCCTGCTGATCTCCGTTCTCGCCACCGGACTTGCGACCGTGTCCATCGGACTCCTGCCCGGGTACGGGAGCCTCGGGGTCGCCGCCCCACTCCTGCTGACCCTCATGCGCATCGTCCAGGGACTGGGCGTGGGCGGTGAGTGGAGCGCGGCCGTACTGCTCACCTCCGAACACGCCCCGCCCGGACGGCGCGGCCTGTGGGCAGGGTTCCCGCAGACCGGACCCACCGCCGGATTCGTGCTCGCCAACGGCATCATGCTGGCCATGACCGCGACGCTCACGGACGAGCAGTTCCGTACGTGGGGCTGGCGCGTGCCCTTCCTCTGCGCGGGCGTGCTGACTCTCGCCGGTTACATCCTGCGCTCCAAGGTCGACGAGACGCCGACCTTTCTCGAACTCACTGCCCGCCGCACCCTGGTGCGCGCGCCCCTGGCCCGGCTGATGCGCCACCACTGGCGGCGGGTGCTGCTGGTGGCCGGTGCGGTCACGGCCGCGTACGCCGTCAACTACGCGGCCACGACCTGGGCGCTGTCCCAGGCCACCAAACGGCTGGGCTTGGACCCGACCGTCATGCTGTTCTGCCTGATGGGGGCGATGGGGGTGATGGGTGTCGCCACGCCGCTCGTGGCCATGCTCGGCGACCGCTACGGCCGTCGCAGGCTCAGCCTGCTCGGGTGCGGAGCGATGGCGCTGGCCGTCGTGCCCTACCTGGCGATGCTGCAGACCGGGCGGGTGGGGCCGATCCTCGCCGGAACGTCGATGGTTCTGCTCGCCGTGATCACGATGCTGGGGGTGCAGGGCGCGTACATTCCCGAACTGTTCGAGCCCCAACTGCGCTGTACGGGCACGGCTTTCGCCTACAACATCGGCGCGGTGCTGGGCGGCGCGGTGACACCACTGGTGGCGACGCGGCTGTCGTCGGGGGTGGAGGGGACGCCGTGGGCTGTGGCGGTGTATCTGCTGGTGCTGTGCGGGGTGAGCCTGGGGTGCGTTGTGCTGCTGCCGGACACGTCGCGGGCGGAGGCGCAGGACGCCTTCACACACCGGACGGGCTGAAGGTGCCGCAGGCGTACCCCTACCGGACCACCGCCGGCGACGTTGCCGACCTCACGACCATGCGTGCCGCCCCGCTCCCGTCCGCCGGGACCGACCAGAGATCCGCGCCGAAGTCCCCCGGCAGCGCGTAGAGCAGGGTGCGGCTGTCCAGCCACAGCGCCTGGTCGTCGACGCTTCTCGGTTCGGCGAGCGCCGTCGCCCCGCCGGTGCGAAGGTCCAGGACGTACAGCCGCCACGGCGTGTCGGTGCCGGCGCCCGCGACGCGCTTCTTGAAGGCGATGCGGGTGCCGTCCGGGGAGAGGGAGGGGCACTCGACGTTCTCACGCAGCGTGCGCAGGGTGCGCCGGACCAGGTCGCCCTCCACGAGGAAGGTGCGGCCGCCGGTGGCGAGGGTGGCGTAGAAGCGGTTGTCGTCGGCCGCGAACGTGACGCCCCGGGATGGTGGGGAACTGCGCCCAGGTCTTGCCGCCGGCCAGTGGCACGTTCTTGAAGGCGAACCAGGGGTTGTGCTTCTGCGCGTACTGCCCGTTGGTGCAGGCGGTGGAACCCTCGCTCGGCAGATCCTCGTTGTATGTCGCGAAGGTCTTCCCCGCCGCGATCAGTTCCTGTCCCAGGTTGGCCGCACTCATCGACTGGGGCGTGTAGCAGCCGTCCCCGGTGATGCCCTGTGTGGCGCCGGGCTTCCGATGATCTCGCCGTACTGCTTGTTCTCGAAGACGACGACGACCACGTGGTCATACGTGCGGAGCGCGGCGGCAGCCCGGTGCTCGGCAGCGCCGGAGTCGGCCGCGCCGAGGGTGACCACCAGACACAGTGTGCTGAAGATCCCGGCGGCGGCCGCTCGCCACCTTCTGACGGACCGGCCGCTGTCGGCCACCGGTTTTCGGGTCGGGGTCGGGCACGGCAACTCTTCAGGTTTCATTGAGGTGTTCCTCCTCTTCCTCTCACTCCTCGCGTCGGGCGGCGCCCGCCACGGTGATGTTCACGAAGCGAGGCACGCGTCGTCCGCCGGAGCGGAACTCCTCGGTCACGGTGGTACGGATCTGTGCCAGCAGGTCTTTCGGCAGCAGGACCAGAGCGCTGCGCCCGGGCCCGTGTCCGGGCCACCAGGCGGCCGTCGCACCCGCACGCCGCGCGATCGCCACGGCGTCCCTGATGTCACCCGGGCCGCGCCCTTCGCCACGGGTCACCAGCAGGGTCAGCCGCGCACCGTGCTCGTCCGGGTCGAAACGGACCTGACGCCGACCGCCGTCGCCGAGCAGCAGGGCCCTGCCGGGGCGGGCGAAGAGTACGGCCTCGCGCAGCGCCTGGTCACCGCCGGGTGCCGCTGCCCGGGCCAGGGCGGCGAGCCTTCCACGCGGTGGTCTCGCCCGCCCCGCGTACAGATCGGCGACCGCGAGGCCGACGGCACACTCCAGTGGCTCGGCGCTCGACAGACCGGTCGCGGGGGTCAGCGTGGAGTGGATGTGCAGGTCGATGCCGCCCCGGCCGTATCCGACCCGGGCCATGGTCCGCAGGAGGGCGTAGGTGCGGGCGGCCCAGTCGGGGTGGGGCGATGGCGGGCCGGTGAGCGGGAGTTCGCAGCTGTGCGCGGGGTGGGCGAGCGAACTGAGCCGTGCGAGGCCGTCGTCACGGGGTGCCGCGGCGGCAGCGACCGGCCAGCCCGCGGCCGCGACCAGGTGCGGCGAGCCGAGATGGAAGGCGTGCGGGGCGCTCCACACCGTCGCCGGGGGCCGGTCGTGTGCCGATTCGAGGGCGTAGGCGACCAGCCGGAAGAGCGGGTCGGCGGTGTGGCGGCGGGCGAGGTCCGGCATGCCTACGCGCCTTTGCGGGCGATCAGTCGGTAGGCGTTGCCCCCGTCGGTGGCGCGGGCGGCGGCCGCCCGCAGCCTGTCCAGGACCGCGGCGACGGCGTAGCACGGCAGCGCGGCGGTCTGGACGGCGGTGCGGAAGGCCCTTCGTGGGACGGTGGTTCGGCCCGGTCCCCACGGTGCGTACGGATTGGGCGCGAGCCGGTTCGCCGTGAGCAGCACCGCACCGACGAAGTCGCAGGCCTGGTGGGCGGCGCCGTGCTCCTCGGCCAGGACCGTGAAGCCGCGGTCCGCGAGTGCGGCGCGGAGGTTGGCGATCGGCATGAGGTGCTGATGCTGGGGCTGGAAGAAGGGCACCCAGTAGGGGCCGAGCAGCCGGGAGAGCCGTGACTCGGGGTCGGGCAGTTCGATGAGCAGATGCCCGCCGGGCGGCAGCACCTTGGCAGCGGCATCCAGCTCGGCGAGCGGGTCCCGGGTGTGCTCCAGATAGTGGTACATGCTGACGGTGTCGTAGCGGTGCACGAGTTCGGGGGCGAGCTCGGGGAACTGGCCGTAGTGGGCGGTGCCCACCCAGCCGCGGGCCTCCGCCTCGCGCACGGCGTCCGCCATGTCCAGTCCGTCGAAGCGGGTGTCGGGCCAGATCTCGCGCGCGCTGTCGCAGAAGTGGCCGTGCCCGGTGCCCACATCGAGCCAGGCGGCGGGTTTCCCGAACGGCTTCAGCATCTCCGCGCGGCCACGGTACGAGCTGCCCATCGTGCCGAACACATGGGCCGCGCCGCCGACTCCGAGGCCGTCGTAGAAATCGCGGTAGTAGAAGTCCAGGCCGTCGAGGGTGAGGCGCGGGTTCTGGAAGACGTGTCCGCAGGCGCCGCACTCTTCGAGGGTGAAGTGGCCCGGCTTGCCCTGGTAGAGATCGGGCATGTGGGTGCGTACCGTCAGCTCCGCCGAGCCGCACCAGGGGCAGTCGGGGCGGCGCGGTTCGAGGAACCGCTCGCTGCCGTCCTTGAGGTCGGCGGTGTAGCCGGGCCGCAGGGCTGCGAACTCGGCCAGTGACTCGGCGCGGCCCGGGTCGTCGCTCGCGACGGTGCGCAGCGCCGCTGCGAGAGAGTGCAGCGGGCGCGCGGCCGTAAGGCGCGGCAGGTCGGCCGGGCGCAGCGGGCCGCGCCCGCCGCCGCCGAGGACCAGGGCGGGCTGCAGCCAGTAGAGAGCGAGGGCCGCGGCGCCCCAGCGGCGGTCCTTGACTGCCGCGCGTACGAGCAGTGCCAGGCCCGCCACTTGAGCTGCGGCGACCAGGCGCGGGGGCACTCCCACGGCGCGCAGCTCCGCGGCTCGCCCGGCGAGACCTGACGGCGAGGGGGCGGTCACTCCGGGGGCGACGGCGATGCCGGTCTCGGCGGTTGCGTACTGCTTCAAACGGCTGAGCAGGGTGTGCAGTTCCGCCGTGTCGAGGCCGTCCTCCACTTCGGCCTCCGACCGGCCCCGTACGTCTTCGGCGACCAGTACGGCGTGTCCCGCGCCGCGCACCTTGCCGGTGCGGCCGAAGCGGGAGTCCTTCAGTTCGAGATCGCGCAGCAGGCCGAGCGCACGTTCCGTGTCGAGACTGTCCGGGAGCAGGTCGAGGAGCTTCAGGCCGGTGCGTTCCGCGTAGTCGACGGCGGCGCTCAGGGTGGCCTTGTCGACCTCGACGCCCTTGGCGGTGATCAACTGCCAGCCGTCCAGGGACACGCCGTCCACGGGGGCGGCCGGATCCAGCACGGCTACGGCGGCCAGCCGTCGGCGGGCGCGCACCGTGCCCGCGGTGAGCCCGGCCAGGGCGGCGAGCGCGGTCCACGGGACGCGGCGCGTCCGGGCACGCGTCCGATTGCGGGGCTGTGTCATAGCAGCTTCTCCAACCTGTCGGCCGCGGCAGCGGCTCCCCCGGCCGCCGCGAAGGATGCCTGGACACGGCGGGCGGCCCGCCGGTGGTTCGGGTCGTCGAGAACGGCGCTCAGAGCGGTGTGGACCTCGTCCGCCCGGGGGCGGCCGAAGCGCACCCGGATTCCGGCCCCGGACGATGCCACCTGCTGGGCGACGATCGGCTGGTCGTCGCGGACCGGCGCGACGACCAGGGGCAGCCCGTGGGCCAGCGCCTCGCAGACGGTGTTGTGCCCGCCGTGGCAGACCACGGCGTCGAGGTGCGGCAGCAGCGCGAGTTGAGGGACGTACTCCTGAAGCAGGACATGGTCCTCACGGACCTCGCCGACGAGGTCGGCGGGCGCGGCCACGATCAGCTGCATCTGGTCGGCCAGGCGTTCGGCGGCCCGCAGGACGGCGGCGTAGAAGCGGCCGCCGGCCTCTCGGTTGAGCGTGCCGAGGGACACCAGCACCCGGCGGCGTACGGGATCCAGCCGCCGCCAGGGGAACGACGAGCCGTCCGACGGACGGGCGCCCAGTGCGGGACCGGTGAATGCGTACCGCTCGGGCCACGCCTCGTCCGCGCCGACGAGTTCAGGGGTGGAGAAGACCAGGACCAACTGGTCGGAGAAGCGCGGGTCCCAGCCGCCGGGCGCGCCGCAGGCGGCGAGGAATCCGTTGATCCGTTCCTTCACCCACTCCCCCACCTTGGGGAAACCCGCGAAGGGCCGGGTGAATTCTGCCGTGGTCGTCGCGGATGTCACCCACGGCAGCCGTCGCCGTCGGGCGACCACCGCCCCGGCAAGAGCCTGCTGGTCGGCGACGAGCACATCGGGGGCGTAGGCGTCGACGGCGGCCTCGACACCGGGCAGCATCCCGTGGGCGAGCGGGATGAGTGCCTCGTCCCACAGGAAGCGCAGTGCGGCGGCACCGCGCAGGTCGCGCCAGCGGCCGTGCAGCGCGCCGTAGCCGCCGGGGCCGGTGGGCTCGCCGGAGGGGATGAGGGTGGCACGGGCCGGCAGGAGTCCGGGCAGGACTTCGGCGGGGCCGGTCCATGCGATCTCGTGTCCTCGCGCGGTGAGTTCGGCGGCTACGGCGACCGTGGGGTTGACGTGTCCGGCCAGTGGCGGGACGACAAACAGCACTTTCATACCGTCACCGCCTCGGGCTGCCGCCGAACGGCCTCTGCCAGCCGGTCCAGTACGGCCCGCTGCAACTCGGCGGTACCGCCCTGAAGTACGTCGTGGCCCAGGCCCGGCACGACTCGGACGGTGCAGTCGGGCGCGTGGCGGGCCAACTCCCGGGCACCGGCGGCGAGTTCTGAGTGCTCTCCGCAGACGGCGAGCACCGGGCAGCGCACCCGGGCGAAGTCCCGGGCGGCGAATGGCCGCCCCGCCGCGATGTCGTCGATCAGGGTGGTGCGGTTGAGAAGTTCGTCGGCCGTGGCAGTCAGCCGGGCGGCCTTGCGCGCTCCGAGCGAGGCGAGTTCCCGCGGTACCTGGCTGCCTTCGAGGTCGAGGGCGGCGACGGACAGTGTGTCGAGCATGTTCTCGATCCAGGGACCGCTCAGCGGGGCCTCGATCAGGATGAGTCCGGCGACGAGATCGGGGCGCGCGAGTGCGGTGTGCAGTGCGAGGGTTCCGCCGAAGCTGTTGCCGACGAGATGGACGGGGTGCTCGTCGAGACCGAGGGCCCCGAGCAGGGCGGTCAGGTCACGCACAGCGGTGGCGGTGTCGTATCCGCTGGCGGGACGCTCGGTGCGGCCGTGGCCGCGCAGGTCGTACAGGACGACATCGTGACCGGCCCGGGCGGCCGGGACGGCGAGCGTGCAGTAGAAGCTGGAGAGGTTGTCGACGACCAGGCCGTGGAGGAAGACGACCCTTGCTCCCGCCTCACCTCCCGTGTCCGCCCTGGGCAGCCGCTGGACGTGGAAGCGGAGGGAGTTGGCGATGATCTCGGCCATGGCGCTCAGCCGGCCGGGGCCGGAGCAGGAGCCCCGGCGACAGTCGGAGCGGCGGCCGTGGCGCAGGCCGGGGCGGGTGTCCCGGCGATGTGTGAGACGAGGTCGCCGACCGTCATCGCCAGGATCTCCTCCATGTCCTTCTCGGCCAGGAAGGCGATCAGGTCCACGGCTGCCCCGTAGCGCTGGTGGAGCAGTTCGGCGAGGGCGACGAACTCGATGCTCTCCAGCGCCAGGTCCTCGTTGAAGGTGGTGTCCGGCGTGACCTCGTCGGCGAGGAGGAACTCGTCGCCGACGGTCTCGACGAGCATGGCGGTGATCTCGGCGAGTATCTGTTCGGCGATGGGGTCGGATGTCATGGCCGGCCTCCGGCGGGGTCGGGGGTGGGGGGTAGGGTCCGGGCGACAACATGGGTTGCGGGGCAGCTGTCCTGGCCGGGCAGATCATCGACGGTGCTGATCCGTACGGCGTGGCTGCGGTCCTCGGGAGAGAGCACCCGCAGCCCGCTGGGTCCGTCGGTGACGGTCCACTGCCGCAGGCGGCCGCCCAGGCCGGTGCCCTCGGCCTTGGCCGCGGCCTCCTTGGCGCACCACAGCGCGGTGAGCGCCTGCGCCCGGCCGCACCCTTCCCGTGCGGCGAACTGCGCGGCGAGTTCCCGCTCGTCGGGGGTGAGCGCGATGCGGCTCAGTGCCTCCGGGTCATCGGTGACGGTCTCGATGTCGATCCCTACGGCTTGCGAGGGATGGGCGTACGCGACCGCCAGCCGGTCCTTGTGCGCGAGTGAGAGTTGCAGTCCGGCGGCGAGCGGACCCTCGGCGCGGGGACGACCCGACGCGTCGTTGCCCACCTGCACCTCCACCGGGAAGAGGGGCCCCGCGCCGGCGTCCCACAGAAGCTGGCGTACGGCGTCCTTGGCGGCGATCCGCCCGAGCAACCAGGGCGCGCGGGCGCGCGGCGGGCGTTGCTCGTACGCGGCACGCTCGGCGGCGCCCAGATAGCGCCGCATCACCAGCTCCTGGGATGCGGGGTCGGTCCACCGCCGCCGGGCCAGGCACCAGCCGCCGGGCTGCGGCTCGCCGATCGCGCAGATCTCCGGGGTGAACTTCATCGGCCACACCCGCTCGTCGGCGGCGAAGCGCCGGTACGTCCAACCTTCGAGCCGGGCCCACACCGTTCCGTCTCCGGCTGTGAGTTCCACATCGCCCAGGACGGAGTCGGGCCGAACAGACCGGATACGGGCGACGGCGCGCAGGAGCGCTCCGTCGCGCGGTGCGGGCCCGTACAGGCTCACCCGCTCCAGCGAGGCGGGGAAGACCAGCCGGTCGGCGGTCAGTCTCACCTGCATCCAGTGGCCGAGCAGTTGTCCCGCGGCGTCCAGCAGCGCGCCCGGGGCGGGCAGCGCCCGCAGCACCCCGCGGATGCCGTCGTCGGCGACGGCGGTCACCTCGTGGACCCCGGCGAAAGCCGGACCGTGGAACATCCACCGGTCGCGGTAGAGGGCCCGGGCGCTGACGGGAGGCATCGATGCGCGGGTCAGCGTCGAGAGATCGGGGGCGGGCGGCGCGGCGTGGCGGTCGGCGAGTACGACGATGACACTCGCGCAGCCGCCGATCTCCACCCGTACCCGGCCTGCCCCGGTGCCGGGGGTCACGGTGAACTCGGCGTCGACGGGCGGATCGACGGGCAGCCAGCGCAGGGCTCGTACGTCCTCGAAACCGGTCACCACCCGTCCGGGAACCGCGGTGCGTGCGGCATCGGCGGCCAGTTCCAGCAGGGTCGTCATGGGGACGACGGGGAAGCGGTCCGACGGCTCGGGCCAGGGGTCGGGCTGGAGATAGACGCAGTGGTCGCGGACGTACGGCATGGTGCCGAGGGAGAGCCGTCGCCGGAAGGTGCACGGTGCGACTTCGGCCGGCCGGACGCTTTTCGCACGCCAGGCGTCGGTGACGGCACGCACCGCGTCCTGCGTCTCGCCGGCTACCGCATCGAGGGCCGACAGCACTCCCGCGGGGTCCGTGCCGGAGATCCGGGGAGGGTCGGCCGGACGGAGCGAGGGCGCGGCGGCGCCCAGGCTCACCAGCGGTGAGCCGAGGTCGAGCCGGACGCCCGTCGCCGCCGGTTGTGCCGGACTGTCCGGCTCGCTCGTCGCCAGCCGGTCCCAGCGGGGGTTCAGCCCCTCCGTCCACAACGCAGCGGCCAGGCGGCGCAGTTGCTCGACACCGCTCACGCCGCGCACCGCGCCCGCGGAGAGGGCGAGGTGGTCCCGGCCGTGCAGGGTGTCCGCCACGAAGCCGGGAAGGCTGCCCGGTCCCATTTGCACGAAGGCGCGCACTCCCTCCCCGTACAGCCGTGTCGTCAACTCCCTGAAACGCACCGGCTCCAGCAGATGGCGGAGCACCACGTCCCGCACGTCGTCCTCGGCGCCCGGATAGGCGGCCACCGTGGTCGCCGACCAGACCGGCACGGTCGGTGGCCGCAGCGGCAGTGCGGCGAACGCGCCGCGCACCTGGTCGAGGTACGGCGCCCACATGGGCGTATGGAAGCCCGACCGGAAGGGCAGCTCCTGGGTGAGTACGCCCTGAGCGGCCAGTCGGCCCAGCGCCTCCGACACGGGGCGCGGCTCGCCGCACAGCACCGACTGGTGGGGGCAGTTGTCGTGGCTGACGGCTACACCGCTCAGCCCGTGCAGGGCGGCGGCCGCCTGCCGCGCCCCGCAGCCCAGCGCCGCGTACACCAGATCGGGGACGTCGAGATCGCCCGGCCGCAGCGAGCCAAGGAAGGTGTCGACTGCCTGCTGCGGATACATCCCGGCGACGACCATGGCCGTCCACTCGCCGAGGCTGTGCCCGGCGAACAGGTCGGCCTGGATGTCCAGTTCGGGCAGCACCCGGGCGAAGAGGCGGCCGACGGCGATGGCGTCCAGCGCCCGTTCCACCAGCGTTCTCCCGTCGGTCAGCGCGGGCCGGGGAAGCCCGAACCGGTCGGCGACATCATCGATGTGCGGCGTGAAGTCCGGTTCCAGGCCGGGGAAGACGAATGCCACCCGGCCCTCGCGCGCGAGCAGCGGGCTGGGCGTGAACCACACGCCGCCGCGCCCGCGCCACGGCTTTCCGCGGGCGACTACCGCCGCTGCCAGAGCCCGGCGCTTGGGTGTCAGTCCCAGCACGGCGAGGCGACAGGGTCCTTCGGGCACAGGCAGCAATCCCTGTGGTCCAAAGACCGGCAGCGCCTCCACAAGACGGCCGAGTTCCGCGGGTGAGCCCCCTGCCAGCAGCGTCATACAAGCGGCGGGCGCG
Source organism: Streptomyces sp. SLBN-118 (assembly GCF_006715635.1). Lineage (NCBI taxonomy): Bacteria > Bacillati > Actinomycetota > Actinomycetes > Kitasatosporales > Streptomycetaceae > Streptomyces > Streptomyces sp. SLBN-118. The sequence goes on from NZ_VFNP01000001.1 coordinate 793,370, forward strand.
GCGGCGCCCGACACCGCCCGCCCGCCCGGGGTGCGGGCCCCCGGCGCCTCTTCCAGCACCACATGCGCGTTGATCCCTCCGAAACCGAAGGCGTTCACACCTGCCCGTCGCGGCAGACGTCCGCGGTGCCACGGCTCCGCCTGCGTCACCGGGCGCATGCGCGTGCCCGCGAAGCCCTCGTGCGGCTCCTGGAGATGCAGAGTCGGGGGCAGCGTCCCGTCGTGCACGGCGAGTACGGCCTTGATCAGCCCGGCCATTCCGGAGGCCTGCATCGTGTGGCCGAGCATCGACTTCACGGACCCCATGGCGACCGGTTCCGCCCCGGGCGTGCGCGGGCCGAAGACCTTGGCCAGGGTGGTGAGTTCGGCCTCGTCGCCGATGGGTGTCCCGGTGCCGTGCGCCTCCAGCAGCCCGAGCGCCCCTGGTGCGAGGGGATCGAGCCCCGCCCGTTGCCATGCCTGGCGCAGGGCACGCACCTGGCCGTCCACCAGGGGGCTCATGAGGCTGGCGGCGCGGCCGTCGCCGGCGACGCCGGCCCCCCGTACGACGGCATAGACGCGGTCGCCGTCGCGTTCGGCGTCCGCCAGGCGCTTGAGCAGGACGACGCCGGTGCCCTCCGACAGCAGCGTGCCGTCGGCGCGGCGGTCGAAAGGACGGATGCACTGACTCGGGCTGAGCGCCCGGAGCTGGGTGAAGACGCTCCAGAGCGTGGCGATATGACAGTGGTGCACGGCCCCGGCGACCACCAGGTCACAACTGCCGCCGGCCAGCAGACCGGCGCCCTGCTCGACGGCGAGCAGCGAGGAGGCACAGGCTGCGTCGATGGTGTACGCGGGGCCGCGGAAGTCGAGACGGTTGGCGGTCCTGGCGGCGGTGAAGCTGGGTACGAGACCGATGGACGCCTCGGGCCGCTCGGGACCCAGCCCGGCCTGGAAGGCTTCGCGTAACTCGGTGATGCGCTTCTCGCCGAGTTCGGGGGCGAGTTCGCGCAGTGTCGCCGCGAGCTGGTGGGCGGTGCGCACCCGCTGGTCGAGGCGCGCGGTCGCGACGCCCATGAAGCCGCCACGTCCGAGGATGACGCCGATTCGGGACCGGTCGGCGGGCAGCCGTTCCTCGCCCCCGGCATCGGCCACGGCCTCGGCGATGACCCGCAGGGCGAGCAGCTGATCGGGCTCCGCGCCCGCCACGGCGGCGGGCATGATGCCGAAACGGGTCGGCTCGAAGGCGGTGAGCTCGTCGATGAAGCCGCCGCGCCGGCAGTAGAAGTGGTCGCTGCGGACGGGTCCTTCGGTGCCGTCGGGGTCGTAGTAGACCTCGGGGTCCCAGCGGCCGGGCGGTACGTCGCTGATGGCGTCCGTGCCCGCGAAGAGATTGCGCCTGTACGCGGCGAGGTCGGCGGCTCCGGGGAAGACGGCGCCCATGCCGATGATCGCGGCGTCGGTCGGCCCGGGACCGCGACGCTCCTCAGCCATGGCGGGACTCCACCGGGTCCTGTGCGACGAGGACGACCTGGCCGGTGGTGCCGTGGGCCAGTTCGGCGAGGAGGGCGGCCGTGCCCGCGGCCGGATCGAGGAGGGGGATGCCGCGGCTCGCGTACATCCGCTCCAGCTCGGGGGTGACCATGCCGCCCGCCTCGGCCGCCCAGGGGCCCCAGTCGACGGCGAGCACCCGGCCCGGGAAGCGCTGCGACCAGGAGGAGGCGGCCAGGGTGTCCAGGGCTTCGTTGGCGGCCGCGTAGTCCGCCTGACCGCGGTTGCCGAAGACACCGGCGACGCTGCCGAAGAGGACGAGGAAGCAGGGCGACGGGCCGTCGGCGGCGGCGAGGAGATGACGGGCGCCGTCGACCTTGGTCGCGAACACCCGGGCGAAGGACGCCGGGTCCTTGTCGCACAACAGCTTGTCCTCGATGGTTCCTGCGCCGTGCACGATGCCGTCGAGGCGGCCGTGACGGTCGCGTATGTCACCGATCACGTCGCGTACGGCATCGGGATGGGTGACGTCCGCCGCGTGGTACCGCACCGAGGCGGCCGTGCCGGTGAGGTCGGCGAGGGTGGTACGGATCTCGCGCGCGGCGAGGATACGGGTCGCGGCAGCCTCGACCTCGGCCGGGGTGCGCAGACCTTGGCGGACGAGGGCCGCGCGCAGGGCGACCCGGTCGTGGGCGTCGGCGACGGACGGGTCCTCGGCGTCGTCGGGGAGCGGGGTGCGGCCGATGAGTTCGATGTGGCAGCCGGTGGCCTCGGCCAGTGCGACGGCGGTACGGGCGGTGATACCGCGGGCCCCGCCGGTAAGCAGTACCACCGCGTCGCGGCCGAGCGGGAGCGGTGGCTCCGGTTCACCGGCGAAGAGCGGGACGGCGACGGTACGAAGGGTCGCGCGGGTGCCGTTGGTGTAGCCGATGGCCACGGGCTCCTCGAGAGCGCACAGTTCGGCGATCAGATGGGCGGCGATCCGCTCGGGACGGTCCTTGGGGTCCACGTCCACGGCGCGCACCGCGGTGCCGGGGTGCTCGATCGCCGCGGTACGGGCGAACCCGTACAGGCCGGCGCCGGGGATAGGGTCGGACGCCGAGCCCGGCACCACCTGCGAGGGCGCGGTCCTGCCGAAGGCGCCACCGCGGCCGGTGACGAGCAGCAGCCGGCGGGGGCCCGCCGTCAGGATCCGGCGCAGGGCGCCGAAGGTCTCGGGAAGCACGGGGTCGGGTGCGGGACGCAGCGAGCTCAGGTCGACGACGCCGTCGGCACCGGCCGCGTCCGCGAGCCGCTCGGGGTGAAGGGTGCGTACCTCGGCGCCGTGGGACTCCAGCGCAGCGGCGAGTGCGGCGGCGACGCCGAGGCCGTCGTCGACGACGGCCAGCCGGAGGCCGGGCAGTACATCGGCGGGGTCGTGGCCGGCGGGCGGTCCCACCGGGACGACCTCGACCAGAAGCCGGGAGACCCGAGCCGGTAGGACCGGTTCGCAGGACGGCTCGTCGGCAGAGGCGGGGGCCGCGGTGTCCGGTTCCGTTGTCGTGCGGCGGGCGACGATCCAGTCGACGATGCCGCTGATGGTCTTCAGCCGGGACAACTCCTCGACGGCCGACTCCGCCGGGCCGTCCGCGCCGCGCGCGAGCCCGATCCGGTCGGAAAGGGCCCCGATGATCTCGACGCGCTTGATGGAGTCCACCGAGAGGTCTGCCTCCAGGTCCAGTGCGGGGTCGAGCATCTCCCTGGGGTAGCCGGTGCGTTTGTGGACGATCTCCAGTACGGCGTCGAGAAGTTGGTCCGGCGTCAGGAGCCGGCCGTCTGTCTCCTCGGCGGTCGGCTGCGGAGCGGGGACCTGTGGGGCTGGTGCCGGCATCGCCACCTGGACCGGCGCGCGGGAGTCCGGCGGGGCCTCGGCACCCAAGTAGCCGAGCAGGACGTCCCGTTGGGCGGCGACGAGTTCCCGTGCTCCTCGCAGATACTCCAGTACGGCGTCCTCCCGTCGGCCGGCGGGAGCAGCAGCGGGAGCCGATGCCACCCGGCGCGCCGGGACCAGCCCGCCCGCAACCGGCTCACCGTCCGCCGTCCGTACGAGGTGGCCGTCCACGAGCCATCCGGCGCGCCGTGGCGCCTCGGCCGGCAGTGGTGCGGTGCGGCCCCTGAACAGCGGTTCCGGGTCGAACGGGACGCCCGCCGCGGCGAGTTCGGCGAGCGCAGTCACCAGACGGGTCACTCCGTGCTCTCCCGCGACGTCGAGGGGAACCGCGGTGTGGGGCCGGTCGCCCAGGATGCGGCCGAGCAGACCGGTGAGCACCCGGCCCGACCCGGCTTCGACGAAGGTCCGCACCCCTGCCGCGTACATGGCCTCGATCTGTTCGGCGAAACGCACGGGCTCGGCGACCTGGCGTGCCAGCATCTCCCGAACGGCTGCCGCACCGGCCGGATAAGGGCTCGCGGTGGTGTTCGACCAGACCGGGATCGCCGGCCCGGCGACGCGGGCCCGGGCCAGCTCTTCGGCCAGTTGCTGAGCGGCGCCGGCGACGACCTCGCTGTGGAAGGCGCAGGCCACCGGGAGGCGTTCGGCCCGGAGGCCCGCCTCGCGCAGTGCGCCGATCGCGGCGTCGACCGCTCCCGTCGGGCCGGAGATGACGCTCTGTTCCGGTGCGTTGTGGTTGGCGACGACGCATCCGGGCGGCAGGTCCGGCAGGTCCTGCGGGGCCGAGGCCACGGCGGCCATCGCTCCCGGCTCGTCCCCGGCGGCGGTCAGAATCGCCTCGGCCCGGCGTTCGCTGAGCCGCATGAGGGTCGCCGTGTCGTAGGCGCCGGCGGCCCAGAGTGCGACCAGTTCCCCGTAGGAGTGTCCGGCGGTGCAGTCCGGACGTACGCCGAGGGACGTGAGCAGCAGATGTGCGGCGGCGCCGGTGAGGCCGAGTGCGGGCTGGGCGGTCCGGGTGTCGGTGACGGCCGCGCGCTGCGCGGCCCGGCCCTCGGGAGTGAAGGCGGCGGGCGGGAACATGGCGGCGGTCCGGCGCGGATCCTCGTCGTACAGCAGAGCCCGAAGCCGGGGGAAGGCGATGAACAGATCACCGAGCATGCCTGGCCGCTGGCTGCCCTGCCCCGGGAAGAGGAATGCGGTCTTGCCGGGATCTGGGTCCTCGTCGCGCACATGAACGCCGTCGCCGGGGACGAACTCCTGGGCGCGCTCCAGCTTCCCGGCCAGATCCTCCAGTCCGGTGGCGACGACCGCGACGTGGATCGTCCCCTCACCGCACGAGGTCTCCGCGGCGAGGTCGCGCAGGGGCCACGGCCGTCCCGCCGTGTCGTTCTGCTCCAGTCGGGCGGCGAGGCGGTCGACGGACCTCAGAGCGGCGGCCCGGTCGGTGCCGCGGAAGCAGAAGAGCTCGGCGGGCCAGACGTCCAGGCCGTGGGCGGGCTCGTCCTCCTCCCCGTAACCGGCAAGCACCGCATGGTAGTTGGTCCCGCCGAATCCGAAGGCGCTCACGGCCGCGATGCGGCGTCCGGCGGGCGCGGTCCACGGTCTGGCCTCGGTGTCGAAGCAGAAGGGGCTGCTGTCGGGCTGCCAGTCGGGGTTGGGGCTGGTCAGGTGCAGCGTCGGCGGCCGTACGCCGCGGTGCACGGCCCGTGCCGCCTTGATGAGTCCGGCCAGGCCCGCCGCGCACTTCGTGTGGCCGACCTGCGACTTGACCGAACCGAGCGAGCAGTGGCCCGGCTCGATGTCGCCGAAGGCCTCGGTGAGGACGGCCAGTTCGGTGCTGTCGCCGACGACGGTGCCTGTGCCGTGGGCCTCGACCAGGCCGATCTCACGGGGCGCGATCCCGGCCAGCCGGTAGGCGCGGTCCAGAGCCCGCCGCTGCCCCTCGGGGCGCGGAGCGGTGAGGCCGAGGGAGCGTCCGTCGCTGGAGGCGCCGACGGCCTTGACGACGGCATGGATGCGATCGCCGTCGCGTTCCGCGTCCGCCAGCCGTTTGAGCACGAGGCAGGCCACGCCTTCGCCGAGCGCGATGCCGTCGGCGGACGCGTCGAAGGGGCGGCAGCGTCCGGTGGGTGAGAGGGCGCGTACGGAGGCGAACATCAGGTAGTCGTTGATGCTGTTGTGCACGTCGGCGCCGCCGCACAGCACCATGTCGCTTTCCCCGTGGCGCAGTTGCTTGCAGGCCAGGTCGAGAGCGGCGAGCGAGGAGGCACAGGCGGCGTCGATCGTGCAGTTGGCGCCCCCGAGGTCGAGGCGGTTCGCGACCCGCCCGGCGATGACGTTCGCGAGGACTCCGGGGAACGAGTCCTCCGTCAGCCGGGGCAACTGCTCGTCCAGTTCGGGAGGCAGTTCGCCGAGATAGCCGGGGTACAGGGCACGGAAGCCGTAGGCGCCCGCGAGATCCGTGCCCGCCTCCGCGCCGAAGACGACCGAGGTGAGGGAGCGGTCGAAGCGCCGCCCGCCCGCGTATCCGGCGTCGGCGAGGGCGCGGGCGGCGATGTCGAGCGCGAGCAGTTGCACCGGTTCGATGCTGCCGAGCGAGGCCGGGGCGATGCCGTGGGCGAGCGCGTCGAAAGGGGCGGGTGACAGGAAGCCGCCCCAGCGGGACGGGGTCCGCTCCCCCGCCCGCGCCGGGTCCGGGTCGTAGTGCGCGGCGCTGTCCCACCTGTCGGCGGGTACCTCGGTCACGGAGTCGGTCCCGGCGACGATGTTTGCCCAGTAGCCGGCGAGGTCGTCGGCGCCGGGATAGCGGCAGGCCATACCGACGATCGCGATGTCGAGCGGTGCCTCATGATCCTCGTGCGGGGACGCGTGGCGCAGCTGCTCCCATCGTCTTTCGAGCAACTGGGTGGCGCCTTCTGTCACCTGGGTGTGGAGGGCGGCGACCGTGGTCGTCGCGGTGCGGGCGGTGGCGATCTGGCCGAGCATGTAGAGGCCTTCGCCGCGCTGTTCTTCCTCGCCCACCGGGACGAGTGCGGTCGCCGTGCGGCGCAGGCCCTTGCTGGCGATCCGCAGCCGGCCGAGGTTGAGCTTCTCCAGTTCCTCCCACACCTCGTTCGGGCTCGCGCCGTCCTGTTGCAGCCGCTGCGCGGTGGCGGTGAAGACTTCGGCGTACGGCGTGGTGGCGCAGCGGGTGGCATGACCCGGGGCCGTACGCAGCAGTGTGGTGGCTTCGCAGTCGACCGCCGTGCGCTGGAAGCCCGGGAGTACGGCTCCGGCGGCGACGGCCTCCTCGGTGAACAGGTAGGCGGTGCCCATGAGGAGGCCGGTGCGGGCCCCGCGCTCGGCGAGTGGAGCTGCGGCGGCCATCGCCATCGCCGCGGATCGCTCGTCGTGGATGCCACCGGCGAAGAACACGTCGAGTTCGCCGGCGTACGGACAGGCGAGCAGTCGCTCGATCTGCTCCTCCCAGAGTGGGAAGGCGGCACGCGGGCCGATGTGTCCCCCGCATTCGAGCCCCTCGAAGACGAAGCGCCGCGCTCCTTCGGCCAGAAACTGCTCCAGGAGTCCCGGCGATGGCACATGCAGATAGGTCAGGGTCCCGGCGGCTGCGAGGGGGGCGGCCTGTGACGGCCGCCCGCCCGCGATGATCGCGTACGGGGGCCGTGCTTCGGCGACGGCGGCGAGTTGTTCGCGGCGCAGCTCCTCGGGGGCGAAGCCGAGCAGTCCGACACCCCAGGGCCGGCCTGCCAGGCGCTCCGCGGTGTGGGTGAGCAGGTCGCGTACATCGGGTCCGTCCATGACGGCAAGGGCGAGAAAGGGCAGCCCGCCACCGTCCGCCACCGCCGAGGCGAAGGCGGGCCGGTCGCTGACCCGCGTCATGGGCCCCTGGGCCACGGGCAGATGGCCCTCGCCGGGGCGCGGCCGGAGCGGACGGGCACGTACCGCCGCTTCCAGGTGCCCGGTGATGGCCGCCCGGACGGCCTGGACGACCGAGCCGGTCGTGCGGTGGCGCACGGCGAGCCGGGCGGCGGTGGCTCCTTCCTGGCCGATGGGCAGCGGCTGGGTCCGCAGTCCGCGGGCGCCGAGGTGTCCGGCGATGTCCGTCTGCGGTGGCGCCAGATCGGGGCGGATGTAGATCCGGTGACCACGGACGACGGCGGTTTCGCTGCCGTCCATGGCGCGGACGGCCGCCTCGACGTCGCCGGGCAGCCCGGCGGCGCCCTCCGTGGTCAGCGCGAGCTGGGTGTCGAGTACGACTCCTCTGGCGCCACCCGTGACGGCAGCGGCGGCCGTGTGGGGGCCGATACCTCCGGCAGCGAAGACCGGGATGCTCAACTTCTCGTCGCTCAGGAGACGTTGGAGCAGGACGAACGTGGTCAGTTCGCCGACCCGGCCGCCGGCCTCGTGCCCCTTGGCCACCAGGCCTAACGCCCCGGCGGCGACGGCGGCCGCGGCCTCGGCGGGGCTGACCACCTCGGCCCACACCCGGCGTCCGCCGTCCGCGGCCCACTGGGCCGTCCCGGTGCGCCAGTGCTCTTCGGCGAGCAGGACGGTGTCCACCGCGGCGGGCAGTTCGTCCGGGGCGAGCGGGCACCGGGCCGGTACGCGGACTCCGTAGCGCCCCCGCAGCCCGGCCATGGCGCCACACGCCACCTCACGGTCCCTGCCGAGGTCGAGCAGGCCCAGCGCGCCGGCTCGCTCCGCGGCCGCGACCATCCGGGCGTTGGGCTCTTCGAAAGGGCTGACCACGATCACAAGGTCCCGGTCGGCGTGCCGGGCGGGCTGAGAGATCACGGGCTCTCCTTGGGTTCCGGGCAGGGCCTGCGAGGGGCCACGGCGGGTCGGACCATGGCGTGCCGGGGGACGGATCGGGACCTACGAGAGAAAGTGACCGGACGGTAACGTCCGATGCCGCGTTGCATCGTGCGGCGGCCGGCCCACACTGTCAACGCACATCAGCCACTCATGCCTCAGAGGTATGGATTACTGCCGGCCAAGTCTCAACTCAGGTGTGGTTATGGGCAGTTGTTCGCACTTGTACCTCTTACACCCTCAGGACTCGGGGGCTACCGTCCGCGCATGACCCCCACACTCCAGCAGTTGCGGTACCTCGTCGCCGTGGCGGACTGCCGCTCGATAACAGCCGCCGCGTCCTCCGTCTACATCGCCCAGCCCGCGCTCTCGCGGTCCATCCAGTCCCTCGAACGGGATCTCGGCGTGGAGCTCCTGGACCGCAGGAGGAGGCGGGCGACCCTCACCCCGGAAGGCGCTCGCGTCGTCCGCCTGGCCCGTACCGTCCTCGACGCCGTGGAAGCCATCGAGGACATCCGCCCCGCGCACGGCGGGAGTTCGCGTGCCTCCCTGACGGTGGCCGCCACCCCGACCCTCTCCCTCGACCTCGCCGCCGATCTCGTGCCGTCCTTCGCCGAGCGCCACCCGGGAATCGACGTACGTCTTCTCGCGCAGGACAGCCGCGAGGCTCTGGTGCGTGCCTTGACGGACGGCGTGGCGGAGCTGGGCCTGGTCGATCTGCCGCTCGACAAGGACCTGTCGACGCACCATCTCCAGGACCGTGAAGTCGTCCTGATCTCCCCGCCCGGCTCCGGGCTGCCCGACCCGATCCCGTTCCGGATGCTGGGAGGCCTGCGGATGGTGCTCCCGACCCCAGGCACCGGCCGGCGCACCGAGCTGGAGGCGATGTTCGGACAGATCGGCGTGCGCGCCGTGCCCGTGGTGGAAGCGGATGAGCGGCTGGCCTGGGTGACCAGCGTCGCAGACGGGCTCGGCTCGCTGATCTGGTACCGGGACATGGTGTTACGGGCCTTCGGCCATCGCGTGGAGGTCCGTTCCTTCACCCCGCCGCTTCTTCGCGCCGTCGGCATCGCCCACCCGCGCCGCCCGCTCAGCCGTGCCGCGCGCGCCTTCCTCTGGCACGCCCGGCACCACGCGCCCGTCCGGGAGCCCGCCAGATGATGTGACGGCCGCGCCGGCCGCGATCGCGGGCGGGCTGTCATGCCGCTCGGGCATCGGCCCGTGGTGTGTGGCGGGTTCGCGTCAGCCTTGGAAGCCGCACCTGTGGCATCGGACATTCCTGGCCGCAACGACGGATACTGAGGATGCTGCCGTCCCGGACGACAAGGAGCGCGGACCGTGCCCGTCCCGATCATCATCGACTGCGACCCCGGCCACGACGACGCCCTCGCCATCATCCTCGCCGCGGGAGACCCGGCGATCGACCTGCTGGCCATCACCACGGTTGCCGGCAATCAGACGGTCGAGAAGACCACCCTCAACGCCCGCCGGGTCTGCACGGTCGCCGGGATCACAGGCGTACCCATCGCGGCCGGATGCGCACAGCCACTCGTACAGCCGCTGCTCGTGGCGGACGACGTCCACGGCGACTCGGGCATGGACGGGCCGCGGTTCGGGGAACCCACCGTTGATGCTCTCCCCGAGCACGCGGTGGACCTCATCCACCGGATCCTGACCGGGCACCCCGAACCCGTCACCCTCGTCCCCACAGCCCCGCTGACCAATATCGCCCTGCTGCTCACCCGCTATCCCGACAGTGCCGCGCACATCCGCGAGATCGTGCTCATGGGCGGCTCCACCGGTCGCGGCAACAGGACCCCGGCCGCCGAATTCAACATCCACGTCGATCCCGAAGCCGCGGACATCGTCTTCCGCAGCGGCGTACCGGTCACCATGTGCGGGCTCAATGTGACCCACCAGGCACTCGCCACGCCCGACATCCTGGCCCGCCTCGAAGGACTCGGCACAGAACTCGCCCGTACCTGCGCCGAGCTGATCACCTATTTCGCGTCCACGTACAAGCGGCTGTGGGGCTTCGACTCCCCGCCGCTGCACGATCCCGTCGCGGTGGCCCGCGTCATCGACCCCGCGATCGTGAACTGCGTCGAGGCGAGCGTGGCGGTGGAACTGCGCGGACAGTACACACGCGGGGCAACCGTGGTGGACATGCACCGGTACCTGGACCGGCCCGTGAACGCGCGAGTCGCCGTGACACTGGAGGCGGAACTGTTCTGGGACCGGGTGATCGCGGCCGTGGAGACACTTGGGAAGGGCGGGGCGCGAACCTAGGTCGGCTCCTCGGTGATCACCGGGCGCCGCCCGAGCACGCGCCGGGACTCGGGCGGCGGGAGATGTGGGCCCCTTCCGGCTCTCGCCGCCCCGCTCCAGCAGAGGCGCCGGCCCGTGACGAGCCGGGGTCAGGCCGGACGACGCGCGATGACGCCGAACATGGTCACGGACATGTGCAGGGCGCCCTGTTCGGCGGCGGCACTCAGATCGGCGTACAGCGTGTCCCGCTGCTCCTCAGTGATCAGCTCGCGCCGCAGGGCCGTCTCCGCAAGCATCTTGACGAGCGGCCAGGTGACCTCGCGCGGGTCCTGGATCAGTGCCTGCGAGCCGAGGTCGTCGATCTCGAGTCCCACCGCGGCCAACTGACCCGCCAGTTTGCGCCCGGCGTACGGGTTGGCGGCGGCAGCGAGAGCACCTTCCGTCAGCGCCCCGACCACCTCCGGGTGACCGGGGTGCAGGATCGTGGTCGCCCAGTCGGTGTCCAGCAGCGCAACCCTGCCGCCGGGGCGCAGGATTCGCGCGATCTCGGCGGCCGCCCTGTCCGGCTCGGCGAGGTGCTGGAAGACCCGCTCGCACCAGACGACATCGGCGTCCAAGTCAGCGATCGGCAGCGCCAGTGCGTCGCCGTCGACGAATCGTGCCGGGCTGCCGGCCTCGGCAGCGCGCTGCCCGGCCACCGCGCGCAGACCGGGATTCGGCTCCACTCCGATCGCCTCACCGTCCGGCACCACCGCCGCAGCCAGCACCCGGGTCACCGCGCCGGTACCGGAGCCGATGTCCACGGCCCGCTCGCCGGGCCGCGCGGCCACACCGAGCTGCGCCCAGTCACGCAGCCGCCGTACGCCGGCGCTCGACGCCTGCATGTCCAGCACCGCCACCAAGGTGTCGGTGGCGGAGGCGGTGATGTTGCCCGAGTGAAATGCCGAGGTCGGCCGCGAGTCCCGCATGCGGACCAGCCTAAGGGCTGTCCCGCAATACCCGGCGGATGAGCGCGCGGCGTCAGATGCGGTGCATCGCAAGGCGGAGAGTCGTCCTCATACTGGGCGTATTCGGGCGATTCGACAACGCAGCGAGGTGCCGTAGCTGTCGTCGCGCGCCCGGCGGGTATTGCGGGGTAGCCCTTAGGGGGCTGCGACTGCCAACTCGCCTTGCCGAGGCCGAAAAGCTGCAATGCGGGTTCCGAATCCGATCTGGTTCCCTTGCCTCGACATCCCTACTCTGGTGCGGCACGTCGCTGGAACACCCTGTCTCCCCCATGGCCTGAGCACGAGGAGAATGTATGTCCCACCGACCCCGCCGCGTCCGGACGGGTTCCGTCGCTGCCGTATCCCTGCTATCGGGCCTGCTCTTCGTGACGGGCCCCGGCGCATCGGCCAACGAACCCCTTCCCGAAGGACCCGCCACCCTCCAGGACTTCGCCGCGGCATCCGTACCGCAGTGGAATTTCGCCCGCGCCAATCGCAACGATCCGTGCTGGCCCGAGTCCGCATTCGACGGCAACGGCAATCCGGCGGACGGCGGCAACGTACAGTACTGGCCGAACAGCGACGGTGGTTGCGCGCCGCACGGTGCGCCGTTCCCCACGTACTACACGGTCCAGAAGTGCAACGCCGACGAAATCCGAGTCGCGTTCACCATCTACCAGGCCACCAGCGGCTTCCGGCCCTCGGGCCACCGGCACGACTTCGAGCATGTGGAGGTCGTCTGGCGGAAGAACGGCACCGCCTGGACCCGCGACCGGCTCCTGCTCAGCGCGCACGGCGACCATCGCGTGGTGGCCTGGGGCAACGCGGAGAGCTGGAATCACGACCGCGGACACGCGGCAAAGGGCCTGGAACACCCGCGGATCTTCGTCGGGTACGGCAGCCACTCGATGTACAACAACCAGGGCGGACTCAAGGACGTCATTTCCGCCTACACCAATGAGTACCGGCACGCCGACCATCCGGTATGGGCGGATCAGGGCGGCGGACTCGTGGAGGTCGCCAAGGACAGTCCGCTGCAGCAGAAGTTCGAGGCGAACGCGGGGGCGTGGGGAAGCGCCAACGGCAACCCCGGCAAGGTGGCGCGGGAGTCCTGTTCCCACTGAACCTCAGCGGTGAGGAACGATGGACGCATGGGCACGGTGAGGCGGGGGCTTGCCCGGCACCGCTGCTGAGGATGCGGAGCACGGTGCTGACTGACGGATGTAGGAGACTGTACGCACGTGATCAAGGCCGGGCATGGTGCCCGGCCTGTGTTTCCTGAGAGGTGTCATGTGCCCAGCGTTGTAAAAATCAACGTCCTGACGGTCCCCGCTGAGCAGCGGGAAACCCTGGAGAAGCGGTTCGCGTCCCGCGCCCATGCCGTCGAGAACTCGGACGGTTTCGAGTGGTTCGAACTCCTGCGCCCGGTCGAAGGCACCGACAACTACCTCGTGTACACGCGGTGGCGCGACGAGGAGTCCTTCCAGGCTTGGCTGGAAGGACCTATGAAGGCAGCACACCAGGGTGCCGGCGACCACTCCAAGCCCGCGGCATCCGGTTCCACACTCTGGTCCTTCGAGGTCGTACAGCAGGCGGCGCCGAAGGGCGACTAGTGGGTGGGGCGGGCGTTCTCTGCGGGGTTTGACGGAGCGGCCGAACCCCTCCCGGGGCGTGCTCCCGCTCCGCGTGCGTCAGATCTCCCCGCCTCGTGCCCAGACCAACAATCCGGGCACGAGGACGGCCGCACGAACGCCTGAAGAACTCCCCCCTCGGCCTGCACTTGTGTCCCGTACGACACGCTGGACCCCGCCGCCGTCCTCCGTCATTCACCGAGCGCCCCCAACCGCTCGCGGCAATCCGCCGCCGAAGCAGCGGCCCCCAGCTCCTCGTAGATCCGCAGAGCCTCGGTGTACGCCTGCCTGTTGCGGCCGAGGATCTCGCCGACCTGCAGCCCACCTCCGCTCGCGCGGAGAAGACGCTTCCAGGACGCGGGGCGTCAGGTCATCGTTTTGCTCACCTGACAGCGGCCATCAAGAACTCCCCACGTACGGCCAGATCGGTGAGTAACCGTGCGTGCTTGCGGGATGTTCGCTCGCACCTGGGTCAGACGGCCGACGGGCTGGGCATGAATGCGCCTGGGGACTAGAGCAGTTGAGGAGGGGGCAGTGAGAGGGAGACCACAGTTGTGGGTGGCCGGCGTCCTGCTGGGCGTCGCCGCTTCAGTGCTGATGTGCGCGCTGGCCGTGGCCGCGGTGGTGCTGGTTCCCGCGTGGTGGCCTCACCCGGCGGTGGCGGTCGTTGCGACGCTGTTGGTCCTCGGCGTGGGGTTCTCCTTGATCGGCGTGTGCTTCGTCCGTCTTGGTCCTTGGCACTTCGGGGTGGCCGCGGTCGTGGAGTTTCTCCTGGCTCTGGGGTTGCTGGCGTTTCTCGACCAGGCCGTACTCGCTGTGTGGGGCAAGCCGGTGGACACCGTCGTCACGGAGTCCGTACGGCATGAGCGGAACTCGCCGACGGGGAAGGTCACCCGGTTCTGGTGGGAGTGCTCGCTGGAACGCCTCGACGGTAGGGAACTCGAGCGGAATCTGAGGGAGTCGGAATTCATCCCGGTCGGGAAGGCGTGCCCCGCCGACGCGGAGGCAGGGGACCGGCTCGTGGTGTACGCGGCGCCAGGAAGCTTCGCCGCGCCGCAGACGAACGCCCCTGTCGGGGGTATGTGGCTGGTCGTCGCATTCACTGCTGCTGCCACGGCAGCGGCAGCAACGTTTACGGCTGTCGGCATGACTCGTGCGGGTACGCCCACGAATCCTCCGTAAGCCCCCGTACGGTCAGTCGTCGACCACTCGCCGTCACCATCTTCGACAGCCCGCAGGACTACGTCGCCCGCCAGATCGAACTCGCCGACGACGAGATCACTTTCCTTTGCCGGACGACTTCACCCGCCGCGACGCGCAGGAGTTGAAAGACATCGTTGCGCTGCCGCAAGGTGAACGCGTGACCCTCAAGGGAGACACGGTGCCCCTGGGGGTAGTCACCAGGGAGGCGCTGGAAATCCTTGCCAGCCCTCGGCAGGGTGAGGTGCCAGAGGCACTCTGTCCGTCGTCCGGGCGAGCCGGGGGCGATCACCCTGTCGGTCGGGAGGCGCATCCTAGGGGCTGATCATCGCTCGCGTCGCAGTTCCGGCATGTCCGTCGGCATCCTGCACACGACAAGTAGCGTCATCGTCGCAATCCGTTGGCAGCCGCAGGTGCGAGCTGCCGTCCACCTATGGAGTCTGACGAGGAGTGAGCGCTGACGTGGTGAGTTTGGAGACCTCTCTCAAGGAAGCGATGACATCGATCGAGGGCAGTCTCGGAGTTGCCCTCGTGGACTACACCAGCGGGATGGCGCTGGGTACTCTCGGGGGCGGGAAGGACCTCGATCTGTCCGTCGCGGCGGCCGGCAACACCGATGTGATCAGGGCGAAGACGCGCACCATGGAGCAACTCGGCCTCAAGGACGAGATCGAGGACGTGCTGATCACCCTGGGCGACCAGTACCACCTCATCCGCCTGCTCAAGGGTCGTTCCGGCAACGGACTCTTCCTCTACCTCGTGCTCGACAAGGCCAAGTCGAACCTGGCCATGGCCCGTCACCGGCTCAAGCGCATCGAGTCAGAGCTCGAGATCTAGGCACCATCGGTCTCCCCGCCTTCGTCTGCCCACGACTTGAAGATTTCTTCAAGTAGCCACATCCCGATGCGTTGAACCCCCTGGGAGTGCGGCACCAGGAGGCGGGAGGATCAGACCCTGCACTGCATGGCCTCCGGGCGGCAGCAGCGGAGGCCTCAGCACACGGCAGGCCGTCGAACACAGCAGGAGCGTTCTCATGCAGGTACCGCTGTACCAGGCCAAGGCGGAGTTCTTCCGCATGCTCGGACACCCAGTCCGCATTCGCGTGCTGGAGCTGCTGCAGAACGGCCCCGTGCCCGTGCGAGACCTGCTTGCCGAGATCGAGATCGAGCCGTCGAACCTGTCCCAGCAGCTCGCGGTGCTGCGCCGCTCCGGAATTGTCGTGTCCATCCGGGACGGCGCCACCGTCAGTTACGCCCTGGCCGGTGGAGACGTCGCCGAGCTGCTCCGCGCGGCTCGCCGTATCCTCACCGAACTCATCGTCGGTCAGGGCGAATTGCTGGCCGAGCTGCGGCAGGCCGACGTGAGTCGATGAACGGGCCTGGCATCGCGAGGGCCGGTGGAAGCCGCCTCCACCGTGCGGCCCCTTTTCTCAGCGAGCCGGTTGGCTCGAAGGGATTGGCGCCGTTCGGTGGGCGACCGCGATGCCCGTCCAGTCGTCGGTCTGCTGCGGCCCGTGGCCACGCACCGGCCACGGCCGCACCTGCCCCGAAGGGATCAGTTCGAGCCAGCCGATCCCGAACCTGATCCTCGGCCGGGGCTCGACCCTACCTTCCCGCCGTGATCTTGAATCGATGCGCGCATCCGCCCGCTGACACCGGCCGCCGTGCCCTCCTGCGCGGCGCTCTCGGAGGAAACCGCCGCCGTCGGCGCGAGCCTGACCATCGGCGCGATGCCCGCCTCCGCCGCACCGTTCCCGGCTACGCCATCCCCCTGGTCCTGGTCCTCGGGCACCAGTGCCCCGCCTCGACCCCACGGGAACCGCCCGTGACGAAATTGTGTCTGCCATGGGGAGAGCAGGTGAGCTATCGTGCGGCGGCCGCGCAAGAGCGATCGCGGCGACTGGGGGGACGGTAATGAACACATGGTCGGTCCCCGGGTATACAGAGACCCGGGAACTGGGCTCCGGAGGCAGTGGGCGTGTCGTCCTGGCCGTCCACGACGCGACCGGTGTGCCGGTGGCCGTCAAATACCTCAACGAGCGGATGCGTAGCGATTCCGCTTTCGTACAGGACTTCCGGGCGGAGGCACGCCTGCTCGGCGATCTCGACTCGCCGTACGTCGTCGGGCTGTACGAGTACGTGGAGGCTCCGCAGGGCGCCGCCATCGTGATGGAACTGGTCGACGGCGTCGCCCTGCGCGCCCTGCTCCGACGGGAGGGAGCCACCGGTCCCGAAGCGGCGCTGGTGGTCCTGAAGGGCTCGCTGCTGGGCCTGGCGGCCGCGCACCGGGCAGGTGTCGTGCACCGCGACTACAAGCCGGAGAACGTCCTGGTCGCGGCAGACGGCTCGTCCAAGCTGGTCGACTTCGGTATCGCGGCGGGGCGGGGCAGCACACCGGGCGTCGCGGGCACTCCCGCCTACATGGCGCCGGAGCAGTGGAACGGGGAGCCCGCCTCACCGGCCGCCGACGTCTATGCGGCGACCGCGACCTTCTACGAGTGCCTGACCGGCCGCAAGCCGTACACCGGCGAGAACTTCGCCGAGCTCGCGCTGCAGCACATCGACGCACCGGTTCCCGACGAGGACGCGCCGGAGCCGGTGCGCCCGCTCATCCGGCGCGGGATGGCCAAGGAGCCACGCAAGCGGCCCGAGAACGCGGAGGCGTTCGTCGCCGAGCTCGAAGAGATCGCGGGCGCGGCGTACGGCCCGGACTGGGAGGAGAAGGGTCAGCGCAAGCTCGCCGCTCTCGCCGCGCTCCTGCCGCTGCTCTTCCCCTCGGCCGCGGGCCAGTCCGCGGGAACAACCGCGTTCGCCACGACGGCTGTGACCAGCGGCTGGCGCCGCATCTTCAAGCCCGGCCTGCGGGGAATACTGACGGGTGCCGCGGCCGTGCTGCTGGCCATCGCGGTCGCCGTCGCCGCGCGTGCGGGCGGGGACGGTCCCACGCGGACGACGGCTCATGCCGTCGCCACCACGAGCGCGCGGCCGGGCGTGAGCGGCGCCCCGCCCGTCTGGCCCTCCGCCTCCGCGAGCCCGTCCCCCTCTGCCAGTGCCTCGGTCTCCGACTCGCCTTCCGCCGGTGCGAGTACGACGTCCGCGGCACCGACACCTGGGGCGACTCTGCCCACCACCACCGCACCGTCGCCGTCGCCGTCTCTCTCCGCTCCGACCACGGAGCCCAGCCCCTCCCCTCCCAGCACGCCACCCGTAGCCGTGAAGTCGGTGTCGGTCACGAGCTTGCGGCAGGTCGGTCCCACCAGTGGTACCGCGTCGATCGACGTCACCACGGACGGGACCGGTCCGGTGACCGTCGTCATCTCGTGGTTCACCAGCGACGTGAAGGGCGACCTGGGGACGCCGGACGGCTCGCAGACCTTCGTACGGAGCGGAGCGACGCAGTACACGATCGCTCTTGACCACACCTTCCAGGGGCAGGGCTGCTACTGGGGTGTTCGGGCGACGACGAGCCCGGCTGCCGCGAACGGCAGTTCCTCGCAGCAGATCTGGATCCGGCGGTGCATAATCACATGAACGATCCTCGCGTCCCCTACGGCCCGCACGACCAGGTACCCGACGTGGACAAGGCGGTCGAGGCCTCCGAGAGCGACGGGTACAGCGCGACCGCGCTGGGCAGTCACTGGTTCGAACGCCCCGAGGCACAGCCTGAGCCCGAAACGGCCACATTGGTCCAAGGCGTGCCCGACACAGCCACATTGGTCCAAGGCGAGCCCGGCACGGCCACCGTGATCCAGGACCCGCCCGACACGGCCACGCTGATCGAGGACGGGCCCGACGCTGCCACCCAGCTCAGGGAGGAGCCACCGGCGAGCGTGGCTCCCGACCGGGTGGAGGGCGATGTCCTCCGTTTCGGCCCGGGAGTCACCGCAGCGGTCCTCCAGCGCAATGGCGGCCACAACACCACTGCCGAGATCTGGCACGGCACGCTTCCCGGACAGCCCGCCGGCCCGGCGCAGCCCCCCGCGCGCCGCCGGTCGGGACTGCGCCGCTACGCCCTGGCGGGCACGGTGCTGCTTGCGGTGCTGGCCTTCCTGGCCTGGCAGCGCTACGGGCCCGCACTGGCCGTGAAGAGCGTCACGGTCCAGACCACGGGGCAGGCTCTCGGCTGCGACAGCACGGCCGACATCGTGGGCGCCCTGTCGACCAATGGACGGCCCGGCACCGTGACATATCGCTGGGAACGCAGCGACGGCACCACATCGGGCCTTCTCCGGGAGAAGCTGACGCGCGGCCAGAAGCAGGCACGTCTGCATCTGCTGTGGACCTTCCAAGGAAAGGGCGAATACCGGGCGGCCGCGGTCCTGCGCATCGTCTCGCCCACTGGGGACACCGCCACGACGCGTTTCAGCTACCACTGCGCCTGAGGGCATCGCCCCACCGACGGTCGTCAGCCCGGGCGAAGCAGAGCGCGCAGCCCGCACCGGGGCAGGCGAGACCCCCGTCCGCCCCTCCCGGCCCCGCCGGTACGCTGATACGCCTATGCCCAACACCCCCCGCACCGGCCCCCACGACCGCGGGCGGCTTCGCGCAGCCGCCGTCGCCGCATGCGCGGCCGTCGTGGGCCTGGCCGGCTGTGCCGCCGAGACGGGCGCGCGCGACGGGGGCGTCGCTCCGCAGCTGTCGCCGCCGACCAGTGCCTCGCCACTGTGGCCCCAGTACTCCCCTCCGGTCACGCCCACCAGCGAGCCCACCGGTCCGGACCGCCGCTATCTGAGCATCAAGGGCGTCGAGGTGCCCGCGGCCGGGCTGAAGCGGATCCCGGTGCGGGAACTGCTGGAGAAGGATCCCAATGTGGCCAAGCTCGTACGGGACGAGCTGCAGGCCTGCCCGGGTACGGAGTGCGGTCTGCGCAAACCCGTCTACCGGGATCTCACGGGCGACGGGCAGGACGAGCTCGTCGTGGCACTCGACGCGCCCGCGGCCGGGCTGACGCTGGTCCAGGTCTACCGGGCCTTCGGTACCGCGGTACGGCCTGTGCTGATCAGCTGGGGTCCCCTCGGACTCACCGGTGAGACGTTCGGCCACGATCTCGTGCTCGTCTCGACCGGGAACGAGGGCCGCTTCACCACCCGCTACCGATGGGACGGCAACGTGCTGTCGGCAGCGGCCCCACAGGACCAGACGGGCGATTCGGCACAGAAGAGCCCTCCACCGACTCCCCCGCCGACCGACTCG
Source organism: Streptomyces sp. SLBN-118 (assembly GCF_006715635.1). Classification (NCBI taxonomy): domain Bacteria; kingdom Bacillati; phylum Actinomycetota; class Actinomycetes; order Kitasatosporales; family Streptomycetaceae; genus Streptomyces; species Streptomyces sp. SLBN-118. The sequence continues at coordinate 812,858 of NZ_VFNP01000001.1, forward strand.
GCCTCGCCGATCCCGCAGCCGACCAGGACACAGTGATGACAAGTCCTGCCGCCACGCCCGGCAGCGCCACCGAGGCGCATCTGCTGCTCGTCGAGGACGACGAGGTCATCCGCAACACCGTCCGCATGCTCCTCGAACGCTATGGCTTCACCGTCTCCGCCGCCGCCGACGGCCTGTCCGGTCTTGAGATGTTCCGCGAGCGGCACCCCGACCTGCTGCTCCTCGACGTCATGCTGCCCGAGCTCGACGGCATCGGACTGTGCCGCCGGATCCGCGAACTGAGCCTCGCCCCCATCCTGATGATGTCCGCGCGCGGCGATGCCCTCGACGTGGTGTCCGGCCTTGAGGCGGGTGCCGACGACTATGTCGTCAAGCCGGTCGAGAGCGCCGTACTCGTCGCGCGGATCCGCTCACTGCTGCGCCGCGCCTCCTTCACCCCCGCCCACCCCGCGGGCGGTGCGGGGCCCGGTGCGGGTGGCAGTGACACGACCACGATGACCTTCGGGGATCTGGCCATCGACACCCGGGGCATGGAAGTGCACCGCGCGGGACAGCCGCTCGCTCTCACCCCCACCGAACTGCGGATGCTGCTCGAATTCGCCGCGTCCCCAGGTGTCGTGCTGGAGCGCCGGACCCTGCTCAGCCGCGTGTGGGACCACGCCTGGCACGGCGACACCCGCGTCGTCGATCTGCATGTGCAGCGGCTGCGGGCGAAGATCGGCGCCGAACGGATCGAAACGGTCCGCGGCTTCGGCTACAAGCTGCGGCGCTGACATGCCGCTGAGATGGCGTATCGCCGCCCTCGTCGCCGTTGCCATCTGCGCCGTCGCCGCGGCCGTCGGCGTGATCGTCCACCAGGCCTCGCGCGACCGGGAGCTGAACCAGGCCCGCGAGGCTGCCCGGACCACACTCGACCGGGCGGCCGCCGCCTACACCCGCAGCGGCACCGTCCAGGGCACCGGCGCCGTCCTCGACGCACCCGGACTGCCCGCCGGGCTGCGAAGCCTCGCCGCCAAGGGCCGCCAGGGAACGGAGTACGACGCCGGGGCGACCGGGCCCGCGATGTGGGCAGCGCGCCCCGCGGGTGAGCAAGTGCTGTCCGTACGCGTCGACATGACCACCGCGCTGGGGGACATCAGCGCTCTCGACACGAGCATCGCCTGGGCCGGGGCGCTCACGACCGCGGTTGTGCTGCCGCTCGGAGTACTCAGCGCCGGCCGGATGAGCCGCCGGCTGCGCAGCGCGGCGGGCACCGCGCGGCGCATCGCCGACGGCGACCTCGACGCCCGTATCGAGGCCGAGCCCCGGCCGCGCGACGAAATCGCCGAGATCTCCACCGCAGTCGACACCATGGCCGCGGCTCTGCAGCAACGACTGCGCAGCGAACAGCGTTTCACCGCTGATGTGGCGCATGAACTGCGCACTCCGCTGATGGGTCTGGTCACCGCCGCCGAACTGCTCTCCGAAGGGGAGGCGGCCGGATACGTCCGCGACCGAGTACGCGTGCTGGCCGCGCTCGTCGAGGATCTGCTGGAGATCTCCCGGCTGGACGCCGGCGGCGAACAGGCCGACCTCTCGCCCTGTCCGCTCGGCTCCCTGGTCGAGGACATCACCCTGAGCACCGGCATGTCCGTGCGCCTTGTGGTTGAGGAGGGAGCGGGCGAGGCGACTGTGTGGACCGATCCCCGGCGCCTGGAACGCATCCTCACCAACCTGATAGCCAACGCCCACCGGCACGGCCGCGCGCCCGTCACGGTCACCGTCTCCGCTGACGGCAGGACCGTGACGGTGCGCGATCACGGCGGCGGCTACCCGGACTCCCTGCTCGAGGACGGACCCCAGCGTTTCCGCACGGGTGCCCGCGAGCGCGGTACCGGAACCGGTCTGGGGCTGACCATCGCCCTGGGCCAGGCGGGCGTCATCGGCGCGACGATCGAGTTCACGAATGCGCCCGGCGGCGGCGCGCGTGCCGCTCTCCAACTCCCCGAGCCCGGGCCGATACACGACTGATACACCTCCGAGGCACGGCCGATGTCGCGCTTTGGGTTTACAAAGATCTTCGGCGCTGAGGATGGCGCCATGCGTACCAGGTGGAGTCCGGACCAGAGGGTGAGTTGGCTGACGCCGAGCGGCATCAGCGGCGAGGGCGACGAGGCTGGTACTCCCCAGGAGGCGAGAGGTCCGGGGCGCGGGAGCCGGTTGCGGCGGCATCGACCGCGCAGGCCCGGCGGCAGGAGGGCGAGGAAGAAGGCCGGCAAAAGGACCGGGACCCGGCGGTTGTTCACCTGGCGCAAGGCGCTGGCCGGTGTCATCTCTCTGGTCGCTCTGCTGATCGGCGGCTTCACCGTTCTCTACGTCGCCATCGACATACCCAAGGCCAATGAACTGGCCCAGGCCCAGAGCAACGTCTATCTCTTCAGCGACGGCACCCGCCTCGCCCGCACCGGCGAGATCAACCGCGAGACCGTGCCGCTCAGCAAGGTGCCCACGGATGTGCGGCGCGCTTTCGTCGCGGCGGAGAACAAGGACTTCTACAGCGACTCCGGCGTGTCGTTGTCCGGCACCGCCCGCGGCATCCTGAGCACTCTGACGGGGAAGGGCAAACAGGGCGGGTCGACCATCACCCAGCAGTACGTCAAGAACTACTACCTCAGCCAGGAACAGACAGTCACCCGCAAGGTCAAGGAGCTGGTCATCTCCCTCAAGGTCGACCGGCGAAACTCCAAGGACGACATCCTCGCCGGGTATCTGAACAGCAGTTATTACGGGCGGCTCGCGTACGGAGTCCAGGCGGCGTCCCGCGCGTACTACCGCACCGAGGTCCAGAACCTGAGCGTCGAACAGGGCGCCTATCTCGCGGCGTTGCTGCAGGCTCCCAGCCAGTACGACTGGGCCATCGCCAGTCCCGAGGGCAAGCAACTGGTCACCCGGCGTTGGAACTACGTACTCGACAACATGGTGGAGCAGGGCTGGCTGGACAAGGGGAAACGGCAGCGGATGAAGTTCCCCGTACCGGTCGCCCCCAAGCAGGCCTCGGGTCTTTCGGGCCAGACCGGCTATCTCGTGGACGCCGCGACGCGTGAGCTGATCGCCTCGGGCGTGAGCGAGCAGGAGCTGGCGGGCGGCGGCTGGCGCATCACCCTCAACATCGATCCCGCCAAGCAGCGCGCCTTGGAGCAGGCCGTCGCCACGGGCCTCGGCGGCAGGGCGGGAGCGACGGCCGGCGATGGGGCCGCGGACGCCAACACGCAGGCCGGTGCGGTCTCGGTGGACCCGAAGTCCGGCCGCATCGTGGCCCTGTACGGCGGCCGTGACTCGACCCGCCACTACCTCAGCAATGCCTCCCGCGCCGACTACCAGGCGGGCCCCACCTTCGAGCCGATCGCCATGGCGGCGTCCATGGAGGCCAAGACCGACGCCAACGATGTGTCCGGCACCGAACACATCAGAAAGACCGCCGCGGCTCTTGGAATGGCTGTGGAATCACGTGACTTCGCCTCGTCCCAGGCGACAACGCTCGGCCTGATGGGAGCCAGCCCGCTGGAACTGGCCGGTGTCTACTCCTCCTTCCGCCACGACGGCAGGAAGATCACGCCCTCGATCGTCAAGTCCGCGGAGCGGGACGGCGAGCAGACCGGCCTGCGCGGGGCGATCGGCGGACAGGCGATCGATCCCCGGACGGCCGACATGGTCACCTCGTACCTCCGCGGCGACCTGAGCCCGAGTGACGTCGGCGGTCCCCGGTACGCGGACGACCGCGAGGGGACGGTGACCACGGCCCAGGGCCGCACCGACGACAGGAAGGCCGAGTGGTTCATCGGCTCGGCCGACGAGCTCGTCACCGCGATCGGCCTCTTCGGCGAGGACGCCAAGACCCAGAAACAGGTCGCCCTCAAGAACATCGGCGACGGCTCCCCCGCGATCATCTGGTCCGGCTACATCAAGCGGGCCCTCCCGCTGCCGACGCCTCAGGCAGAGGGCCAGTAGTTTCTGCCCGGCGTGATGACCACGCGACCGCGCCGGGCCACGACCGCCTTTCCCAGGTTGGTTGAGCGCTCCCCTCTCGACCGCCTTCGTACTCGCCCGCCTTCGGAAGTAATGGTCCGCACCAAGACCTTGACAGTGACTTAGTTCACTTCTTAAATCACGTAGTGAACTGACCATCCTCCCCGAACCCCCCACTGTCTCGGCGATGTGGCCTGTCATATACATGCCAGATCGAGAAGGGAGAGTCATGGACTCCCCGCGCTCATCACGGCGTCTACTGCTGTCCGTTCTGTCCGTTCTGACGTTTGCCACGGCCACCACCGGGCTCGCACAGGGCGCCCCCGCACCGGCCCCCAAGACCACCACGGCCGCCGCACCGGCCGCCGTGACGTTCGCCGATGAATTCGACGGTCCCGCCGGCTCCCCCGTCGACGGCGGCAAGTGGCAGATCGAGTCGGGCGACAACGTCAACAACCACGAGCGGCAGTACTACACAGCGGGCAACCGCAACGCCGCTCTCGACGGTCAGGGTCATCTCGTCATCACCGCCCGCCGCGAGAACCCGGACAACTACCAGTGCTGGTACGGACGATGTGAGTACACCTCCGCCCGGGTGAACACCGCAGGCCGGTTCACCCAGGCCTACGGGCATGTCGAGGCCAGGCTCAAGGTGCCGCGCGGCCAGGGCATGTGGCCCGCCTTCTGGATGCTGGGCAACGACATCGGGCAGGTCGGCTGGCCGAACTCGGGCGAGATCGACGTCATGGAGAACGTCGGCTTCGAGCCCTCCACCATCCATGGCACGCTCCACGGCCCCGGCTACTCCGGCTCCGGCGGCATCGGCGCGGCGTACACACTGCCCGGCGGCCAGGCCTTCGCGGACGCCTTCCACACCTTCGCCGTGGACTGGGCGCCCGACTCGATCACCTGGTCCGTCGACGGCAACGTGTACCAGCGCCGGACACCCTCCGATCTCGGTGGCAGGCAATGGGTGTTCAACAAGCCGTTCTTCCTGATCCTCAACCTCGCGGTCGGCGGCTACTGGCCGGGCGACCCCGACGGCGGCACCGCCTTCCCCCAGCAACTCGTCGTCGACCATGTGCGCGTCAGCACCGGCGACAGCCGGCCGGGGACGGGTGGTGCCATCACGGGTCTGGGCGGCAAGTGCGTCGACATCGCCGCGGCGAACAGCGCCAATGGCACCCCCGTACAGCTCTACGGGTGCAACGGCACCGCAGCCCAGAAGTGGAACGTCGGCAGCGACGGCACGATCCGGGCCCTCGGCAAATGCCTGGACGTCGCCTCAGGGGGAACCGCCAACGGCTCCCTCGTCCAGCTGTGGGACTGCAACGGATCGGGCGCACAACGCTGGAGCGTCACCGCCGCCCACGACATCGTCAATCCGCAGGCGGACAAATGCCTGGACGCCACGGGCAACAGCTCAGCCGAGGGCACGCGCCTGCAGATCTGGGCCTGCACCGGAGCCGCCAACCAGAAGTGGACGGTGAAGGGCGCATGACCGGCGCCTCACCTGACTGCCGACCTTGTACGCGACATAGCCCTGGGTCGAACCGTTCATCCACGCCGCTTGGGTGGGCGGGTCGTAGGGCATCTCGTTCTGGTAGAAGTACGTCCGCCCGCCGTTGCCGTTCCACAGAGTCTGATGCTTTTGACAGTCCACGAACGTGGCCGACCTGGTGAGCCACCCGTGAGGAGGCCGGGAGTACGGCTCCTGGCCGCGCAGCACTGACGTCCTGAGTCTTCTCGACCGGCCCGGCCCGGGTACCCGCTCCGCGGATGCCCGGGCCTCCTGTCTGTGGATCAAAGGGCCCTGTTCTCAGGTCACGAACAGGCAACTGACCGACCGGACAGTTCATGCAACAATGCACCGGCTGCCGCTACCCACGAGTAACGTAGCCGTTCCGCCAGCATGCCCTGCCCCTGCCCCCGCACAGGCATACGAGGTACCGCACCCGATGTCCCACTACCCACCACCGCGCTCCTGTCCCGAGTTCCCCGAGTACCCGGGGCAGCCGCGAAACCCGCTCCACTACTGGCAGGAGCCCGCTCCCCCGGCCCCGCCCAGGCCGCCGTCCGACCCCCACCGCGACGTGCGCGCTCTGAGCGCCGCCTACCGACGGCTGCGCCGGGTGGCGACTTTGACGGCCCTCGGCTACTTCGTGCTGTTCCTCATCCTTTCCGCGTACGCGCCGGACCTGATGACAAGCAAGATCACCGGCGGTCTCAACATCGCTCTTCTGCTCGGCCTGATCCAACTCCCGGTGAGCCTCATAGCCGTGGCCGCATACGAGAGGTCCGCGCGCCGCCGGGTCGATCCGCTGGCCGACGCCATGCGCCGCCGGGCCGCACCGACCACGCAGGGAGCAGGCCGATGAGCGGATTCGGCTCCGAAGCCCAGACCATGTCGTTCGTCGCCTTCATCGCGGTGACCACGGTGACCCTGCTGCTGTGCGTGATGACCGGTCCCGACCGCGACGACCTGGACGAGTTCTACACCGGCTTCCGCTCGCTGTCCCCCATGCAGAGCGGCCTCGCCATCGCGGGCGACTACATCTCCGCCTCCAGCGTGCTCGGCACCATCGGCGTCATCTCGCTGCTCGGCCAGGACGGTCTCGTACTCGCTCTCAGCACCGTGCTCTCGCTGGTACTGCTGATGTTCCTGCTGGCCGAACCACTGCGGAACGCGGGCCGGTTCACCATGGGTGACGTCCTCACCCGCCGCGAGCCCAGCTCCGCCGTACGCATCACCGCGTGCATCGTTTCGCTCATCGCCCTGTTTCCGCTGCTGATCTTCCAGCTGGCGGGCGCGGGCGATCTGCTGGCCTTCGTCCTCGGCATCGACGCCGCGGGCTTCAAGACCGGCTCCATCGTGCTGCTCGGCCTGCTGATGATCATCTACGCGGCCATCGGCGGTATGAAGGGCACCGCGTTCATCCAGATCGTGAAGACGGTGGTGCTGCTCGCCGCGGCCCTTGCCATCGCCTCGCTCATCCTGCAGCGCTTCGACTTCAGCATTCCCACACTGCTGGACGCGGCGGCACGCGGGAGCGGTGTGGGCGACGCGTATCTCGCGCCCGGGCTCCAGTTCGGCGGCGACGGCCTGGACATGATCAGCGCCCAGCTGACCGTCGTTCTCGGTGCGGCGTGCCTTCCGCACATCACTATGCGTATGTTCAGCTCCCGCAGTGCGTCCGCCGTGCGGCGCTCCCTGTCCTGGGCCGTGTCGACGGTTGTCGTCATGTGTGTGCTGAGCGCCGTCATCGGCTTCGGCGCCGCGGCGATCGTGGGCCGTCAGCAGATCACCCTCGGCGATCCGCAGGGCAAGACCTCCATCCTGCTGGTCAGCCAGGCGATCATGGGCACGGATGTGTCCACCTTCGAGACACTGCTGTTCACGGCCATGGCCACCGCGATCTTCCTGACGCTCCTGGCCTCCGTCGCCGGTATCACGCTCGCCTGCGCCAACACCCTCGCCCACGACCTGATCACGCACGGACTGGGCCGCAAGCGGGCCCAGCGCGACAGGACCGAGATGATGATGGCGCGGGGCACGGCGGCCGCCGTCGGCCTCTGTGCGATCTTCCTCGCGGCGGCCTCCCGGCATGTGAACCTGCAGGCGATGATCACCCTGTCCTTCTGCCTGGGTGCCTCAGCGGTCGCGCCCACGCTGATCTACAGCCTCTTCTGGCGCCAGTACACCCGGACCGGGCTCCTCAGCACGCTGATCGGCGGCTCGCTGACGGTCCTGATCTTCATCACGGGGACCAACCTCGTCTCGGGTTCCCCGAGGGCGATCTTCCCCCACGCCGACTTCACCTGGTTCCCGTACACCACCACCGGCCTGGTCTCCGTCCCGGTCGGATTCCTCGCCGGCTGGCTCGGCACCGTCCTCAGCCGCCGCAACGCCGGAGTTCCGCTGCGGCACAGCGACGAGTACGACGATGTCGACGCCTCCATCCTCGACGCGGCAGCGCCGCGCGCATGATCGCCGACGGCGCTGTCCGCCCGAACTCACGATCGGAGTCGTACCCATGGCACGAACCTTCTCGGTGTCGGACAGCGTCGTCATCGACGCCGCCCCCTCGACGATCTACACGCAGATCAGCAATCCGGCTCTGATGGGCCGCTGGAGTCCGGAGAACCGGGGCGCGACACTGCGCGACGGCGTTCAACAGGCGTACGTGGGCATGGTCTTCGACGGCCACAACAAGCGCGGGCCGCTGCGCTGGACCACGCGGTGTACGGTGACCGCCGCGGATCCCGGTGAGCGGTTCGCCTTCCGGGTACGCGCCATAGGCCGACGCCGGCCCCTGCTGCCCGGCCGGATCGCCACCTGGGAGTACCGCTTCGAGGCCGTCGACGGCAAGACACGGGTGACCGAGACCTGGACCGACGACCGTCGGGGCTGGCCCGATGCCGTGGCCAACGCCTTCGACCGGATGGCGACCCGGGGGCACACGTTCGCCGACTTCCAGCGCCGCAACATCCGCATCACGCTGGACAACCTCAAGAAGGCGATGGAGGCACCGCCGACCGGCTGACCGGCCGGTCCGCGCGGCCCCGCTCAGCCGGAGGAGAGCCCGGCCGCCGACTTGGTCAGCGCGTCGAGCACCGGGCTGATCAGCGGGTGGGACTCAGCGCCGCGCCGCACAGCGGCGAAGACCCGGCGGGTCGCGGCGGGGCCCGCCACGGGCCGCACGACGGCGTCCTTGAGCTCCATCCCGCGCAGCGCCGAGCGCGGCACGAGTGCCACTCCCGCCCCCGCTCCCGCGAGGGCGACCACGGCGCGGAAGTCGTCCGAGGAGTGCATGAGGCGGGGCTGGAACCCGGCGAGTTCGCAGGCGAGCAGCACCATGTCGTGACAGGGGTTGCCGGGGTAGGGGCCGATCCAGTCGCTGTCGGCGAGTTCGGCCAGTTCCACACGTTCACCCGCGCCGAGGGGATGTCCCGCCTGCAGTACGGCGTCGAACGGCTCGGCGTACAGCGGCACCCGGGACAGCCGGCGGTCGTCCTCGCGGGGGGCTCCCCGGTACTCGACCGCCACCGCCAGATCGGCCTCGCCGTCGAGCACCAGCGGCAGGCTCTCGTCGCCTTCTGCGTCCCGCACCCGCACCCGGATGTCCGGATGGCCGGCGGCAAGGTGCGCGATCGCCGGGGCGACGACCTCGGCGATGCCGGTGGCGAACGCGGCGACGGTGACCTCGCCGGCCGCGCCGCCCTCGTAGGCCGCGAGCTCCGCCTCGGCCCGCTCCAACTGGGCGAGCACGGTGTGGGTGTGGGCCAGCAGGATCTCCCCCGCGGCCGTCAGCCGCACCCCCTTGCCGCTGCGGATCAGCAAGGCGTGGCCGGTCTCCTGTTCCAGAGCGTTGAGCTGCTGGGAAACGGCCGAGGGGGTCAGGTACAGCGCGGCGGCCGCGGCGGTCACCGTACGGTGGTCCGCCACGGCCCGCAGGATGCGCAGCCGCCGGGGGTCGATCACCCGGTCCATTTTGCCAGGTGAAATCAGCCCTTCAGTGCCTCGCGCGCGTCGATGAACGCGGCGACGGCCCGCTCCACGTCCTCGGTGGAGTGCGCGGCGGAGAGCTGGACCCGGATCCTCGCCTGCCCCATCGGGACCACGGGGTAGGAGAAGCCGATCACGTAGACGCCGCGCTCCAGCAGGAGTTCGGCCATACGGCCGGCCTCGGCGGCGTCGCCGATCATGACGGGGGCGATGGCGTGGTCACCGGGGAGAATCTCGAAGCCCGCCTCGGTCATCTTCGTACGGAAGAGCGCGGTGTTCGCGTTCAGCCGCTCGCGCAGGTCACCGGCGGACTCCAGCAGGTCAAGGACCTTCAGCGAGGCGGCGGCGATCACGGGGGCGAGGGAGTTGGAGAAGAGGTACGGGCGCGAGCGCTGGCGCAGCAGGGCGACGATTTCGGCGCGGGCCGCGACATAGCCGCCGGACGCGCCGCCCAGCGCCTTGCCGAGGGTGCCGGTGATGATGTCGACGCGGTCCATGACGCCGTGCAGCTCGGGCGTGCCGCGGCCGCCCGGGCCGACGAAGCCGACGGCGTGCGAGTCGTCGACCATCACCATCGCGTCGTAGCGATCGGCGAGGTCGCAGATCTCGGCGAGGGGGGCGACATAGCCGTCCATGGAGAAGACGCCGTCGGTGACGATGAGGCGGCGGCGGGCGTCCTGGGTCTCCTTGAGCTGCTGCTCCAGGTCGGCGAGGTCCCGGTTGGCGTAGCGATGGCGCCGGGCCTTGGACAGGCGGATGCCGTCGATGATGCTGGCATGGTTCAGCGCGTCGGAGATCACCGCGTCCTCGGGGCCGAGGATCGTTTCGAAGACACCGGCGTTGGCGTCGAAGCATGAGGAATAGAGGATCGTGTCCTCCTGGCCGAGGAACGCGGACAGGCGCGCCTCGAGTTCCTTGTGGACGTCCTGGGTGCCGCAGATGAAGCGGACGGAGGCCATTCCGTAGCCCCAGCGGTCCAGCGCCTCCTTGGCGGCGGCGACGACCTCGGGGTGGTCGGCGAGGCCGAGGTAGTTGTTGGCGCAGAAGTTGAGGACCTCGCCCGAGGCGACGGAGACGGAGGCGCTCTGCGGGGTGCCGATGACCCGCTCGGGCTTGAAGAGACCGGCGGCGCGGATCTCGTCGAGGGTGGTACGGAGGTCGTCGCGGACGGACGCGTACATGGTGGGGCTCCTTATGAGGCTGCGGAGGCTCGGACGAGGCGGGGCTCAGACAGTCCAGTCGAGGATGATCTTGCCGCTGCGGGCGGTGGCGGCCTCGTCGAACGCGGCGTCGAAGTCCTGGTACCCGTAGCTGCCGGTGATCACGGGGCTGAGGTCGAGTCCGCCTTCGAGCAGAACGGTCATCGCGTACCAGGTCTCGAACATCTCGCGGCCGTAGATGCCCTTGATGGTGATCATCGAAGTGACGATCTTCGACCAGTCGACGGCGAACTCCTGCGCGGGCAGTCCCAGCATGGCGATGCGGCCACCGTGGGTCATGTTGTCGACCATGTCGCGCATGGCCTCGGGACGGCCGGACATCTCCAGGCCGATGTCGAAGCCCTCCTTCAGGCCGAGCCGCCGCTGCGCGTCGGCGATCTCGTGCTCGGCGACATTCAGGGCGAGCGTGGCGCCGGCCTTGCGGGCGATGGCGAGGCGGGACTCGCTGACATCGGTGATCACGACATTGCGGGCGCCCGCGTGCCGGGCGACGGCCGCGGCCATGATGCCGATCGGGCCCGCGCCGGTGATCAGCACGTCCTCGCCGACCAGCGGGAAGGAGAGCGCGGTGTGGACGGCGTTTCCGAACGGGTCGAAGATCGCGGCGATGTCCAGGTCCACCTGCGTACGATGCACCCACACGTTGGACGCGGGGAGCGCGACATACTCGGCGAACGCGCCGTCCCTGCCGACGCCGAGGCCGATGGTGCTGCGGCACAGATGGCGGCGGCCTGCGAGACAGTTGCGGCACTTGCCGCAGACCAGATGGCCCTCGCCGCTCACCACATCGCCCACCGCGATGTCCTGGACGTCCGCGCCGACCGCCGCGACCTCGCCGACGAACTCGTGGCCGAGTACGCGCGGCGTGCTGACAGCCTGCTGAGCCCAGCCGTCCCACGATCTGATGTGCAGATCCGTGCCGCAGATGCCGGTGCGCAGCACCTTGATCAGCACATCGCCCGGGCCGGTCTCCGGCTCCGGCACGTCCATGAGCCACAGGCCGGGCTCGGCATGCTGCTTGACAAGTGCCTTCATCGGTGCGGCTCCAGCCATGGTGACGGGATCGGTGGTGGACCTGGACCAATCTGCCCAGCCATGACTTCGGAGTCCATCGAGGATTTCTTAAGCGGGTCAACAGGCCAGCTTCACATCGCGTTGCGAAGCGGTCGGCAGGCCGCGGGTCTCAGTCGGTGCCCCGGGTGCTTCCGGCGCGGCCCTTCGCGCCTCCGCCGGGGCGCGGAAGACGCGATTCCAGGAGGTCGGGCAATAGGGTCGCGGAGGTGTCGGCCCGTCGGTCGGTCAGGGCGCCGAGTTGTGCGCGCAGGCTCTGGTTCTCCATGTACAGATCGGCGAGCGCCCTGATTTTTGTCCGCACCACCCAGGGATCCACGGGCTTGACCAGGAAGTCAGAGACTCCGAGGTCATACGCACGGGCGGCCAGGTCGTCGTCCCTGCCGAGGCCGGTCATCAGCACCACAGGCAGATTGCGGGTGTGTTCCAGTCGCTTGAGGTAGGCGAGCACCTCCAGGCCGTCCATCTGCGGCATCACCACGTCGAGGATCACCACGGCTATGCCGCCGCGCAGAACGGTCTTCAGTGCTTCGTCCCCGCTGTGTGCACGTACCACCGGACGCCCCACAGGGCGTAACAGGCTCTCTATCGCGAAGAGGTTGTCCTCGCGGTCGTCCACCACCAGGATTTTCAAGGCACAACCCGCGTCTCCATCTGTGCCTCCCTCGACAGTCGGCAACATCAACGTATGCCGCGCGATACGGCTGGAGCAGCCCCGTCCTTGTCCTCCGGCTCCCGCGGGGCTTCGGGCGTAGGGGCAGTATGAAGCCTCCGGCGGCTTCAAGCACCAGACGGTATCGCGCCCCCTTCGTCCGGAAACGCGAACCGACCAGTCTGTAACAACTTCTGTCGCACCATCACCCCCGCCCTTCTCCCCCCACCCTCGCCGCGTCCCTTCGCTCCTTTCGCAGGCGCAGTCTCGCGAGCAGTCCCCGTCCGTGCGGACTGCGGCCACCCCGGTGGGCCACCGCCACCGGCCCCAGCCCCGGCTCCGGCCGCGAGCGCACGGGGACCTCGCGTCCCAGCGGCCGTGCTTCGGACCTCGCGTCCGGCCGGGGCGCCGGACGCAGTTCGCGCGCCTCCCGCAAGGCATGAGCCAGGCTGACCCGGTGCCACAGGATCTCGTCGGGATGGTCCGCCCGGAGCAGCCGCTCCACCACCTCCCTCGCGGCCGGCGTACCCGTGCGGCCCGGAACGAGTTCGGGCCGCAGCACGCGCAGATAGGAGCGTTCGTAGGGATCGGTCACCACCTCGGCCACTGTCGCCGAATCGAGCACCGAGCCAATCGTCGCGGCCTGCTGCCAGGGGTCTTCGGTCACGCGCAGGAGCAGTCCCAGTCGCCTGCCCCGCCAGTTGCGTGCGCGCCGGTCCTCGCCCGCATCGAGCAGGACCCGCAGCTCGGGCGGGGTCCTGCCGCTGAGGAGTGCGGGGTGCGCGAGGGCGAACTCGCGCAGTTCTTCGGCCAGATAGAGCCAGACGACCGCGCGGTAGCGGTTCAGATAGAACCGGACCGGCGTGAAATGGCCCGTGCGGGCGAGCCGGGTGAAGCGCGCCGGGCTGATCGAGAGAAGCCCCGCCGCCTCCATCGTGCCCACGGTCCGCACCCGCTCCCGAAGGGCGTCGGGGAAGCCTTCTGCCCCTCGAAGCCGGTCGATCTCCTGCCGGTCGAACCTGGGCGGGTCACCGCTCGCGTCCGGCATGGTGCGGACATGTCCCAACTGGACCGCGAGATCCAGCTCTCCCCGCTTGAGGCCCAGCTCCTGCGCGGCTCGCCCCGGCGCCAGACTGCGCACGGCCCCGCCGGGCGTAGCTGCTTCCTTCACCGTCATGTCGGTCTCCCCCGTGAGGTGTGACAACTCTCGGTGACGACCGTATCCGGACACAGGCACATCCCGCCCGACCTGTGGATAACCTCCCGGCGATCCGAATTCCCCCAGGTCAGAGGGAAGTTCCGCCCGGCTGCCTGGCCTCGACCCCCAGGTGCTCGCCGACCCGGTTCACCATGAGCGTCATCTCGTACGCCACCTGTCCCACGTCGGCTTCTGCGGCGCTCAGTACGCAGAGACAGCTTCCCTCGCCGGCCGCCGTGACGAAGAGCAGCGCCTCGTCGAACTCGACCATGGTCTGCCGCGCCTTACCCGCGCGGAAATGACGTCCGGACCCGCGGGCGAGGGAGTGCAGACCGGAGGAGACCGCGGCGAGATGCTCCGCGTCCTCCCGGGCAAGCCCCGTGCTCGCGCCCGTCACCAGACCGTCGTTGGACAGCACCAATGCGTGCCGTATGTGCTCGATTCTCTTCGTCAGGTCGTCCAGCAGCCAGTCAAGTCCCTTGTCCAGCGCCATGGTCGGTTCCTCCCCGCTCATACGTTCCCCGTGGTCCCGCGTTGACGTAAGCCTTTCGTACACGCGACGACTCGGCAAGGTGCGCCTAGCCCACCGAATCGAGCAGCCGGGCCGTGTGCATTCGACCGGCATATTCGACCAGGCGTACGAGCACCTCCTTTCCGGAGTCGCGGTCTCTCGCGTCGCACAGCACCACGGGTGTCCCACGTTCGAGATCAAGGGCGCGCGAGACTTCGTGCGCCCCGTAGGTGCGCGCCCCGGCGAAACAGTTGACCGCGACGACGAAGGGAATCCTGCGGTGCTCGAAGTAGTCGACAGCGGGAAAGCAGTCCACGAGGCGCCGGGTGTCGGCGAGCACCACCGCCCCCAGGGCACCCTGCGAAAGCTCGTCCCACAGGAACCAGAAGCGGTCCTGGCCGGGTGTCCCGAAGAGATAGAGCGACAGGCCCGAGCGGATGGTGATGCGGCCGAAGTCCATGGCGACGGTCGTCGTGGATTTGTGGTCGACTCCCCCGGTGTTGTCGACCGCTCTGCCCGCCTGACTGAGCTGTTCCTCGGTACGCAGGGGCCGGATTTCACTGACCGCGCCGACGAGCGTGGTCTTGCCGACGCCGAATCCGCCGGCGACGAGGATTTTCAGCGCGAGGGCGGTGGCGTCCCCACCGGTGCTGTGAGAGCTCTCGAAGGCCATCGGTAACTTCTCTCGGGAGTGATATTCACTGGCGGGTGGTGCCGGGCGCGCGGAGGATCGGCGCATGCCCTTCTTCCTGGAGACCGGCCGTCTGGCGCTTCGCCCCCTCGGCGAGGCCGACGTGGACCCTCTGCTCGACCTCGACAACGACCCCGAGGTCATGCGATTCATCAACGGAGGCCGGCCGACCACCCGGGAGACGGTGCTGGCCGAGTCGCTGCCGCGCTTTGTCCATCGCTGTCCGTGCATCGGCCACCCGGGCTTCTGGGCGGCACAGGATCGGTCCACCCATGAATTCCTCGGCTGGTTCGAACTGAAGCCGCTGGACGACCACAGCGCCGCGGAGGCCGAACTCGGATACCGCCTGAACCGGTCGGCGTGGGGTCGCGGCTATGCGACGGAAGGAGCCATTGCACTGGTCCGCAAAGGCTTCACGGAGTTCGGCGTGGAGCGGGTGACCGCGAACACCATGACGGCCAACGCCAGTTCGCGACGGGTGATGGAAAAGGCGGGTCTGAGCTATGTCCGGACCTTCTTCGAGGAGTGGCCGGAGCCCATCGAAGGCTCCGAGCTCGGCGACGTGGAATACGCCCTGACCAGGGCCGACTGGGAACGGAGCGCTGGGGCTCGGGGCGACGCCCACAGGAGGGGCGACATCCCCTAGAGGGCCCTCAGCCCCTGGATCACCTCCCTGAGGATCTTCTCGTCGGGCAGCTGAGCCGGTGGTACGGGGCGGCTGACGCGGACGAATCCCGCTTCGAGCAGGTCGCCGAGCAGGACGCGTACGACGCCGACCGGCAGATCGGCGTCGGCGGCGAGCTCCGCGACGGACTGGGTCTCGCAGTGGCACAGGGCGAGCAGCGCCCGGTGTTCGGGGCCGAAAAGGGACTCCTCGTCCTGGCCGGGTGCGTCGGCGGCGATGTCGACAAGCGCAATGAGGTCGAAGCGCACGTTGCCGGGGCCCGGTTTGGTCCGCCCGCCGGTCATCGCATAGGGACGTACGAGCGGCCCGGCATCGTCGTCGTACCACTGGCCGACGGCGCTGTGGGCTGTCCCCTGCGCGTCGTCCATGCCTCTCGCCTCGGTCACGGCGCTCATGTCGCGGTCATCCGGGGCGGGGTCCGCAGATGTTCGCCGACGCGTTTGACCAAGCGGGCCATCTCATAGGCGATCAGGCCGATGTCGGCGACGACGGAGGCGAGGACGGCGAGGCAGGACCCGTCACCAGCGGCAGCAACGAAGAGGAAGCCGTCGTCCATTTCGACCATCGTCTGGCGCACGCTCCCGGCGTGGAAGTGACGCCCCGCTCCCTTGGCGAGGCTGTGGAATCCGGAGGCGACGGCCGCCAGATGCTCGGCGTCCTCCCGGGTCAGCGCCGTCGACGCGCCGACGGGCAGGCCGTCGTTGGACAGCACGACCGCATGGCGGACTTCTCGGGCGCGCAGGACCAGGTCGTCCAGCAGCCAGTCGAGGTCGCCGGTGGTGGGGCGGCCTGCCGCCGACTCGTAGTCGGTCATGCTCTGTCTCCTTCGCTGCCGGGGGCTGCCGTGCCGGGTGCGGCGCCGCCGCCTCTGGTCCAGCCGTTGCGGTACGCCGTCATGCGGTCCCGTACCTGTTCGGGGGTGCGTTCATGGGTGTCCTCGGCGCTTGCCCCGCTCGCTTCCGGCTCGTCGGTCCTGGGCTCTTCGCGCAGTTGCGGGACGAGGTGTGCCTGCCGGATCCGGCGCGGGAGTTCGCAGTCGTCGGGCTGCTGCGGGGCTGCGCGAGGACGCAGGGCGGTGACTCCGGGCGGCGGGGTCGGCAACTTTGCCCGGGAGGCGAGTGCGCGACGGGGCTCCGGTGCGGGGACGGGGGCGCTGTCCGTACGCGCTCGCCGCTCGGGCCGGGCGGCCGGGGCGTCCTCGTTAGGGCGGGCGCCGAGCGGCGCGGACATCGCACTCTGCAGCAGCGAGGTGGGCAGCAGGACGACGGCCGTCGTGCCGCCGAAGGGTGAGGGGCGCAGATGGACCTTGATCTCGCGTCGCGAGGCGAGCCGGCTGACGACGAAGTGGCCGAGCCGGTCGCTGTCGAAAAGATCGAGGGCCTCGGACTCCTCCAGTCTGCGATTGGCTTCGGTGAGCGCGTCCTTGCCCATGCCCAGGCCGCGGTCCTCGATCTCCAGGGCGTAGCCGTTGCCCACCGGCTCGCCGCTGATGCGCACCTTGGTGTGCGGCGGGGAGAACTGGGCCGCGTTCTCGACGAGTTCGGCCAGAAGATGCGTGACGTCCGCGACGGCAGCGCCGACGACGGCGGTCTCGGGGAGCCGGCGTACCTCCACGCGCGCGTAGTCCTCGATTTCCGAGACGGCGGCCCGTACGACGCTGGTCAGCGAGACCGGCATGCGCCAGGCACGTCCGGGCGCCGAGCCGGACAGAATGATCAGGCTTTCGGCATGTCGCCGCATACGAGTGGTGAGGTGGTCGAGCCGGAACAGGTCGCCGAGCTCGTTCGGGTCGTCGGCGCGGCGCTCCATGGTGTCCAGCAGGGTGAGCTGGCGGTGGACCAGGATCTGGCTGCGGCGGGCGAGGTTGACGAAGACTCCGGAGATGCTTCCGGCGAGTTCGGCGCGTTCGACGGCCGCGCTCAGGGCGGCGCGGTGGACGGTTCCGAGCGCCTCGCCGACCTGGCCGATCTCGTCCTCGGCAGGCGGTCCCGGCGGGGCCTCGGCATGGATGTCGATCTCTTCGCCGGTCCGCAGCCTGCGCATGGCCTGCGGCAGCCGGTGCCGGGCGATCTTGAGTGCGCTGTTGCGGAGGCTGATCAGTTCGACGACGAGGCCGCGGCCGATGCGTACGGAGATGACCAGAGATGCGGTGACAGCGACGAGTCCGAGGAGCACGGCCGCGCCGGCCGGGGTCAGCAGGCCGTCCGCGACGGGATCGGCCCGGTCGGCGGCGCTGGTGCGGGCGCCGTCCTCGATGCCGCGCATTCCGTCGCCCACGGCGGCGCGGGCCCTGTCCCAGGTTTCGGCCGGGACGATCTGTGCGGCCGTGCGGCCGGCGGGGGCCACGAGGACCTTGTCCTCGGCCGCTTCCAACTGTCGGTAGGAACTCTGTGCGGCGAGGTCTCGCCAAGCGGTGCGCTCGGGACCCCGCAGGTCGGCTACGGTCGATTCGGTGAGGCTTCTACGGGTCGAGACGGCGCCGGTGAACAGCCGCAGGCGCTCCGTGACAAGGGACGTGCTGAGCTGTGCCGAGCCCAGCAACGCGTCCTCGCGGGCGAGCATTTCGCCTGCCCGGGCGAATTCCAGCAGGACACGGGCATCGGATCCGGCTCCGGCGTCCTGGATACCGGTGAGTGCTCCGCTGACGCCGAAGGCGGAGCTGACGGCCGCGGTGTACTGCTCATAGGTGGCGTCCCAGGTGGCCTTGCGGCCGAGTACGGCGCTGCGCAGCGTCCGCAGCTTCTCGGCGCGGGCGACGAACCGGTCGAGCCGTCCCGCCGCCACAGCCGGGATGCCGCCGCCCGCCGCGACCGTCGTCGTGTCGTCGATACGCAGCCTGCGCACGGCCTCGTCGGTGCGCCGGCCCTCCTGCTGGAGTGCGGCAGCACGCTCGTCGGACGGTGCTGCGATCTGCCGTACGGCGGCGCGCCGTTCGGCCTGCAGAGCGGCGACAACGGCGGTGAGCGGTTCACGGACCTGGGTGTCGACGCGTTGCAACTGGCGCAGCCGCGAGACCTCTTGGGCGGTGCTGACCGTGGCGAGTCCCCACAGGGCAAGCAGTGATACGACGGGCACCATAAGCAGGGAGATGATCTTCGCGCGTACGGTTCTGGGACGCGGCAGTCCCCGTTCGCCTGCGACGCGCGGGGGCACCGGCATGTCCGGCGGCTCCTGCCCGGTGTGTTCGACCGCGGGCGGCCCTGCGTGCGCCCGTCGACCGCGGGTGGCCGGACCCGGGGGCAGCGGAGGCGGCGGCGAACCGTCGCCCGGGATCCTCGGGGGTGTGGGCATGGCCTCCTCGTTCCGGTTCATGGGGCTGGGGGTGCGGCGGCCGGGCCGGCTAGGCGGTCGCAGTGGTACTGGTCGGCCGCTCGGCCGAGGCGTAGGCGGCATGCTCGCGTGCCGTCGGTGAGAGTGCGACGAACGCCGAGGTGACGAAGAGATACGACCCGAGACCGACGGCAAGGGGGAAGATGAACTGCATCGCCGCGGCCCCGGGCAGGTCACCGCCCGAAGGCACGACTCGCACGCTGACCGCGAGCATTCCCGTGTAGTGCATGCTGCTGACCGCCGCGCCCATGACGAGCGAGGCGACAGCGACGGCGATCGGGGACTTGGTGTTGAGCGCCGCCCACAGCGCAGCGGTCGCGGCGACCACGGCGATGACCACGGAGAGCACGACGAGTAGCGGGTCGTAGTGCACCGAGCCGTGCAGCCGCAGGGCCGCCATGCCGAGGTAGTGCATGCTGGCCACGCCGAGCCCGGTGGTGAGCCCGCCGGCCAGCAGGGCGCGGACCCGGTCACGGCCGAAGCCGACACAGAACACTCCGGCGCCGACGACGAGCATCGCGACGAGGAGGCTGAGGATGGTCAGCGGCACGTTGTAGCGGATGTCGGTGCCGCGTACGGCGAAGCCGAGCATCGCGACGAAGTGCATCGTCCAGATGCCGGTGCCGATGGACGACGCCGCGGTGATCAGCCAGTTGCGGCGGGAGCGGCCCCACACGTCGAGTGCGCGGACGGTGCAGCGCAGCCCGAGGGCGGCGCCGATGACGGCCATCGCGTACGACAGCACGGGGGTCAGCAGGCCGAAGGCGGCGTGGTCCAGGTGTCCCATGGGTCAGGGACGCTAGACCCGCGGGGGGCGTGCGCTGGGGGCGCATTTCGAAAGCTGATGGAATATGACAGAGAAACGTTTCAGAACGATCGTGCCGAGCTCGAACGTGTGCACCGAACGGTCGCGTGAGGCTTTGGGGGATCATGTCCTCATGGCCGACGACCACACACATGTGCAGGAGTTCTTCGGCGCCCGCGCCGCGGACTGGGACGCGCGCTTCCCCGACGACGGTCCTGCCTACGCCGCCGCCGTCGCAGAGCTCTCTCTGCGCCCGGGCGACGCCGTGCTCGACGCGGGCTGCGGCACCGGACGGGCCCTGCCGCCCCTGCGCTCCGCCGTGGGACCGCGGGGGACGGTGATCGGTGCGGACCTGACGCCCGCGATGCTGCATGCGGCCCTGCGCGCCGGGCGCGGGAGCAGCGGGCACCTGCTGCTGGCCGATGTCGCCCAGCTGCCGCTGCGCACCGAGTCGCTGGACGCCGTTTTCGCCGCGGGCCTGATCGCCCATCTACCCCAACCCGCTCTGAATCTACGGGAGTTGGCACGTGTGGTCCGGCCGGGCGGGAAGCTGGCCCTCTTCCATCCCATCGGGCGGGCGGCCCTCGCTGCCCGCCAGGGCAGGCAGATCACCGAGGACGATCTTCGCGCCGAGCCCAATCTGCGTCCCCTGCTGGCCGGTTCGGGCTGGCGGATGATCTCCTACGTCGACGAGGACGCCCGCTTCCTCGCCCTGGCGGTCCGCCGGGACTGAACTGAGCGCGCACAGCTCTCTTCCCCTCTCGGTCGCCCCAGTTCCAACGTTGCCCGGCGATGCGAGACTTGGAAGATCGGTGGCAGCCGCCGCCCTGAGGAAGGTGGTCCGGGTGTTCAGCAGACTCCGCAGGCTCCGCACGTTCCTCGCGCCCCGCCCCGGTGAGGTGCCGGCAGACCGGCCTCCGACGCGGCAGCACAACATCTTCGAGGCCGCGGCCGTCTATGTGTCGGGATGCGCGGAGGACGATCAGGACCAGATCGACGAGGCGGTGACCTGGGTGTCTCCAGAGGCACTGTCCTTCGGGATCAACGAGCTCGCCTGCCGGGCGGTCATCGCCCTCGCCCGCGAGCGGGACGAGTCGCCGCAGACGGTGGCCCGCAGCCTGCTCGGCCTGCCCGCAGCGTGAGGCGGGCCGGGGCCGATGCGGAACCGGCCGGAGTACTTTCCGTCCGCGGACTCTCGACGGCCGGGTTACCCACTGGTTAAGGTGCGCCGACGAACGATGGGATGGGGAGGGTGACGTGGCCGGGACGGACGACGCCGTCGACGAGGACGCGCTCTATGTGCTGACCGCGTTGCTTCTGACGCCTGCGCAGTACCCGAGCGTGCTCGGCGACGACTTCCCCGCGGCGTGTGCGGCGCTCGGTCTCGAGCCCTACGCCGAGGGATACGGGCTGGTACTCGGCCAGGACTCCGACGGTGCCCGCTGGACGGTCGTGGTCGACGATGTCTCGCTCGTCGCCGTCGCGATCGCCTCCTGGGACTGCGGCATGGAGTACGACCTGTCCCCGGGTGAGCGTTCGGTCGTCACGGCGCTGCCGGGCTGGCCCCTGGCCGTCGCGGTCGCCGCGCCCGGGCTGCCCGAGCCCCACGATCCGGAGCCCGAAGAGGGCGATCCGGAGCCGCTGACGCCCCCCGAGAGCGATGCGTGGGGGTCCGCGCAGCGCCGGCTCGGGGCGGACGAGATCGCACTCCAGTGGTCGGAGTGGCGGCAGCAGATCGACGATGCGGACCTGTCGTCGCCGGACGGGCCAGAGGACGCACAGAAGGAGCGGCACGAGGGCGTGCAGCGGGCCTTGAAGGAGGCCCGAAGCTATGTGGAATCCGCCCCGCCGGTCGGGCGGGTCCGCTCCAGTTTCGCGCCCGGCGGGGCACGCACGCTGCGTGCCGACGGCCCCGGCTGGTCCATGGTTGCCAGAACCGACGACATCGCCTTCGTCCTGCTGGACGAGGAGCCGTGCGAGGTGATTCCGGTGGGGCGCGGGGCGAAGCTGCCGGCACTCCTGGAGGCGCTCGACGCGATGGCGGTGCGCCCGGCCTAGGATCGGCCGAGGGGCGCGCCGTACAGCGGGCTCGTGCCCGCGAGTACAGCACGTTACGGGGAGGAACCGTCATGCCGGAGACTGCAGTTGGGGGACAGGACCCGAACGGACGGGACGGGCTGGTCGAGTGCCGCCCGGTCGGCCGGGTCATCGGAGGCCGCAGCGTGGTCGAGGACGACGACTGGGGTCTGGAGAGCGCGGTGATCCGGCTGGACGGCAGCCGGTTCGGGCCCGAAGCGCTCTTCGGCCTCGAGGACTTCTCACATCTGGAGATCGTGTACCACTTCGACCGGGTGGCACCGGAGAAGATCCAGACGGGCGCTCGCCACCCGCGCGGCAATACGGACTGGCCGCTGGTGGGGATCTTCGCGCAGCGCGGCAAGAACCGGCCCAATCGGCTGGGGGTCTCTCGCTGCCGGCTGGTGAAGGTCGACGGGCTCGACATCCATGTGACCGGGCTCGACGCGGTGGACAGCACGCCGGTCCTCGACATCAAGCCGTATATGGCGGAGTTCGGTCCGATCGGCGAGACGGTGCAGCCGAGCTGGTCGGTCGAGCTGATGCGCGACTACTACTGACGGCGCTGGGGGGTGACAGCGCACGGTCCGGGGACCGTGCGCACCCCGAGCCCGACCGGACAACGCACCTAGACGCGTTCGAGCGGTGTGTGCGGCCCGTCCGGCAGCTCGAGCGAGATCGCATCGCCCGGCCTGACGACTCCGCCGGTCCGGACGATGCTCATGATCCCGGCCTTGTGCACGATGTTGCCCTCGTCGTCCCTGCCGACAACCTGCTTGAGCAGTCCGTCCTGGAAGGCGTCGATCTGCCGGCACGGATTGCGCAGTCCTGTGATCTCCACTTCCGCTTCCTCGCCCAGGCGCAGCACGGTGCCGGCAGGCAGAGCCAGCAGGTCGATCCCGTTCGTGGTGATGTTCTCGCCGAGATCGCCCGGGCCGACACCGAACCCGGCCTCCGCCAGCTCCTTGAACAGCTCATCGTGGATGAGGTGGACCTGGCGGAGATTCGGCTGGGTCGGATCCTGCGCGATCCGGAAGCGGTGCTTGACGGTCACCCCCGCGTGCACGTCGCCCTCCACGCCGAGTCCGGCGAGCAGCGTGATGCTCGCGCGGTTCGGCTTCGTGAAGGAGTACTCCCCATTGCTGCTGACCGTCGTGACTGTTCCGTCCATCGCTCGGAACTCCCCCTCTTCCGTGCCGGTGATCGTCTTCGACCCTACCGGCACGGTCGAGAAGACCTGGTCAGCGGCCGATCTCCTTGCGGGACATCCGGCGCAGCCTGCGGCGCTGGCTGGGGTCGAGCATGAAATACGCCACCGCGGGGACTCCGATCACCACGAGCAGCGACAGCCAGAATCCGATCAGCGGCATCAGGAGCAGGCCTACGGCCACTCCCCCTATGACGAGCTTTGTACGTGTCGACATCTCGACGCCTCCATTCGCGGCCTCGGCCGCTCCTGCTGTGAGAACGTGCACCCACGTTCCACGGTTCCACTATGCGTCGGCGCGCAGCGGTTCGCGCAGTGCACATGGGTCAGTGAGTCGGCGGCGAGGCCCCGCGATCAAGAAAGGCTGTCATGACCAGGGCGCCTCCCACGGTCACCAGTGACAGCAGTGGCAGCCACGGGCTGCGGTAGGTGAGCAGCAGGATCACGACCACCACCAGCGCGGTGATCGTTGTCAGGCCGCCCCCTCCGCTGAAGGCCTCGATCGAGTCGGATGCGTAGCCGGCCGGTCCGCTGACGTGGAACCCGAGACCGTCTGGTTGCCGTCCGCAGTACAGGGCGAGAGGGAGAGCTGGCGCGTACATCCCGACCCGGCGAAGTGGGCCACCTCACAGCCTTGCCTGCCTCTTCATGGCACGACATGGAGTACCCTCGGCGACTCCGGCCCGCAGTAGTCAAATTTGAGGAATGCGTCATCGCTGTGCACACGTCCCTTGCGGCAACGCTCTCCCCGGTCAACCAACCCCCACTCGCCCCCTCCGAACTCGCCGAACTCGCCCGCTGCGCCGCGGTCTTCCTGCCCGGGGACCCGGCTCGCACCGGACGCATCGCCTTACTCCCTCCCGACGGCGGCGAACCCCCCGCCTCGCCGGGCAGAGTCGAGCCACTGACCGTGGTCGGTGACGACGTCCGCCCCCGGTCCATGCGGGCCTTGGTGCTGCCCGTACGAGAAGCGCTGCCGATGCTCACCAGGGCCCGGTCCGACGCGGACGCCTCCCCGGCAGCGGCGTTCTGGGGTGCGGCGACGATCCTCGCGCTTCAACTTGCCGCGCGCGGGCTGCTGTTGCCCGGACTGACCGTCACCGATCGCGACGCATGGCGGGTCGGGCCGCTGAGCCCGCAGGATCGTGAGCGGGTGCGTACGCTCGCGGCCTCGATGCCGCCCGCCGCGCACGCCGTGCCGCTGGACGCCGCCGGCGATCCCTTGCTGCTGCCCGAACCGGAGCGCCTTCTGTGCGCGTTCCTCGACGCGGTCGCGGACGGGCTGCCCCGCACGCCCGCGGCCCCGATCGCCGCCGGCGGCCCCGCCTTCACCGCGCACGAGCCGCAGCTGCTGCCGGACCGGCACGCCTGGGCGGCCGACACCGCCGCTGGCCATGACGCCGGCGTTCGGCTCTCGCTGCGTGTCGAACTGCCCGGCCTGGTCAACTGGTGGTTCGCGCTGGGAGATCAGCGGCTCACGCGCGCCGAGCTGGACCAGCTCGCCGAGGCGAGCCGCCCCGTCGTAAGACTGCGTGATCAATGGGTGCTCGTCGACCCCGAGGAGGCCAGGCGCGCCCGCGAGAGCCAGGACCGCAAGCTGACTCCCGTCGACGCCCTCGGCGCCGTACCGACCGGATCCACCGAGGTCGACGGCCGCCGCGTCGACGTCCAGGCGTCGCGTTGGCTGAAGCGGCTGCGCGACCGGCTCGCCGACCCCGAGGGTGGACTGGAGATCGGCCAGCCCGAGGCCCTCGCCGCGACACTGCGCGACTACCAGCTGCGCGGCCTCAACTGGCTGAAGGGGATGACATCACTCGGCCTCGGCGCATGTCTCGCCGACGACATGGGCCTGGGCAAGACCATCACCCTCATCTTCCCTGTCAAGTCAGCATGTTGAGTCGTTGAGGTCCGGCATCCGGGCCGCACACGGCGGCGGGAACATCACCCAACTCGCCGCGTCGCACAACCGGATCACGGCGGCCGCCGGTGTCTGTCCACGCGTGCTCGGGGGTGGTCCCGGGAATCCACCGCATTTGGAATGCAGGCCAGCCCCGTCCCGGCCTGTGACGCGACCACGAACCTTTCCCGTGAATTCACTGCCTTTCCCGTGCACGGAAAAATGCCACCGGCATTCAAGGGAAACGACGGAATGTATGACCCGAAGTGCGGTCAGCCGTAAGGACATAGACGCAACAAGTAAGTCAAGACTTACCTTTAGGGAACTTTGGCCGTATGGTGCGGCTCGAATCGAAGGAGTCCCTTGTTGTCAAACATAAATGATTCTGCCGTGCGTGCGGTTGAATCAGAGCAAGGTTACGTGTCCTCATTGTATGAGCTGCTCACCGAGCGGCTTTCCGAGGCACGAGCGAACCGGGCGAGTGTACTGAAGGCCCCGGCGGACGGCGCCGGCGAGGCGTACGAGAGAGAGATCGCCGCCGACCGTCTGACCAAAGAGATCGGCCGGCTGGAAGGCGCCGAGAAGGGGCTGGTCTTCGGGCGCATCGACTGGACGGACGGCACGGCCCTGCGCATCGGGCGGATCGGACTGCACACGGAGGAGGACGAACTGCCGCTGCTCGTGGACTGGCGCGCGAACGCGGCGCGGCCCTTCTACGAGGCGACACCGGTCCACCCGATGGATCTGCGGCGGCGCCGGCACCTGCGCCTCGAGGAGCGCACGGTCGTCTCGGTGAGCGACGAACTGCTCGACGGGACCGCCCCGACCGACGAAGACGTCGTGGGGGACGGCCCGTTGACCGAGGCTCTGTCGGCACGGCGTACGGGCAGGATGCACGCGGCCGTCGCGACGCTGCAGGCCGAGCAGGACGAGATCGTCCGCTCCGCCCACCGCGGGGTGACCGTGGTGCAGGGCGGGCCCGGCACCGGCAAGACGGTGGTCGCCCTGCACCGGGCGGCCTACGTCCTGTACGCGTTCCCGCCTGCCGCGGAGGAAGGCGTCCTTGTGGTGGGCCCCAACGCCCGTTTCCTCGACTACATCTCCCAGGTCCTTCCCTCACTCGGGGAGAACGACGTCGATCTGGCGACCTGTCAGGAACTGGCCGGAGTGTCCCCGGACGCGGTGGACCCGTTCGACACGGCGCGCCTCAAGGGCGGCCTGGACCTCGCCGACGCCCTGGCCGGCCTGCTGCGAGACCACCAGGCCCCCGCCGGTGACTTCACCGTCCGGGTCGGGCAGGAACTGGTCCACCTGTCCGAGAAGGAGGTCGCCACTGCACGCGCCGCCGCCCTGGCGGCCGCATCCGGCCACAACCCCGCGCGCCAGGCGTTCAAGGAACTCCTGGTCGACGCCGTCACCGACGCGATGCAACGGGACATGGGCGACCTCCTGGAGCAGATCGACGCCGATGCCGAGCAGATGACGGGCCTGAACCTCGACCGGTTCACGGGGATCGCCCAGCGCCGTGCCGAGGGCGCCGCCGACCCGGGTCCGGTCCACGAGCTGGACCTGGACGCCATCGGGGCCGATCTCCTCGACGACGCCGGTGTCGACCGGGCGGTCGAGGCGCTCTTGCCGAGGCTGGTACCCGGCGACCTCGTGAAGGCACTGCTGACGGATGCCGACGCCCTGGCCGAGCGCCTGCCGACCCTGACCCCGCAGGAGCGGTCCCTTCTCCTGCGTTCCCCGGAGGCCCCGTGGACCGATGCGGACGTGCCGTTGCTGGACGAGGCAGCGAGCCTGGTCGACGGCCCGCCCGAGCGGACGTACGGGCACGTCGTCGTCGACGAGGCGCAGGAACTGACCGCTATGCAGTGGCGGATGATCGTCCGCCGCTGCCCAGCGAGGGCGATGACGCTGGTGGGTGACTTCGCCCAGTCGGGCCCCGCCACGACGGCACGCGACTGGAAGGAAGCCCTGAGCCCGCATGTCGGGAACCGTTTCAGACTGCACGACCTGACGGTCAGTTACCGCACCACGCAGGAGATCCTGGAGAGCGTCCGGGACCTGCTCGCGCGGATCGCTCCGGACCAGCGGCCCACACGGTCACTGCGCAGCGGTGAGAGCCCGCGCACCGTGACCACACATGGGGACGGGTTGGTCACCGCCGTCATGGAGGAACTGCGCGCCCAGAGCACCGCGCAGCCGGACGAACTCCTGGGAGTGATCTGCGCGGACACCCGGGTGAGCCAGTTGACGGCTCACGGCATCGCCGACCACGCACGCATCGTGCCCGCGTCCGAAGCACGTGGCCTCGAGTTCGACGGGGTCGTCGTCCTGAACCCCGAGGAGATCATCACGGCCCGCCCCGGCGGGGAGAGGGACCTGTACGTGGCCCTGACCCGGGCCACCAAGCGCCTGTGCACCATCACCACCCAGCCCGCATGATGGCGCGGCGCCCGCGTGGTCGCCGCGGGCGCACAAGTGCCCCAACGCGCCGTCAACGTACGCACTGGTGTAGCCCTGGCCTCCCTGCTCAGAAGCTGTGAATGAACCCCGGCACGAGCTCGCTATTGCTCGTCGAGGACGCCGATCCTTGGAGCTGTCATTTGCCTGCAGCGTTTCTCAGTATCCCGCTGCGAGGGCCGGTCAGAGGAATACCCGGGCTGTTCTGCCAGCGGCAGAACACCGGCCGGACCGGGCTCGACGATCACTACAGTCCAGACTCATGACAACAATTACGACGCGTACGGTCGAGTATCCGGCCGACGGTTTGACGATGATCGGGCACCTCGCGCTCCCGGCCGGTGTCGACCGTCGGCCCGCGGTGCTGCTCGGACCAGAGGGCATGGGGCTCAGCGACGTCGAGCGCCGCAGGGCCGATGCTCTCGCCGAGCTGGGATATGCAGCGCTGGCCTTCGACCTTCACGGCGGGCGCTATTTAGGTGACCCCGAGGAGATGCTGGCCCGTTGCCTGCCGCTGCTCGCTGATCCCGACCGGATGAGAGGCATCGGCCATGCGGCGCTCGACGTGTTGCGCACCGAACCGCGGACCGACCCCGACCGGATAGCCGCCGTCGGCTACGGCACCGGGGGCGCCGTCGGGCTGGAACTCGGGCGCGGCGGCGTCAGCCTGCGCGCGATCGGGACAGTCAACGCACTGACCACGGGTCGACCGGGCGAAGCGGCGCGCATTCGCTGCCCCGTGTGGGCCGGGGTCGGGTCAGAGGACCCGATCATGCCGCCCGCGCAACGGAACGCGTTCACCGCTGAGATGCAGGCGGCGGGCGTCGACTGGCGCCTCACGGTCTACGGCGGCGCCTTGCACGCCTTCCACCACCCGCCGGTCGGTCACCCCGTGGTCCCCGGAGTCGGCTACCACCCTCGGCACGCGCAGCGAGCCTGGCGCGACGTCGTCGATCTGCTCGCCGAGTGCCTTCCCGTGACAGAGAACCTGGGGGTATGACCCAGGCAAACATGCTGGCGCCCTGCTCTACCCGTCCGAGGGGTTCGCCTCGGACGGGTAGGCGACCACCAGGCTGTAGTGGATTTGCATTGCGGGACAGTGTCTCGCGCTACCGCTCACCGGCTACCTGGTCCCGCCCGCAGCGGAGTGACGTTGCTCGGGCGCCCGCTGAGGACGTCCCGCAACTCCTCGTTCTCCAGGGTCAGTCGCGTGTTCTCCGCCAGGAATCCCTGGACATCGTCGCGAAGCCGGAGGAGGAGTGGACACCGCAGCCCGATGCACTCGCCCGGGCGCGGACGGCGCTCGACGAGGCCTGGGAAGGGGCCGACCGACCGCAGCTGCGGGGAACAGGCACAGGCGCCTGGACGGTGGTGGGCGCCGATGCTCAGCTGCGACTGGGACGGGACGGCCGCTGGTGGCCCTGTCGCAAGGAGCGGGGCCGCTGGGCTCCGGCCGGATCGGCGGACCATGACCCGGCGGCGGCGCTGGCGGATGTGTGACGCAGCGCTTCAGCTGACCCAGCTGTTGATACGGCACACCTACGGACACGCTTGTCGGCTCCCCGCGCCTGGGCCACGATGGGCGCAGGAGGACGAGTTGAGCGACGCATGGGTGGCCCTTGAGTCCGGCGCGGATCCGGCGGAGCGGATCGGCGTGCTGCGGCGGGCGTACGACGCGTATGTGACGGCGGGGCGGGTCGAGCGCCCGGTGCGCTCCGTGGTGGCCGACTCCTGGCGTCGCTCGGCGCGCGCCCGCGTCAGCCCGGACGGCACGGCGGGCGTCGAACTCGATGCCGACGCACTGACCGCGTACCGCGAAAACCATCCGCTGGCCCGGGTCATGCCCCTGGTCAGGGAGCTGACGGGCGCCTATGCGCAGGACGGCGAGCATCTGGTCGCCGTCTGCGACGCACACGGACGGCTGCTGTGGGTCGACGGGCCGCCCGCTACCCGCAGCAAGGCGGACCTGATGAACTTCGTGCCGGGTGCGCGCTGGGCCGAGGCGGCCGCCGGGACGAACGCTCCCGGCACGGCGATCACCGTCGACCGGCCCGTGCAGGTCTTCGCCGCCGAGCACTTCCGGCGGCCGGTCCAGGCCTGGACGTGCGCGGCGGCCCCGATCCACGATCCGGGCACCGGACGGGTGCTCGGCGCCGTGGACATCACCGGCGGGGACCTGCTGGCGCATCCGCACAGCCTCGCCTTCGTGGGCGCCGTGGCGCGGGCCGCCGAGTCACAGCTCGCGCTGCTCGCCCCGGCGCCGGCCGCCGAGTGCGTGCAGCTCTCCGCCCTCGGACGGGACGAGGCACTGCTCGCGGCCGGAGGGCGCAAGCTGCGCCTGAGTCGCCGGCACAGCGAGATCCTGGTGCTGCTGGCCCATCGCCCCGAGGGCATCGGCGGCGAGGAGCTGCTGGTGGAGCTGTACGAGGACGATTCGGTCACCCCCGTCACGCTCCGGGCCGAGCTGTCCCGGCTGCGGGGTCTGCTCGGCCCCGAACTGCTGCGCTCCCGCCCCTACCGGCTCGCGGTCCGCGTCGACGCCGACTTCGCCGCGGTGGCGCGGCGTCTCGCGTCGGGCGCGGTGACCGGGGCGCTGAGCGCGTACGCGGGTCCGCTGCTGCCCGCCTCGCAGGCGCCCGCGGTGGCGCGGCTGCGCCGGCGTCTGGAGGACCAGCTGCGGGCGGCGCTCGTCGCACGCGCCGATCCGGGGCTGCTGGCGGACTGGGCCTACAGCCCCTGGGGTGAGGACGATCTTGTGGTGTGGCGGGCTCTCGCCGAAGCGCTCCCCTTGCCGCAGCGCCCCTCCGCGCTCGCGCGCGTGCGTGAGCTGGACGCGTGGCAGGGGTCGTGACCGCAGGGGCCATGACCGCGGAGGTCCGGCGCGCACCGGGCTTCACTCGGTGATCACTCGGTGATCAGGGGAGCGTTCCTTCCCCACCGGATGACGGTCCCCGCACTGCGAACACGGGCCGATCTCCTTACTGTCGATGGGTGGAGCACCACAGGGCATGTCCCGGCCGGCCCGTGTCGGGTGCCCGGCCATGTGAACCCGGAGGAGCCCCCATGCCGGACCTGTTCATCGGTGGTCAGTGGAGCGCCGCGGTCGACGGGCAGGTACGTGAGATCCGCTGCCCTGCGGACGGCACCCTGGTCGCGACCGTGGACGAGGCCGGATCGAAGGA
This sequence comes from Streptomyces sp. SLBN-118, assembly GCF_006715635.1. Classification (NCBI taxonomy): domain Bacteria; kingdom Bacillati; phylum Actinomycetota; class Actinomycetes; order Kitasatosporales; family Streptomycetaceae; genus Streptomyces; species Streptomyces sp. SLBN-118. Next base: position 843,360 of record NZ_VFNP01000001.1, read on the forward strand.
TGCCGCGGCGGCGATCGCCGCGGCCCGTGACGCCTTCGACCGCGGCCCCTGGCCCGCCACCCCGGCCGCCGAGCGCGGCAGGCTGCTGCTGCGCGTCGCCGACCTGCTGGAACGCGACAAGGACGCACTCGCCCGCGCCGAGTCCCTGGACACCGGGAAGCGGCTGGTGGAGAGCGAGTACGACATGGACGACATCGCGGGCTGCTTCCGCTACTTCGGCAGCCTGACCGGCTCCGGCGGCAGAGACCGGGTCGTCGACACGGGCAATCCCGACGCGGACAGCAGGGTGGTGCACGAGCCGGTCGGTGTGTGCGCGCTGATCACTCCGTGGAACTATCCGCTGCTGCAGACCGCGTGGAAGGTCGCCCCGGCGCTCGGCGCGGGCAACACCTTCGTACTCAAGCCCAGCGAGCTGACCCCGCACACCGCCGTCATCCTGATGCGTCTGCTGTCCGAGGCCGGGCTGCCGGACGGGGTGGCCAATCTGGTGCTGTCGGTGGTGCGTGACGAGTCGTTCGGCCCGGTGCTCACCGTCGAGACGTTCCGCGACGACGAGGAGGCGGTCGCGCTCGCCAACGACACCGTCTACGGGCTGGCCGGGGCGGTCTGGTCGCAGGACGTCGGCCGGGCGCACAAGGTGGCGTCCCGGATCCGCGCCGGAACCGTATGGATCAACGACTTCCATCCCTACGTCCCACAGGCCGAGTGGGGCGGTATGAAACAGTCCGGCTTCGGCCGTGAACTGGGCCCCGCGGGACTCGCGGAATACCAGGAGGCCAAGCACATCTGGCGCAATCTCGCACCGCGCCCCCAGAGGTGGTTCGCGTGAGCGGCGGCAGCGGCGGCGGACCTGACCGGTCACATGCCCACTACCTCCGTCGCGCCCAGGGCAAGCACGACGACGACGCGCTCGGCGAGCTCGGCTACAAGCCCGAACTCAAGCGCACCCTCGGCAACTTCCACACCTTCGCCGCAGGGATCAGCTACATCTCGATCCTGACCGGCATCTTCCAGCTCTTCTACTTCGGTATCGCCTTCGGCGGCCCCGCCTACTGGTGGTCCTGGCCGATGGTCTTCGTCGGCCAGCTGATGGTGGCGCTCTGCTTCTGCGAACTCGCCGCCCGCTACCCGGTGGCCGGGTCCGTCTACAACTGGTCCAAGACCATGGGCGGACCACACGTCGGCTGGCTCGGCGGCTGGATGATGATGACAGCCACCATGGTGACGCTCTCCGCCGTGGCCCTCGCCTACCAGATCACGCTGCCCCAGATCGACGACTGGTTCCAGTTCGTCGGTGACGGCTCCGGCAAGACCGACGCCGCCGCCAACGCCGTCCTGCTGGGCACGGTGCTCATCCTCTTCACGACCGTTGTGAACGCCTTCGGCGTCAAGCTCATGGCCACCATCAACTCCGCGGGGGTGTTCATCGAGCTGATCGCCGCCGTGGCCCTGGCCATCTTCCTCGCGGCGCACATCACCCGCGGCCCCAGCTCCGTCCTGACCGAGACATACGGGCTCGGGAGCGGCGACACCCTCGGCTACTTCGGCGCGTTCCTCACCGCGTCACTGGCATCGGCGTATGTGATGTACGGCTTCGACACGGCATCCTCGCTCGGCGAGGAGTCGCACGATCCGAGCCGCAACGCCCCGCGCGCCATCCTGCGTGCCCTGATCGCGTCCTTCGTCATCGGCGGGCTGATTCTGCTCTTCGCGATGATGGCCGTGCCCGATCTCGCCGCGAAGGAGCTGGGGACGGAAGGACTGCAGTACGTGGTGCTCAAGACCCTCGGCTCGACGATCGGCGAGATCTTCCTGTGGTGCGTCGTCGTCGCGATCACCGTGTGCGCCCTGGCCGTGCACGCCGCGGGCATCCGGCTGATGTTCGCGATGGCACGCGACAACAACCTGCCTGCGGGCTCGATGCTGGCGCGTGTCAGCCCGCGCTTCAAGACGCCGGTCGTGCCCGCCGTGGTAATCGGCGTGGTGGCGGTGGTCATCCTGGTCATCAACATCAACCAGCCGCAGATCTTCTCGGTGATCACCAGCATCGCGATCATCATGATCTACATCGCCTATCTGCTGGTCACTTTCCCCATGCTGCTGCGGCGGCTGCGCGGCAGGTGGCAGCCGGCCGAGGGGAAGTTCTCGCTCGGCCGGTTCGGGCTGCCTGTCAACATCCTGGCCGTGGTGTGGGGCCTGGCCATGTCCATCAACCTCGCCTGGCCGCGCGCCGCTGTCTACAACGCCACCGGTCCCCAGCACTGGTATCTGCGCTGGGGCGCGTTCCTGTTCGTCGGTGTGGTCGCGCTCGGCGGCTTCGCCTACTACTGGTTCGTGCAGCGCCACCGTACGGGCGTACTCGCCGAGCACCGCGCCGTCACAGCGGACGAGCCTCCGGCCACCGCCACCCCCTGACGTCCCGATCCGGCATCCCGATCCGACGTCCCGAACCTGGAGCTGCGATGTCCGCACAGAACCCCGCCCACGAGTTCGACTATGTGGTGGTCGGCGGCGGCACGGCCGGAGCCGTGGTCGCCGCCCGGCTGACCGAGGACCCGGAGTCGAGCGTCTGCGTGGTGGAGGCCGGGCCCTCGGACGTCGGCGACGAGAACATCCTCAGACTCGACCGGTGGATGGCCCTGCTGGAGTCGGGATACGACTGGGACTATCCGGTGGAGCCGCAGGAGAACGGCAACAGCTTCCTGCGGCAGGCCCGCGCCAGAGTGCTCGGCGGCTGCTCGTCGCACAACTCATGCATCGCCTTCTGGGCCCCGGCCGAGGACCTGGACGAGTGGGCGGCGATGGGGTGCACGGGCTGGAGCGCCAAGGACTGTTTTCCGCTCTACCAGCGCCTGGAGGCCAATGACGCGCCCGGCGAGCACCACGGCCGGACGGGCCCGGTCACCATCCGCACCGTACCGCCGAACGACCCGTGCGGGAGAGCGCTGCTCGCGGCCTGCGAGGCGGCGGGCATCCCCACCACGCCGTTCAACACCGGCACCACGGTGGTACGCGGCGCGAACTGGTTCCAGATCAACGCCCGCCCCGACGGCATCCGTTCATCCGCGTCGGTGTCCTATCTCCACCCGGTTCTCGGGAGGCGGCCGAAGCTCGAAGTACGTACGGGGCTCCAGGCCAAGCGGCTGCTCTTCGGCGAACAGGGGCGCTGCACCGGCGTCGAGTACCTGGAACCCGACGCCATCCACAGCGGGTCTGTCACCGCCCGCCGCGAAGTCGTCGTCTGCTGCGGGGCCATCGACTCGCCCAAGTTGCTGATGCTGTCGGGTATCGGCCCCGCCGGGCATCTGCGCGACTGCGGCGTCGACGTACGGGTCGACTCCCCCGGTGTCGGCTCCCATCTCCAGGACCACCCCGAGGGCGTGATCATGTGGGAGGCGAAGCAGCCCATGGTCACCTCCTCGACCCAGTGGTGGGAGATCGGCATCCTCGCCGACACCGAGCCCGGCCTGGACCGGCCGGACCTGATGCTCCACTACGGCTCGGTGCCGTTCGACATGAACACCTACCGGCGCGGCTATCCGACCTCCGACAACGCCTTCTGCCTCACCCCGAATGTCACCCGCGCCCGGTCCCTGGGCACGGTCCGGCTGCGCACCCGCGACTTCCGGGACAAGCCGAAGGTCGACCCGCGCTACTTCACGCACGAGCACGACATCCGGGTGATGACCTGCGGCCTGCGGCTCGCCCGAGAGATCGCCGCCCAGGCTCCGATGGCCGAGTGGACCGGCACCGAACTCGCTCCGGGCCCGTCGCTGCGGAGCGACGACGAGCTGTTCTCGTATGTTCGCGAGACCCACAACACGGTCTACCACCCGGCGGGCACCGTGCGGATGGGGGCCGAGGACGACGTGGACTCGCCGCTCGATCCGCAGCTGCGGGTCAAGGGAGTCACCGGGCTGCGCGTGGCCGACTCGTCGGTCATGCCGCTCCTGCCCGCGGTCAATCCCTGCATCACGACCATGATGATCGGCGAGAAGTGCGGGGATCTGATCCGGTCGAGCTGAGTGACGACCGTCGTGCAACGTCGTCGCAACGTCCCGGTCCCTAGCCTCGCGGCGAGCGCCGTCCAGAGGCGGGCGGCACCCTCACCGGGAGGCCTTGGATGACCCGATACGCAGCGCCGGGCAGCGACGGCGCGATCGTCTCGTACCAGTCCCGCTACGACCACTGGATCGGGGGCGAGTACGTCCCCCCGGCCCGCGGCCAGTACTTCGAGAACCCGAGCCCGGTCAACGGCCGCCCCTTCACCGAGATCGCGCGCGGCACCGCCGAGGACGTCGAACGCGCCCTGGACGCGGCGCACGCGGCGGCCCCCGCCTGGGGCCGCACCTCCGCGGGCGACCGCGCCGCCCTTCTGCTGAAGATCGCTGACCGGATGGAGGCACATCTGGAGGAACTGGCGGTCGCCGAGACCTGGGAGAACGGCAAGCCCGTCCGCGAGACCCTGGCCGCCGACATCCCGCTCGCCATCGACCACTTCCGCTATTTCGCGGGCGCGCTGCGAGCCCAGGAAGGCTCGCTCAGCGAGGTCGACGACGACACGATCGCCTACCACTTCCACGAGCCGCTGGGTGTGGTCGGCCAGATCATTCCCTGGAACTTCCCGATCCTGATGGCGGTGTGGAAGCTGGCGCCCGCCCTGGCGGCGGGCAACGCGGTGGTGCTCAAGCCCGCCGAACAGACTCCGGCCTCCATTCACTTCTGGCTGAGCCTGGTCGCCGACCTGCTGCCGCCCGGAGTCGTCAACGTCGTCAACGGCTTCGGTGTGGAGGCGGGCAAACCGCTGGCCTCCAGCCCGCGCGTCGCGAAGATCGCGTTCACCGGCGAGACCACGACGGGGCGGCTGATCATGCAGTACGCCTCCGAGAACATCCGGCCGGTCACGCTGGAACTCGGCGGCAAGTCACCGAACATCTTCTTCGACGACGTCTGGGCGGCCGACGACGACTTCCGTGACAAGGCGCTCGAAGGCTTCACCATGTTCGCCCTCAACCAGGGCGAGGTGTGCACATGCCCGTCGCGGGCGCTGATCCAGCGCGGCCACTACAGCGAATTCCTGGAGGCGGGCATCGCCCGCACCGAGAAGATCGCGCCGGGCCACCCCCTGGACACGGACACGATGATCGGCGCGCAGGCGTCCAACGACCAGCTCCAGAAGATCCTTTCCTATCTGGGCATCGGCCAGCAGGAAGGAGCGAAGATCCTGACGGGCGGTCAGCGCATCGAGTACGACGGCGAGCTGGCCGGCGGCTACTACGTCCAGCCCACGATCTTCGAGGGCGACAACCGCATGCGGGTCTTCCAGGAGGAGATCTTCGGGCCGGTCGTCGCGGTCACGTCCTTCAGCGACTTCGACGACGCCGTCAACACGGCGAACGACACGCTGTACGGGCTCGGCGCGGGCGTATGGACGCGTGACATCAACACGGCGTACCGAGCGGGACGGGCCATCCAGGCGGGCCGGGTCTGGACGAACTGCTACCACGCGTATCCGGCGCACGCGGCGTTCGGCGGGTACAAGCAGTCGGGGATCGGCCGCGAGAACCACAAGATGATGCTGGAGCACTACCAGCAGACGAAGAACCTGCTGGTGTCGTATTCGCCGAAGAAGCTGGGCTTCTTCTAGACGCAGAGAAAGGGCGCCTGACCAGGGCAGATGCCCGTCAGGCGCCCTTCTCGACGCACACTTGACCAGCAGTTCCCGGGCAGTTCGGGGCCACTCGCGTGCGGGTGAACCGGATCCCGGCCGGACGCCGAGCCCGGCTGATGCCGGGCACCTCGAACGCGGCGACGCGTGGAAGTCAACCCTGACGCGTCTGATCACCGGCATCTACCTGGCCGACAAGAGTCATGTCAGCTGGAACGGTTCGGACTTGGCCCAAGTCGACCCGGCCACCGTCTGGAACGCCACCGGCCTGGTCCCGCAGATCTTCGCGCAGTGGCCGCTGCGGGTCCGCGAGAACGTCACCCTCGGCCAGCCGCGCACCGTCGACGACGGGCCCGTGTGGGAGGCCGTCGACGCGGTCGGCATGCGTGATGCGATCGACGAACTCCCGGCCGGCCTGGACACCCTCCTCGCCCGCGAAATCTTCGGAGGCGCGGAGCTGTCCGGCGGGCAGTGGCAGAGGCTGGCATGTTCCAGGGCCCTGTACCGCCGCCCGCCGCTGCTGGTCCGTCGTCCGCAGCACCGACCTCGACGTACTGCGCTGCTACGCCCCCATCGTCGCCCCTGATCCCTGCCCATCGTCTCCTCGCGTGTCCGGCGCCGAGACCCCGCCCTCTGCTGGTGCTCGGCCTGCGGGACCGCAAGCGGCGGCCGCGGCCGCCTCCAACCGGGCGTCGTGCCTTGAGGTGTGGCTGGCCCGGCCAGCCCGGCAGGCAGGCAGGCGAGGTGTCGTCCATGGCCCATGACCTGCAATGTTGCTCACTTCTCGAGAACTGGCGCGGTCGGTCGACGGGCGAGTGTCAGTGTCCGGTGCCAGGCTGAAGTCGTACTCGATCCGCGAAAGGCAATCGCCGTGATCACCACTGACTTCGTCCCCGGCTCCCCCTGCTGGCTCGACCTCGCCGCTCCCGACGTCCCTGCCACCGCCGCCTTCTACAACGCCGTACTCGGGTGGGACTACGAGTCCATGGGCGAGGGAGAGGACATGGAAGGCGGGATGTTCCGGAAGGGCGGCAAGATCGTCGCCGGGCTCGGCAAGCTCACCGAGGAAGGCGCACGCTCGGCCTGGATGATCTACTACAGCGTCGCCGACGCCGATGCCACGACCCAGGCCGTCGAGAGCGCCGGCGGCACGGTGCGGGTGGCGCCCATGGACCTCGACGAGTGGGGACGGATGGCGCAGTACAGCGACCCGCTGGGGGGCCAGTTCGCCGTCTGGCAGCCCGGAACGAACAAGGGCGTTGATCTGGTGGACGAGCCGGGCTCGCTGTCCTGGACCGAGCTGTACACGAGCGACGCCGCGGCCGCGAAGGAGTTCTACGGCGGTGTCCTCGGCTGGCAGTTCAGTGACATGCAGCTGCCGGGCGGCGGAGGCACGTACATCCTCATCACCCCCGGCGGACTTCCCCAGGAGCGCATGCACGGCGGCCTCATGGAACTTCCCAAGGAGAACCTCGCCCTGACTAAGGGACGTCCGTACTGGCACCCGGTCTTCAACGTCACCGACTGCGACGCCGCGGTCGCCAAGGTCACCGAGAACGGTGGCAGCGTGCAGATGGGGCCGGAGGACGCCGAGGGCGTCGGCCGCCTGGCCGTCTGCCTCGACCCGTCGAACGCCGACTTCGTGGTGCTGACCCCGACCCCGAGCTAGGACTTTGTTGACAGGGGTGCACCCAGGGCGTGCTCGGCATGGAGACTCTCCGCGCTCTGTGGCCGGCCGACGCACCGGCACCCCTCCGCCGTCGCCGACGGCGGGCCTGGTTCGGGGCGGCAGTGGTCGTGTCAGCCGTCGCCGTCGCCGTCGCTCTGTCGCTGCTCCTGCGGCCGGCGGCAGGCCCGACCGTCACCGCCGCCGAAGTGCACGTCCCCACCCAGCGATTGCACTGCGGGCAGACCGCCGAACTGGTGGGCGTCCTGACCACCGACGGTCGGGTCGGCCCATGACGTACCGGTGGCTTCGCCGTGACGGTCATGACTCCGGCGAGCTGAGCCGCACGGCGCGCCGCGGGGACCGCGAGGTCACCGTCCACCTTCGGTGGACGGTGACCTCGCGGTCCCCGGCGCCTTGGCTCAGGGCACCTTTGCGTACTCGTGCCCCTGACTCGTCGGTCCCTGTCGCAGCCTGCCGTTCATCGGCGCCGGGCGCGGCCGTGACCTCGGGCGACGTCTCTACATTCCGCCCCGCGCCTCTGCGTCGGCCACGGCGATCGCGATGCCGAGTGCCTGGGCGATGTTGCCGGCTGCCGTCATGACGCGGGCTGTGCCCACGATGGGGGCGATGGCGACCAGGACATCCTGCAGCTGATCGGCAGTCATACCGGACTGGAGGGCGGGGTCGATGTTGGCGACGTAGGAGATCGGCGGAGCGTCCGAGGCGGCGAGTGCAGCAATGCGGGTGAGCATAAACATGTCCGGGGTCAGCCCGCACCGCTCAACCGAGTCAACCGTCATCGCGGCGAGGGTGTCGAGTACCGGGGTTTCAGATGCTGTGGCCATGGCGGGTCGTCTCCTGCTGGTGTCGTGACGAGGATCAACGTGCGGAAGAGAGGGCTCCGCATCCCTGTGCAGCGCTTACTGCTCGACGGTAAGTCCGTTCCCCGCAGATCGCCTGTCGAGGGGGCCGTCCGAGGAGCCGGAGGAGTCAGGCAGCCAGGCGGGCAACGGGAGGGAACCTGCGGGCCACGCAGCCGGTCAGCCGGTCGGCTCCAGGGAGCGACGGGCGAGAGCACGGCTTCCGGCCGCTATGGCGAGCGCCACGACGATCAGCATCGCCGCGACTGCGAACGTGACCCGCATCCCCGTCGCAACGGCGTCCGGGTGCGCCGCCCCGATGTCGGTCGTCGCCGACGCGAGCGCGAACACGGCGCCCATGACGGATGCACCGGTGACGAGCCCCAGATTGCGCGACAGGTTGAGCATGCCTGAAATGACGCCCCGCTGGTCCGGGCGGACATCGGACATGACGGCGGTGTTGTTGGCCGTCTGGAACAGCGCATAGCCGGCGGTGATGACGGCGATGGGGGCGATGTAGCCGGGGATGCCGAGCCTCGTCGGCATCGCGGACAGGATGAGGGAGCCGACTGCTATGCCGATGAGTCCAAGGATGGTCATGCGCCCGCCGCCGAGGCGGTCCACGATGCGACCGGCCGGCACACCGGTCACTGCGGCGACCAGCGGACCCACCGACATGACGAGTCCCACCGGGGCCGCGTCGAGGCCGAGCGCACGAGAGAGATAGAAGGGTCCGACCACCAGCGTCGCCATCATCACCGTCGAGACGAGCGCGCTCGTGGCGAGGCTCGCACTCAGCGCGGCATCACGGAACATCGTCAGCCGGATCAAGGGTGATGCCGTTCTCGTCTCGGCGAGGACGAAGAGGCCGACTCCGAAGGCGGCGGCCAACAGCAGAGCCACATTGAGCGGACCGAAACTGCCGCGCCCCGTCGTCATGGCGAGTGCGTAGGCCGCAAGCGTCACAGCCAGCAGCAGTGTGCCCGCACTGTCGAAGCGGGTTCCGCCCGCCTTCGGTGCCCGACGGTCAACGGGCAGGTAGCGATGGGCGAGAAGGAAGGTCAGGACACCCAGCGGCACGCTGACGAGAAAGATGGCCCGCCAACTGAGCCCGGAGATCAGAACGCCGCCGAGCGACGGGCCGAGAGCGGTCCCGATCGCCGACATCGTTCCGAGCAGCCCCATGGCGCTACCGGTCCTTGCCTTCGGAACCGTCTCACCGACAAACGCGATGGTGAGGGCCATCATGACGGCCGCACCGAGCCCTTGCGCCGCCCGGGCGGCAATCAGCATCCAGAGCGTGGACGCGACGCCGCACAGGACCGAGGCCGCCGTGAACAGGGAGATTCCGGCCAGGAGGAGCCGTCGGCGGCCGGTGATGTCACCCAGCCGTCCGACGCTGACGATCATGGTGGTGATGGCGAGGAGATAGGCGAGGACGATCCACTGGACTTCCTGGAAGGGGGCGGCGAACTCCCGTGCCAGGGTCGGCAGGGCGACATTGGCGATGCTGGTGCCGAGCGAGGACAGCAGCATGGACAGCGAGAGGCCGGCGAGCGCCCACCGGACCGAAGGCGTCCGTTGTGCAGGTCCCGCTACTGGTTCGTCCCGTCCAGCGACAGTTGGCTTCAACGTGAACTCCGTACGTGTGGCGGCGTGAGCCGTGCCGGTCGCGGGGCCGATGTCAGTCGCCGGCCGGTCTGCGCCCACGGTGCGCCCGGCCCATAGGGGCGGCAAAGCCAATTTGCCGATACGGCAAACAAACGATCCCCTGGTGCGCGGGGCGTCGAATTGACCGGACCAGACGCGGCGGTCGATGGATCGGCCTAGCGTGATGCGCGTGGCGTGAGCCCGTCCGAACCCCGGCAGAGGAGATCGTCGTGACCACACTGTCCGATCGGCCCAACACCGCCTTGATGGTCATCGACGTCCAGAACGGCGTCATGGCCGATGCGCACCGGCGCGACGCGGTCGTCGCCAACATCAGCTCGCTCGTCGACAGGGCTCGCGAAGAGGGGGCGCCGATCGTCTGGGTCCAGCACTCCGACGAGCAGTTGCAGCAGGGCAGTGACGCCTGGGAGTACGTCCCGGAGCTGACACGCCAGGAGTCGGAACCGCTCGTGCACAAGAGGTTCGGCGACTCCTTCGAGGACACCGCGCTGGAGAACGTGCTGGCCATGGCCGGCATCGGAGCCCTTGTCGTGACCGGCGCCGAGACGGATGCCTGCGTCCGGTCCACTATCCATGGCGCCTTTGTCCGCGGTTACGACGTGACGCTCGTCGGTGACGCGCACACGACGCAGGATCAGAGCACCTGGGGCGCTCCCCCGCCGGACATGGTCATCGCGCACACGAACCTCTACTGGCAGTACCAGACGGCACCGGCCCGCACCGCGCGCGTCACGGAGACGAAGGACGTGACGTTCACGGGCTGAACCCGGCAGGTCGACGGTGTTGAGCGCGATCCGGCCACCACGCCGCCCCGGATTCAGCCGGGTTCGGCGGATCCGACGAGCCATCAGGTCATCTGTCCCGGACTATTGACTCCGAATCTGACAGCAGCGATTCTCGTCGCATCGTTCACGCGGACATGACAATCACGCATGTCCCGGACGGTATTGATCCCCGACCCCCACAATCCTCTGACCGAAGGCGTGAGTGATGACCACCACGACCCGACACTCGCACCGCCGAAGCAGGCCCCTCGCGGTTCTGTCGCTGCTCCTCACCGTCGTGGCCATGGTTCTCGGCACGGCGCCCAATTCCTCCGCCGAGTCGGGCTGGTGGACCCCGCCCGCGCGGCCCGCACCCGACTCGCAGATCAATGTCACGGGCGAGCCCTTCAAGGGAACCGACGCCCAGGGGCAGGTACGGGGTTTCGTCGACGCCCACGATCACCTGATGTCCAACGAGGCCTTCGGTGGCCGTCTCATCTGCGGCAAGACATTCTCCGAGCAGGGCATCGCCGACGCGCTCAAGGACTGCCCCGAGCACTACCCCGACGGCTCGCTCGCGGTCTTCGACTTCATCACCAAGGGCGGCGACGGCAGGCACGACCCCAACGGATGGCCGACGTTCAAGGACTGGCCGGCCCATGACTCGCTGACGCATCAGCAGAACTACTACGCCTGGGTCGAACGGGCCTGGCGCGGCGGCCAGCGCGTGCTCGTCAACGACCTCGTCACCAACGGCGTGATCTGCTCGGTCTATTTCTTCAAGGACCGCAGCTGCGACGAGATGACGTCCATCCGCCTTCAGGCGCAGAAGACGTACGACCTCCAGGCGTACATCGACAAGATGTACGGCGGCCCCGGAAAGGGCTGGTTCCGGATCGTCACCGACAGCGCCCAGGCCCGCGACGTCATCAAGCAGGGCAAGCTGGCCGTCGTCCTGGGGGTCGAGACCTCCGAGCCGTTCGGCTGCAAGCAGATCCTCGACGTCGCACAGTGCAGCAGGGAAGACATCGACCGCGGGCTGGACGAGCTGTACGGCCTGGGCGTACGCAGCATGTTCCTGTGCCACAAGTTCGACAACGCCCTGTGCGGCGTCCGGTTCGACTCGGGCACCCTCGGCACGGCGATCAACGTAGGCCAGTTCCTGTCGACCGGCACCTTCTGGAAGACGGAGAAGTGCGCCGGCCCCCAGCACGACAACCCCATCGGCCTCGCGGCGGCGCCGCAGGCGGAGAAGGAGCTGCCACCGGGCGTCCAGGTCCCTTCGTACGCCGCGGACGCGCAGTGCAATTCCCGCGGTCTCACCTCGCTCGGGGAGTACGCGGTGCGAGGCATGATGAAACGCAAGATGATGCTGGAGATCGACCACATGGGCGTCAAGGCAGCGGGCCAGGCCTTCGACATCTTCGAGTCGGCGTCGTACCCCGGTGTGATCTCGTCGCACAGCTGGATGGATCTCAGCTGGACCGAGCGGGTCTACCGTCTCGGTGGCTTCGTCGCCCAGTACATGAACGGCTCCGAGGCGTTCAGCGCGGAGGCCAAGCGCACTGACGCGCTGCGCGAGAAGTACAACGTCGGCTACGGCTACGGCACCGACATGAACGGCGTCGGCGGCTGGCCCGGCCCCCGCGGCACGAACACTCCGAACCCGGTGAAGTACCCCTTCCGCAGCACCGACGGCAGCGCCGTCATCGACAGGCAGACCACCGGCGAGCGCACCTGGGACATCAACACCGACGGCGCGGCGCACTACGGTCTCGTCCCGGACTGGATCGAGGACATCCGGCTTGTCGGCGGCCAGGGCGTCGTGGACGACCTCTTCAAGGGGGCCGAGTCCTACCTCGACACCTGGAAGGCGTCCGAGGACCACAAGGCCGGGGTGAACCTGGCCGCGGGCTCGTCCGTCTCGGCAAGCTCGTCGGAGTGGAACCCGTTCACGAGTTACGCACCCGCCCGGGCCGTGGACGGCAATGCGGACACCCGCTGGGCGAGCGGCTGGCGCGACGACCAGTGGCTCCGCATCGACCTGGGAGCGCCGAGCCTGATCAGGCGCGTCACCCTCAACTGGGAGCCCGCCTACGGGAAGGCCTATCGCATCGAGGTCTCCACCGACGGCACGAACTGGCAGTCCGTATGGTCCACGAACGCCGGTGACGGCGGCCTGGACACGGTGCAGTTCCCCGGCACGACGGCCCGTTACGTACGCGTCCACGGGCTGGAACGCGGCACCAAGTGGGGCTATTCGCTCCGCGAAGTGGGCGTCTACAGCAGCTGACACCACCGATTGAGGCCCCAACGGCCGGGGCCGGCCGGATCAGCCCACCTGATCCTGCCGGCCCCGGCCATTGCCTTCGGGCGGCACAAGAGCGAAGGGAACACCATGGCACGCATGCCGTCGGCCGAGCGGCGCCGGCAGCTGATCGAGGGAGCCATCCGTGCGATGACCCGCGACGGCGTCTCCCGGACGACGACCCGGTCCATCGCCGCCGAGGCGGGGCTGTCGCTGAGCGTCTTCCACTACTGCTTCGACTCCAAGCAGGACCTGATCGAGTCCGTCATGGCGGCGATCACCGAACACTCGGTCGCCTTGGTGAAGGAAGCGATACGGCCGAAGGCCACCCTCCGGGAGACCATCAGGGCCGGTTTCCAGGCCTATTGGGACCATGTGTCCGCCAACCCCGGCGAGCACATGCTCACATACGAACTCACCCAGTACGCCCTGCGCCGGCCGGGGTTCGAGCAGTTGGCCCGGCGGCAGTACGCGCTGTACTGCGACACCTACTGCGAACTCATCGAACAGCTCTGTCAGAGCATGAAGTTCGAGCTCCGCGTACCCGTCCCCGTGCTGGCCCGCTATCTGGCAGCCATGACGGACGGGCTGACCCTGAACTTCCTCGTCCTCGGCGATGACAAAGCCTCGGCAGACATCCTCGACATGATCACCGACCATGTCACCGGCCTTGTGTGCGCCGAAGTCCGACCGACCGCACGGGAGGACATCGACCACTGAAGCGGTCCGCCGGGCCCGCGAGCGAGCCCGGCGGGAGTCGCTACGCGCCGTCCGGCCCGTCCACCGACGGGCCCGACGCAGCGGCCGGAGCGACCTGGGCCGCCACCCCGGCCGGGGCGGGAACGGTGGGAGCCGGGGCGGCCTCCGCCGGGTCCCCGCCTGTCGCCGCCGACTCGCTCTGCTGCTCCTTCGGGCCCAGCCGGTTCAGGACCAGGTTGAGCAGGATCGCGGTGCTCGCACCGAGCGTGACGCCGCTGTTCAGCAGCGAGGAGAGGTCCGCGTTCATGTGCTCCTTGAACAGCACCGGGACGGTGGACGGCAGCAGGGCCATGGCCAGGGAGATGCCCACCACCAAGGCGTTCTTCTCCTCCTTGAGGTCCACCTTGGCCAGGGTCTGGATACCGGCCAGGGCGACCATGGCGAACATGACGGTCGCGGCACCACCGAGCACCGGGTGCGGCACCGAGGCGACCGCGGCGGCGGCCTTCGGCAGCATTCCCAGCACGATCATGAAAACGCCGGCCGCGACGACCACGAAGCGGCTCTTCACCTTCGTCATACGCACCAGGCCGACGTTCTCGGCGAAGGCGACGTAGGGGAAAGAGTTGAGCACACCTCCGAGGGCGGTCGCCGCGCCATCGGCGCGCAGCGCGCGGGCCACGGTCTCGCCGTCGATCTTCTTTCCCACGATGTCACCGATGGCGTACGTGTCACCGGTGGTCTCCACCATGGTGATCAGCATGACGATCAGCATGAGCAGGATCGGGAACCACTGGAACTGCGGGGCTCCGAAGTGGAACGGGGTGGTGACGCCCAGCCAGTCCGCCTTGCCGACGTCGGTGAAGCTCGCGTCACCCAGCAGGAAGGCGGCGGCGGTGCCGGCCACCAGCCCGAGCAGGATCGCGATGCTGGACAGGAACGGCCGGCCGATCTTCATCAGCACCAGAATGAAGGCCATGGTGCCGCCCGCGTAGGCGAAGTTCTGAGGATCGCCGAAGTGCGGGCTGCCCACCCCGCCCGCCGCGTCGTTCAGCCCCACAGGGATGAGGACCAGCCCGAGGACGGTGATCACCGTGCCGGTGACGACCGGCGGGAAGAGCCCCAGCACCGCCTTGAAGGCCCGGGCGGGGAGCCAGGCGAATGCGAAGGTGGCGACGCCCGCAGTGATCACCGCGCCGTAGATGACCAGCAGGGCGGCAGTTCCACCGCCCGCGCCGAGGCCGATGGCGATCATCGGGGACACCGCGGTGAAGGTGACTCCTTGGATCAGCGGCAGCCGTGCGCCGATCCGGCCGATGCCGAGGGCCTGGATGATCGAAGCTATACCGCAGGTGAACAGGTCCGCGTTGATCAGGTAGACGAGCTCTTCACGGCTGAGCCCGAGGGCCCCGCCAACGATGATCGGGACGATCACGGCACCGGCGTAGAACGCCAGGACGTGCTGGAAACCGTAGAGAGCCAGTTTCGGGAGGGCGAGCACCTCGTCGACCGGGTGCTCGCTTTGTTTTCCGGCAACAGAAAACGGGGCGACTCGTGCCATCTCCGCCTTGCCCTTCAAGAGGTAAGTAGTGAGAGGGAGCTCTGGTTATCCGTGGCGCGACGACGATGGCGCACCCTGGTTTCAGCCAGTCGCAGGGGATCGAAGCCTTGCGGTGTCTCCGTCAGCTCTTCGTCCTGTGTGACGCATATCCAACGCCAGCGAGGAACTCGGCGAACATCGTAGACATATCCAAAGAAAGAGCGGCTCTCGGGGCCTCTACCTGGCCAAACCTCCAAAGGCAGGGCGGCCCGCCCTCGCCCGCATCCGTCAAGTCCCCCTGAAGCGGGGCGATTTCGAGCCACCATCCACGATTCACATGTTCACAAGCTGGAGGACGGGATTCCCCTGCCCCCGACCGTCCGGAAGGACAGGCGCATGACCGTACCGCCGCCGTGCGCGGGCGGCCGGGGCGCGGTAGAAGCGGTCGAAGATGTACGGCAGGTCGTCAGGATCGATGCCCGGACCATGGTCACGGACGGTGAGTTCGCCATCACGCAGTCGGACGTCCACCACCGAGCCTTCGGGGCTGAACTTGGCGGCGTTGTCGAGCAGGTTCGCCGTCGCGCGAGCCAGCCGGGCGCGTACGCCGAAGATCAGCGTCGGCTCGGTCTCGACCGTGAACACCGTGGCGGGCCGATGCGCACGTGCCCGGTCCACGCACTGGGTCACGAGTGCGTCGAGCCGGAGCTCGTCGGCCGGTTCGTCCGCCCCTTCGTCGCCTCGGGCCAGCTCCGCCAGATCCTCGACCAGGTCCACCAGCTCGCCGATCTGCCGGCCCAGGGCCGCCGTGGCGCGTTCCCGGCGCCGGATGTCGTCGGGGGCGATCATGGCCAGGAGTTCGGCGTTGGTGCGCAGGCTGGTCAGCGGAGTGCGCAGCTCGTGGGAGGCGTCGGCGACCAGGCGGCGCTGGGCGGTGAGCGAGCCGTGCAGAGCGATCAGCATCGTGTTGAAACTGCCCGTCAGCCTGGCCGCTTCGTCGTGGCCCGTGACGGCGATGCGGTGCCGGGTGTCACGGGTTGCGGCGATCCGCTCGACGACGGCCGTCAGCCGGGCCAGCGGGGCGAGGCTCGTGCGGGCGACGATGCATCCCAGAAGGCAGGCGAGGAGCACGCCTGCCGCTCCGGCTTCGATCAGTACCGTACGGACGCGTGCCACACCGCGCTCCACCCCGTCGGAGCGCACCCAGACCTGCACCGCCCGGCCCTGGGCGACCGGCGCGGTGTAGATGCGGACCGGGTGGCCCTGGTGCCGGGCAGCGCTGAAGAACGCGGCCTTCCTGCCGTCTGCGACGGCCCGCGCGTCACGGGTGTCCAGGGCCCCTCGCTCGGCCCCGCCGCTACACGGTCGCATTCGCCCTGACCGACGCCTCGCCGGTCGCGGCGGCGAAGGACTACCGGCGGTGGCTGGTCGAGCAGGGGCGGCTCGGCAGCCTGGAACGCAAGATCGAAGAGAACCCGCAGGTGGCGCGGCTCATCGGCGCCTTCCACGCGTATCTGTGGGGCGACGGGCGGAGCAAGGAGTCCGTCGAGCGGATGCGAGCACTGGGCCTGGACCGGATGTGGCTGGGCTACGACGCCGACGCCAGGCCCTGCCGGGTATCTGGTCGGTCCCTACGACTCGTGGTCCAACGCCCAGGATCCGGCAACGGCTGACGCCCCGTCCTCCACGTGGCCCGCGCCGGTCTGGCCGGACGCGTGTGTGCGCGGAGCGGACGGCAGGGTGAAGACCGGCTTCGGCGGCCGAGGGTGCTACGTCAGCTCCGAGATTCTGGCGCAGGCCGAGCCCACGCACCACTATCTGGCCGACCGGACGAGGTCGATGACCGCCAACGGCGCGAACAGACGTGCTCCATGACTCCGTGGTGAGCGTGGAGAGGTGGGAACTCGGCTACCACAAGCTGCCCGAGCAGCAGACCGTCCGCGCGCTGCTGGCCATGCTCTACAACACGCCGCTCAACTTCACGCTGGACGGCGCGAGCTTGAAGAAGCACGGCCCCGAGATCGCCAAGCTCCAGCGTTTCTTCTCTCATCTCCAGGAAGCGGCGGGTACCAGGGCGATGACCGGCTTCACCCGGCTCACCGCCGACCACAGGGTGCAGCGCACCACCTTCGGCGACACGGCGCTGACCGTCACCGCGAACTTCGGATCCTCGCCGTACCGGGGGCTGCCGGGCGGCTGCGTACGAGCCGAGGTGCCGGGCAGCCCTGGACGCACCCTCTGTCCGTGACGGCCGAAGCAATCGGTGTCATCCACGACGCCCGGGCGTGCCGCCGTGGCCGTGGCCGCGGCGGCACGCCGACGTCGACTACGTGAACGCGCGTCTCGCGGTGCGCGCACCCAGGCCGCGCAGATCGATGCCCGGTTGCGCGAACTGCGGGACGGGGCCGACCGCAAGGACACCGGGCGGCGGCCGCCGCCGCGGCCAGGCTGCAGGCGGCACTCGTGACCGCTCAGCCCTGACCCGCGCGCTCACGCCGTCCGGTCAGTGTTCCTTGTCCACCGGTTCCAGGACGAACACCGGGATCTCGCGCTCCGTCTTCCTCTGGTACGCGGCGTAGTCGGGGTACGCCGCGACCGCGCGCTCCCACCACAGTGCCTTCTCGTCCCCGGTCACCTCACGCGCCGTCATGTCCTGGCGCACCGGCCCGTCCTGCAGCTCGACGCGGAGGTCGGCCACGATGTTGTGGTACCAGACCGGGTGCTTGGGAGCGCCGCCCATCGATGCCACGGCGGCGTACGTGCCCTCGTGCTCCACCCGCATCAGCGGGGACTTGCGCAGCTTGCCGCTCTTGGCGCCACGGGTGGTCAGGACGATGACGGGCATCCCCCTCAGTGTGGTCCCCTTCGTGCCGCCGGAGCTTTCGTACAGGTCGACCTGATCGCGTACCCACTTCTCGGGGCTCGGCTCGTACTCACCCTCAAGAGGCATGGTTTCCATCCCATCGTCGAAGAGTCGAAGTCGCGCTTCGTCTCTCCAACACCGGGGATCGGGGCAGTCATTCCGCCGGACGCTCGTAGCGGAGCAGGACGGTCCTTGCGTCGAAGGAACGCGACTCGACGAACCGGAGGCTGAGCCGCTCCTTGCCCTGCAGGAACAGCGGCCTGCCACCGCCGAGTACCACCGGGTGCACGACGATGTGGTACTCGTCGATCAGGCCGAGCTCCGTGAGGGCGGCCGCAAGTGTCGAACCGCCGAACAGCAGCAGATCCTTGCCCGGACTCCGCTTCAGGGCGCCGACCTCTTCGGCGAGATCCCCGCCGATCACACGGACGTTGCCTTCCGGCTGTTCCAGCGTCCGGGAGAAGACGATCTTCGGAGTCCGCCGCCACACGGGCGCGAAGGCGAGGTCGTGGGGGTCGTCGGAGATCGACTCGACGTCCGGCCAGTAGCCCGCCATCATGTCCCAGACCACGCGCCCGTAGAGGAAGGTGTCAGCACGCTCCTGCAGGCTGTCGCTGTACGCGGCGAGTTCCGGTCCGAGCAGCGGCCAGTCGAAGGCTCCGCCGGGCCCGTCGATGTGTCCGTCGAGCGACGTGTGAACGTAGTAGATGATCTTCCTCATGGCCGTTCCTCCTGCTCCGTGGCGCCCCCCTGGGGCGCCCTCGCCCTCATGTCGAACGGGGCCGAGCCCGATCGACACCCCAGGGAAAGATCTTCCGCGAAGGCGCTGCAACGGCATTGCAACCTGGCCGGTGCTCTGCTGACGGAATGAGCGATGCCCCGCGTGTGGAGCTGACCCCCGAAGCCGCCGATCTGTTGAGGCGGCTGCGGTCCGCCCACGGTCCGCTGATGTTCCATCAGTCCGGCGGCTGCTGCGACGGCAGCGCCCCCATGTGCTACCCGGACGGAGAGTTCCGCACGGGCGCGTCCGACGTCCTCCTGGAACACCTCCGGGTCGACGGCGTCGAGGAGCCGGTCTCGTTCTGGATCTCCAGGAGCCAGTACGAGGTGTGGAGACACACACGGCTCGTCGTCGATGTCGTCGAGGGCCGGGGCAGCGGCTTCTCGCTGGAGGCGCCGGAAGGCGTGCGGTTCCTGATTCGCTCGCACATGGTGGACGGCGACTGACGGATCGGCTCCGGCCGCGAGCCATGGACCACGATCCGGGAGACATCCGCGCAGAGCCCGGGCTGACATGCTGGTGTATGTGAACGCCCCCACTCGCGGCGCATGGCTGCGCGCCGGAATCAGCCGTAACGGCGGACCGCTGCAGGAGAACGAGCACGTGGTCTGGCTCCAGATCGACGCCTACTACGCCGACAGCCGCGGCTTCGCGGGCGTCACCACATACGAGGGCGGACAGGTCCGCTTCCACCATGACGTCGGGGAGCCCGGCGAGGATGTGGGCACACTCCGGCGGTCGGGCGAGGACATGATCGAGACAGGCGTGAACACGGACGGCAGTACGTTCCGCGAGGTGTGGACGCCACTGCCGGACAGCGAAGGGGCCTGCGGCTCCTGGCGGGTGGGGACCGCTCAGATCGTCCGCGTCGGCCGGTATGTGGTGCATGTGGACGAAGGCCGCGGCAGCTGCTTCGAGCTGCCGGACGACGTCACGGTCTGAGGCTGCCGACCACGTTGGCGGTGGCTGCGATGCCCTCCTGGATGGTCGGCGCCATGCTGGTGCTCGCGAGGTAGAACCCGAGCAGCGCGCAGACCACGGCGTGGGACATCTTCAGTCCGCCGTTGCGCAGAAAGATCACTGCGAGAACGAGCAGAAGCAGCACGATCGAGATAGAAATGGCCATCGCCAACCTCCTCCGCCGCTCGGGGATCGCGGCGTACGGCGGTCAGTCTGACGCAGCAAGGGGCCCGTACGGCCGACTGGCGTGTCCGCCGTACGGGTGTTGTCTGCGGGCCAGTTCGATTACTGGGCGCGGGCGCGCAGGAAGCTCTCCAGGCCCGCCAGGTCATCGGTGTTGATGTGGTCGACCCGGGCGGCGAGCAGTTCGCTCCGCACCGCATCGCGGGCGGGCCCCGCCACCTCGGGAGTGGCCCAGAAGCGCACCCGCTGACCGTGTCCGTGGGCCTCGGCGACCAGTCCGTGCAGCTTCTGCCGCTCGGCGGCCGGGAACGGGCCCGTGCCCAGCCAGGTGAAGCTCTGCGTCCAGTTGCTGGAGATCAGCGGGACGAAGGACGCGGGGGCGGCGGTGCCAAGGTCGTCGAGGCGTCCGTCGTAGAAGGCGTACCTCTGGCTCTGGGCCTCCATGGGCATGCGAGCCGCACGGTCGCCGGAGATGACGGGGGTGACGGCGCCGAGCTGGACCCGGCCGTGGGAGCAGCTGCTCAGCATGCCGCGGTAGTGCCGTAGCTGGCGGTCGAGTTCGAGGTAGGCATTGACGCCGTCCGTCTTGATGTCGATCAGGAGCTGTACGGGGCGCCGGTAACCGCGGTACACGGAGCCGTGGTTGGCCTTCACCCGGGCGAGCAGCGGGTCGAGGTAGAGCGAACGCAGGGTGCGCGTCGGGTCGAGGTCCGCCGGCTCATGGGCGACGAGCAGCTCGCCGTCCACGAGGAAAATGTCCGCCTCCACACTGGTGAAGCCGTGCGACAGTGCGTCGTGCAGGGGCCGTTGGTGCAGGTAGTCGTTGTGTGCGTGCGCCCTGCGCAGCGGCTTGGGGCGGGTCTGTGCGCTGTGCCGCTGCGCGGCCCGCGCATAGGACGGCGCGGCGACGGCGGCCAGTGCGGCGGCGAGGGTGGTGACGGCTCTGCGACGGGTGGTCAGCACGATGGTGCCTCCGGGCTCTACAGGTCGGGAGGGACATCGGCGAGTATCCGTCGCGGGCGGCCCAATGGGCAGTGCAGCGCGAAGAGTTCGGCCACCCGCCACCGGGTCGTCAGCGGTCGGGCGACGGTCAGTGCGGTGACATACGAGGGCCGCCGCGCTGATGGTTCAGCGCGGCGGCCGGGGAGGCGAGTTGGGGCTAGGGAGCCTGGAGGTCGACCAGTTCGGCCAGTTTCTCCTTGTGGCGGCCCGGCGTGCCGAGGGCGATCTCGTCGGACTTGGCACGCTTGAGGTAAAGATGCGCCGGGTGTTCCCAGGTCATGCCGATGCCCGCGTGCAACTGCACGCACTCCTCGGCGGCGTGCACGGCGACCCGTGAGCTGTACGCCTGGGCGACAGCGACCGCGAGGGCGGCCTCCGGGCTGTCGGTGGCCAGCGCGTCGGCGGCGTTGCGGGCCGCGGCGCGGGCCGAGACGACCTCGAGCCACAGCTGCGCCATACGGTGCTTGAGCGCCTGGAACGAGCCGATGGGGCGGTTGAACTGGTGGCGTTCGCGGGTGTGGCGGACCGTCTCCTCAAGGCACCACTCGGCGAGCCCCAGCTGCTCGGAGGCGAGCAGTCCGGCGCCGGCGAGCAGTCCACGCCGTACTGCCCGCTCGGCGGTCGCAGCGTCGGCGAGGCGCGTGCCGCCCGCCGTGCCGTCGATCGTGACAGCACAGAGCGGACGCGTGAGATCGAGCGGGGTCAGCGCCTCGACAGTGATACTCGTTCTCTCGACCGCGTGCAGCCCGTCGGACGTCAGGACGAGCAGCAGATCGGCGAAGGCGGCGTCCGCGACACCCGTGATCCTTGAGGCACCGGCGGGGAGCGGGCCGTCCGGCGAGGCCGACAGCGGCACGGCGAGCACTGCGGTCTTCCTGCCCGCCGCCAGCTCACCGATGAGATCCGCCACTTCGGGCGACTCCACATCAAGCCCGAGCAGCGTCTCGGTCGCGATCACCGAGCTCGTGAGATACGGCGCGGGGGCAACCGCCCGGCCCAGCTCCTCCAGGACCACGGCCGCCTCGCGGTGGCTCGCTCCCTGGCCGCCGAACTTCTCGGGTACGAGCAGTCCGGCCGCGCCCATGTCCGCGGCGAGCGCCTTCCACAGTTCGGGGTCGTAGGGCGCACCGGCCTCGGCACGCGCCAGGACGGACGTCGTGTCGTTGCGGTCGGCGAGCAGGGAACGTACGGCGGCGCGCAGGTCGTCCTCGGCCTCGGAGTACAGCAGGTCAGTCATCGCGCGAGATCCTTCCAGGCGACGTCCTTGTCGTTGCGCGGCTCGGAAGGCAGTCCGAGTACACGTTCCGCGACGATGTTCAGCAGCACTTCGCTGGTGCCGCCCTCGATGGAGTTGCCCTTGGAGCGCAGGTAACGGTAGCCCGCGTCGCGCCCGGTGAAGTCGACGAAGTCTGGACGGCGCATGGTCCAGTCGTCGTACAACAGGCCTTCCTCACCGCGGAGTTCGACCTCCAGTCCGCTGATCTCCTGGTTGAGGCGGGCGAAGGCGAGCTTCATCCCGCTGCCCTCGGGTCCTGGCTGGCCCGCGGCGAGCTGCTGGCGCAGCCGTTCACCGGCAAGCCGGGCGACCTCGGCCTCAACCCACATTGTCAGCAGCCGCTGGTGCAGATCCTGTGTACGCAGTTCGGGGCGTTCGCGCCAGGTCTGCGCGATGGGGCCGATCATGCCGCCCTCGCGCGGGATGCGGCTGCCGCCGATGGAAACCCGCTCGTTCATCAAGGTCGTCTGGGCGACCTTCCAGCCCTCGCCGATCTCGCCGAGGCGGTGTGCGTCGGGGATGCGCACATCGGTCAGGAAGACCTCGTTGAACTCGGCCTCGCCGGTGATCTGGCGCAGCGGGCGCACCTCGACACCCGGATCGCTCATGTCGCAGATGAAGTAGGTGATGCCGCGGTGCTTGGGAAGATCGGGGTCCGTGCGGGCGATGAGGATCGCCCAGCGGGCCACATGGGCGCTGGAGGTCCACACCTTCTGCCCGCCCACGATCCAGTCGTCGCCGTCCCTGACGGCGCGGGTGCCGAGCGCGGCGAGGTCGGAGCCCGCGCCGGGCTCGCTGAAGAGCTGGCACCACACTTCCTCGCCGACCCACAGCGGCCGCAGGAAGCGCTGCTTCAGCTCGTCGGAGCCGTACTTGAGGATCGTCGGGGCGGCCATGCCGAGGCCGATGCCGATGCGGCGCGGGTCGTTGTCGGGTGCGCCCGCGGCGGTCAGTTCGGCGTCCACGACGGCCTGAAGTGTGCGGGGTGCTCCGAGGCCGCCGAGGCCCCTCGGGTAGTGCACCCAGGCGAGTCCCGCGTCGAAGCGCGCCTTCAGAAAGTCCGTGCGGTCCGTGCTTGCCGGGGGATGCGCGGCCAGCAACTCTTTTGTACGGGTGAGCAGTTCGGCGGCGTCCGTCATCGGGCATCTCCTTCCGGGATGACGACCAGGCGGCCGGTGGTCGTGCCGTCGGCGACGCGCTGGACGGCGTCCGCCGCGTCCTTCATGGCGACGCGTCCGCTGATCAGCGGCTTGATCACGCCCTGTGCGGCGAGCTTGGTGAGCTCGTCGTGGCAGCCGCGGATCGCGGCGGGATCCATCTGGTTGTACAGGCCCCAGTGGAGGCCGACGATCGAATAGTTCTTGACCAGGGCGTGATTGAGGCCAGGGCTGGGGATCGTGCCGCTCGCGAAGCCGACGATCACGATCCGGCCCTCGAAGGCGACGCACTTGGCGGACTTGGCGTAAGCGTCGCCGCCGACCGGGTCGTAGACGACGTTCGCACCGCGGCCGCCGGTGGCTTCCTTGACCGCGGCGACGATGTCGTCCTCTCGGCGGTCGATGACGAGGTCGCAGCCGAGCTCCCGCGCGATGCGGGCCTTGTCCGCGCCGCCGACGACTCCGATGACGCGTGCTCCGGCCGCCTTGCCGAGCTGGACGGCGGCGCTGCCGACGCCGCCGGCCGCCGCGTGGACGAGCAGGGTCTCGCCCGCCTGGAGGTGTGCCCGGCGGTGCAGTCCGAACCATCCGGTCTGGTAGCCGATGTGCAGGGCGGCCGCCTCTGCGTCGTCGAGCGCGTTGGGCGCGGGCAGCACGGCCGCGGCGTCGGCGACGACATAGTCGGCGAGTCCACCGTTCGGCAGTACGGGGTTGGCGATCACGCGGCGGCCGTTCTCGGTCTCGCCGCAGATCTCCACGCCCGGTGTGAAGGGCAGCGGGGGCCGCACCTGGTACAGGCCGCGGCAGAGCAGGGCGTCGGGGAAGTTGATGTTCGCCGCGCGGACCCTCAGCAGCAGCTGCCCCTCACCGGGCGTCGGCCGGTCCACCTCTTCGAGGCGCATCACCTCGCTCGGCTCGCCGTTCCGGTGCACTCGCCATGCCTGCATTTCGGGGCCTCCACAAACCGTAGGCAGTACCATGCTCGTCGCATACTAAGCGGTCGCTTGCCTCTCGGGAAGACCCCTCTCAGCCGCGCTTGGGCCTGGCCCGTACATGCATCCGCTCACCCTGCGGGCCGAACAGGCTCAGGAACTCCACGGGGGCGCCCCCCGCCGGGCCGAAGCCGTGCGGTACACGGGTGTCGAACTCCGCCGCCTCCCCCGCGGTCAGAACCACATCGTGATCACCGAGCAGCAGCCGGAGCCGGCCGGACAGCACATACAGCCATTCGTACCCCTCGTGGGTCCGCAGCTCGGGCTCCGGGCCGCCGCCCTCCTGCACCACCTTGTACGCCTGAAGACCCCCCGGCTGCCGGGTCAGCGGCAGCATCGTCCTGCCATGACGCACGATGGGCTTCGCCCGCACCCGCGGATCCCCGACCGGCGGCGCACCGACCAGTTCGTCGAGTGGCACCTGGTGCGCCCGCGCGATGGGGAGCAGCAGCTCGAGACTTGGCCTGCGCCGTCCGGACTCCAGCCGGGACAGGGTGCTCACGGAGATCCCGGTCACCTCGGAAAGCGCCCCGAGCGTGGCCCCCCGCTCCCGCCTGATCTTGCGGAGCCGGGGGCCCACCTCGCTGAGTACGGCATCGAGCTGTGTGTCGTCGTCCATGCCGTCCATTGCAGAAACGGCAAGCGCATGTGTCAATCGGGCGACAGCGGACCGACCGTTTCGACGGTGCCCGTGTCAGCGGCCGAACAGCTCGAAGGTCACGGCGGGCCGGCCGCCGAAGCGTGCCGCCGCCCGCCGGGCGTTCCCCGTCAGGAAGGTCCTGCAGTACTCCTCGGGGTCCTGGTCCGTCAGCACCTCGATATAGGTGCGGTGCTCCAGCAGGGAGCGGACGGAGCGCTCAAGGCCTGCCGTCGCGTCGACGGCATGGGTGGGCGTCGTGGTGCCCGCGACCGCCACCCAGCGCACCCCGTTCCAGGGCTGAAGGCCCTGTTCGGCGATGAGTTCGGGGAAGATCCAGCGGTTTCCGGCGTCCGCGGCCGCGTCCAGCGTGGCCCGGCCGACGGCGCGGTGGTCGGGGGTGTTCCAGGCGGTGCCGCCCCAGGTGTCCCGGTGGTTGAGGGTGATCACCAGCTCCGGCCGGTGGCGGCGGATGGCCGCCGCGACGTCCCGGCGCAGCCCGGTCCCGTACTCGACGACACCATCCCTGTGGTCCAGGAACTCCACCGAGGACACCCCGACGACGCCCGCACTCGCCCGCTGCTCCTGCTCGCGCAGCGGGCCGCACGTGGCCGGTTCCACCGTGTCGATGCCCGCCTCGCCGCGGGTGGCGAGAAGGTAGGAGACCTCACGTCCGCCGTCGGTCCAGCTTGCGACGGCCGCGGCGCAGCCGTACTCCAGGTCGTCGGGGTGCGCGACGACGGCGAGCGCGCGCTGCCAGTCCTCGGGCATCGGTTCCAGCTGCTCGGTCGCAGGCTCGTTCATGCGGGCAGGATACGACGCTGACAGGGCGTCATACCTCCCCGCGGGCCAGCAGGAGCAGCCGGTCGAGCACCCGCTGCCCGCTCGCCCGCACCCCGTCGTGCTCGTACTCGTCGGTGATCCAGCTGCGCAGTCCGCGGATGGCGCGGGCGGTGCACAGCGAGTGCTCGGTGTCGACGTACATGTCGTCGTGGTAGACGGCGGCGGCGACGGGCACCTGGTTGGCGGACAGCCGGGCCGGGTCGTACAAGGGGGTCCAGTCGGCGCGGGCGGCCAGCAGTTCGGCGCTCTCGCGCAGCGGCTGCAGGGCCGGGTCCACCTCGAAGTGCCAGGGATGGATGCTCTCCCCGGTGAACAGCAGCGGGCCGTCCCCGTCCAGCGCCGTCGCCGCGTCGAACTGCGGGAATTCCGCCCGGACCCGCTCGGCGGCCCAGGCGGTCGACCCCGCGCCCTGGGCGTAGATCGCCTCGTGCAGCACGGCGTACAGCGGATGTCCCGCGTAGGAGAGGATCGCGAGCACGGCCTCCTGGAACGCGTCGGAGAGTTCGTACCCCGCTGCCGCATGGACGAAGGCGTCCTCCAGCAGATAGTGCAGCTGGTGGCTGCCGTCCCCGCCGCCGAGCAGAATGCCCAGCGACTGGAAGGCTTCGGGGGTGAGCCGATAGCCGCCGGGCAGCACGGTCTTGCGCTCGGCCAGATACTCGGCGATACGGCGCGCCCGCCCCACGTCCTGCGGATAGCGGGCGTAGTGTGCCTCCACCTTGCGCTGGATGCGGGGATAGGCGGCGCGGTAGACGTCGTCGGCAGAGGCGTCCAGGGCGGGCAGACCTCCCGTGACAAGCACGGTCCGCAGCCCTTCGGGGGCGCTGGAGAGATAGTGCGTGGCGCAGAATCCGCCGAAGCTCTGGCCCAGTACGGTCCACGGCGCGCCGCCGGTGAGCCGCGGCCGGATGGTCTCGCAGTCGCGCACGATGCTGTCGGCGCGGAAGAGGGCGAGGTGGTCGGCCTGGGCGCGGGGCCCGCCGCGCAGGGGCAGCGTCTGGCGGTTCAGGGGGGTGGACCGGCCGGTGCCGCGCTGGTCGAGGAGGAGCACCCGGTACTCCTGTACCGCCCGCCCGAGCCATGCCTGTTTGCCGACGAAGCGGCGGGCTCCGAAGCCGGGGCCGCCCTCCAGATAGACCAGCCAGGGCAGATCCGCACCGGACCGTCCGCTCGCGACGACCTCGCGGCCGTACAGGTCGAGCTGCTCGCCCGCCGGGTCGGCGTGATCGAGCGGGACGGTGAAATGCCGGTCGGTGAGGACGATTCCCGGCTGGCGATAGCTGGTCACTGATGCTCCTCTTCTGTGTCCCTGCCCGCCCATGGGATCACATGGGCGGGCAGGGTGACAGACAGCCCCTGGTCAGCCCGTCGGGAAGTCGTCGGGGGTCCTGGCGCGGTCACGGACCCGGGCGCCGACGGGCTTGAGCCGCCCGGTGCCGGTCCAGGGACCGTTCCTGTCGCAGGTGCCGCCCTTGAAGACGGCGCCGGAGCGCTCGTCGTCGAGGCACGTCGGGCACGGTCCACGCGGACGGTACGACGCCAGGCGTCGGCTACCGTGCTGGGGTGGTGATCAATGGAGGGGACACGGAAGAACCGGGAACAGCGCTGCTCATCGCGGCGGCCCCGGTCGGCAAGGGCCGTCTCGTGGACGCGAGTTCCGTGCTGCCCGCACTCGCCGCAGTCCCGCCCGGCGCGCTGACCGGAACCCGGGCGGCGACAGTCGTCGAACTCGCCGATCCCCTCGATCCACAGACCGTCCTCACCCGGATCCGGGCGGCGGCGACCGCGGCAGGGCCGCTTTTCCTCTATATCGCGGGCCAGCTCCAACTGGACCGGAAACAGCGGCTGTTGCATCTCGCCCTCGCCCGGACCACTGCGACGACCATGCGCTACACGGCGCTTCCGTGGCACTGGCTGGCCGCCGAGACGGCGATCCGGCGGCCCGGCACCACCACCGTCGTCGTCGACCTGGTCGCCGACGCCGACGCCTGGCACCACCTCGCCTCGCGCGGCCTCGCACTCGGACTGGGCGTCCGTCTCTACGGGCGCGTCTGTCCGGCTCCCCAGCGCGGCCGCGAAGCCGCAACTCCCGCCTACCTGAAGGCGTGCGCGGCGATCTGGCGCAGCGGGGCACGGCCGGACCTGCCCACCCTGCACGAGCAGGCCGCGGCAAGGGCCGGTGGTGAAGAGGCCATGCTGCTGGCGATCGGTACTCCCCCGCGCGTACAGGCCGCGCAGCCGCACGGGGCTTTGGGGCCTCCCCAGGATCGGCAGCCTCCCCAGGATCCGCACCCGGCGATCCTCGCCGCCGCCCGCGCCGGGCGGCACACGGAGGCCGCCGCCGCGGCCGCCGCCTGGGAGCAGCAGGAGTTGCGCACCCACGGCACCGGTTCGGTGCAGGCAATCCACTGGCTGGAAGTCCGGGCCGATCTCGCGCGGCTCGCACAGGATCCGGCCCGCAGCTGTGAGTTGTGGATGGCCGCGGCAGAGGCCCGGCTGACGCGCCGGCAGGCCACCGACGACCTCGATGTCGAGGGCGCGGTCGACCGCGCTCATCACCAGTGGGAACAGATCCGGGACCTGCCCCGGGCGCGGGCGCTCGCACCCGCGCTGGTCCGGCTGCGCCGCACTGTCCCGGGCCGCCAGCGCGGGGCGCTGCAGGTGCTGCAACGGCGCCTGGAGAGCCTGCACACCGGCCCGGTGGCGTAGAGGGCCCCGGCCGCCGCGTTCAGCCGCCGGACTCGCGAAGCAGTTCCTTCGACACCAGATACTCTCTGGCCACGTCCTGCGGCGGCCGCCCCCGGCTGTCCACCTGCTCGTTGAGCCGGGCCAGATCGGCCGTTGTCAGTACGGTGTTGAGCCTGCCCAACGCGCGCGTGACCCCCGTGTTGCCCGCGTCGGCACGGTTGACGACGGGCACGATGTAATTGGCGTTCTGCAGGTGTTTGTCGTCCGCGAGCAGGGCGAGGCCGAAGTCGTCGAGCGTCGCGTCGGTGGTCGTGGTGAGCAGCATCTGGTCCCGGCCGCTCTGCACGGCCTGTTTGGCCCGGGTGGTGCCGACGCCGCGGGGGTCGACCGCCGTGATGTCGATTCCGTACGTCGTCGTCAGCCCGGGCGCGCAGTCAGGACGACGGACGCACTCCTCGTCCGCCGACAGCAGCACGGGCAGCTTCGTCCTCCCCAGGTCGCTGAGGGTAGCCAGGCGGAGGCCCCGGGCGAAGGACGCGCTGACGGCGAAGGCGTACTGGTGGGCGGCGCTGCCCGGGCCGAGGACGGTCAGACCGCGCGGTGTCGCCAGCTTCCGCAGGGCCGTCATCGTCCTCGCGAGGTCGGGCGAGGCGACCGTGCCCGCGTCGGGGCCGTTGACCTTGGTGTTCAGCCAGTCCGCGAAGGTGGCGGCGTACTCGGGCACCACATCGATCCTGCCGCTCTGCAGCGCCGGCTCGTACATCTCCCGGCTGGTGAAGGGCAGGATCTCGGTGCTGTATCCGGCCTTGCCGAGGAGCAGCGCGTACATCCGGGCGAGCAGCTCGCTCTCGGTGGAGCCCGCGGAACCGATGGTCAGATGCTTGCCGGCACTGGGCGCGGCGGCGACAGCGCCCTGGCTCTCCACGGACGGCCCGGTCGAGCAGGCGGCGAGCGTCATCAGCACGGCGGACGCGAGAGCGTGCCACGCCCTCGTCCGGAACTCCCTCGCCCTGGCCACCCGTCCATTCCAGCGCGGGCGTGGGGCAGGCGCGCGTCGGACCGGCCTCTAGGCGCCCGCTCCCGGCATATGTCCAGGTCA
Organism: Streptomyces sp. SLBN-118; assembly: GCF_006715635.1. Classification (NCBI taxonomy): domain Bacteria; kingdom Bacillati; phylum Actinomycetota; class Actinomycetes; order Kitasatosporales; family Streptomycetaceae; genus Streptomyces; species Streptomyces sp. SLBN-118. The sequence continues at coordinate 873,020 of NZ_VFNP01000001.1, forward strand.
CGACCCTCGTCGTGCGGTGTGCGGGATGCCGGAGCACCCTGGTTCTGGAGCTGCCTGCCCTCCGGCCGGCAGCCGGCCAGGAAAGGGTTGGCGCGATGTTCGTGAGGCTGAGCACGTACCAGGGTTCACCGGTCCCGTCGCAGGGAGACCTGACAGCCAACTGGGAAGCGGTTCTCAAAGAGGTGCGGGAGGCTCCCGGCTTCCGGGGCCTGTACTACCTCATCGACCGGCCCTCGGGGAAGGCCAAATCGCTGACCTTGTGGGAGGACGAGCAGACCATGTACGCCAGCGAGGAACGGGCCAACCGGCTCCGCGACCAGGTGGCGCAGCGCGAAGGCCAGCGGGTTGTCTCGGTGGAACGCTTCGAGGTGGGATTCAGCCATCTGGAGCCTTGACAGGCCCGCGCATCCGAGGAGCGGTGTTGCGCCATCCGTGTTGTGATCGATGGCAGAGAACACAACGCTCTCGAGGACGGGAGGAAATCATGGCTGAGAAACTGCGAGCTCGGGACATCATGTCCGGTGGCGTGCAGTGCGTCGGTGCGCACCAGTCGCTGATGGACGCAGCGAAGATGATGCGCGACCTGGACGTCGGATGCATGCCCATCTGCGGCGACAACAACAGGCTCACAGGCTTGATCACCGACCGTGACATTGTCGTCAGGTGCTGCGCCGAAGGCGTCGATCCGGCGACCGTGCAGGCCGGATCGCTCAATGCCAAGGTGCACTGGATCGACGCGGATGCGGACGCGACCGAAGTCCTGACGACCATGGAGGAGCACCAGATCAGGCGGCTCCCGGTGATCGACGTCAAGGGCGGTCACCGCCTGGTCGGCATGATCTCGGAGGCCAATCTCGCGAAGAACCTGAGCGACGAGCAGATCGCCGAGTTCGCGACCCGTGTCTACGCGACGGCGCCGATGTCCGGTCAGTCCCGGAGCTGATCCGTCTCGCCGGCTTTCCCGAGCCGCTTCAAGGCCCCGTCCCCGGCGGGGCCTTCGCGGCGTCGGCGGAGCGGGTATACCCGAGTTGTACGAACCAGTCGCCAATCTCCCTTGGCAGTGGGCGAGTTGACCACCACGAACCCGCCATGAGAGACAGCGGCAGCGGGTAGTCTCGCCACGGCGGAGCCGGGCTCCGCAGACGGAGAGACGGAGAGCACGCATGGCCGATGACAGGCAGTCCGGGACAACCTCTATACCCTTCGACGTGCCCACCTCGGCACGAGCCTATGGGTGGATGCTGGGGGGCAAGGACAACTACGACGTCGACCGGGCCTTCCTCCTGTCCACACTGCCGTCCTTCCCCGAATGTGTGGACATCGCGCGGCAGAACCGTCAGTTCCTCTTCCGGGCCGTGCGCTACCTGACGCAGGAGGCGGGCATCCGCCAGATCCTCGACATGGGGTGCGGCCTGCCGACCGACAACAACGTCCACCAGGTCGCCCGGCGGTTCGCACCGGACGCCCGCGTCGTCTATGTCGACATCGACCCGATCGTGCTGGCACACGGCCGGGCGCTGCTCGCCGACGACGATTCCACCACCGTCATCACGGCCGACATGCGGGACCAGCAGTCGGTCCTCGACCACCCCGAGGTACGGCGGCTGATCGACTTCCGCGAGCCGGTGGCGGTGCTGTTCCTGTCAGTGGGGCACCACCTCACCGACGCCGACGATCCGCACAGGGTTCTGCGCACCGTCATCGACGGGGCGGCACCGGGCAGCTATCTCGGCCTGTCCCAGGTCGTCTCCGACGATCCGGCCAGGGGCGCCCAGATGACCGAGCACATCTCGGAACGCGGCATCCCGTGGCAGACCCGCACCCCGGCCGAACTCGACGCCTTGCTGGACGGTCTTGACCCGGTGGAGCCGGGACTGGTGAACCTGGCCGACTGGCGCCCCGACCCCGAGCAGCCGGCCCTCGCCCCGGTGCACGAGGCCCTGGCCCCGTACCTGGGCGCCACCGAGAAGAACAAGGGCATCTACGAGTACGGCGGGCTGCTCCGCAAGTCGTAGGTCGCGTCGTCAGAGTCCTGTCTGCCCGGCGACGTCTGGCACGCATCCGGACGAGGACCCGCCCCACAGCCGTGAGGTCCTCGTCCGCGATGCCTTCGCGCGGCCGCCGGTCGAAGCCTTGAAGCACCGGGGGACGCCCAGGGAGATCACCTCACGGCGTCCATGACATCCTGTGATGTCACAACTCGCCGGACGGGATCGGCGGACGTCCGGGGGTTACGGGGAAGGTCGATGAGGCTCTGCTTCCTGGTGGAGGAACACTACCTGCACGACGGCATGCCGATTGAGGTGATCCGTCAGCTGACCTCCTGGGGGCACCGGGTCGATGTGCTGCGGCCAGGCGGCTCCCTGGTGCGCATGACCGAGGTGGTGCAGGCCGGCACCCATGACGCGTGGGTGCTCAAGACGGTCTCCGGCGGACCGGGGCTGACCTTGCTGGAAGCCGCGGCCTCGGCGGGGATGACGACCGTCAACGACGCCCGGTCGATACGAGGCGTACGGGACAAGGCACTTGCCGCGGCAATCGGCCGCAGCAATGGGCTCCCTCTGCCGCCGACCTACGCGGCGGCGCGGCCCGATCTGCTGGCAGAGATACCGGCGTCGGAGTACCCGCTGGTGGTCAAGCCAGCCGACGGAAGCTCCGGGCGGGCCGTGTACCTGGTCCCGTCACCGGACCGGCTCGCCGCCGTGGTCCCCGAACTGGCGGCGGAAGGCATGCTCATCGCCCAGCCGTATGTGACCAACCGGGGCATCGACGTCAAGGTGTACTGCGTGGGCGGCGAGCTGTACGCGACCGAGCGCTGCTCCCCGCTGCACCCGGACCCTTCGGTGCCGGAACGCCGCGTGCCGCTGTCGGCCGAGGTGGCCGCGATAGCCGCGCGCGTCGGGGTGGTCTACGGCCTCGATCTGTACGGCGTGGACGTGGTGCTGGGACCGGACGGTCCCGTGGTCGTCGATGTGAACGACTTCCCGAGCTTCCGTCAGGTCCCCGACGCCGCCGCCCGGGTGGCACGAGCCGTGCTCGGGCTCGCCCGCACGGGCGGGTCCTTGGGGGCGGCCGTGCTGCCCCCGGCCCGCTCGCATTCCGTGCAGCTCCCGGCTCCGGTGCACGTTCCCGCGGCGGCGGGCGAGAGCACATGAGGATCGGCCTGATCACACCCGAGCCCGGGCATCCGCTGCTGGCCGCGGCCACCGCCCTGCTGACGCCCTCGCATCAGGTGGAGACACTTGATCCCGGAATGGTGGACGAAATCCCCGGGCCGCTCGCCGATGTCTATCTGCTCAAGTCGCGTACGCCACGTGCCCTGGCCCTCGCAGCCGGTCTGGAGCGGCGCGGCGCCCGGGTGGTGAACTCGGCTGCGGCGACCGCGCTGTGCCAGGACCGGACTCAGATGGCGGCGAAGGCCCATGGGGCAGGCCTCCCGTTCGCGGCCACCCGTACCTTCGCCACGCTCGCACAACTGGCCTGCGGATCACCGCTCCCCGGCCCCGCGGTCGTCAAGAGCCGCCACAGCCGCCGGCACGACCTGGTGGCCCGTGTCGACGGCGGCATACAACTGCGGGAGCTCGCCGCCGCGCACCCCCATGAGCCTGTCGTGGTCCAGGAGTTCGCGCCGAACAGTGGCTGGGACCACAAACTCTGGGCGGTCGGAGACGGGCTCTTCGCCGCCCTGCGCCGTTCCGAACTCTCGCCCGGTGGGCGGGGTCCCACACTGCCGCTCGCGCCCGGTGACCTGCCGCCCGGCTGGCCGGCTCTGGTGCGCCGGGTCGGCGAGGTCTTCGAACTCGATGTCTACGGCGTGGACATCATCGACACGGGCGACGGGGCCCCGCTCGTCGTGGACATCAATGCGTTCCCCGGGGTCCGGGGTCAGTCCGGCGCTCCGGAGGCCCTGGTGGCACTGGTTCTGGACCGTTAGGAGCTCCGAGGCGGACCGCTCGGCATCAGAGGCGGATCGTCCAGGCGGTGGTGGACTTCAGCGTCCCGGCGACTTCCGGGTCGCGCACTGAGGCCGTACGGTCCTCGGCGGTGGCCGACAACTGGTGTGCGCGGCGGTCGAGCAGCCGCGGGACCAGCTCCGACACCCGCAGCTGAGTGCGGCCCTCGGAGAACCTCAGCTCCCTGCCGTCCAGATACCAGCGGACCCTGAGCTGATGCCCGTCCGCGGCGGCCAGCCGGGGCACGGCGACCTTCGCGGTGTTTCCCGGGCGCAGTGTGCGACTGGTGGGAGTGACGGCGGTGACGACCCTGGCATGGCGGTAGAAGCCGGCGATCATCGCCTCGACGCCGGGCAGGCTGAAGGGCTTGCCGAGAGAGCGCATCAGGGAGTTGTCGGTGGGCCTGTACAGACCGGTGACGTAGTAGCCTCCGCCCTCGTACGTGCCGACCGCACCGCCGTCGGGCGACTGCTCGCCGAGCCAGCGGTGCCACTTGGCTGACTGTCCGGACATCTCGTCGGCGGTCAGCTTGGAGATGTTGGACTCGGCCGGCTCGCCCCCCGTGTACTTCTCGTAGCCCGGGTAGCCGGGGTAGTAGTACTCGTCGGCGAGCTTGCCCAGCGAGTGGCCGGTCTCGTGGATGGCCACCTGGCCGGACTTGTCATTGCCCGCCGAGGCGGTCGAGATGCCTTCGTAGCCGAGGCTCGCGCTCGGCTCGTTGTAGCCGGCACCGCCGTACTTGGTGCTGTTGGCGAGGACGAGTACCAGGTCCGCCTCCGGCGCCTTCGCCACGTAGCGGTCGACCTTGTCCTGGTCGATGCAGAGCAGCCGCTCGATGTCGTCGCACCAGAAGTACGAGCCCAGCGCGGTGTCGCGGACGGTGTCCTTTCCGGGGTCGCCGGACACACCGGACTGATTCGACACGGCGTCGACCGCCCAGACGTTGAAGAGGCCCTGGTAGGTCGAGTACGGCTCGACGGCCGCCACCTCGGCCCATTTCTCCTTGGCGTCGATGTGGAACTGCGCCAGCTCGGCGGCGGTGTAGCCGTCCCCGATGACGACGATGTCCAGCCGGTCGGCGGTGGAGCCGTTGTCCACCAGCTTGGTGACATCGCCGTCGGCGGCTTCCTCTGCCGCCGAGAGCCGGGAGGCCGGGCGGCCTTGGCCCTCCTTCGGTACGTGCGTGTGGCCGGATCCGGCGGCTCTGCCGTGCTCCGGCCCGGGTATCTCGACCTCGACCCCGCTCCGGCCCGGCGTCGCCCCGTCGGCGGCCGCGCTGCCCGGCGCGGACGCCACAACGGCAACGAGGACAGCGGCCACTCCGGCCGCCGCCAGGGCACTGCCCCGTGCTGAACGCATGAATCCTCCCCCTGTCATGGAAGTTAAGTGGTTGGTTAAGTCTGATGAACTGGCTGCTTAAATTAGGGGGCGTACCGGAGGTGCGCAATGCCTGCTACCCCTGAATACTGGGGAGTTCAGGAATCAGGAGGGGGTACCAATGGACGAACCGGTCGAGATCGGACGCCGGGTGCAGCGTCTGCGTAACCAGCGCGGACTGACACAGCGCCAGCTGGCAGAGCCCTCCTACACGCCCGCGTATGTCTCGACCCTGGAGTCCGGCAAGGTCCGGCCCTCCGAGACCGCGCTTCGCTTCCTCGCGGAACGGCTCGGCACGACATACGAGGAGCTGACCACCGGACGGCCCGCCCATGTGGCCACCGAGCTGCGGCTCGCCCTCACCGACGCCCAGCAGCAGCTGGCCACCGGCGCAGCCGACGAGGCCGCCGTCAGCTACCGCCGTCTCCTGACCGACGCGGAACACCTCGGCCTCGCTCCCGAGCAGGCCGAGGCGCTGCTCGGGCTCGGCGACTGCGCTCTGGAATCAGGTGAACTGGCCGATGCGGGACGGCACTTCGAGGAGGCGGAGCGGCTCCTGGCCGGTGAACCGCTGCCCCGCCGCGCCCGCGCGATCCGGGGCCGTGCCGTCGCGCACCTGCTGGCCGGGGAGCTGCGCTACGCCTGCTACCTCCTCGAGTCCACCATCGACGAGCTCGGAACGAGCGGCCTGGCCGACCCCGAGGCGCTGGTTCTGCTGTACGCCGCCGTCATCGGCCCGTACATCGACATGGGCGCCCTCGCCCGTGCCGCACACGCCGCCGAACTCGCCCTGGCCCTGGCGCCGCAGGTCAGCGATCCGGCACTGGTGGCGGGCATGCACCGGCAGGTGGCCCGCACCTTCCTGGCCGAAGGACGCACGGCGGACGCCGACGCCTCGCTCGCCAAGGCCCAGGCGATCTACCGCCAGCTGAGACTGCGGACCGACCTCGCACACTGCCACTGGATGCGCGGCTACGTCCAGGCACAGAACGGCGAACTCGCTTTCGCTGAAAAGGAGTTGCGCACCGCCCGGGACATGCTGACCGCCAAGCGCGCCGTGCTCTACACCGCCCAGGTGGAGGTGGAGCTCGCCGACGTACTGCGGCGGCTCGGGAGGCACGATGAGGCGGCCGGTCTGCTCTCGGCCCTCCTGGAACTCGGCGACCGGCACGGCGCGGTGCACGCGGGCGGCGCGCACCGCCTGCTCGGGCTGATCGCCGAGGAGCGCGGCGACACCGAGGCGGCCGAGGAGCACTATGTCGTGGCGCTCGCCCTGCTGGAGCGGAGCGGAGCGAGCGGCGACCTGGCCGACCTCTGCCGCTTGCTGGGGGACCTGCTGCGCCGCGGTGGACGCACCGAAGCCGCTCTGGACGCCTACCGCACGGGACTGGGCCACCGGGCGGCCCCCGGCACGACGACCCTGGGACCGGCTCCGGCGGCTCCCGCGTTCACGCAACGCTGAGGCGAATCCCCGTCATTGCCAACCGCGCCGCAAGGGTTCACCGGTGTCCCGGACCATCCCGCTGTCGCGCAGGCGGCGGGCCCGTAACACCAGCTCCAGCTTGAAACGACGGTCCGGATCGTCCACCTCGTCGCCGAGCAGGGCCCGGATCTGGCGTAATCGGTAGCGCACGGTCTGGGGATGGACGCCGAGCCGCGCCGCGACTTCGGGGGCTCCACCGCGTGTCTCCAGCCAGGCGAGCAGCGTCTCGACGAGCCGCCTGCTGTGCGCGGGGGCGCACTGGTCGAGCGGTGCCAGGCAGCGGCGGGCCATGTCCTCGATCAGCTCCTCCGGCGGCAGCAGGACCAGCGCCTCGGTGTGCTCCGTGCACTGCAGCACGTGCCCGACCGGGAGCAGCCCGCGCTCCATCAGGCGTACGGCGGCGAAGGCCCAGTGCAGCGACTTGGCGGCCTCGGCGAGCGGAACCGGCGGGCCCATCGCGCCCGACCAGCCGGTCATCGCGCGCTCCAGGAGTTCGGGCCGCCCGGCCGCGTGCGGCTCGGGGACGACCATGCGGGGCTGCTCGTACTCCATGTCCAGGAGCACCTCCTGGCCCACGGCCGGGGCCACGGATTCCGGGGCGGGCCGCAGCAGTACGGCGACGGCGACCTGTTCGGGCAGCGGCCATCCGATGCGCTCGGCATGCTCGGCCAGGGCATCGGTGGGATCGGTACGGTGCTCGCTGAGCATCAGGCTGATCAGCCGCCGCTGCAGCCGAAGCCGCTCGCCGGCCTGGCGGGCGGCTGCTTCGACATAACCGCGTACGGACTGTGCGACGAGCCCGTCGAGATACTCGAAGCCCGACTCCACCAGCTCGTACATGGCCGGGGGCGGAATCTCGACCTGCTGCCCGATCTCGGCGAGACGACGCCACGCGAGCCGGACACCGAGCCGGTAGATGGCCTGGAGCGAGTCCAGGCTGCGACCCTGCAGCACCTCGCCGCGGCCGAACTCCTGGAACACCTCCAGCCGGCGCCCGTGCGGCAGGTGATCCTCCACCACAAGATGGCCGACGAAGTCCTCCAGTGCCTCGCGGATGCCGATCAGGGCCATGGGCTCGCCCGAATCGTCGACGACGAGCGGCAGGCCGGGGTACTCCTTGCGGATCTCGCCGAGGATCGCCTGGGCGAGTGCGGGCACCTCGGCCATGGCCAGGGCGGCGAATCTGCGTGCCCGCGGGCGGGGGACGTCCCGCCACGCCGTGCGCACGGGCATGGTTTCCCCCTAGGGCTGCGGGGACGCTGTCGGCCGGCCCGTCTCGAAGGAGACGAGAGGCACATTGGGCTGCTCGGGTGTGGCGTTCAGTGCGGCGACGATGCCGAAGGCAGCCCCCACGGCGAGGACGGCTGCGGCCATGGTGGTCAGCACGGCGGCGGTCAGTATGTGCATGGTTCAGCGAGCCTCTCGGTCGGAAGGCACCCCGCCCCGCGGCCACCGGCTCGGCGACTGCCCAGTCTGTGAGGGGCATTGACACTTAGTCAAGAGGGCGCTTACGGTCCCGGCCCGTACAGACGCGCACCGTCCTGATTCCCCCACCGCCCGGGAGTGCCCCTATGCGTCGTACCGCTTCGCCGTTGTCACTGCTCCTGCTGGGCACCGGCGTCTTCCTGCTCGTCCTGGCTCCGCTGCTCGCCTGGTACGTCGAGCCACGCGCAGAACGCACCCCGACCGATGTCGATGTCACCACGGTGTTCACCGGCAACGGCGACTATTTCGACACCGAGAGTCTCAGACCCGTACAGGGAGAACCGATCACCATCACCCGCCGGGTGCTGGGTGATGTCGCGGCGAGCGAGCGCAGCGGACGGGCGGTGTGGGACGTGTCCACGGCCATCGACACCCCGAACACGCTGGCCTTCGGCGATCCGCGCAGATCCTACCAGTGGACGCTGGAGCGCTGGGTGACCGACCGCCGGACCAACGCTCCGGTGCACTGCTGCGGGGAGACGCCGCAGTATCAGGGCGAGGCGTACCTGAAGTTCCCCTTCGACGTGCAAAAGCGCGGATACCTCTGGTGGGACACCACGCTGGGATCCACGGTACGGCTGGAGTTCAAGGGCACCAAGAAGGTCGCGGGCTACGAGGGTTACCGGTTCACCGGATCCGTGAAGGACACCCGGACGGGCACCCGCCAGGTGCCGGGGCGGCTGGTCGGCCTGCCGAAACAGCGCCAGGTGCATGCCGAGGAGTGGTACGCCAACCACGGCATCGAACTCGTCGTCGACCGGCGGACGGGCCGCATCATGAACGCGAGGACCGCTCCGCGCAAGACTCTGCGGGCACCCGGTGGCGACGCGGCGAAGGTGGTCCTGCTGGACAGCGCCGGGCTGGAGTTCACCCCGGACACCCAGCGGGAGCAGGTGGCGCTGGCGAAGACCGACAGCGGCCGACTGCGGGCTCTGGGAGACCTCGCACCGATCGGCGGCGGGGCGGCCGGGCTCGTCCTTGCTGCCGCGGGTGTCATCCTCCTGTTGCGCGGCCCAGAGCGCCCGAATCCGACGTAATGCGCACAATGTGATGGAGCGTCAGGCCCGTTGCGGGCCAAATTTGTCACCAACGTGAGTAGCGGCATCGAACAGCCGGGCGGAGACTACCAACCCACCCCGCCACGCCGACCGCTCTCGCGCACCCAACATCCCCAACGTCCCGCACCCCGAGGCGAGTTGGAGCTCGAATGCCCCAGCACGTACCCCCCACGTTGCGCGCGCCACTCCCCCACCATCCGCGGATGTCCCCGCGGCTCGACCCCGCGTCCGGGCCTGGCCCGCATCCTCGCCGGATCGTCTTCCTCGCCCGGCGCGACCTCGGCAACCCGGCCGCGGGCGGTTCCGAACTGCTCATCGACCGCATCGCCGACGGGCTCACCGCTCACGGCCACCAGGTCACCCTCCTGTGTGGCGGTCCCGCCGCCTGCCGCGGCTACCGCGTTGTCTCCGCCGGCGGGGACGCGGGACACTTTCTGCGGGCCCGAGGTGCGTTCCAACGGCAGGTCGGTGACTGCGACCTGTTCGTCGAGGTGTGCAACGGCATGCCCTACCTCGCCCCGCTGTGGCACAGCGGACCGACGCTCTGCCTGGTCAACCATGTCCACACCGACATCTGGGGCGAGCGCTTCCCCGGCCCCGCCGCCCGGCTGGGCAGAAGGCTCGAGCGCTGGGCACTGACCCGTGCCCACAGCGGCAACCTGCTGGTCGCCGTCTCCCCCTCGACCGCCGACGCGCTCCACGGCCTCGGTGTCCCGCGGGAGCGGATCCGGCTCGTCAACAACGGTGTCGAGGAGCCGGGCCCGCTCGAGCCGACCTCGGCCGAGCCGCTGTTCCTCGCCGTGGGGCGGCTCGTCGAGTACAAGCGGATCGAGCTGCTGCTTCGTCTGTGGGAAAGGGTCAGGCCGGTCACCGGAGGCCGGCTCGTCATCGTGGGTGACGGGCCGGAACGGGCCAGGCTGGAATCTCTCGCCGGGCCCGGCGTGACCTTCACGGGCCGGGTCTGTGAAGCGGAGAAACACCGGCTGCTGTGCGCGGCCTGGTTGTTGCTGCACCCCTCGCTCGTCGAGGGCTGGGGGCTCGTGGTGACCGAGGCCGCTGCCCGGTACACACCTGCCATCGGCTTCGACGTGCCCGGTCTCAGAGACTCGATCGAGGACGGCGTCACCGGTGTACTCGCCCGCGGCGAGAGCTCGTTCGCCGCGGCCTGGTGCACGCTGGCGCTCAGTTCCGAGCGGCGCGAGGCGCTCGGCCGCGCGGCCGGGCAGCGGGCAGCGGACTTCCGCTGGGGCGCCACGGTCCGGCAGTTCCGGGCGGCGGCCGCGGAGGCCGCGCCGCAGCGGAGGTGATGCGGCCGTGAAGGATCCCTCCATCCGCAGGTCTCTGACCCTCTTCCGGGCGTTCATGAGCGAGCAGACCGACCCGGACCGCTGCTACACCCTGCTCGCCCAGGACGCGGCCGACCAGTTGGAGCGACAGATGCCCCTGCAGGGCCGGACGGTGGTGGACGTGGGCGGCGGACGCGGCCACTTCACCGAGGAGTTCCGGCGGCGCGGGGCGCACAGCTACCTCTTCGAGCCCGATCTGCGCGAACTGGGCGCCCGCGGCACCGCCCCCGTGGGCTCGGTGGTCGCCGACGGCTATCTGCTGCCCCTGGCCGACGGAGTCGCGGACATCTGCTTCTCCTCCAACGTGCTGGAACACGTCGCCGACCCGCAGACCTTCCTCAGCGAACTGATCCGCGTCACCCGGCCGGGCGGGCTGATCTACGTCTCGTTCACCAACTGGCTCTCCCCCTGGGGCGGTCACGAGTGGGCGCCCTGGCACTACCTGGGCGCGGACCGGGCCCGTGCCCGCTACCTGCGGCGGACCGGGCGCCCCGCCAAACACACCCTGGGCGAGAACCTGTTCGCGATCCACATCGGTCCGACCCTGCGCCATGTACGCACCCGCGAGGACGTCTCACTGGTCACCGCACGCTCCCGTTACTGGCCCTTCCTCGCGCAGGCCGTCACCCGCGTCCCGGGCCTGCGCGAAATAGCCACCTGGAACCTCCTCCTCGTCCTCAGGCGCCGAACAGAAACGGCAGCAGCGATGACCAGCCCCCTGCGAGTCACCCGTGGCTGAGACGACGTTGACCCTCCCCCCGGGCAGGCCGGGCCGTCCCCGGCACACCGCTCCGCCTCCGTCCCCACAGCCCGGCGGGCCGCGCCGCAGATCATGGCTGCTGGCCTTCTGGGCTGCGGTGCTCGTCGCGTTCCTGTCCGTGTCACCGGGCAGGATGACCTTCGAGACCAAGCTCGGCGTGGTCGCCGACCCCTGGAAGTTCATCGGCGACCTCGGGGAGCTGTGGCAGAGCCGCTCCGGATTCGGCGGGCTGTCCAACCAGTACGCCGGTTACTCCTTCCCGACCCTCCCCTACTACGCGCTCACCGACCTCGCGCACATCCCGGTGTGGCTGGCCGAGCGGCTGTGGCTCTCGCTGATCGTGGCCACCGCGTTCTGGGGCGCCCTCCGGCTCGCCGAGCGTCTGGAGATCGGCAGCGCCCGGACCCGGCTGCTCGGCGCCGCCGGCTATGCCCTGTGGCCGACCTTCACCATCGTCGTCGGCTCCACCTCGGCGGCCGCGCTCCCCGGAGCGCTGCTGCCATGGGTGCTGCTGCCGCTCACTGCCACCCGGACTTCCCCCCGGGTGGCAGCGGCCACATCCGCGCTGCTGATCCCCTTCATGGGCGGGGTCAACGCGGCATCGACGCTCGCCTCGCTGCTGCCGGTGGGGCTCTATCTGCTCAGCCGCCCTGCCGGTCCGCGCAAGCGGGCCCTGATCGCCTGGTGGATTCCCGGCGTCGTACTCGCCACCGCCTGGTGGGTGGTTCCCCTGCTGCTTCTCGGCGCCTACGGCGAGGACTTCATGCCGTACGTCGAGCAGGCCGACACCACCACCGGGACGATGTCCGCGACCGAACTGCTGCGCGGAGCGGGCAACTGGGTCGCCTACCTCCACTTCGGCGAAGCCTGGCTGCCTGCCGGCTGGACCGTGGCCACCGCGGCGGTCACCGTCCTCGGTTCGGCGTTCGCGGCCGCGCTGGGGCTCGCGGGCCTGGCACGGCGCGATCTGCCCGAGCGCCGCTGGCTGCTGCTCACCGTGCTGGCCGTGGTCCTGATCACCCTGGCCGGATACGCCGGGTCCTTCGGCGGCCCCTTCCACGAGACGGTGCGGGACTGGCTGAACGGGCCGCTCAAGCCCTTCCGCAGCGTCTACAAGTTCCAGCCCGGGCTCGCCCTCGCGCTCGCCTTCGGGCTGATGCACCTGGTGGCGACGTCGAGCGAGAGCCGCGGAGCCCGGCGCCTGCCCGCGCGCCGCCATGCGCCGCTGATCGCCGCGCTGCTGGTCCTGCCCCCTCTGGCCTGGCCGTACCTGAACGGGACGATCCTGCAGCCCGGCGCCTTCAAGAAACTGCCCAGCCAGTGGACGCAGGCCGCCCACTGGCTGGAGAAGAACTCCCCCGACAGCCGTGCGCTCGTCGTTCCCGCCACCGCCCACGGCCTGTACACCTGGGGCTCTCCCATCGACGAGCCCCTCGATGTCCTCGCCGACTCCCGCTGGGCACAACGCGACTTCGTGCCCCTCGGCACACCCGGCTCACGGCGCGCGATGGACGCCGTCGAGCAGGTGCTCATGAGCGGCAGCGAAGTGCCCGGCCTGCGCGACTACTTGTCACGCGCCGGCCTCCACTTCGTCGTCGTACGCAATGACCTCGACCCGGACCAGCTCGGATACGTCCCGCCGATCACCGTGAGACGCACTCTGGAGGCCTCCGGCTATCGGCGGGTCACCGGATTCGACCCGGTGCTCACCGGCGGCCGCATCCCCACCGACACACCGGTGCAGGTCCAGGGCATCTTCCCGCGCATGCAGGCCGTCGAGATCTACGAGCCGACCGGCAACACCCGGCGGCCCGGACAGGTCGGCCTGCAGGCGGTCGCCGACACAGCGGTCGTCAGCGGCGGCCCCGAGGCACTGCTGCAACTGTCGGCCGATCCGGGTCTGCGGGGCAGGCCCACCGTGCTCACCGGCGACAACCACCCAGGGCTCGGCACGCCCGCGGCGCAATACGTGGCGGATGGGCTGCGCCGCGCCGACACCCGCTTCGGACTGGTCAACAGCAACACCTCGTACACGTACACCGCGGACGAACGCAACCCCACCGGAAGCCTCCAGGATCCGGGCGAGCGGCCGCGGCAGATCCTGCCGACCAAGGGCACCGGGCACCAGACGACGGCCGTCCTGCGGGGCGCCGCCTCGGTGACCGCGTCCAGCAGCGGCAACTGGCTGTTCCATCTGCCGCAGTACGACCCGGTGAACGCCTTCGACGGCGACCCGGAGACGGCGTGGGCCGAGGGCAGCGCCGGAAACGCCGCGGGCCAGTGGCTCCGTATCGGCTTCTCCTCCCCCACAGACGTCCCCGCCTCGCTTCAGCTCACTCCGCTGCCCGGCGACGGAATGAGGGCCGCCCCCACACTCGTACGGGTCGAGACCGAAAAGGGCTCCGCGGACAGCCCGCTCGCTGCGAACGGGAACCCGCAGCCGGTCACGGCGCCCGCGGGGCAGACCAGTTGGCTGAAGATCACCGTCCTGGCCGCGCAGTCCCCCAGGGCCGGACTGGGCGGCGCGGGATTCAGCGAGGTCTCTCTCCCGGGCATCCAGGTGACCCGGCTGCTCCGGCTCCCCACCGACGCGCACGACACCGAGGCGGGCGCCGAGGTGTTCTCGCTGCATCGCGGCAGCGACCCCGGCGGCCTCTCGCCTGTCTCCGCCGAAGAGGGTCTGCACCGCCGGTTCGGCGTCGCCCAAGGCGGTGACTTCGCCATCACCGCCACAGCACTGCCGGTGCCCGGCGAAGCGCTCGACCGGCTCGTCACGGCCGCCGATCCGCGGCAGGGACGACGGATCACGGCGACCGCGGACTCGACCAGCCGGCTCGGGAACAGCCTCAGCCCGCGCAATCTCGTCGACGAGGATCTGACCACCGCATGGATCGCCGGAGACCGGCCGGTCATCCATCTGCGCTGGCCCGGCCGGAAGACCATCGACGAGATCGTCCTCGCGGCGGCGGGCGGCCTGTCAACCCGGCCCGAGCAGATACTGATCAGCACCCCGAACGGTGGAGTGACGGCCGCCGTCGACGAGAACGGCCTGGCCCGCTTCGAGCCGATCACCACGGACCGGCTCGACATCACCGTCAGCCGGGCGGCACCGCTCACCGTCCACAACCCCGTTGCCGACAGCCGGATGCAGTTGCCGGTCGGCCTCAGCGAGGTCTACGTTCCGGCACTCGCCGACCTGCGCACACCGCCGCCCGCCGCCGAACTGCGGTTCTCCGTGCCGTGCGGCGAGGGTCCGCCGGTCGCGGTCGACGGCACGCTGCACGCGACGAGCGCGTCCGGAACGGTGCGCGATCTGACCGAACGCAGCCCGGTCGATGTGAAGCTCTGCCGGACTGCGCAGGGCACGCTTCCCCTGGGCCGGGGGCTGCACCAGGTGGAGGCGGGCGACGAAGGGCCCCTCGCCCTCACCGACATCACGCTGACCCGCGGCGAACTCCGGCCACCCGTCGTGAAGGACCAGCGGGAGGCGACCGCGGTGGACTGGCGCGGAGACCGGCGGACCGTGAACGTCGGCGCGGGCGAGGCCGCATACCTCCAGATGTACGAGAACGCCAACGACGGCTGGAAAGCCACCCTGAACGGCAGGACGCTCATCCCGCTGCGCATCGACGGCTGGCAGCAGGCCTGGCTGATCCCCGCGGGCGCCGGCGGCACGGTCGAGCTCGAATACACGCCCGTGCTGCTCTACGACGTCGGGATGATCGGGGGCGCGGTGGCGGTGGCGCTGCTGGCATGCCTCGCACTCGTACGCCGCCGGAGCACGACTCCGGACGCCGCGGCGATGACGCCGCCCGAGCCCGGGTGGGTGCTGGGCTGCCTCGCGCTGACCTTTGTGGTCGCGGTGGTGGCGGGTCCCTTCGCCCTGATCGTCCCCGTACTGGCGGTGGTTGCCCGCCTGCGGCACTCCCTGCTGGTGCCGACAGCGCTGCTGGCCATGGCGGGCGCCGGGATCGCGGCCGCGACGGGGGCGGGCGATCCGGTCGCCGTCGGGCGCGGCGCGTTCTCTCCGGCGGCCCAAGTCCTGGCGCTCATAGCGCTGTGCGCGGCGGTGGTCACCGTGGACCGGCGGACGCGGGGCAGCTCACCGGGCGCGGTGGACCCGGACCTGCCGCCCCTGCCCCAGCGGATGCGGTCGGCGAACGGCCCTGCCGGGCGCCACAGTCCGGACCCGGCGCCCCACCCCGATCCGCCAGGCAGCGCAGCGATCGCCCCGAGGGAGGCCCCGCCGATATGACGGCCCTGCAACCCGCCCGGCAGGGGCCATCGGCCAAGCCCGCGGCTTCTGGCCGGATTCCGTTTCCGGTCGTCGATGAGATCTCCCGGCACTGTGTGCGCGAGGACGAGCCCGAGACCGTACACATCGAGGTGCACCTGCCCCGGCAGCCGGATCCGGAGCGGCTTCGGGCCGCGTTCGGCGAGGCCTTGCTCAGGCACCCGCGCATTCTGGTGCGCGAGGCACCCGGCCGCTGGTACCGGCGGCGCTACGAATGGGAGCTGACGGGCACCCCGGACGTCGATCCGGTCGGCTTCCGCGAGCCGGGAGCGGGCGCGCTGGAGCGGGCCAGGGCAAGAGCACTGGCCGAGGCTCCGCCGCTGTCCCTTTCCCCGCCCGTCCGGCTGGAGGTGGTCGGGCCGTCGTCGGGCGGCTCGTGCGTGCTGCTGCTGACGCTCAACCACACCGCCCTGGACGGGCCGGCGTGTCTGCGTGTGCTGGCCACGGCCGCCGAGTTGTACTCGGGCGCCCCCTCCTCCACCTCCCCCGTACGCGGCCCGGCCGGCTCGCCGCAGCGGCCGGGGCCGCCGCCCGCCCGCACCGGCGGGGGCGGTGCACGGCCCGCTCGTGTCGCACCGGCGTCCGATGTATGCGCAGAAGGTGGGAACGGCCTGCTGCTGGCCGATCTGCCGGTGCCGCGCCGGCCGGCCGGGGCGGGCTACACCGTCAACGATCAACTCCTCGTCGCCACCTGCCTGATGATCGCCCGCTGGAACCGGCAGCACGATGCTCCGCCGCGCCCGATGCGTATCACCATGCCCATCGACGAACGGCCCCGCGGAGCCGAGATGCCCATCGGAAACGGCACACGTCTCGTCGAGGTCGGATTCACGGCGCAGGAGTGCGCGCGCGAGCCCGGCCCCGACGCGCTCGCCGCGCTGCTGCACCGCACCGCGGAACGCACCCGCGCCCTCAAGTCGGCTCCCCGGCCTCAACTCGGCCGTGCCGCAGCGCTCCTCACCGCACCCGCCGTGCCCATCGTGATGCGGGCTGCCCTGACCCGTGGTCTTCGGCGGGCTGCCGCTGCATGGACCTCGACCACGCTGCTCAGCAACATCGGGCGCATCCCGTATCCACTGGACTTCGCGGAGGCGGGCCGGGCCGAGGCCGTCTGGTTCTCGGCTCCCGCATCGATGCCGCGCGGGCTGACCGTGACCACCGCCAGCACGGGCGGTCGGCTGCATCTGGCACTGCGCTGGTCGCGCGCGCTCCTCGACGACGCCGCGGGCAGGCGGCTGTGCGACTACTTCACGGAGTACCTGGCGGCCATGACGGCCCTGCGGGCCGATTCAGGAGGTGACGGGCCATGACCGGAACGGTCCCGGCGGGCCTGCGCGAGTTCTACGAGAACCCGGCCGTCCCCGTCGCCTCCGGGGACGAACGCAGCCGCCGCCAGGCGATGATGCTGGCCCGGGTGCTCCCCGCCGAGCCCTGCGTCGTCGTGGACGTCGGCTGCGGCGACGGCTCCGCGGCCGCCACCGCGGGCCCGCTGCTCGGCGATCACCGGATCGTGGGCATCGACTGGTCCCAGGACGCGCTGCGCCGGGCCACCACCCGGATGAACGATGTCGTACGCGGTGAACTGACCGCGGGCGGGCTGCCGTTGGGGGACGCGACCGCCGACGCCGTGCTCTTCAGCGAGGTCGTCGAGCATCTGGTCGATCCGGACAGTGCCCTGGACGAGCTGCGCCGCATCCTCAAACCGGGCGGCCATCTGATGCTCTCGACCCCGAACCTGGCCGCCTGGTACAACCGGGTACTGCTGGCCGTCGGGGTGCAGCCCGTGTTCTCCGAGGTCAGCCTGCGTGGCATCCACGGTCGCCCGGGATCCGAAGTGGTGGGCCATCTGCGCCTGTTCACGGCCCGCGCGCTGCGTGAGTTCCTGACCGCCGCGGGCTTCGAGGTGGTCTCCCTGGCCGGCGCGCCCTTCCACGGCGTGCCGCGCCCGCTGCGCCCGGTGGACCGTGCCGCCTGTGCCGCGCCGTCGTTGGCCTCCGTCCTCCTGGTGCACGCCAGGCGGGTGTAGCGCCATGTGGTGGGGGGTGGCATCGGCTCTGCTGGCCAACGTCTTCTACAGCACCGGCTTCGTACTGGAGAAGCGGGCACTGTCGGATCTGCCGCACTTAAGTACAGGACAACCGGCGCGCGTCGTACGCCTGCTCATCGGCAGCCCGTTGTGGCTCGGCGGTTCGTTCGCGCTCGCCGCGGGCTTCGCGGCGCAGCTCGCCGTCTACCGCACCCTTCCCATCGCGGCCGCGCAGGGCATCTTCGTCTCCGGTCTCGTCCTGCTGCTTCTGCTCTCCTCGGTCGTGCTGGGCGAGCGTCCCAGCGGCCGCGAGCGGCGCAGCGTGGTCGCCATCACCCTCGCCCTGCTGATGGTCGTGGCCTCCCTCCAGCACTCCGACGCCGTGGGTGGTCATGCCTCGTCCCGCCGTGTGCTGCTGATCTGCCTTCCCGCGCTCGCGGCGGGGCTGTGGCTGTACCGGTCCGTGGAACGCCGGGCACGCCGCCGTCACCGGCTGCCCACCGCGGGCGTCGAATACGGTGTTGCGGTGGGGCTGTTGTACGGAGTCAGCTCGCTCGCCATCAAGGGCGTCTCCGGTCTCTTGAGGACCCGGGGTGTCTCGGACGCGGCGTTCGACCTGCTGAAGTCCCCGTACCCGTACATCCTTCTCGTCACAGGTGCCACCGGACTGATCCTGTCCCAGACCGCTCTGCAGCGCTGCCGGGCCTCTCTGATCGTGCCCGTGTGCACGACGGTCACCTGTCTGTTCACGGCCGCCCTGGGCACGTTCGTCTTCGGCGAGTCCCTGCCCGAGGACCCGCTGCGGCTCGCGCTGCGGCTCGGCGGCACGGCGCTGGCGGTCTCGGTCCTGCTGATGCTGCCACGTCATGACGAACCCCCCACGCCGACAAAGGAGTTGGCTCATGAAGCCTGACGATCCGCTGCTCCGGATCATCGCCTGTCCGATCGACAAGGGCCGGCTGACGCTGCTTCTGCCCGAGGAGGTCCTCTACAACCCGCGGCTGCAACGGCGCTATCCGATCGTCGACGGGATCCCTCAGTTGCTTCCCTCGTCGGGTACGCGGGTGCCCGACGAGGAGCACGAGCGGATCCTCAGGCGGATCGGTCCATGACACTGGCCGCCCGGATCGCCCCTCATCTGCCGCCGGCGCTGATCGCCACGGGCGTCGGTCTGCTGTATCCGCGGTACGAGCCGGAGCTGCGGCGGCTGGCGGACTTCTGCCCGGCCGGCGGCACGGCGGTGGATGTCGGCGGATGGTACGGCCCGTGGTCCCGGCGGCTGGCCCGGCGGGCCGACCGGGTGGTGGCGATCGAGCCCGTCCCCCACCTCGCCCGCCTGCTGGCGGCCACCACACCGGACCGTGTCGAGGTGGTGAACGCGGCGGCCACGGACCACGACGGCGGCACGGCGCACCTTTGGCTGCCGGCGGGCGACCGCGGCAGCCGCGGTGTCTCTTCACTCGTCCGCAGGGACATCCACAGCAGATCGATACCGGTACCGTGCGTCCGGATCGACGGTCTGGGCCTGAAAGACATCACCCTGATCAAGATCGATGTGGACGGCAGCGAGCTGGATGTGCTGAGCGGCGCCGAGGAGATCCTGGTCCGTGACCGCCCCGCGCTCTTCGTCGAGTTGGAGGGCCGGATCGGGCCGGTGGACCCGGTCCTGGACCGGCTCGCCCACCACGGCTACCGGGGCTGGGTGCTTCCGGGCCGCGACTGGCTGCCGCTGAACGACTTCGACCTGCCGGGCCACCAATTGCTGACGGCGCACGTCGCCGAGCACGGACTGCTGCGCCGCAGCCTGAGCCCCTTGCGCCGGCGGTACGTCAACTCGGTGCTCTTCCTCCACGGCTCCCGGGAGCCCGGCCGCGCAAGAACGACGGGGCGGAGCCGCGGCGGACGAACGGGTACCGGCTGAGGGCCGAACGGCCCTCTGCAGGCTGCCTCCGGTTCCGCAATGCTGAGGGGACAGAGGCCGGTTCGAGTGACCGTGCCGTCTACGCCGCATGGAGGCAACCTCATGACCCGCGCGATCGCTGCAGGAGTGGACGGATCCCCGGAAAGCCTGGCCGCGGCCGACTGGGCAGCCCGCGAAGCGACGCTCCGGGGGCTGCCACTCCGGATCGTGCACGCCTGGCTCTGGCAGCCCCTCGACGCGCCCGTGGTCCAGGACAGGGAGGCACAGACGCAATCGGCCGACGCTGTGGTCCGGGAAGCCGAGACCCTTGTGGCCGGCCGGTATCCGGACCTGCCGGTGTCCGCCGAGGTGGTGCCCGACACCGCGGTTGCCGCGCTGCTCGGCGCCGACGAACAGTCCGAGATGCTGGTACTGGGATCACGGGGGCACGGCGGCCTCGTCGGCTTCATCCTCGGTTCGTACGGTCAGCAGGTGATCGCCGCCGCGACGCGTCCGGTGGTCTCGGTCCGGGCCCACGCAGAGGATGCGGGCGAGCCGGAGGGCGCCGAGATCGTCGTGGGGCAGCAGGGCGGGGCGGAGGACAGCGACGCGGTGCTGGGATTCGCCTTCGAGGCCGCGGCCGTAAGGGGGACGACCGTGCGAGCGGTGCGGGCCTGGAGTCTGCCGCCCGTCTTCGCGTACAGCCCTGGTTCGCTGTACCTTGCCGATGAGGCGGGAGGGCTTGAGCCGTTCGAGAAGAAGGCACTGGAGCAGGCACTCGCCCCCTGGCGCGAGCGGTTTCCCGACGTGCCGGTGATCGAGCATGTCGAGATCGGGAGCGCGGGGCAGGTGCTCCTGTCGGCCGCCTCCCGTGCGGGGCTGCTGGTGGTCGGCCGCCGCGTGCGCCGCTCCCCCATCGGTCCGCACATCGGGTCTGTCGCCCATGCCACCCTCCACCATGCGACCTGCCCGGTCGCGGTTGTTCCGCACGCCTGAGAGCCGTACGGCGGACGCCGGCCACCGCCCGGTGCTCTGGAACGCGGCCGGCAGTCAGCGGGACGGAACGATGCGGCGACCCGTGAGGCGTGTCGGCCGGATCGACACCCACAGCTCGCGGTCTCCGCCGGCCCAGGGAGCGGTGTGTGCCCGCTCGGACAGCCGCCGCATCGCGTCGGGCTCGGTAACCGTCTGTGCGGGGCCGACGGCGAGCACACTCCAGCCCTGGCTCAGGGCCTCGTCCACATGGTCCGCTTCGAAGCCGATGTCTGTTCCCACAGCCGCTGCCGCTTCGGAGCCAGGGGCCGTCCTGAAGACGATCGCATCGTCGATGACCTCGTAGTTCACCGGAACGACCACCGGGCCGTCGGGCGTCGACACCGCGACCCGTCCGACGCCGTGTGTGGAAAGGCGGGTGCGGCATTCATCGGGCGTGAGCTCCTCCAGTGTGGGATGGGCGAGTGCCCGGCCCTGTCCGGGCGGCAGGTCGACGCCGCCTCCCCGCAGCTCGGCGACCCTGGTCCCCAAGGCGTCGGCCAGTCTGATGAGCGTCGCCGGGCTCGGGTGGGCGGACCGCTCTTCGAGATACCGCAGGTATTCCGGCGCGATTTTGGCCCGGCGGGCCGCTTCCGCACGGGTCAGTCCCTGGCGCTTTCGTTCGAGGGCCACGCGCCGGCCGATGTCGCCGGGGTCAGGGGGTCGTGGGGACGGGGTCATGTCTTCCGTCCCCCGGCGGGACACCTGCCGAAGCCCTTCGGGCATGTGGTTGCTGTGCTGGACATGCGCGTCGGGCCCGGGGAACACCAGGGTGATCTGTTCCGTGTCCGACCAGCGGACGTCGTAGGGAGGCGTGCCGTCCTCGTGGTGCAGTCCGACGATCTCGCCGTCCCGTCTGGTGGAGCCTGTAGTGGGGCTTTCCACCACGAGCAGATCACCAAGTTGGGCTCGCATGACCCTCACCGCCTTCCGGCCCCCTCGATCCCACCGTGCCACGCATGGCGTGCCGACGCATGGGGCGGCATGTCCGGCCGGCGAGCCAAACCGGCCCACACCGGCGGCGGCGCTGCATCGGGTGGCAGGTGAGATCCGCATCCTCCCCAGCGTTCAGGCGACCGATGCGGACGCTGCCCTGACCCAGGGGTGTCCTTCGGTCCGGCGGCCGGGCGTGTCTGAGCAGTGGCGCCGTCCGCTGCAAGCCGGAGAACTAGAGGATCCCTCGCTCGCTGGCGCGGGCCAGCGCCTCGACTCGGTTGCGCGCGCCCAGCTTCTCCAGCGTTCGCTGGAGGTAGGTCTTGACCGTGTTCCTCGTCAGTCCCAGGACGTCTGCGATCTCCGGGTTCGTCTCGCCCATCGCCACCCTGCGCAGGATCTCGTACTCACGACGGGTCAGCCCGCTCTCTTTGAGTCTTCTGGCCAGCAACACATGGAGGAGATGGTCCGGGCTGGTCCGAACGACTCGTTCCCCGGCGTGGACCCGGCGGACGATGTCCACCAGATCCGATCGCTCGGCGTCCTTGACGACCACGGCGTGCGCTCCGGCGCCGAGCGCCTCCTCCAGAGCCGCGTGCTCGGGGTAAGCCGTGAAGATCACCACTTTGACACCGGGGACATGGGTGCGCATCGCCCGGATCACCTCGGGGGCGAGCATGTCGGGCAGGCGCAGATCGAGCAGCACGACATCCGGTTTCAGGCGTTCCGCCTCCATGACCGCTTCCCTGCCGGAACTCGCGTATCCCGCCACGGTGATCCAGGAGGCGTTGCCCAGCGCGAGCGCGACGCCGTCGCGGACGATGGGGTGATCATCGACCACGAGCACATGTACGGTCGGTTCGTTCACGCCGGCACCCATGCCTGGACGGTGACGCCGCCGTCCTCGTTGCGGAGGATGTGGGCCTTGCCGCCCACCCGCTCCAGGCGCTCGGACATGGCGGAGAGGCCAAGGCCGCGGGAGTGTCCTTCCACAGGCGGCAGCCCGACCCCGTCATCCGCGATGGTCACGCAGACTCCCCCGGACAGAGTGAAGACGCTGACCACCACGGATCGGGCCCGCGCATGCTTCTCGACATTCAGCAGCGCCTCCCGTATTGCGTTGGTCAGTGCCTTGACCGGGGCCGCCGCCAGAACCGGGACCTCGGTGACAATGATGAGCCGGGCGATGACCCCGGTGCGCTCCTGGAATGCCCGGCAGTCGCCACGCAGCGCGACTCCCAGGGCGACCTGCTCCGGCGGCGCGTTCAGCGCATACAGGGAGACGCGCAGCGCGGCCGCGGCTTGGACGGCCTGTTCTTCCAGGTCACTCAGCCGTGCCTGCACGGCGTCCTCGGGCGGCAGCTCGTCGGCCAGGGTGCGGATGCCCGCCCCCAGGGAGAACAGCATGGCCCCCATGGTGTCGTGGAGTTCCAACGCGAGCCGGCGTCGTTCCTCGTGCACGGCGACCTCGGCCGCATGGCGGGCCCGCTCGGCGACGACGGCGGCGGCCGCGGCGCGGCTCGCCGCCTGCTCCAGGGCCCGGGTCGTCCGGTCGCTGAACGTGCTGGTCTCGCGGTTGGAGCCGTAGAGGACACCGAACAGCCGGCCTTCGTGCATCACGGGCACGGCGATCATCGCGCCCAGCCCCTCCGTCTCGGCCTGGGCTTTGAAGTGATGGGTGATGGTGTCGGAGCTGCGATAGTCACTGACCCACAGGGGCCTGCGCTGGAGCATGACCTGCCCGCCGAGCCCACACCCGGACGGCACGACCAAGCCGTTCACGGCGGGTGTCCGCGTGTTCACCGTGTGTCCGAGCACGATCCGGTCCGCGCCGTCCGGTTCGCCCACCCAGGCCACGTCGACCCCGCTGATCTCCGGCACATCGTCCACGACCCGGTGCATGGCAATGGACTGGTCGAGCAGGCCGAGGATCTGGCCGTACCCCTCGGTGAGCTCGAACAGTGCGTTCGGCAAGGGCCGTTCCCGCCCTCTGCCTGCCTCGTCTGTCATGGTATGTCGCCTCACGCCCTGCGGGACCGTGTCGGACGCCCTCGCGCTCCGCTGCACACATGGTGACTTGGGGCGGTGGCTGAGTCCATCTCCGAATGGAGACCTCCGAAGTCACACCTCCCCCTGGAGCTACCCGCTCGCCCCGGCAAAACCCAAGCTCTCGCCCATCGCCACAGCGAGCGATGGAAGCGATGGAGGCTCGAAAGCCCGGCCGCCCACCGGCCCGGCCGCTGACCCTCGAAAACCGTCACGGGGAACTGAGACCGAAGATGACCAAGGAAATGTCCAGCCGTCCAGCCGTCCCCAGCACCATGCAGGAGGTGCCGCTGCTCGTCCGCAGGCTGCTGGAGAACGGCATGAACCTGCACGGCGGCAGCGAAGTGATCACGGCCACGGACAACAACGGCACCAGGACTGCCACCTACGCCCAGGTCGGCCGCAACGCCGCCAAGCTGGCCCACGCGCTGGCCGGCCTCGGCGTACAGCCGGGCGACCGGGTGGCCACGTTCATGTGGAACAACCAGGAGCACCTGGAGGCATACCTAGCCGTACCCGCCATGGGCGCTGTGATCCACCCCCTGAACATCCGCCTTTTCCCGGAACAGCTCACCTACATCGCGAACCACGCACAGGACACGGTGGTCATCGTCGATGCCTCCCTCCTGCCGGTCTTCGCCGAGCTGCTGCCCGGCATGCGCACCGTGCGGCACGTCGTCGTCAACGGCGAGGCGAAGGGCTCGGTCCTGCCCGGCGGTCCTGCTGCCGTACACGACTACGGCCGGCTGCTGGAGAAGCGGCCCGAGACGTACGACTGGCCGGACCTGGACGAGAACCAGGCGGCAGGCATGTGCTACACATCCGGCACCACGGGCAATCCCAAGGGCGTGGTCTACAGCCACCGTTCGCTGTACCTGCACTCGCTGGGCATCAGCCTGCCGGACCTCATGGGCATCTCCGCCCGCGACCGCCTGCTCGCCATCGTCCCGCAATTCCACGCCCAGGCGTGGGGTCTGCCGTACGCAGCGTTCCTGACCGGCGCCTCGCTCGCCATGCCGGACCGGTTCCTGGCCCCCGCGCCCCTTGCGCAGTTCATCGCCGCCTCCCGCCCCAACAAGGGAGCCGGTGTGCCCACGGTGTGGCAGAGCCTGGCCCACCATGTCGAGCAACACCCGGAGGCCGACATCTCCTCCCTCCAGGAGGCCGTCGTGGGCGGCTCCTCCTGCCCGCCGTCCCTGATGCGGACCTACGAGGACGAATTCGGCATCCAGCTGCTGCACGCCTGGGGCATGACCGAGGTGTCGCCGCTGGGCGCCCTGGCCCGTGTGCCCCAAGGTGCACAGGGCGAGGACGCCTGGCGCTACCGGCTCAGCCAGGGCCGCTTCCCGGCGCCGGTGGAGGCCCGGCTCATCGGCCGTGACGGGACGGTCCTGCCCTGGGACGGACACAGCGTCGGCGAGCTGGAGGTGCGCGGCCCGTGGATCACCGGCTCGTACCACCTCGACGACGACCCGGAGAAGTTCGACGACGGCTGGCTGCGGACCGGCGACGTGGGCACGATCGCCGCCGACGGCTTCCTCACGCTCACCGACCGGGTCAAGGACGTGATCAAGTCCGGCGGAGAGTGGATCTCGTCCGTCGAACTGGAGAACCACCTCATGGCGCACCCGGGCGTGGCCGAGGCGTGTGTCGTCGGCGTCCCGGACGACAAATGGGGTGAGCGCCCCCTGGCCGCGGTGGTTCTCCGGCCCGGCAGCACGGCCGCCTTTGGGGAGTTGCGGGGCTTCCTCGCCGGAAAGGTCGCCGCATGGCAGCTCCCGGAGCGCTGGGCCCTGGTCGGGGAGGTGCCCAAGACATCTGTCGGCAAATTCGACAAAAAGACGGTGCGCAAGCAGTACGCGGACGGGGAGCTGGAGGTGGACGTCATCACATAGCCGCTTCTCTCCCCGAGTGACCTTCTTTCCCGAGTCACCGGACCATCCGTCCCCTGATCAGTCCAGGACACGCAATGAGCCGCATTCCCCAGCATCCCGAACAGGATCCCTATCCGGTGTCGGCCTTGTATATGAGCCAACTCGACCATGAGTCCCTGTACTCCAACACCGAACTGCGTGGGGCCATCGCCCAGACCGTCTCAGAAGTCGGCGGGCCGGACGCGCTCGGTCGCCGGTACGCCGAAGCCCTGCGCCAGGCGGCAGCGCGAGGCGGCGAGATGAGCGAGGTACGCCGGAGGTGGGCCCTTCGTATGGCGGAAGACCTGGTCCACGACCGGACCGGCGAGACGCACCCGCCCGCGGGCCGACCCGCCGCCGGCCTCGGCGCCGCGTCGCTGAGAGGGGTGTCATGACTCCCTCGGCGCCACCACCCCCGCCGTGGGAACCGGGGCCGCCATGGGCCTCGGACTCGCTGAGGGAACCGAGTCCGCCGCAGCGGCCGGTCCCGACCGTCTACGAGCAGCTGCAAGCCGACCCCGGTCTGCAGCGCCTGCGAGCGGCACGCCGGCGCCCGGTCTTCGCCGTCGCCGGCGCTGTCGTCGGGCTGTACCTGCTCAACGCGCTGCTCGCCGGCGAAGCGCGGGGATTCATGGCCGTAGGAGTAGCCGGACCGCTGAACATCGGTCTCGCCCTCAGCCTGATCCAGTGCGTCACCACGGCCTGGGCCGTCTGGTGGTACACGCGCTACGCCAGGAACTTCCTCGACCCTGACGGCAGGCGTCTGAGGGCTCACGTCGAAAAGAGAGAGAACACGCGGTGACCACTGCTCTGCCACTCGCCGACTCCGACGGGTTCCCCGTGTTCGTGGTCTTCGCCGCCTTCGTCGCCAGCACGCTGTTTCTGGCCATCTGGGCCACGACGGACCGGGCTACGCCGGGTGACTTCTACATCAGTGACGGCCGGCTGACCCCGGCTCGCAACGGCATCGCCCTGTTCGGTGACTACATGTCGGCAGCGACACTGCTCGGCTCCCCGGGCGTGATCGCACTGACGGGGTACGACGGCATCCCCTACCTGCTGGGACCGATCGTCGCCTGGATCGTGATGCTCCTGCTGGTCGCCGAGCCGTATCACAGCACTGGGCGGTTCACCATCGGCGACAGCCTCGCACGGCGCCTGCGCTCGCGGCCCGTCCACCGGGCCGCGGGGACCGCCACGCTCGTCATCTGCCTGGTCTACCTCATCGCACAGCTGGTCGGCGCCGGGGCATTGGCCGCGCCGATCCTGGGGCTGGACGGACAGGGCGCGCGAAAGGTGCTGGTCGCCTCGCTCGGCATGCTGATGATCATCTACGTGTTGATCGGCGGGATGCGGGCCGCCACCGTGGTCCAGTTGGTGAAGGCCGTCATCCTGCTGGGCGGGGGCGCCTTTCTGGCTTTCCTGGTCATGTCGAGGTTCAGCTGGAATCCCGCGGGCCTGCTGAACCGAGCGGCGACCCGCAGCGGTCTGGGGGATGCCTTCCTCCAGCCCGGTGTGCGCTACGGCGACGACAGCGTGAGCAAACTCGACTCGCTGAGCCTGCAGTTGGCGGTTCTGCTGGGAGCGGCCGGACTACCGCATCTCCTCATGCGGCTCGGCGCGGTGCCCACCGCGCGCGCGGCGCGCACATCGGTCCAGTGGGCGGCCTACCTGACGCTCGCGTTCTGTCTCCTTGCCGGGGTGATGGGCTTCGGTGCCGTGGCGCTGCTCGGACGCGAGGCCATCACGGCAGACAGCGCCTCGGGCAATTCGGCCACTCTGCTGCTGGCCGAGTTCCTGGGAGGCGCTTTCCTCCTCACACTCATCTCCTGTGTCGCCTTCACGACGGTCCTCGCCGTGGTTGCCGGGATTGTGCTGGCGGCCTCAACCGCGCTGGCACACGACCTCTACCAAGTCGGTTTCAGGAACGGCAAGGCGTCTGAGAAGAGTGAACTCCTGGTCGCCAAGGGTTCGGTGCTGCTGATCGGTGTCGTGGGGACAGTGCTGTCCATGTACGCCCAGGGCCTGAACATCTCGTTCATGGTGGGTCTCGCCTTCGCCGTCGCGGGTTCGGCGATCCTGCCCGCCCTCCTCTACAGCATGTACTGGAAGGGCTTCACGACGAGAGGGGCGCTCTGGAGCATCTACGGGGGACTGTTCACCTCGGTGGGGCTGGTGCTGCTC
Source organism: Streptomyces sp. SLBN-118 (assembly GCF_006715635.1). Classification (NCBI taxonomy): domain Bacteria; kingdom Bacillati; phylum Actinomycetota; class Actinomycetes; order Kitasatosporales; family Streptomycetaceae; genus Streptomyces; species Streptomyces sp. SLBN-118. The sequence continues at coordinate 900,810 of NZ_VFNP01000001.1, forward strand.
TCCCCTGCCGTGTCGGGAGGTCCGACCGCGCTGCTGCCGGACGCGGACTTCGACGTCTTTCCCCTCGGCAACCCCGCTGTGTTCTCGATCCCTCTCGGCTTCCTGCTGGGCTGGCTCGGATCGCTCTTCGACCCGAGGGAGGTGGACGGAGCTGAGTTCGCCGAGGCTGAGGTCCGCATCCTTGTGGGAGCCGACGCCGTCCCGGAGCACGAGCTGAGACGCGGCTGAGCCTGAACGCCCTGAATCCAGGAAGTTACTCATGGCCACACCGGTCCGCGTGCGGCCAGGGCACGAAGCTTCCGTCTGCACGTTCCACCAGGAGCTGCTTTCCGTCTGCCACCACGCCGCGCGGCTGCATTCCGCACAAGGTTGCGCTCGTGTACGCGGCGCACATGCTGTTGAGGTCGTGGACGAGGCCGATCCTGAACAACGAACGGGTCTCCGCGATGGCCTCGTGGTCACCTGCGCGCATGACCACCCGCAGATCAGGCGCGACCGCCAGCGCGGCCACGGTAACCGCGATGTTGTCCAGGTCGTCCGAGGCGACGGCGGCCATCGCCTGCGCCTTGTGCAGGCCGAGCTCGCCCAGCACGAACCTGTCCGTCGCGTCGGCGACGACGACGGGTACGCCAAGTGCCCTGGCCAGCCGGAGGTTGGGAGCTGCCGGGTCCCGCTCCACGGCGACCACACCGATGCCCAGGTCCTGCACCTGGGTACAGAGCCGCAGACCCACCTGTCCCAGCCCGACGACCACCACGTGGCCCGCCCGGGGAAGGGCCCGGGGACCCACGATGCCGACCGAACGAGGAGCCAGGAGGCGATCGATCAGGCCTGCGGTGAAAACGGCGGTGAACACGACAGTCAGCAGCATCGCGACGCTGGCGAACACCATGTAGGCGTCCGAACCGTGCGCGGACACGGGGCCGACGGCCGACACCGTTCGCGCCGCCTCGAACAGGGCCTCGATCGGGGGCCGGTGCTGGAGGGTCACGGACCAGAGCCAGTCCAGGAACAGCACCAAGAGAAGCCCGGCGAGGCCGGTCAGCGTGATCCGTGAGCTGCTGTCGTGCGGCCGAAGCTGCCCCCGGATCCTCCCCAGCCGTGCCCGGTATCTCAAGGAGCGTGGTGGCCTGTAGGGCGCGAGGCGGACACTGTCCCCCTCCCGGCGGGCGGCGATGTGGCCGGAAGAGGTCCGGGCGAGGGCCAGCAGATCGGACTCGACGCATGCGGCCAGGAAGGTCGGTGCGACGACGTCCGCCGGGGAGGTGACCCGGCAGTTCGGGACCACGCGTACCAGCTGCTCGGCAACCGTTCGGTCGAAGATCGTCACCACCAGCGAGACGTTGGGACGAATGTGCTCCACGGCAAGCGCATAGCGCAGGGACTCGACATCGTCATCGAGCAGGATCGCGACGCCTGCCACGTCCCGATCCAGCGCCCGGCGCAGATCCTCGTCCGTGGGCTGAGCCAGGTGGCGCACCTGGTGACCGGCCGATTTCAACGAGCCGCAGACCCTGCGCGCCACGTCGCTCCCGACGACGATGAAGTACTCGTCGGCACGGCTACCGTCCGAAAGCGTGCCGGCGGCCGGGTCCCCCTCGGCTGCGGCGCCGTCGCGCGAACCCTCAGCAGCCGACGTTGCAGTCATCGGAACGGTAGGGGTCGCAATCAAGGCAGCGCAGGGCACCGCAACCGTCGCAGCAGACCAGCGACTGCCCGCAATGGCATGCGGAGTCATACGGATCCGGGGATCGGGTTGCATCGGCTGTGTTCCGAACGTCCGTCAACGGCCGCTGCCCGTCGGCAGCAGGGCTGGTCGCGGCCGGCTCTGCGGGGTCGCAAGCAATGCTCATCGGTACTCCCGTCACGAGGTGGTTTGAGCGTCCCGGCCGACCATCGGGGCCAGAGCCTCAAGGACTGCCAGGAAGCCGTTCTCCCTCATGCGGAAGGGGTACCGTCCGTGGGCGTCGACTTGCCCGCGGCTCGTGGGTGAAACCGGCGAGGAGGCATGGTGTCCGAGCGTCGTGGCTCGCTCAGCATCTGGCCTCCGGTTCGTCGTCGGGGAGATCTCGAAAGCCCATAACCCGGAGTTATGCGATGCCGACCAGCACTGCAGTGGTGTGGCCGGGCGGCTATGCGTGGGCGAAGCGGCTGAGGACAGGGACGGAGGCTTCGGCCGGGCCAGGGGCGGAAGCCGGGACGGAGGCCGGGCCAGGAGCCTGCAGCTCGAACCAGACCGTCTTTCCTTGGTGCGCCGGACGGACGCCACAGCGGTGGGACAGCTCATGAAGCAGCCACATGCCTCGGCCGGATTCGTCGTCGGCGCCTGCCGCCTTGAGGCACGGGGAAGCCGGATGCGCATCGGTGACTTCGCACCGCAGTGACGTGCCGCGGACAGTCACACGAAGCAGGATCGGGCCTGCTCCGTGGCGCACAGCATTGGTAACCAGTTCGCTGACGAGCAACTCGACGGTTTCCGATTCCTCACGGGTCCAATCGACCAGGGTGTCGCGGGTGAAACTCCGAGCGGCGGCCACGGAGGCCGGGTGGCGCTCGAACCATTGAGATCTGGTCACACCTCGGTGAGCCCCGGGAACCAGGCTACTGAGGTGGGCCACGACGTGGGCCAGGCGGCCGATCAGCGGTCCGTCCCCTTCATTGATCGTCATGGTCCTGCCGCCCTTTCGCATTCCGGATGTCCCGAACATCTGTCTCCACAGAACGCCGGCGGCCACTGAGAGATCAACGCGTAGGCGCACCCATTAAGCGGAGGAAACGATGGGTAGCGCATTGCGGTAGTCATATGGCGCTCGCCGAAAGTGGCCGAGCATACACGTAAGGTGAGCAACAGTCGCAGTTTTCCAGGCTCATAACGCCATGTGATGAACAGGTGAGAGCTACCCGAGGCGCCGACCGGCCCGCACTATGTCCCCGAACCGACATTCAAGCGGATCCTGCTCAGCGGCAATTCCCGGCGGCACTCAGCCTGGACGCACAGGTACGCTCCGCGATCGCCCAGATGATCGGGAGGTCGAACCTCCTATACCGGCGCGATCCCCAGGGCAGGTGAGAGCTCCTCACAACGAGCTGCCGACCTGCCCTCCGCCATATCGCAACAGCTGTGAAGAGACGGCGAGCCGAGTCTGCGACCCGCCCACCTGTCATCGGCAGCCGTCACGTCGCCTGCCGGAGGGTCGCAGCTGCCGGGTCCGAGCCCGGACCACTCTCCCCCGGAGGCATACCTTGCGCTCTTCGACCAGGCCACGGCGCCCACTCCCCGCGGCGCTCCTGATCGCCCTGTCCGCCCTGCTCGCTCTGCTTGCCCTGGTCACCGTCCCCGCCGGCCCCGCCCATGCATTCAACGGGAGCGCCTCCGCATGTGCGCTCCAGGGAACGACCGGCTTCACCGATGAGGGCCAGCAAACCGACTACAACCGGTTCCAGAGCCCGACCGGGACCAAGCGCGTGGGCGTGATCTACGTGGACTTCCCCGACGCCGTCGGGACCACCACGCCTCTCACTCCTTACTACAACCAGATTTCCGGCGCCGCCAACTGGCTGTGGAACGCCTCCAACGGGAAGACCTGGCTGGACCTTCAGGCCCCGTACGGCAATTGGGTGCGCATGCCGAAGAACTCCACCGCGTACAACTGGCAGCGCGATTTCTCCTGGGCAACGCACCAGACCTATGTCAAGGACGCGCTCACAGGCGCCGCCGGTGCGGGCGTCAACCTCGCCAATTACGACACGTTCTACATCGTGCCGACCAGCACCGCTGCCGCGATCAGTCACTCCCCCACCTTCATCCAGGACCCCACCAATGTGACCTGGGTCTGGAACGGGCAGACGAACAGCTGGGTGGCCATCCACTGGGCGGTGACCTTCGGTCAGGACCTGTGGACCTGGGGCTCCAAGGTCGCCGTCCATGAGACCGGCCACACCTTCGGCCTGCCCGACCTCTACGCCTTCAGCGGCGATCTGCACCAGTACGTAGGCGGCTGGGACATCATGGGCAAGGTCAACGGCGCGGCCCCGCAGTTCTTCGGCTGGCACGCGTGGAAGTTCGGCTGGATCACTGACAGTCAGGTCTCGTGCCTGTCCACGGCAAACACGTATTCAACCACTCTGAACGGGGTGGAGTACGGGGGCACCGGCTACAAGCTGGCAGTGATCAAGACCAGCGCCACCACGGCCTACGTCGCCGAGTCCCGCAAGGCCGCCAACAACGACTCCAGCGCCTGCGCCACCGGCGTAGTCATCTACAAGGTCGACACCTCCACCACCACCGGCAACGGGCCGATCCGGATCGTGACGAACCCCAACGCCGCTGCACCCACCGGGAACTGCTCCACGCCCGACATGCAGACCTGGAAGCCCGGCCAGTCGTTCCAGGACGACACCGCTCGCATCCGGATCTACGTGAACAGCTCCGACGCGTACAACGACACCGTCTGGACCTACAAATGGTGACCGCGTAGCACGGGATGCTTCTGGTCAACGGGCGGTGTGGCCGGCGCGGCATGCGCCGACCACACCGCCCCGGCATGCCTCCATCCTCTCGGCAGTCCACCCGGCAACGACGGGGCGAGGCTCCATAACGCGAAGTTATGGAGACATGGGAGCTATCCGTAAGGACTGGTCGCATTCAACCTTGTCCCCACTCTGTGAAATGTCACATCACAAAGGGAGCCTGTTGTGAGAATACGACGAGCCAGAACGGTCATGACGGCGGCCCTTGGGCTCATCGCCGTGGCCGGTTGCGGGGGAACCGGCCAGGGCGGCGACGATGGGCAGGCCAAGACGGCAAGCAAGGGCGGCACACTGCATGTGCTGTCCAGCATCGACCTGGAGCACCTCGATCCGGCCCGCAACTACGTCACCTCGTCCCAGAACGTCGGCCGGCTTGTCTACCGGACACTGACGACTTTCGCGGCGGCCCCCGGCCTGGCCGGGGGCAAGATCGTGCCGGACCTGGCGACGGACAACGGGCGCCCCAGCGACGACGCCCGAACCTGGACCTTCACTCTCAGGGCGGGGGTGAAATTCGAGGACGGCCGGCCCATCACCAGCCGGGACATCAAGTACGGGGTCGAGCGGACGTTCGCCGCGGAGCTGCCCGAAGGCCCGCCGTACGGCCGGATCTGGCTGGCGGGCGGCAAGACGTACAAGGGCCCCTACAAGGACAAGCAAGGGCTCGCCTCGATCGAGACCCCCGACGACAGGACGATCGTCTTCAAGCTCAACCGCCCGGTGGCCGACTTCGGTTCGGCGGTGTCGCTGCCGATGTTCGCCCCGGTACCGAGAGACAAGGACAACGGCGTCAAGTACGACTCCAGGCCTTTCTCCTCCGGTCCGTACAAGATCGAGAACTTCGAAGCCAAGAAGCAGCTCACACTCGTCCGCAACACTCACTGGAGTCCGGACATCGACCCGGTGCGCAAGGGTCTCCCGGACAAGATCGTGATCGATCTCAATCTGGATCCGGCCGTGATCGACCAGCGGCTCATCGCCGCTGGGGGCGAGGACGCCAACGCGGTCGCTCTCGAGCCGATCGGCGCAGCCTCCATCGGGCCGGTGATGGCCGACCCGAAGGTGCGTCAGCGACATGTCATCGGTGAATCGATCAACACACGCTTCGTCAGCATCAATACCAAGCACAAGCCGCTGGACGACGTCCGGGTGCGGCAGGCGATCGCATACGCGCTGGACAAGGAGGCGCTGCGCACCGCTCGCGGCGGCCCGATCATCGGGGAGCTGGCCACCACTCTGCTGCCACCGTCCCTGCCCGGCTTCGTTTCTGACGACCCGTACCCGAGCCAGGACGGCAAGGGGGATCCGGCCAAGGCCAAGGCGCTGCTCGCACAGGCCGGTCACGCCTCGGGCCTGGCCCTCACCCTCGACGCCCCCGCGACAACCACAGGCAAGGCGCAGGCCGAGGCGGTGCAGGCGTCCCTCGCCCGGGCGGGCATCACGGTGAAGATCAACGCGATCAGCTCGTCGGCGTACTACAGCACAGTGGGCAACACGGCCCAGGAGCACGACCTGGTGATCGACGGCTGGACGCCCGACTGGCCCGGCGCCTCCACCTACCTGCCGATCGTGTTCGACGGCCGGATGATCACCCCGGAGGGCAACAACAACCACTCGCAGTACAACTCACGCAAGGTCAACGCGCGGATCGACGAGATCGCCAAAGTGCGCGACCCGGCATCCGCCGCGATGGCCTACGGCGAGCTGGCCAAGCAGATCATGCAGGACGCGCCGGTCGTGCCGTTCCTGTGGGACAAGGCGGCCGTCCTCGTCGGTCCCAACGTCGCCGGGGCGTACGGGCACGTCGCCTACGTCGGGCGTCTGGATCTGGTCTCACTGGGGCTTCGCAAGTGACCACGATGCTCCCCACCTCGGTGTCGTCCGACGTGTCACACGGCGTCGGACGGCACGAGGTGTCCCTGTTGCGGCGGCTGCTGATGCAGCCGTCCGCGGCGGCCGCGCTCACAGGAGTCGTCGCACTCGTCCTGATCGCGCTTGCGGCCCCGCTGATCACCTGGGCAACAGGTACGTCGCCGACCGAGTTCCACTCCGATGCGGTGACTCCGGCGCTCGGCGGACTGCCGCGAGGAGCGGCGGGCGGCATCAGCACCACGCACTGGCTGGGAGTCGAGCCGGGCAGCGGCCGGGACATCCTCGCCCGTGTCGTGTACGGCGCGCGGGTCTCGCTGCTGATCGCCGTGCTCGCCACCGGTCTGTCGGTGGTGCTGGGAACGGCGCTGGGGTTGGCCGCGGGGTTCTTCGGCGGCTGGACCGATGCCCTCGTCGGTCGGCTGATGGACCTGCTGATGTCGTTCCCCAGCCTGATTTTCATGATCGCGCTGATCTCCGCGGCGCCGGGCGTGGACCGACAGTTGCTCCTGGTCGTCGTACTCGGCTTCTTCGGCTGGCCGTACGTCGGGCGAATCGTGCGGGGGCAGGCGATGGTGCTGGCCCGTGGGGAGTTCGTGGCGGCCGCCCGGGTGCTCGGCGCCTCCCGGCGCGCGCTCCTGGTGCGTGAGGTGCTCCCCAACCTGACCGGGCCGATCCTCGTCGTGGCGACCATGTCGATCCCCAGCTACATCGCCACCGAGGCGGGCCTGTCCTTCCTCGGCGTCGGGGTGGCCCCGCCCACCCCCTCGTGGGGCCAGATGATCGCCTCCGCGGTGCCGTGGTACGCCTCCGACCCCGTCTACTTCCTGATCCCAGGCGTCTTCCTGTTCGTCACCGTGCTCGCCTTCAACGTGCTGGGCGACGCGGTACAGGACGCCCTCGACCCCCGGAGCCGGCGACGATGATTCTGTATGTCCTGCGCAGACTGGCCGCAACGGCGACGATCCTGCTGGTGATCTGCGGCGCCACCTTCGCGATCTTCTACCTGATGCCCGCCGATCCGGCACTTGGGGCCTGCGGCAAGGCGTGCAGCCCGGAGCGGATTGCGCAGATCCGCGCGACGCTCGGCCTCGACCACTCGCTCCTTGTGCAGTTCCGCGACTATCTCGGCGGCATCGTGGCCGGCCGGAGCTACGGCACCGGTGATCAGGCCGTGACATGTCCCTTCCCCTGTCTGGGGTTCAGCTTCCAGACGAACGAGCCGGTCTGGCAGCTGCTCACACACCGTCTGCCGATCAGCGTCTCGATCGCGGTGGGCGCGGCGGTACTGTGGCTGGCCGTCGGCGTCTCGGCGGGTGTGTTGTCCGCGCTGCGCCGCGGCAGCCTGTGGGACCGGGCGGCGATGACGGCCGCGCTCGGTGGCGTCTCGTTGCCGATCTATTTCACGGCCCTGGTGCTGCAGTACCTGCTCGTCGTCAAGCTCGGGCTGCTGCCCTATCCGCAGGCGGTCCCGATCACCGCGGACCCGCTCGGCTGGGCGGAATCGATGATCATGCCGTGGATCACGCTGGCGATGCTCTACGCCGGGGTCTACGCCCGGATCACCCGCAGCGAGATGCTGGGCAGCCTGAGCCAGAACTACGTCCGCACCGCCCGCGCCAAAGGCCTGCCCGAGCCGACCGTGATGCGTCGGCATGCGCTGCGCCCAGCGCTGATGCCCATCGTGACGATCTTCGGGATGGACCTCGGTGCGCTGCTCGGAGGCGCACTCATCACCGAGTCCGTGTTCGGCCTGCCCGGCGTGGGCAAGCTCGCGGCCGACGCGATCAACAGCGCCGACCAGCCGGTGATCCTCGGGGTGACCCTGTTCGCCGCGTGCTTCGTGGTGCTCGCCAACGTCGTTGTGGACCTGGTGTACGCAGTCCTCGACCCGAGAGTGAGGGCCGTGGGATGACGTTGCTGACAGTACGAGATCTGACCGTGGACTTCGGTTCCGGGACACGCGCCGTGGACGGACTGGACCTGGATCTGGAAGCCGGCGCTGTGCTCGGCGTGGTCGGTGAGTCGGGCAGCGGAAAGTCCGTCACCAGCCTTGCGGTCCTTGGTCTGTTGCCGGACGCCCGCGTCACCGGTGACATCCGGTTCGACGGACAGGATCTGACGGGATTGGGCCGACGTGCGCTGCGCAAGCTGCGCGGCGACCGCATCGCGATGATCTTTCAGGATCCGCTGTCCTGTCTGAACCCCTACTATCCGGTGGCGTTCCAGATCGCCGAGGCATACCGGGCGCACCGCGGGGCCGGGCGCCGCGAGGCTCACCGCGTCGCGGTGCGGATGCTGGAGCGGGTCGGCATCCCCGAGCCCGAGCGGCGTGCCCGCGCCTACCCGCACGAGTTTTCCGGCGGCATGCGGCAGCGGGTGATGATCGCGATGGCGTTGTGCCTGGAGCCCGACCTGCTCATCGCGGACGAGCCGACCACCGCGCTCGATGTGACCGTACAGGCCCAGATCCTGTCGCTGCTCGGGGAACTGAGGGAGCAGTCCGGCACGGCGATCATGCTCATCACCCATGACATGGGTGTGGTTGCCGGACTGGCCGACGAGGTTGTCGTGATGTACGGCGGCCGTGCGGTTGAGCGGGGCGGGGTCCGCGATGTGTTCTACCGACCGCGGGACGCCTACACCGAGGGTCTGCTCGCCTGCGTGCCACGCGTCGACGGACCGCTGCCGCGCCGTCTTCCCACCTTGCACACGCCGGTCGCGGCACCGGTCGAAGCACCGGAGTTGACACCGTGAACGCACCGCTGCTCGAAGTCCAGGACCTCGTCAAGCACTTCCCGGTGCGGCACGGTCTGACCCGGCGGCTCGCCGGTCATGTCGCGGCAGTTGACGGTGTATCGCTACGGGTGGAGGCCGGGGAGACGCTCGGCGTCGTCGGCGAGTCCGGCTGCGGAAAGTCGACAGTCGCCCGGCTGATCACGCGCTTGGTCGAGCCCACGTCCGGCACGATCCGGGTGGCCGGCCGGGAACTGGCATCGATGGACGAGGCGGCGATGCGGCCGGTCCGCCGGGACCTGCAGATGATTTTCCAGGATCCGTTCTCATCGCTGAACCCCCGGAAAACTGTCCGGCAGATCCTCGCAGCTCCGTACCGCTACCAAGGGCTGACGCCAGACGAGCCGGTGGAGCACCTGCTGGAGCGGGTGGAGCTGCGGCCGGAGCACGCCGACCGTTTTCCCCACGAGTTCTCCGGCGGTCAGGCCCAGCGCATCGGTATCGCCCGGGCGCTGGCACTGCGGCCGAAGCTGGTCGTCTGCGACGAGCCGGTCTCCGCGCTCGACGTGTCGGTGCAGGCGCAGATCCTCAACCTGCTCAAGGATCTCCAGGAGGATTTCGGGCTCGCTTATGTGTTCATCGCGCACGACCTCGGTGCGGTCCGCCAGATCAGTACCCGTATCGCTGTCATGTACCTCGGCACCGTGGTGGAAACGGCCGACCGGGCCACCCTGTTCGGCCGCGCCGCACACCCCTATACCCATGCGCTGCTGTCGGCGGTGCCTGTGCCCGACCCGGACGCCGAGCGGTCCCGCGAGCGGATCGTGCTCGCCGGAGACCTGCCCAGCCCGCTCAGTCCCCCCAGCGGCTGCCCGTTCCGTACCCGGTGCCCCAGGGCGGCCGAGCGCTGTGCCGCCGAGCGGCCCGCCCTGCGGTTGATCGCTCCGGGCCAGGAGGTCGCCTGTCACTACCCCGAGCCGCTCTCGGCAGGGGGGGACCCCATGAGCCACACGTGACGAGTGGGAACACGACGGGGTCACCGCCTCCGGTGACCGCGTCCTGGCCCGCCCGATGGACATGGCTGCCGGACGCATCTGACGTCCGGCAGCCACCGCAAGAAAGGAATTGAGAAAATGCTCAGACACGCCCCCAAGGTCCGGCGGCTCGCCGTCGCATTGACCGTGCTCATCCCTCTGGCGGCGGCCACCCCCGTGGCGAGTGCCGTCTCGGAGGACTCCGCCACCACCCCCGCCGCCGACTGCGCTCTCCCCGGCAGGACCGGCTGGACCGACGAGGGTCATGACACCGACTACCGCCAGTTCCAGCAGCCCATCGGCACCAAGCGCGTGCTGATGCTCTACGTCGACTTCCCCGACGCCCAGGCCACCGATTCCGATTCCACCACGGACTACTACAACGAACTCGCTCCGGCCGCCGACTGGATGCAGAAGGCCTCCTTCGGGAGAGTCAAGCTCGACATCACCCAGCTGAACCGCTGGCTGCGGATGCCGCAGGATTCCACCACCTACGGCTTCGACCGCGGGATCACCTTCGAACAGCACGAGTTGTATGTGCGTCAGGCTGTCGAGGCCGCCGATCCGCATGTCGACTTCTCCCGGTACGACATGGTCTACATCGTCCCGACCAGGGCTGCGAAGGCGGTCAAGTTCTCCCCCACTTACCTGTACGACCCCGCTACCACCGGCATCGTCGCCGACGGCAAGCGCGTCAAGTGGGGGGTGACCTTCGGACAGGACCTGTGGCGCTGGGGCTTCAAAGTCGTCAACCACGAGACCGGCCACACGTTCGGGCTGCCCGACCTGTATGCCTTCGAGGGCACCGACTTCCACCGCTACGTCCGCGGCTGGGACCTCATGGGCAACATCGCAGGGCCCGCCCCGCAGTACGTCGGCTGGGAGCTCTGGAAGTTCGGCTGGATCGACGACGACCAGGTCTCCTGCCTGTCCACGGCCGGGAGCCGCACCGTCCGCCTGAAGGCCGTCGAGCGCCCCGACGGAACCAAGATCGCGGTGGTCCGCACCGGAGAGACCACGGCGTACGTCGCCGAGTCACGCAAGGCCGTCGGGAACGATGCCAATGCCTGTTCCACCGGCGTGCTCATCTACAAGGTCGACTCGTCCGCCCAGACTGGCTACGGCCCGGTCCAGGTCGTCAACGGCAACCCTGACGCCACCCCGCCGTCGGGCTGCGCGCAACTGGACATGGCCGCATTCCACCCAGGACAATCCTTCACCGATCCGGACACCGGAGTCCGCATCGACGTCAAGAACAGCAGCCCTCTGCACGACGACATATCGATAACCAAGCAGTAGGCCACTGCGGTGGATGGCGACCGAGACGTCCTCGGTCGCCATCCACCGCGGCCACTGCCCGGAACCGGGCGCTGTCGAGTCACCACGGGTCCGCGACCGCGCACCGGCTCAGTCCAGCAGCCGCACCGAGCGCGGATGGCGTTCGCGCCACCGTGCGTACGCCGGAGTGGCGGCGCAGGTGGCCAGATAGCCTTGGCCGACCCTGTGGAAGATCGCGTCGCCGTGTGCGGCGAGCGGGCCGTCGCGACGCCAGGCAAGCACGTGGCGGTACCAGATCGGATTCCCGGCGAGAGGGCGGACTGCGACGCCGGGCACCGCGATGAACGTGGCCTGGCAGAGGCTGACGGCCAGGCCTGCCCGTACGAGCTCGATCAGCTGCCGGCCCTCCGCCTCGTAGGGCGTCTTCGGTTGGCGGTCCGCCAGGGCGAAGACGGACGCCCAGTATTCCCGGGTGCGGTCGGTGTCCGGGTGGGGCACCGCCCAGTCCTCCTCGATGAGCTGGTTCAGGCTCACCTCTTCCTGCTCTGCCAGCGGGTGGGCTGACGGGAGCAGGGCGAAGACGGGCTCGGTGGCCAGTGGGCGCAGTACGACTTCATCGCGTGGCGAGAGCTCCTGGCCGGGGTTGTCCCCGAGGACCGCACCCTCCAGGCGTCCTGCGGCGAGGTCGTCGAGCAGTGGCGAGGGTGAGTACTGGCATCGGACCGTCACCTCCGACCGGGGCGTCAACTCCCTTACCGCCACAATGAGATCGGCGAGCACCGGGGCGCCCACCGATCCGAGGCGAACGCGGTCGGTTGTCGATCGGCAGCGCGCGGCGCGGGCGGTGTCGGCCAGCAGGCCGTCGATACCCGGCAGGATGGCACGTGCTCGCGTGAGCACCAGCTCGCCGAACGTTGTGGGGACCGCACCGGCTTGTCCACGGTCGAAGATCGCCCCGCCCAGCATGATCTCGATGCGCCGTAGCTGGGCGCTGAGCCCTGGCTGCGTCATGCCCAGCGATGCGGCGGCGCGGGTGAGACTTCCGGCCTCCGCGATCGAGCAGATGACTCGCAAGTGCCGTACCTCGAGATCCATGGCGCGGATGTTAAGGACCGGCGGGAGCTCCCGAACAGAGGAGTGAAACCATCAGTCCTATGTGAAATGTCACATGTAATTCATGCAGACCCCGACACACGCGTGGTCACTGCGCCCGGGCCGAAAGGGAGAGGTCTTCTTGATCAAAACCGCGATCATCCGACGGTCGTCGTTTCGCGCTTCGCTGGAGCGGGTCTAGCGTGGTGGGTACGAGGCTGCGGGCGTGACGCGGGATGCAAGGGGCAGCCGCCCAGCCCGTGGCCCTGGCGAACGGTTGGGTGCGTCATGGTGGTGAGTCTCGATCCCAGCCCCCGCGCCGCGGGCGGCGGGGGCTTCGCCTTTGTGGGCCGTCGACGGGAATCCGGTCTGCTGCGGGGCGCCCTGCAGCATCCACCCGCAGTGGTGCTGATCGAGGGAGAGGCGGGCGTCGGCAAGTCCCGCCTGGTCAGCGAGGTGACTGCGGACCTGGTCGGCCAGGGCGGGCGGGTCCTGTACGGGTCCTGCCACCCGCTGCGCGAACCCTTTCCCTATGGGCCGGTCATCGACGCCCTGCGCCAGGCCGGCCCCTATTTGCCGCCGGCCCCGGAGATGTCCCCGCTGGCCGGCGTCCTGGCGCCGCTGCTGCCGGAACTGACCGACCACTTGCCTCCCGCCCCTGCCGACGTGCAGGAGAGCGGGGCTGAGCGCTACCAGCTGGTACGGGCGGTGCGCGCGGTCCTGGAGGCCTGCGGCACTGCGATCCTGGTCATCGAGGATCTGCACTGGGTGGACGAAGCCACCCGCGAGCTGCTGCTGCTCCTGGCCCGCGACCTGCCACCGCGCTTGGGCCTGGTGCTCACCTACCGGCAGGAAGAGCTGCCGCCGCGCGCGCCCGTCCTGGGCGCGGCCTATCGCCGCCCGCCGGGCACCAGTGGCGCGGAGATCCACCTGGCTCCGCTGACCAAGTCAGACATCCAAGACCTGACCGCTGCCGCCCTCGGCCCCCGTGCCACTCACGCACTGGGCCGCATCCTGTTCGAGCGCAGTGCGGGCCTGCCCTTGGTGGTCGAGGAGGACCTGATCACCCTGAGTGAACAGGGACATCGGGGATACCTGAGCGTCGAGGTCGTCGATCCGGTGACCAGGCTCGGCCAAGCGGTGGTGCCTCGAGGGCTGCGGGAGGCGGTATCCACACGAGTGCGAGGCCTGTCGGCGCAGGCGGTGGCGGTGGCGGAGGCCGCCGCGGTGCTGGCGGTGCCCACCGCGGAACCCGTGCTGACCCAGGTCGCCGATCTCGACCCTGAACAGGGCATGGAGGCCCTGATGGAGGTGCTGGGCGCCGCAGTACTGCGCGAGAACCAGCCGATGCAGTACGGGTTCCGCCACGCTCTCGCCCAGCAGGCCGTCTACCAGACCATCCCGGGTCCGCGGCGTCGCCGCCTGCATGAGCGGGCGATCGCGGCCCTGCGCACATCGGACAGCCCCTCGCTGGTGCAGATCGCCCATCACTTCCGTGCCCTGGGCGACTGGGAGGGCTGGCTCACCCAGGCCGAGGCGGCCGCCGCTCAGGCGCTCGCGCTGGGTGACCAGGGCACCGCCGCCGCCCTTCTGCACACCATCCTCGCCGAACCCGGGCTGGATGAGGATGTGCGTACCCGCGTAGCGCTGGCCCTCAGCCGCACCGCCACCTACAGCGTCGAGTACACGGCGTCGGTGGCGGTCCTGCAACGAATCCTGTCCGACCCCCAGCTGCCCACCACCACCCGCGGTGAGATCCGCGTCGGGCTCGGCCTCATCCTCACCAGTCAGGCCGGCGACCCGGCAGGCATCCGGGAGCTGGAAAGCGCCATCGATGAGCTGGGCGACCAGCGGCCCGAGACCGCCGCGCACGCGATGAGTCATCTTGCCCTGTGGGCGACGTTCAGAGGGCGGCCCGCCGCGGAAGCACTGGCCTGGATCGAGCGTGCCGAGCGCGCTGTGCAGGCCAGTCCCGATGAGGCGGCGCGGGCCACGGTGCACGCCAACAAGATCGCGGTGCTGACCCAGCTCGGACATCCGAAGGTGTGGGAGCTGATCGACCACCTGCCCCGGGAAGGCAGAGACCTGGCCGTTCTGAGGCAGACCGCCAGGGCGCTGTACAACGCGGCCGACGCCGCGCTGGATCTCGGCCACGACGATCGGGTCGGCGCCCTGCTCGAACAGAGCCAGGAACTCGCCCACCGCACCGGTGCCCCGCATCTTGACGCCATCGGCCGCATACTGCGCCAGGAACTCGCCTGGTACTCGGGCGCCTGGGGCGACCTGGAGGCCGCCTACGCGTCCTTGTTCGCCCAAGTCCAGGACATCCTGATGCTGGAGGTTGAGGGATCGCTGGTTCTGGGGGCACTCGCCGAAGCCCGCGGACAGTGGAGCCAGGCTCTGAAGAGGTACACCACCGCGAGAGACGCGAGTGACTACGCGGTCTGGACCGCCGATGCGGCCGCCGGAATCGGCCGGGTCAGGCTTGCCCAGGGTGAGCCCGAGACAGCGTGGGCGATCAGCGCCCCGGCAGCGGACAGCCTGCGGCACGGCGGGCCCTGGCTCAGAGCCTCAGCCGTGGTTCCGGTCGCCGTCGAGGCCGCCCTGGCCACCGCGCGGCCCGAGTCGGCCACGAAGCTGACCAGGGATTTCGAGCGCGCAATCGAGGGCCAGGACGCGCCGGCCGCCACCGCCCACCTTCACCTCTGCCTCGGACTGCTGCTGCGCGACGACGACCCGGCCCGGGCTCGCGATCACTTCGACCGTGCACGCGCCACCTTCCAGGGCATCGGCCGCCCCTACCCCACAGCCCAGGCCGCCGAACACGCCGCCCGCACCCTGATCCCCACCACGCCCCACCGTGCCGCGCAGGACCTGACAGAGATCGACGAGATCTACCGGCACCTGGGGGCCACCTTCGACGCCGCCCGCTGCCAGCGCACTCTGCGCGACCTCGGCGAAGCCCGCCCGCCGGTCGGACGCCGCAGCTACGGCGAGCAGCTCTCCCCCCGCGAGCAGGAAGTCGCCTGCCTTCTCGCCACCGGCGCCACCAACCGCGACATCGCCCATGCCCTCTTCCTCTCCCCCCGCACCGCGGAACACCACGTGGCCAGCGTCCTCAAGAAGCTCGGCGTCACCAGTCGCCACGCCGTCCGCGACGCCCTGCCCACCAACAACCCATAGGTCGCCGCGGTACCTCATGCGTGTCGGCCGCTGCGGCCGACCCCATAGGCACACGGGGGCTGTGTACTACGTAGCGTTCCATTCCACACCCGGTACCTCCTACCCAGCGATCTTCGGTACGGGCCGCCACCGGTGACCGGACTGTGTTCGTCCGGCCATGGACGTGGCCGCCTTCTCTCCGTCTCCTGGAAGCACCGGCCACATACATCCGGGGAAATCCCCTTATGGCCGGGGAATCCGATGGCGGAGGAGACATGCATGAACCTCGACATCACTGTGCACGGCACCGCCGGGATCGCGGGATACCTTCGGTGCTTTCCCTTCGATGCCTGGGGAATGGAAACGCATCGGATCGCACTTCGCAGCTACGCCGAAGTACTCGGGCTGCCCGAGCCCTCGATCCACCTGGACAACGGCTTGCGCTCCCCAGGCCCGCTGCCCGGCCTGGAAAGGCTGATGGACCTGGTGGCTCGCGGCAGCTACGGCGTACTGCTGATCCCCGGACCGTTCGTCTTCTCCGTGCGTGATCTCGAGGCCGCCGCAATCGTCGGACGGATCACCGGCTTCGGCTGTACGGTGCTCGAACTCCCGCCCCTTCACGTCCCGAGGCACTCCGGACCGGAGCCGCCTTGTTCGCTGGCACTGTCTTCGATCCGAGCCGCGCGATGAGGGCGTCTTGCTCCACACCCTGTCCGACGGGCCGGCAGGGGCTTGCGAGAGACCGGCCTGGATAACGGTCGGGTTCCAGCCATTGACCGACTACTCCAGCGCGATGTGAAATGTCACACGGCACATTGCGCGGCCACGGCTCATACCCGGAAGAGGGAAGAGCCGCGTCCTGAGCCGGCCGCCACGTGCCGGCTGCCACTCACCGTGTCACCCGCCTACCGATCCCCCAGGTCCTCCCACCCGACCGTCCGCATTACCTCGCAGAGGAGCGTGCCCCCGTGAAGAGACCCACCATCCCCGTCCTGCCCCGAACCGCCCACGCCACGTCCCGCGTTGTGGCGCTGACCTCGCTTTTCGCAGTGGCCGCACTGTCCACCACGGGCTGCAACGGACTGGCCGGCGGCAGCTCCGAGGCTGACGACAACGGCCCCATCGTGCTCGGGATGGACATACCGATGTCCGGCAGCAGCGCGGACATCGGCCCGTACATGAAGAACGGCGCACAGCTTGCGATCGACGAGATCAACGCCAAGGGCGGCGTGCTCGGCCGGAAGCTGAAGCTGCAGGTCGAGGACGACGCCTGCGACCCCAAGACCGCGGTCGCGGCGGCCAGCAAGCTGGTTGCGGCAGGCACGGTCGTCTCGGTCGGCGGCTATTGTTCCGGCGCCACGCTGCCCACCCTGCCGGTCTTCGGCAAGCAGAAGATCCCCATGATCATTCCGGCGGCCAACTCCAACGAACTGGTCGCGCAGCAACTCGACCACGTCTTCCTCATCAACGGCACCGGCAGCCAGCAGGCGGTCGCGGCGGTCAAGTGGCTCACCAAGGAGGGAGCCAAGAAGGTCGCCGTCATGGACGACAACACCAGTTACTCCAAGGACATCGCCGACCTCACCTCGGTCAAGCTGGGTGTGGGCGGCGCTCCGGCCAGGGCCGGTGAGGATTCGGTCAACCCCGGTGAGAGCGACTACAGCCCGAATGTCACCAGCGTGCTGAAGTCGAACCCCGACTACATCTACTGGACCGGCTACTACCAGGAGGGCGGCCTGCTGATCCGCCAGTTCCGCCAGGCCGGCTACAAGGGCAAGTTCCTCGTCGGCGACGGCTCGGTCGACGCGAAGCTCGTCGAGATCGCGGGCGCCGCGAACGGCAAGGACGTCTACGCGACCATGACCCAGACCCCCGAAACCACTCCGGGTGCCGAGAGCTGGATCGCCTCCTACAAGAAGAAGTTCGGCTCCCAGCCCGGCCCGTACTCGACCCAGTCCTACGACGCCGTGCGGGTCGCGGCCGAGGCCATCAAGAAGGCCGACAGCACCGACGGCGACAAGATCATCACGGCGCTCGAGGGCCTGAACGGCTTCGACATCTTCTCCGGCCCGCTGAAGTTCACCGATGAACACACGCTGAGCAACGGCGGATTCGTGATCCTGGGCGTCAGGAACGGCAAGTTCGTCCTGCAGGACTCCCTCAAGTAACCGGAGGGGTTCGCATGGCACAACTCATCTGGAACGGGCTGTTCGTCGGCTCGTTCTATGCCCTGGTCGCCCTCGGCTACAGCATGGTCTACGGGATCATCAAACTGCTCAACTTCGCCCACGGCGACCTCTACATGCTCGGAGCGTTCTCGGGATTCGCGCTGCTCGGTACATTCGGCGCCGTTCCCGGCGGTTCGCTCGTCGCCCTGTTCGTGGTGCTCGTGCTGACGATGCTGGTGGCCGGCCTGAGCGGAGTCGCGCTCGAGCGGGTGGCCTACCGGCCGCTGCGCGGAGCACCGCGGCTGTCGCTGCTCATCACCGCGGTGGGTGCGTCATTCGCGCTGGAGTACGGGGTCCGCATCTTCGCGGGCCCCAACCCGCGGGTGTATCCGGTACGCCTAGACGGCACCGCCGTGTCGGTGCTCGGCGCCAAGATCACTGTTCAGCAGCTCGTCCTCATGGTGGTCGCCGTCGGTCTCATGCTGACGCTCAACGCGCTCGTCATGCGCAGCCGCCAGGGCCGGGCGATGCGCGCCATCGCGCTGGACCCGAAGGCCTCTTTGATGATGGGCATCGATGTCGATGCGGTCATCTCCCGTACGTTCTTCATCGGTTCGGCCCTTGCCGGAGCGGCCGGAGTCATGGCGGGCGCCTACTACGGGAAGATCGACTTCCTGATGGGCTTCATCATCGGGCTCAAGGCGTTCACCGCGGCTGTCATCGGCGGCATAGGCAACCTGAAGGGCACGATGCTCGGTGGCCTCGTCCTCGGTCTGCTGGAGTCCTTCAGCACCGACTGGTTCGGAGGCGAATGGCGCGACGTGTTCGCCTTCGGGTTCCTCATCCTCTTCCTGACCGTGCGGCCCACCGGCCTGCTCGGCGAACGTGTCACGGAGCGCGTGTGATGACGGCAGTCCAGAACCAGAACCCACCGGTCAAGCCGGTCAGGCGCCGTGGACCCTCGGTCATCACGCGGGCTCTGGAAAGCCCAAGGCTCGGCTGGGGCGGGCTCGCGATCGGCCTGCTGGCCCCGTTCGTGACCGCCACCCCCTATGCACTGAACGTGATGACCAGCGCGGCGGTCTTTGTGATGCTCGCCGTCGGGCTGAACATCGTCGTCGGCTACTGCGGCCTGCTCGACCTCGGCTTCGCCGCCTTCCTCGCCGTCGGGGCGTACACCGGCGGCATACTCGCCACGCGGCTGAACCTCCCCCTGCTGGCCACCGTGCCCGTCGTCGTTGTGGTGACGGTGGTGGCCGGAGTGGTGATCGGAGGCCCGACGCTACGGCTGCGCAGCGACTATCTGGCGATCGTCACCCTCGGCTTCGGGGAGATCATCCGGATCGTCGCCAACAACCTGGACATCACCGGCGGTCCTTCGGGGATCTACGGCATCCCCGGGCTGCTCGGCGACACGCTCTCCGATCCGGTCGTCTTCTACTACGCCACCGTGGTGATCGTCGCGGTTGCGGTGCTGTTCGCCGCCCGGCTCGGCCGCTCCCGTATCGGCCGTGCCTGGCGGTTCGTCCGGGAGGACGAGGATGCGGCCGAAGCCAGCGGAGTCAATACGTACCGGGTCAAACTGGCGGCCTATGTCGCGGGCGCGGTCTGGGGAGGGCTCTCCGGCGTCCTGTTCGCCGCCCAGCTGTCGGCGGTGTCCCCTGCCAGCTTCACGTTCCTGCAGTCCGCCCTCGTCCTGATGGCGGTCGTGCTCGGCGGCATGGGCTCCACCCGCGGTGTCGTGGTCGGCGCCGTCGTCATCAGCCTGCTCCCCGAACTGCTGCGGGACCTGGCGGACTACCGGTTCTTCGTGTTCGGCATGCTCCTCATCGTCGTGATGCTGCTCCGTCCCCAAGGCCTGTGGCCGCACCGCGTACGCGACCCCGACGACATGGCGTCCCGTGCCCCCAGCACGCTCGGCGTTCCCGTGACCGCCTCGTCGGCGAAGGAAGACGAATGATTCTCGAAGTCAAGGATTTGCGGCTGGCCTTCGGGGGAGTCCGCGCTGTCGACGGCCTCACCTTCTCGGTCGGCGAGAGTGAGATCGTCTCGGTCATCGGCCCCAATGGTGCGGGGAAGACGTCCGCGTTCAACTGCGTCAGCGGGTTCTACAAGCCGACCGGGGGTACGGTCCGGCTGGCGGGTCAGGACGTGACGGGCCGGCGCCCGTCGGCGATCGCCGCCTGTGGCCTCGCTCGTACCTTTCAGAACCTGAGGCTGTTCGGCGAGCTGTCGGTGCTGGACAACGTACGGGCGGGCACGCATCTGTGGCTGCGGCAGAGAGCCGTCGACGCGTTGTTTCACACCCCCCGCTACCGTCGCAGCGAGCGCGAGGCCACCGACGAGGCCAACAAGTGGCTCGACTTCGTCGAGCTGCGCGGTGACCGCGGCGGCCTCGTCCGCAACCTCCCCTACGGCGAGCAGCGCCGCGTGGAGATCGCCCGTGCTCTCGCCCGGCGGCCGAAGCTGCTCCTGCTGGACGAGCCGGCCGCAGGGCTCAACCACGGCGAGAAGGCCGAACTGCTCACCCTGATCCGCCGGATCCAGGAACTGGGCATGGCGATTGCGCTGATCGAACACGACATGGGCCTGGTCATGGAGGTGTCCGAGCGGGTGGTCGTCCTGAACTTCGGCAAGGAGATCGCGGACGGCCGTCCGGACGACGTGCGACGCGACCCGGCGGTCATCGAGGCGTACCTCGGCCGGGATGCCGACGACGACGAGGTCCACGCCGCTCGCACGGAACTCGTGGGGGAAGGAGCACAGCATGCTTGAGATCCACGGCCTGGAAGTCAGATACGGAGGAGTGCAGGCGCTGCGCGGCCTCGACCTCACCGTCGGCGAAGGGGAGACCGTCGCCTTGCTCGGCAACAACGGCGCCGGCAAGACCACGACGCTGTCCGCCGTGTCAGGACTGGTCAAACCCGCTGCGGGCCGCATCGTGCACGAGGGCGAGGACATCACCAGGACGTCTCCGCCGAAGATCGTCGCACGCGGGGTGGTTCACGTCCCCGAGGGGCGGCGGATCTTCAGCACGCTGACGGTGCACGAGAACCTGCTGATCGGCGGATATCTGGTGCGCGACGGGGCCGAACTGGCCCGACGGGTCGACGAGGTGTACGAACTGCTGCCCCGGCTGGCCGAGAGGCGGACCCAGCACGGCGGGACGCTGTCCGGCGGCGAACAGCAGATGCTCGCCATGGGCAGGGCCCTCGTCGCCCGCCCCCGCCTGCTGATGCTCGACGAACCGTCGATGGGGCTTGCCCCGCTCATGGTCGCCGCCGTGATGGAGGTGATCCGGGACATCAACCGCGGGGGCACCGCCGTGCTCCTCGTCGAACAGAACGCCAAGGGGGCGCTGAAGATCGCGCACCGTGCGTATGTGATCGAGAACGGTGAAACGGTACTGGAGGGGGCTGCGGCCGAACTGTCCGCCGACTCCCGCGTCGCCGAGGCCTATCTGGGCGGGGTCTCGTGACCCCTCTCAACGCCGGCGCTACGCCCGACAATTCAGGCGGAGCGCTTCCCCGTGCCGCGCGCCGCTCGCTTGGTTCCGGCCGAGGACGTCTCGCCCCTGCCCGCCCACAGGGAGCGGACATGTCCCAGGTGCCTGGCCATGCACTTCTCCGCACCCTTCGCGTCACCCGCGAGCATCAGGTCGAGGAGCTCCAGGTGCTCCTCGGCCGAGGGAATCAGCTCGCCGCCCTCGTCCAGGGCGGTGAGCCCGTACAAGCGCGAGCGCTTGCGCAGGTCACCGACGGTCTCGACGAGGCGGTCGTTTCCTGAAAGGCCGAGGAGCGTCAGATGGAACTCCAGGTCGGCCTCCAGGTACCCGATCACGTCGTGGTCACGGGCCGCCCGAACGATCTCCTCGGCGACCGGGCGCAGCGCTTCCAACTCCTCGCGTGTGGCGCTGCGGGTGATCCGGCCCACCGTGGGGATCTCGATCAGGGCGCGGATCTCGGTGTACTGATCGAGGTCGCGCTCGTTGATTTCGGTGACCCGGAAGCCTTTGTTACGGACGGGCTCGACCAGGCCCTCGCGGGCGAGGTCGAGCATCGCCTCCCGCACGGGCGTGGCGGAGACGCCGAAGTCCTCAGCGAGCGTCGGCGCCGAATACACGACGCCCGGACGGAGCTCTCCGGAGATCAGGGCGGCCCGAAGGGCGCTGCTCACCTGGTCGCGCAGCCGCTCCCGGGTGGCGTTGAGATCGGTGTGCTTCAGGTGCCCCATGGAGGTGATGATCCCTTCGGTTCGGTATGAACCCAACGTACAGTGTCACGTTGTTTTGGGAGGTGACAGGGTGTGCGTCCGGCTGGAGGTGTAGAACTCCAGGTCGGCGCGGCCCTGTTCGTGCGGCCCGCGACAAAGGACTGTGTCCCGGCTGCCGTGGAGCCGGGGCACAGCTGTGCGCGTTGCGCTGCGTGGTAGTCGACGGACAGGACGGGTGGGTTACGCGCGGCCTGCGGCGAGGTCCATCAGGCGGGCCAGCACCCGGCCTCCGGAGGAGGAGATCCCGTCGTGTTCCCACTCATTGGTGACCCATACACGGGTGGCGCGGACCTCGCGCGCGGTGCGCAGGGAGAGTCCGGCGTCGACGTACATGTCGTCGTGGTAGACGATCGCCGCGAGGGGGACCTCGTTGGCGGCGAGGCGGTGGGGGTCGTACAGCGGCGGCCAGCCTGTGTGTTCGGCCAGTAGGTCGGCAGCGTCCGCGAAGGGCCGTAGGCCCGTGATCTCGCGGAACATCCAGGGGTAGATCATTTCTGCGGTCAGGAGGAGGGGGTCCGCCTCTTCGGTGAATTCGGAGAAGTCGGCGAGGGCCCGGGAGGCTGCCCAGCCGGTCGGGCCGGCGCCCTGCCCGTAGAGCGTCTCCTGCATCACGGCGAACAGCGGGTTGTCGGTGAAGCCGGTCTGGTTCATCACCTGATGGAGGAAGGTGTCGGTCAACTCGCCATCGGCGTCCACGGATTCATCGAGCAGCCAGTGGAGCCGTTCGAAGCCGTCGCCCATGCCGAGGGCGAGGCCGAGGGTGCGCAGACGGCGGGTGGTGAGCCGGTCCCCATCGGGCAACCGGACCGCTCCGGTCGCGAGGAGATCGGAGATCTTGCGGAGGCGGGAGGCGTCCTGCGGGTAGCGGGCATAGAAATCAAGGACCCGGTCCCGGACCCGTGGGTAGGTGCGGGCGTACACGTCGTCGGCGGTGGCGGCGAGCCCGGGAAGACCACCGGTCACGTAGCAGGCCCGCAGGCCCTCGGGCGCCCGGGAGAGGTAGGTGAGGGTGATGAAGCCGCCGTAGCTCTGGCCGAGCGTTTCCCAGGGTTCGTCACCGCAGAGGCGACGGCGGATCAGTTCGGCGTCGGCAACGATCGAATCGGCACGGAAGTGGCCGAGATACGCGGCGAGCCGGGCGGGGGAACCGAAGCGGGAGGCGACCCGAGCGGTGACCGGTGTGGAACGGCCCGTGCCTCGCTGGTCGAGCAGGAGCACCCGGTGGGTCTTGAGCGCCCTGGCCAGCCAGCCGGGTGAACCGGCTGACGGGCGGGGCGACTTGCCGCCCGGACCGCCCTGCAGATAGAGCAGCCAGGGCAGCCGCTCGCCCGTACGAGCCGGGTCGACGACCTCGCGGGCGAAGATCTGGATGTCCGGCCCGCCCGGGGCGGAGTGGTCCAGGGGAACGGTGACGACGTGGTCGACGGTCGCGTTGGCGGGATTCATGGTCCCTTTCTTGGCCCAGGGGGCCGCAGCATGAAGTGTGACATTTCACAGTCAGCATGCTGTGACCAGCCGTCGGCGGGGAGCCCCCGCCTCCCCATAACCCCAGGTTATGGAGGGCCCCTGCCGTCTCAGTGGGCTGCGGTTTGCCCCGACCGGGCCCGCACCCTGCCGGACTTCGCCGCGGTCTCGCTCTTGGCCCAGAGCGAGCGGACATGTCCCAGGTGCCTGGCCATGCACTTCTCCGCGCCCTTGGCATCGCCCGCGAGCATCAGGTCGAGGAGTTCCAGGTGCTCTTCGGCCGAGGGAATCAGCTCGCCTCGCTCGTCCAGGGCGGTGAGCCCGTACAGGCGCGAGCGCTTGCGCAGGTCACCGACGGTCTCGACGAGGCGGTCGTTGCCGGAGAGGGCGAGGAGCGTCAGATGGAACTGCCGGTCGGCCTCCAGGTATCCGATCAGGTCGTGGTCACGGGCGGCCCGGACGATCTCCTCGGCGACCGGGCGCAGCGCTTCCAAATCCTCGCGTGTGGCGCTGCGGGTGATCCGGCCGACCATGGGGATCTCGATCAGCGCACGGATCTCGGTGTACTGATCGAGGTCGCGCTCGTTGACTTCGGTGACCCGGAAGCCCTTGTTGCGCACGGGCTCGACCAGGCCCTCACGGGCCAGGTCGAGCATCGCCTCCCGCACGGGCGTGGCGGAGATACCGAAGTCCTCGGCAAGGACCGGCGCCGAATACACCTCACCGGGCCGCAGCTCACCGGAGATCAGGGCGGCCCGCAGAGCGTGGGCGACCTGGTCACGCAGCCGCTCCCGGGTGGCGCTGAGATCGCGGTGCTTCAGGTGCCCCATAACGGTGGTGATCCTTTCATGCCGAGCAGGTCGGCATCCTACAATGTCATATTGTTCTTGCAGGTGACAGGGTGTAGGTCCGGCTGGAGGTGTAAAACTCCAGTGCCGCCCGGCCCTGTTCGCGCGGCCCGTGGCTGGATGTCTTGGCGCCTCCGAACGGCAGGTGGAAGTCGACGCCGGTGGACGGCGCGTTGATCCTGATCATCCCGGTGTCGAGCCGGTCGAACCCGTGCAGGGCCGTGTCCAGGTCGGCGGTGTGCACCGAAGTGACCAGGCCGTACGGCACCGAGTTGCCGATCCGGACCGCGTGGGCCAGGTCGTCGGCGGGCAGCAGCGCCGCGACCGGTCCGAAGACCTCCTCGCGCAGCAGCCGGTGCCCCGGGGGGACCTTCTCGACCAGAGTCGGGGCCGCATACCAGCCAGGCCTGTCGGGCACGGTGCCGCCGGCCAGCGCGCACAGGCCGTGCCAGGCGTCGCAGACCTGGTCGCGGGCGTGCTGGTTGATCAGCGGCCCGCACACAGTCGCCGCATCGGACGGATCGCCGACCTGGACGGCCCGCAGTGCCTCCGAGAGCGCCTCGCGCAGGGGGTCCAGGGCCGCGCCGACCGCGATCACCCGGCTGGTGGCGGTGCACTTCTGGCCCGCGTACCCGGCGATCGAGGCGGCGATGTGGGTTGCGGCCTGCTCGATGTCCGCGTCCGGGAGGACGATGGCCGCGTTCAGGCCGCCCATCTCGGCCTGGACCGGGATGCCCCGGGCCGTGGCGGCACGCGCGACGGCCTGGCCCACGGCGGTCGAACCGGTGAAGGAGACGACATCGGCGGAGGAGACGAGCGCGTTCCCCTCGGTCGCCCCGCCGGGCAGGACGGTGAACACCCCTGCCGGCAGGGCCCGCTGGATGATCTCGCCCAGGCGCCCGGCACAGGCGGTGGCCTCGGGGGCGGGCTTGAGGACGACCGCGTTCCCGGCCGCGAGCGCCGGGGCGGCCTTCCAGCTCGGAATGGCGAAGGGAAAGTTCCAGGGCGTGATCAGTCCGGCCGCGCCGTGCGGCCGGCGGCGGGTGAGCAGCAGGCCGGGGCCCACGGCGGTCTCGTGGACGGCGCCGACGGGCTCGTAGGGGGCCTGGGCGTAGTAGCGCCAGATCGCAGCCGTGCGGACGACTTCGGCGCGGGCTTCGGCGCGGGGCTTGCCCACCTCCCGGACGGCGAGCGCGGTCAGCTCGGCCTCCGCGGCATCGATGGCGTCGGCGACCTCACCGAGGGCGGCCGAGCGGGCGGCCGCCCCGCCGAGCAGCCATCCCGGCTGGGCGGCGCGCGCCCGGTCCACGGCGTCGACCGCCGCGAAGGCGCCGGGCGCCGGAATCTGCAGGAGTACGTCGGACGGGTCGGCCGGATTGCGCGATGCGATGAGGGATTCGGTGGCGGTCACAGGAGGAAACCTCCGGGGAAGGGGTCGTCCGGGTCGAGGAAGTACTGGGCGGTGCCGGTGATCCAGGCGCGGCCGGTAACGGTCGGCACGACGGCGGGCAGCCCGCCGACAGTGGTCTTCTCGATCAGGCGGCCGGTGAAGCGGGTTCCGATGAAGGACTCGTTGACGAAGTCGCGGCCGAGGGGCAGTTGCCTGCGCGCGTACAGCTGGGCCATCCGGGCCGACGTGCCCGTGCCGCACGGGGAGCGGTCGAACCAGCCGGGATGGATGGCCATCGCATGCCGGGAATGGCGGGCGTTGGAGCCGGAAGCGGCCAGGTACACATGCTTGACTCCGGCGATCTCCGGTTGCTCGGGGTGCACGGGCCGCTGTGGCGAGGCGTTGATCGCGTCCATGATGGCCAGCCCGGCGGCCAACAGCTCGTCCTTGCGCGTGCGGTCGAACGGCAGCCCCAGCGCGTCGAGTTCCACGAAGGCGTAGAAGTTCCCGCCGAACGCCAGGTCATAGGTGACCGTGCCGTGGCCGGGCACGGAGATCTTGTTGTCCAGAGCCGCGCAGAAGGCCGGCACATTGGTGAACGTGACGGCTGTGGCCGCGCCGTCCGCCACCTGGACCTCGACGGTCACGAGCCCCGCCGGGGTGTCGAGCCGGACCGTGGTGACCGGTTCGCTCACCGGCACCATGCCCGTCTCGACGAGTACGGTGGCGACCCCGATGGTGCCGTGTCCGCACATCGGGAGGAGCCCTGAGACCTCGATGTAGAGGACTCCGAAATCGGCGTCGGGGCGGGTGGGCGGCTGGAGGATGGCACCGCTCATGGCGGCATGGCCACGTGGCTCGTACATCAGGAGCGTCCGGATGTGGTCGAGGTGCTCGATGAAGTGCAGCCTGCGCTCGGCCATGGTGGCGCCGGGGATGACCCCGATGCCACCGGTGATCACCCGCGTGGGCATGCCCTCGGTGTGTGAGTCGACTGCGTGGAAGACATGGCGCGTACGCACGGGCTTCCTTTCGGTCAGCGGGCGGGTGTCAGTGGTGGCCGTCGGCGACGGCCTTCTCGGTGGCGGCCCGCACGCCCGCCTCGATCGCCCCCGTGAGCGGGAAGCGCGGCGGGCGGGAGGGGCCACCGCGGCGGCCCACGATGTCCATGGACAGCTTGATGGACTGGACGAACTCCGTCTTCGAATCCCAGCGCAGCAGCGAGTGCAGGGACTTGTAGAGCGGCAGGGCGGTGTCCAGGTCGCCGGCGACAGCGGCGTGGTACAGCTCGGCGCAGCTGGCGGGGAAGGCGTTGGGGTAGCCGGCGATCCAGCCGACCGCACCGGCCATGGCGAGCTCGAGCAGGACGTCGTCCGCGCCGATCAGCAGATCCAGTTCCGGGGCGAGTTCGGCGATCTCGTATGCGCGCCGTACATCGCCGGTGAACTCCTTCACGGCGACGATATTGCCGTCCTGGTGCAACCGGGCCAGCATGCCGGGCGTGAGATCCACCTTGGTGTCGAGCGGATTGTTGTACGCGACGACCGGGACCCCGGACCGGGCGACCTCGGCGTAGTGGGCGTGCACGGCCTGCTCGTCGGCCCGGTAGGCGTTCGGGGGCAGCAGGAGGACCGAGCCGCAGCCCGATTCGCCCGCCTGCTCCGTCCAGCCCCGGGCCTCGGCGCTGCCGTAGGCGGAGACGCCGGGCATGACCCGCGCGCCGCCCGCCGCATCGACCGCGGTGCGCACCACGCGCGCCCGCTCCTCGTCGGTGAGGGTCTGGTATTCGCCGAGCGAGCCGTTGGGTACGACACCGTCGCAGCCGTTCTCGATCAGCCAGGAGACGTGCTCGGCGTACGCGTCGTAGTCGACGGACAGGTCGTCCCGCAGTGGCACCGCGGTGGCGACCATGATCCCGCGCCAGGGGCGCGTACTGTTCCAGGTGGTGGCCATCATGTCAGGTCAACCCTTCTATAGTGTGTGACATTTTACTGGTGAATGTGCGGTGCCCACAAGGCCAAACGCGGATCAGTCGCCGACGCCCGGTGCCGAGTCTGTACGGACCCCGGTGGGTTCGTCGAGCGAAGCGAGTGCCGAGAGCGGAACGGGCACAGCGAACGGACGGCGTTCGACGGGCGGCTCCACGGCACCCCCGCGTGCCGCGAGGCACGCCACAGCCGCGCCGCACATCCGTCCCTGGCACCAGCCCATGCCGGCTCTGGTGAGCAGTTTGACGGTACGTGCGTCGCGGGCCCCGAGGTCGGTGACGGCTTCGCGGATGCGTCCTGCCGTCACTTCCTCGCAGCGGCACACCTCCGTGCCGTCGGTCAGCCAGCTGGTCCAGCCCGCTGCCGGTGCATGACTGAGGGCCATCGCATCGGCGAAGGCGCGCATCCGGTCCCGGCGACGTTGCAGCTCGCGAACGCGCTCCTCGCGCACAGGGCGCCCGTACAGTCTGGCAGCCGCCGCGAGCCCGGCCAGTTCCCCTTCCGAGCGGGCGAGCTGCGCGCCACCGACTCCTCCGGTCTCCCCTGCGGCCCACAGACCGCGCACAGAGGTTTCCTGAAGCCCGTCCAGAGCCACGGCGGATGTTCCGTCGGGCAGCGGGCGGGTGGCGCAGCCGAGTGCGGTGGCCAGTTCGATCTGGGGGACCAGGCCGTGCCCGACGGCCAGCGCGTCGCACTCGATCCGGCGCCCCGACCCCTGGACGGGACGCCAGTCGAGGTCGAGGCGACTGACGGTGACGGCCTCCACCCGGTCGGTGCCATGCACCTCGGTGACCGCGCTGCGCAGCCGCACCCGTACGCGATGCCGGAGCAGAGCGGCACCGTGGACCGCCGCCTCGACCCATTTGCGCGGGTTGGCCGCGAGCGCGCGGGGATGGCGGGCGTACCCCAGATAGCCGGACGCCTCGATCACGGCCGGGACCTGCGCGCCGGCGGTGGCGAGCGAGGAGGCGACCGCGAGCAGCAGGGGCCCGCTGCCCGCCACGACAACGCGCTTACCGGGCAGCACCAAGCCGGACTTGAGCATGGCCTGCGCTCCCCCGGCACCCACGACACCCGGCAAGGTCCAGCCGGGAAAGGGCAGTTGGCGTTCGTACGCCCCGGTCGCGAGCAGCACCGCACGGGCCCGCACCCGCACCGACCGCTCCGCCGTGCCGTCGGCCCCGGTGACGGCGTGCACCGCCCACAGGGCGCCCTCCTCCTTCGTGACGGCCCAGACATGGTGTCCGCGCAGAAGGCTGACGTCGCTCTGCTCCAGTCGCCGGCGCAGCTGCGCGAAGGCGGACCAGTCATGGTGCAGGGCCTCGGGCCGCGCCGCGCCGATGGCCCGCGCAGGATGCCGGTAGAACTGCCCGCCCGTCTGGGGCGAGGCGTCCAGCAGGGCCACGGACAAGCCCAGTCCGGCTGCCGTGACGGCGCCCGCGAGACCGGCGGAGCCCGCTCCGATCACCGCGAGGTCGTAGGGATCAGACGCCGAGATCGGCATGACCGTGTCCCTCCTGGGTGGTGATCACGTCGCCGGGGCGGGCAGGCACCAGGCAGGCCCTGTGGTTGGGCTCCCCATTGACGATGGCAAGGCAGTCGTAGCATTGCCCGATGCCGCAGAAGGCACCCCTCGGGCGGCCGGTGTTGCGCGTGGTGCGCCAGGCGAGGATGCCCGCGGACCACAGGGCCGCGGCGACGGACTGCCCGGGCAGGGCGGTGACCGGGCGGCCGTCCATCGTGATCTCGAATGACGGGCCGGGGTTCGCTCCCACCAGTTCGGCTGGGGTACGGGCCACTGCGGGCCTCCTCTCATAGCTGACGGGTCAGACGGCGACTTCGAAGCGGTCGGGCCTGAACGGGCCCATGTCCAGGGATGGCTCACCACCGACCAGTGATTGTGCGATGAGCAGCCCCGTGGCCGGGGCAAGACCGATCCCCGCGCCTTCGTGACCGCAGGCGTGCAGCAAGCCGTGCACCCGTGGATCGGGGCCGATGGCCGGCAGATGGTCGGGCAGGTACGGGCGGAACCCGGCATATGTCCGCATCGCCCGGACCCCGGCCAGGAACGGGAACAGTGCGGTGGCCTGTGCCGCCAGGCGGCGCAGCACCTCGGTCGACAGCGTGACGTCGAAGCCGACCCGTTCCCGGCTGGCGCCGATCAGGACCGGGCCCGCGGGGGTGCCCTCGACCACCGCCGAGGTCTGCAGCGCAGCCGAGCCGCTGGCGACATCGGCAACATAGTCGGCCGCGTACACCTTGTGCCGCACCACGCGCGGCAGGGGTTCCGTGACGAGTACGAAACCGCGGCGCGGCAGCACAGGAAGCTCGACGCCCGCGAGCCGGGCGAACTCGCCACCCCAGGTACCGGCCGCATTGATCACGTACGGGGCATGCACCTCGCCGGCCACGGTACGCACCCCCCGCACCGATCCGTCCGCCGCGGTCAGCAGGCCCCTGACCTCCTCGCCGAGGCAAAGACGCACCCGATCACCCCCCGCGCGCAGCAGATGCGCGGCTGCCAGGGCCGGCATGACCTGCGCATCCTGGGGGTAGTGGAAGCCGCCCGCCAGGCCGGGAGCCAGATGCGGCTCCAGGTCGTGCAACCGGTCCCCCGGGACTTCCTCCGCCCGCACACCGGCCTTCTCCTGTCCGGCCGCGAAGTCGCGCAGCGATCGCATCCCGTCCTCACCGGAGGCGACGACGAGACCGCCCTTGGGCTCGTACTCGATCTGCGGCGGGAGCAGTTCGGCCAGCTCCCGCCACAGCCGGGCGGACAGCATTGCGAGATCGAGTTCGGGTCCGGGCTCTTTGTCGGAGACCAGGAGATTGCCTTCGCCGGCCCCCGTGGTGCCGCCCGCGACGGGGCCGCGGTCGATCACGGTGACGGAGAGGCCGACCCGAGCCGCGTAGTAGGCGCAGGCCGCGCCGACCACGCCGGCACCGACAACGATGAGGTCCGAGGTTCTCGTGGGCACGCTAGTAATATTTCACATTACACTGGCGATGCCAAGTGTTTCGCGTGATCCGCCGACGGCTCACCCCTCCAGCAGGGTGCCCATCCACGCCTCGATGGCGGCCGGCGTCCTTGGCAGCGCGTCGGACATCAGTCGTGCCCCCTCCGAGGTAATCACCAGATCGTCCTCGATGCGTACGCCGATGCCACGCAACTCAGGGGGCAGTGTCTCGTCGTCGGGCTGGAGGTAGAGCCCGGGTTCGACGGTCAGGACCTGCCCCTCCTCCAGGATCCCGTCGAGGTACACCTCGGCCCTCGCCTGTGCGCAGTCGTGGACGTCCAGGCCGAGCATGTGCCCGCTGCTGCACAGGGTGTACCGGCGATGGAAGTCTCCCTCGGCGCTCTTCAGCACCCCCCATTCCTTGAGCCCTTCGGCGATCACCCGCATGCAGGCCCGGTGGAAGTCACGGAAGCTCGCGCCCGGCTTCAGGGCCGCGATGCCCGCTTCCTGTGCTGCGAGGACGAGTTCGTACACCTGCTGCTGCACCGAGGAGAAGCGCCCGGAGAGCGGGAGGGTGCGGGTGATGTCCGCGGTGTAGAGGCTGTCGGTCTCCACACCCGCGTCCAGGAGCAGCAACTGCCGTGCGTCCAGCGGCCCGTCGTTGCGTATCCAGTGCAGCACGCAGGCATGGGCGCCGGAGGCCGCGATGGTCTCGTAGCCGGTGCCGTTGCCCTCGACGCGGGCGCGCAGACCGAAGACGCCTTCGATCCAGCGCTCGCCGCGCGGATGGGCAAGGGCGCGCGGCAGAGCCCGTACGACATCTTCGAAGCCGGTGACGGTGTGGTCGACCGCGAGTTGGAGCTGGCCGAGCTCCCAGGCGTCCTTCACCAGCCTCAACCCGCTCAGCACTGCGGCAAGTTCCGCATCCGATGCCGCGTTCCTGCCGGGCGGCAGGTCGCCGTACCCGTCCAGGTGTACACATCTGATGCCGGTCATCCGCTCGGCCTCCGCGAGGTCGGGACGGCGCCCGACCCAGAACTCGCCGTAGCGGCGGTCCCGGTAGAACGCCTCACCGGTGCGCAGGGAGCGGGGCCGGATGTACAGCACCGCCTCATGACCGCTCGGCCCGTCCGGTTCAAGGACCAGGACGTGCCCAGCCTGCTCCTCTCCGGCGAGGCCCGTCAGCCAGGTGTAGGCACTGTGCGGCCGGAAGCGGTAGTCACAGTCGTTGGAGCGGACCTTCAGTTCTCCCGCAGGGACGATCAGGCGCTCCCCGGGAAAGTGGGCCGAGAGCCGGTCGCGCCGGGCGGGGGTCAGGTCGGCGACGGTCAGCCTGATCTCCTCGGGCAACGAGGTGTCCGCCCAGTCGCCCGCCATGAAGGACGCGAACTCGGATGAGACGGGCAGATCATGGCTCACCACGCCAATCCCGGCTGTTACTGACTCGTTCAACTGGGCCTCCTCGGACACAGATGAGTAACGGACGTGCCAATGCCTTGAGAGTACAATTTCACATTACTATGTTACCGGTCACATTCCAGTTTTCTGACTGGCCGACTGTTCTCGGAGTGACCACTGATGAACAAGCGCACCCTCACCGCCGTCGCCACCGCCCTGGCGGCGACCATCGCACTCGGCGCAGCCGGCTGTTCCGGCTCAAAGCACCCGAGCGGGGGCCAGGGCTCCGGCGGAGGCAAGAACCCGGCGACCGCCAACCAGGGCGAGGCAGTCGGCGGCACTCCGCAAAAGGGCGGCACCCTCACTGTCCTGTCCAACCAGGACTTCACCCACCTGGACCCCGCCCGCAACTGGGTGATGAGCGACATGGAGTTCGGGACCCGGCTGCTCTACCGCACCCTGGTCACCTACAAGGCAGCCCCGGGCACGGCGGGCGGTGAACTCGTCCCGGACCTGGCGACCGACCTCGGCACCTCCTCCAACGGCGCCAAGACCTGGACCTTCCACCTCAAGCAGGGAATCAAGTACGAGGACGGCACGCCCGTCACCGCGCAGGACATCAAGTACAACGTGGAGCGGTCCTTCTCCCCCGACCTGCCCGGCGGCGCCGACTACGCGGCCCGCTACCTGGCCGGCGCCGAGGGCTACCAGGGGCCGGCCGGGGGCAAGCACCTCGGCTCCATCAAGACGCCCGACGACCACACGATCGTCTTCGAACTCCGCAAGCCCTTCGCGGAGTTCGCCAGCGCCACCGTCATGCCGACCTTCGCCCCGGTACCCAAGGGGCAGGACAAGGGGCCTCAGTACGACAACCGGCCGTTCTCCTCGGGTCCGTACAAGATCGAGTCGTACCAGCGCGGCAAGAAGCTGGTGCTTGTGCGCAACACCAACTGGGACGCCTCGACCGACGAGGTGCGCAAGGCGTATCCGGACAAGCTGGTCATGGTGATGGGGCTCAAGGCGAACCAGATCGACGACCGGCTGATCGCCAGCCAGGGCGCCGACTCCTCCGCCGTTTCCTGGGGTGCGCTGCGGCCGGAGAGCGCGGCCAAGGTGCTGCCCAACGCGGAGGTGCGGGGGCGGCTGATCGCCGAGTCGACCAACTGCACGGACATGGTCCAAATGCACACCGGCCGGGCCCCGTTCAACGATGTGAGGCTCCGCAAGGCGGTGCAGTACGTGCTCGACAGGGACTTGGTCCTCACAGCTTCCGGCGGGCCGGCGTTCAATGACCTGTCCACCGCCTACATGCCCGCCACCCTCTTCAACGGCAAGCAGCCCGACACACTGAGGATTCCCGCGACCGGTGACGTCGAGAAGGCGAAGCAGCTGCTGAAGGAGGCGGGCAAGCCGGACGGGTTCGAGACGAAGATGACCGTCTCGACCGGGGACAAGGGGCGGGCCGAGGCAATCCAGCAGTCGCTGGGCAAGGCCGGGATCAAGGTGACCATCGAGACCGTCGACCCGTCGGCGTTCTACGCGACGATCGGCGACACCAAGAACCGCACCGACATCGCGTACACGGGCTGGTGCCCCGACTACCCGTCCGGCTCCACCTTCCTGCCGTTCGTCTTCGACGGCCGCTACATCAAGGAGAAGGGCAACTCCGGCAACCACTCGCTCTTCCGCGACGAGCCGACGATGAAGCGGATGGACGAGATCGCCGCCATGACCGACGCCAAGCAGGCCAACACCGCCTGGCAGCAGCTGGACGGCGAGATCCTCGCCAAGGCCCCCGCCGTACCCGTCCTGGTCCGCCGCTGGCCCCTCGTGCTCGGCAGCAACATCGCGGGCGCCTACGGTCAGACCTCCTTCGGCGGTCAGCTCGATTACGCCTCGGTCGGCCTCAAGGACCCCTCCAAGAGCCAGGGCTGAGGGCTCGTCAGATCATGGCCACCACAACCGCACCGATTGAGGTTCCGGCGGGCAGCGGCCCCTGGCAGCTGGCCCGCGCGGAACTGCGCCGCCGCACCTCCGTCAAGATCTCCCTCGTCATTGTCGTCCTGTTCGTCGTCATGGCCGCCGCCGCCCCGCTGCTCAGCGGGCTCGGCGGCTGGTCGCCCGACGAGTTCGACAAGTTCGCCGTCGACCCCTACCTGGGCGGGCAGCCGATCGGTCCGCTCGGCGGGATCTCGGCCGACCACTGGCTGGGCGTCGAACCCGTCACGGGCCGAGACCTGTACGCCCGGGTCCTGCACGGCGCCCAGGTCTCCCTGCTGATCGCCTTCACCGCGACCGCGATCGTCGTGGTCGCCGGGACGGCGGCCGGGATCGCGGCCGGCTACTTCGGCGGCCGCACCGACACGGTCCTCAGCCGGCTCATGGACCTCACCATGTCCTTCCCCTCCCTCATCTTCATGATCGCGATGATGTCCGTGGCCAAGGACGTCAACCGGATCGTCCTGATGACCGCCGTCATCGGCCTGTTCGGCTGGCCCGGCATCGCCCGGGTGGTCCGCGGCCAGACGCTCTCGCTCAAGCACCGCGAATACGTCGACGCCGCGCGGGTGGGCGGTTCGGGGCCCTGGCGGATCCTCACCCGTGACATCCTCCCGGGGGTCGCGGGGCCCGTCATCGCGTACACCACCCTGATCATCCCGGGCATGATCGCCACCGAGGCGGCCCTGAGCTATCTGGGCGTCGGCGTCCGCCCGCCCACCCCCTCCTGGGGCCAGATGATCGCCGAGAGCGTCGCCTTCTACGACACGGACCCCATGTACTTCGTCATCCCGAGCATCTGTCTCTTCCTGACCGTGCTCGCGTTCACCCTCCTCGGCGACGCGCTGCGGGACATCCTCGACCCGAGGGGAAGCCGCACATGATCATGTACGTCGGCCGCCGGCTGATCGCCGTGATCGGAGTACTGCTCGCGATCGCCGCCGTCACCTTCACCATCTTCTACGTCCTGCCCTCCGACCCCGCCGCCGCGGCCTGCGGCAAGTCGTGCAGCGCCGAACGCCTGGAGGCGATCCGGGCGAACATGGGCCTCGACCAGCCGATCTGGCGGCAGTTCTGGGACTTCCTCAGCGGAATCTTCACCGGCCGCACCCTCGGCACCGGCCAGTACGCACTGCACTGCGGCTTCCCCTGCCTCGGCTACTCGTACGAGAACAGCGAGTCCGTCTGGGGCCTGCTGATGGACCGGCTCCCGGTCTCCGCCTCGCTCGCGTTCGGCGCGGCCGCGCTGTGGCTGCTGCTCGGCCTGTCCGCCGGGGTCACCGCGGCCCTGCGCAAGGACACCCTCGTCGACCGGGTCCTGATGGTCGGCGCGGTCGGCGCCGCCTCCCTGCCGGTGTACTTCACCTCGATGATGCTGATCTACGGACTGATCCGGGTCGCGGGTCTGCTCCCCTATCCGCAGTACGTGGCCTTCGGCGCCGATCCCCTGGACTGGGCGAGCAATCTGCTGCTGCCATGGCTGGCGCTCGCGATCCTGTACGCGGCCATGTACGCGCGCCAGAGCCGCAGCTCGATGATCGAGACGATGGCGGAGCCCTTCATCCGCACCGCCCGCTCCAAGGGCCTTCCGCGCCGCACGGTCGTCGTCAAGCACGGCCTGCGCGCCGGCATGACCCCGATCCTGACCATCTTCGGCATGGACCTGGGCGGGCTGCTCGCCGGTGCCGTGATCACCGAGTCCATCTTCGGACTACCCGGCATCGGGCGGCTCTTCTACGGCGCGCTGACGAGCGGCGACCAGCCGGTCATCCTCGGCGTGACGCTGCTCGCCGCCACGTTCATCGTCGTGGCCAACCTGGCTGTCGACCTGCTGTACGCCGTCGTCGATCCGAGGGTGAGGCTCTGATGACTGACCTTAAGATTCTGTTGAGCGTCAGGGACTTGAATGTCACCTTCGCCACGAAGCACGGGCCCGTAAGGGCTGTGGACTCGCTCAGCTTCGACGTCCACCGGGGCCGCACGCTCGGCATCGTCGGCGAGTCGGGCTCCGGCAAGTCGGTGACCTCGATGGCCGTGCTCGGACTGCACACCGGCGCCGAGGTCACCGGCTCGATCAGCCTCGACGGGCAGGAGCTGGTGGGGATCCCGGAGCGGGAGCTGAACCGCCTGCGCGGCCGCAGGATGGCGATGATCTTCCAGGACCCGCTCTCCAGCCTCCACCCGTACTACACGGTCGGTGAGCAGATCTCAGAACACCACCGGGTCCACTTCAACTCCCGCCGCTCCGTGGCCCGCAGACGGGCCGTGGAGATGCTCGCCGAGGTCGGTATCCCCGAGCCCGAGCGTCGCGCCGGAGAGTATCCGCACCAGTTCTCCGGCGGCATGCGGCAGCGCGTGATGATCGCAATGGCGCTCGCCTGCGAGCCCGAGCTGCTCATCGCGGACGAACCGACCACCGCCCTCGACGTCACCGTCCAGGCCCAGATCCTGGAGCTGATCGCCCGACTGCAGGAGGAGCGCGAGCTTGCCGTCGTCATGATCACCCACGATCTGGGTGTGGTGGCCCGGGTCGCCCACGAGGTCCTGGTGATGTACGGAGGGCGCGCCGCCGAACAGGCCCCGGTGGACGACCTGTTCGCAACCCCCGCCCACCCCTACACCAGGGGCCTGCTCGACTCGCTTCCTCGTCTCGACGACGCCGACGACGTGCCGCTGCGAGCGATCCCCGGCAGCCCCCCGTCCCTGCTGGCCCCCGCATCCGGCTGTGCGTTCGCGCCCCGCTGCGTCCGGGCGGCCGACGGCTCTCCCAGCGAGCGGCTGCGCTGCGACACCGAGCGGCCCCTGCTCTCCGGACCGGTCGGCCATCCGGCCGCCTGCCACTTCCCCGCGTACGAAGGCGTCCCCTCATGACCAGTACAGCTCAGCCACTCCTCAGCGTGCGGGATGTCACGATGGCCTTCCCTGGAAGGCGTCGCGGTGCGGCTCCCGTGCGGGCCGTGGACGGCATCAGCTTCGACGTGGCACCCGGGGAAACGCTGGGCCTGGTCGGGGAGTCGGGCTGCGGCAAGTCCACCACCGGCCGCATGATCGTACGGCTGCTCGAACCCACCACAGGCACGATCAGCTATGACGGCCACGACATCAGCCACCTCTCCCAGCGCAAGCTCAAACCCCTGCGGCGCAAGCTCCAGATGGTCTTCCAGGACCCGCACTCCTCCCTCAACCCACGCCAGACCGTGGCCAGGATCATCTCCGATCCCCTGCTGGCGCAGGGGAGTTCAGCGGCCATGGCACGCAAGCGCGCGGCCGAGCTGATGGACCTGGTGGGGCTCATCCCCGAGCACATCGACCGCTATCCGCACGAGTTCTCCGGCGGCCAGGCGCAGCGCATCGGCATCGCCCGCTCGCTCGCCACCAACCCCCGGCTCGTCGTCGCCGACGAACCCGTCTCCGCCCTCGACGTCTCCGTGCAGGCCCAGATCGTCAACCTCATGGAACGGCTCCAGCAGGAACTGGGGCTCGCGTACGTCTTCATCGCCCACGACCTCTCGGTCGTCAAGCGGGTATGTGACCGGGTCGCCGTCATGTACCTCGGCCGGATCGTCGAAATCGGCGACAAGGAAAGGGTGTACGCGGCCCCGGCCCACCCCTACACCCGGGCGCTGCTCTCCGCGGTGCCCCTGCCCGACCCCGCGGCCGAGCGGGCCCGTGAGCGCATCACGCTCCTCGGCGACCCGCCGAGCCCGGCCGCTCCCCCACCGGGCTGCACCTTCCACCCGCGCTGCGCCAAGGCCCAGGCCGTGTGCCGGACCGAGGCGCCACTGCTGCGGACCGCCGCACCGGGCGAACCGCGGCAGGTCGCCTGCCACTTTCCCGAGGCGGCCTGAACAGGTTGTGCCCCGGATCCGCACAACGGATCCGGGGCTCACACGCAAGAGCCACTGCCTTTCCCAGCAGCACCGGTACGTGCTCGGCGGCTCCGGCCATGAGCGGGTCGTCGAGCGGCACGTTTCCCGCACACTGGCCCGGTGTGAGGGCGGCCGGCAGTTCAGTGAGTGCGAGCGAATTGCCCTCCGCGACGGCGATCAGCCGCTCGGCGACATAACGCCGGAGCTGAGACGGGGCGGACTGCTGGAGCAGGGTCCGCGCGTCGGCCGGGTCCAGCGGTCCCAGCCGCAGTTCCGGTACGCCGCTGACAGCCGGGCGGATTGCGGACGTGGCGGCGGAGCAGCGGTGGTCCGCGGTGATGATTCGGCGGCAGTGCCCGCCAAGTACGCCGATCGGAAGGTGGCGTCGAGGGTGAGGATCCTGCGGAGCAGGGTGGTCCGTCCCACCCCCGGCTCTCCTGTGATGAACAGCGCACCGCCACGCCCTGATGCCGTGTCACGGAGTAACCGGGCCACGGCTGATGTTTCGACGGTCCTCCCGAGCACATGCACATTGCGCGCGACGGTTCGGGAATCAGACGCGAGGCCCGGCGTCTCCGGTTGCCGCTTCCCTCTACGTCCAGTCTGGCACGCGACGGTTCGCCATACCGGGAAATAGCAGACATTCACCCGGCCCCGCAGAACCTGCCCGACGGCACGGACGAAGCCCGCGCCCACCTGTGCGCTGAAGGCCGACCCACCGCCCCGACCGGCCCGGAAACATACGCCCGCCCGGTCGAACACTGACTCTCCGTACTTGCACACGATTACCCTGTGTGTTCACATGTTACAGTCAGTAACATTCGGCCTATTCCGTCTACATCTTCACGCCCCGCCCCCGCGGGGACAGTCATGCACGCGGAGGCCGACAGGCCATGAGGAGTCCCATGTCACGACCACGGCTGTCCAGGCTGATCTCCGCCTGTGCCGTCATTTCCGCCCTGACCACCCCCCTCGCCACCGCCCTCCCCGCCACCGCTCACGACGGCGCGTCGGACCCGCGTTCCGTCACCCCTGAGACGGAACGTGACACCGGCGGCAAAGTCGCCGTCGACAAGGCCGAGGCCGCCGTCCTCGGCCAGGAGCACGCCGAGGCACACGCCAGGGCCCGCAAGGGGGTCGCGGACCTCGGCGACTACCCACAGCCGACCCGTACGGCACGGCTGGAGTCGCTCACCAAGTCCCAGGCGCAGCACAACTCCACGTTCAGCGCGCAGGAGTACGGCGCCTTCAAGGAGTACTTCCCGTCACCCGACTTCGCCGTGCACGTGGCGCAACTGCCCACCGGCAAGGTCCTGATGTTCTCCTTCGAGAGGATGGAGACCAACCCCACGAAGGAGACCGCCCCCACCGAGATCATCGGCAAGGAGAACGCGGGCCGGGCGCATCTGTGGGACCCGGCCAAGGGCCGCGGCCCCGACGCGTTCAAGGAGGTCACGCCGCCCACCGTGAACATGCCGGACGGCAAGAACGAACCCCGTCCCGCGCCGTTCTTCTGCGCCGGTCACGCCTTTCTGCCCAACGGGATGCTCGGCGTCTTCGGCGGCAATCTCGGCGGCAACCACGGCTCCGGCGCCAAACTGTCCCTCGTCTTCGACCCCTGGACGGAGACCTGGTCGCTCAACGAGCAGATGTCCGTGGGCCGCTGGTACCCGAGCACCGTGACCGGTGCCGACGGGCGGATCCTCATCATGTCCGGGCAGTCGGAGATCGGCTGGGGCACGCCCACGCCCGTCGTGGAACGCTTCCCGGCACTCGGCCACCCGGTCCCGACCACGAAGACCGACGTCCCCGAGAACGTGCCCGTGGACGTCTTCAAGGCGGAAGCCCCGTACAAGCACGACTATCCGCATCTGTTCTCCTTGCGTGACGGCAAGATCTACGGCCTCGGCCGCGACCGCAATCAGCAGTGGCTCTTCAACCCGGTCACCGAGACCCGCACGAGCCTGCCCGACCGGCCCGGCGCCCTCCTGCGCAACTACGGCTCCGCGGTACCGCTGCCCGCCGGCTTCAAGGGCCCCGACTCCGTCCTCGTCCTCGGCGGCGACCGGGACGACCCGAACACGTACCAGCTCGTCGGAGGCCAGTGGAAGACGAGGGACGCCCGCGCCTTCGGCCGTACGCAGGACGACACCCTGATCCTGCCCGACGGAACGCTGTTCACCGTCAACGGCGCCTACGACATCCGCGACTACGGGAACGGGCTCTACAACCCCAACGCCGACCTGAAGTACCGGCAGACCGAGATGCGCGACGCCGACGGCAACTGGAAGCTCGGGCCCGCCCAGCGGCTGCCGCGCGGCTACCACTCCAACGCCGTGGTCCTGCCCGACGGACGCATCATGGTCACCGGCGACGAGGCGCAGCAGATCGCCAACGACCCCGACATCAAAGACGACATGGACGGCTCCATCGAGATCTACGAGCCGGCTTATCTGCACAACGGTGCGCGCCCCGACCTCTCTGCGGTGCCCCGGGGCACAGTCCGCTACGACGACCGCTTCACGGTCTTGACGTCGGACGCCGCGGACATCAAGCGAGCCGTCCTGCTGGCCCCGACGACCGCGACCCATGCGGTGAACTTCAGCCAGCGCCATCTCGACGTCCGCATCAA
This sequence comes from Streptomyces sp. SLBN-118, assembly GCF_006715635.1. Taxonomy (NCBI): domain Bacteria; kingdom Bacillati; phylum Actinomycetota; class Actinomycetes; order Kitasatosporales; family Streptomycetaceae; genus Streptomyces; species Streptomyces sp. SLBN-118. Next base: position 941,495 of record NZ_VFNP01000001.1, read on the forward strand.
GAGCCGTACCGACGGATCCCTCGAACTGCAGGCGCCGCCCACGGCGGAAGCCGCGCCACCGGGCTACTACATGCTCTTCCTCCTCAACGAGGACGGCGTACCGAGCGTCGCCAAGTTCGTGTCCTTCGGCCCGCCGAACACAGGCTGACGCCGCCCGCTGCCCGACGCAGGAATCCCATGCCCGATAACCCGAGGAACTGGAGACACGATGACAGACCTGGCACTGCGGGAGAGCACGGAAATCCAGGGCGATGTGCTCGCCGGCTTCAAGAAGGACCACGTACAGCTGCTGTTCCTGAAGTTCGACGACGCGACACGGGCACGCACCTGGCTGCGTCGCCTGAAGCCGCGCATCGCCACGACCCGGCAGGTCGCCGCGTTCAACGCGGCCTTCAGCAAGGCACGCGGCAACACGGGCGGTGACGACCCCAAGGCTCTGACCGCCGTATGGCGCAGCGTCAGCTTCACCCATGGCGGCATGCAGACGCTGACGGGCATGGACCCCTTCCCCGGTACGGCGGAAGGCACGACACAGCACGCGTTCAAGCAGGGCTCGGCCGTGCGCGCCGGAATGCTCGGGGACACCGGGGACAACTCCCCGGAGAACTGGCTCTTCGGCGACAGCAACGCACAGCCAGTCCACGCGGTGCTCACCATCGCGGCCGACAGGGTCGAGGACCTCCGCGCGGCCCTCGCCCAGGAACGGCAGGAAGCCTCCGTCCACAAGGTTGTGATCATCTTCGAGCAGGACGGCGGGACTCTGCTCGGGGACCGCAGGGGCAAGGAGCACTTCGGCTTCAAGGACGGCATCAGCGAGCCGGCCGTCAAGGGATTTGACGAGCCCGACCCCATGCGCCCGGAGTGGAAGAAGGGGCACCCGGGCACCAGGATCATCCCGGCCGGCGAGTTCGTCGTCGGTGAGGAGACCGTCAGCGGCAAGCCCTCCGATCTGCCGGACTGGGCGCGGAACGGCTCGTTCCATGTGGTGCGCAGGCTCGGCCAGGACGTTCCGGGCTGGTGGGCGCAGATCGGAGCGCGGCTGAAGGAGCTGAAGAACGCGAAGGCCGTGCCCCCGGAGGCCACCACGGAGTGGCTGGCGGCCCGGATGGTCGGGCGCTGGCGTTCGGGCACACCTGTGGCGAAGTGTCCGCACGCCGACATGCCCTCCGACGCGGAAGCGGCGAACGACAACGACATCAGCTTTGCCAACGACCTGGAAGGGGAGATCACCCCGCTCTTCTCCCACCTCCGCAAGACCAACCCCCGGGACGGGCTCCTGTTCCAGAAGGGCGAGAAGCCCGTACCGGAGAAGGGCAACCTCGACGGCCGGCGCATCATGCGCCGTGGCATCCCCTACGGCCTGCCCTTCGACCCGGCGGGAGCGGGCGGCCACGGTCCTGACGCCGCTCGCGGTCTGGTCTTCGTCAGCTACCAGGCCGACCTGGTGAGGCAGTTCGAGTTCATCCAGAAGGACTGGGTCATCGAAACCGGTTTTCCGAAGCGTGATCCAGAGGTCGGCGCGGACCCGATGATCGGCCCGACGACCGATGTCACGTTCGCCGGCAAGCAGGTGCGGTTCGAGCAGTTCGTACGGACCGAGGGAGCGGTGTACGCATTCACGCCTTCACTGTCGACCCTCGACCGGCTGGCCGACGGCAAGCTGTCGGACGACACCCCGAAGATCAAGGTCCGGGTCGCGGAGAACGGCAACCACGAGATCTCGGCCGTCTCCGTCATCGACATCGGTGACGAAGTCGACGCGGGCAAGGCGAAGCTGACACTCCAGGACGACGGCAAGCTCGTGGTCTTCGACGAGCGGGAGAACCCTCGCTGGGCCTCGAACAACCCGGCCACCCGGGGCGCTCGCGCTGTCTTCCAGGAGGACGGCAACCTGGTGATCTACACGCCGGACAACCAGCCGGTGTGGGCGTCCTCGACCGCCGGCAACCCGGGCGCCAAGCTCGCGGTCCAGGCCGACGGCAACGTGGTGATCTACACCAGCACGGGCGACCCCGTCTGGCACACCAAGACCCGGCACTGACCGCCGGGAGTCGGGAACAGTCCGCCGGAGCACCGGCGGACTGTTCCCGAGCGTCTGCCCAGCCCCACCGTCCGACAACGAGACGGCGATCTGTAACCCCGGTTCAACGCACCCGTCCGCGCGGTTTGAGCGCCACCGGCGGGAGTTCGGGAGCAGCCAGCGGCCCCCCGTCGTACCCCTTCACCTCGCCGAAGCGGGAGCCGGTCATCCAGTCCGTGCGGGCGTGCTCGATCTCCTCGTGCGAACGGCCCACGAAGTTCCACCACATGACGATCTCCTCCTCGAACGGCTCGCCGCCGAGCAGCACCAGACCGGCGTCGGATTCGGCGCGCAGCGGGAGTTCGGTGCGGCCGCAGCCGAGGTAGAGCATCGAGCCGGGCAGTACGGGCACGCCGTCGACATGAGCCTCGCCCGACATGGCGAGTACGGCGTACTCGAAGTCGGGGTCCAGCGGCAGGTTCAGTTCGGCACCGCTGGTGAGCGCCAGGTCGGCGCCGACGATCGGGGTGTAGGTGGTGCCCGGCGAGGCGGCGCCCGCCAGTTCGCCGAGGATGACCGTGGCGCTCAAGCCGGGCGCGGTGACCGTCGGCAGGTCGGTGTGGTGCTGGAAATGCGGCTCGACGTTCCGGTGCTCGTCGGGCAGCGCGACCCAGAGCTGGGCTCCCTGCAGGAAGCGGGCGTGCGGTTTGGGGCTCTCCTCGGAGTGGCTGATCGCGCGGCCCGAGGTCATCAGGCCCAGTTCGCGGGGCCGGATCGTGGCGAGGCCGCCGGTGCTGTCTCGGTGCAGCACCTCGCCGTCGTGGAGCCAGCTGACCGTCTGGAGGCCCATGTGCGGGTGGGGCGGGACCTGCATGCCGGGCTCGTCGGCGATGTCGTCGGGCCCGTAGTGATCGACGAAGGCCCAGGCGCCGACCATCCGGCGGCCGAGGTTGGGCAGGAGCCGGCGGACCACGGTGGACTCGCCGAGTTGGACCCGGCGGGGGCTGAGAAGTTCACGGACGGGCTCGGCGACGACAAAGCCACGACCGCCGCAGACGGAGAGGGCGGCCTGACGATCGAGATTGCTCATGGAGCTCAACCTATTCCTGTTGGGGCGCGAGCCGTCAGCCCCCACGCCCACAGCAGCCCCACCGCGAACACGATGACAAGGCTCGCCGCGAAGACCGCCACGCCGGGACGGGCCAGCTGAGACACCCGTGACCTGGACAGCGTGAGGAAGAGCAGCGCGGGCATGGCGAACGCGAAGGCGAACCGTCCCAGCACGCCCTGCGCCTGAGCACCGAGCACCAAGCACCGAGCACCAAGCACATCGAACCGGCCCGCCGCCCAACCGACCGCAGTGATCGCCCAGATGGGCAGGAAGCCGGAGAGCACGGTCATCCGGCCAGCATGCACGACGTTGATCATCCCGCCGCATGCCACCCCCGAGCTGCGCCATGTACGCCCCCCGAGGAGCCGGTACGGTGAGAATCGCCAACTCGCCGAGCGCCAACAGGAACTACTGTGACGCGACAGCCCAACACACCGCACCGAACGGACCGTATGAGCCAGGTCTTACGCACTCCGGTCGCCCGACTGCTCTTCTCCGTCCTCATAGGCGCCGCCACAGGATTCGCCCTTTTCGGGGTCACCCGGCTCTCAGGCCGCGATCTCTTCGTCGTCACCGGCGGCATCGCGGGTGCCGCCAGCGTCCTGATGTTCCAGGTCTACGGCCGCGCCGCGCGGCTGACCGAAGTGACGGTCACAGTGCCGCAGTTCAGCCAGCTGACCTTCATGGTCAACGACGAGTCGAGGCAGGTGGCATGGCGCTTGTTCGTGGAGACCGTCACCCGGGTGAGCACCCAGCCCCTCAAGCAGGACGACGGCCTGGTCCGCGAGACTCTCACCTCGCTGTACGGTCTGTTCGCCACGACGCGCGAGGCACTGAAGGCCGGGCGGCCTTCCGTCCCGCTCTCCGGAGGCCCGACCGTCGAGTACCTTGCCATCACCATGCTCAACCGGGAGCTGCGCCCGTTCCTCTCGAAGTGGCATCCGCGCCTGCTGGCCTACGAGAAGGCCGCACCGGACGGGCCCGAGTCGGCCTGGCCGGACGATGCGGACTGCCGCGCCGAACTGCGCACCGTACAAACGAACTTGCGCAGCTACGCGCTGGGCTTCGCGCGGCTGGCGGGCGTCAAGGAGCCGCAGCTCCTGATCGACAGTGCTCCCTGAGAGGCAGCGGATCGCCGGGCTCTCCCGGTCAGGCGTCCAGGAAGTGGAAGCCCGGCCGCGGGTGCATCAGGAATTCGTGGTGCGAGATGTTCCACGCGTACGCCCCCGCCAGCGCGAACACCACACGGTCGCCCGCCCGTAGGCCCGCCGCCGGGACCCGGCGGGCCAGGATGTCCTTGGGCGTGCACAGCTGGCCTGCCAAGGTGACCAGATGCTGCCGGGCCACCGGCCGCGGCCATGAGTGCGGCCAGCCATCGACCGGAAGAACCACACAGGGCTGGTCGTGGCCCTTGGTCGCCGGGGTGCGCAGATGGTGCGTGCCGCCGCGTACGACCGCGAACTCCTCGCCGTGGCTGAGCTTCACGTCCAGCACTTCGGTGGCGTACCAGCCGCAGTAGGCGGTCAGCGAGCGGCCCGGCTCGATGCGCAGCGTGAGACCGGGGTGGGCGTCGGTGAGGCGGGCGAGGCCCGCGCCGTAGGCGGGCCAGTCGAAGCGGGCTTCGGGGGCGGCGTAGTCGACGGTCATGCCGCCGCCGACGTTCACCTCGCGCAGGTCGACGGTGTGGCGGACGGCCAGGCGCGTGGCCCAGGTGACGATGGACTCGGCGGCGTCGAGGTGGCGGGTGGCGTCGAGGCCGCTGGCCAAGTGGGCGTGGATGCCGATGAGTTCAAGGTGCGGGGAGGTGCCGTCGGTCAGGAGGCGGACCGCGGCGTCCGCCTGGAGGGGGTCGAGGCCGAACGGCGTCGGGCGGCCGCCCATGGACAGCGCACTGGCTTGGAGAGATGCGTCGGCGAGCGGAAGGTTGAAGCGCAGCAGTACGCCGACGGGCGCGGCATCAGCCCGCAGCAGGGCCAGATCCGCCAGCATCCTGAGCTCGTGCAGGCTCTCGACATGGAAGCGCTCCACGCCGAGGTCCAGCGCCGCGGTGATCTCGGCGGGCGTCTTGCCGGGGCCGCCGAAGGCGAGCGGACGCTCCGGGACGATCTTGGCGACATGGGCGAGTTCGCCGCCCGACGAGACCTCGTAGCCGTCCACGTACGGGGCGAGCGCCGCCAGGATCTCCGGTTCCGGGTTGGCCTTGGCGGCGTAGTACAGCTCGACGCGGTCGGGCAGCACCAAGCGGACGGACGCGGCATGCCTGCGCAGCGCGCCGAGGTCGTAGAGATAGGCGGGCAGGGACTGGGACGGGAGCGACAGGGCGCGATCGCGCACCGGCGGTGTGAGGACGGTCATCGGGCGCTCCAGAAATCATCGGTGCGGGTCGCTGCGGAGAGCACGTCCACGGGAAGAATGTCGTCGCCGAAGGGTGACGGCAGGCGCACATAGCCCGCATCGCGGTCGGCGGTGCGCTCCCAGCGGGTGAGCAGGTTGGCCTTGGCGGGCAGCGGCGCTCCGGCCAGCAGGGCGCCGAGCCGGGCCGGGCAGCCGTGCTCGTCCGCGTACTCCTGGAGCGCCCGCCGGACCAGGGACCACAGCGCCGCCTCGGTCTCCGGGTGGAGATCGGCGAGGGCGGCGAGCATGTCGGACACATGGTTCACGACGAGGCAGTAGACGACCCGGTCCCAGCCGCGTTCCGCGTCGTACGTCAGCGGGCCCGCGACCTTGGGCGGCAGCCCGGCCAGGCTGTCGGTGTGGTGCCCGGCGACGAGCTTGGTGCCCTCCAGGTCCCGGAACAGGACGCGGACGGGTCTGCCGTCGGCGCCGACACAGACGACGACGTTCTGGAGGTGCGGTTCGAGGACCAGGCCGTGGTCGAAGTAGGCGGCGAGGACGGGCGGGACGAGCAGCGCGAGGTATGTGCGCCACCAGCTCAGGGCGCTTGCGGGGTCCGAGCCGGCCAGCAGCCGTGAGATGTGGGCGGGGCCCGTGGGGTATTCGTCGGCGACGGCGGCGGCCAGCAGCGGGGTGGCGCCGGGCACCAGATGGCCGGCAAGGCCTTCGCGGACGATCACGCCGAAGCCTTCGAGCAGTGCGAGGTCGGGCCGCCCGTCCGGGCCGGGGAGTGCGAGGCTGCGATAGGCGGGTTCGCGGAGCAGGCCGCTGCCGGGAAAGCGGGCGGCAAGGTCGGCGAAGACCGGTCCGAGCAGGCGGGTGAGCGCGACCGCGCCCGTCAGCTCGTAACTGGCGTTCTTGCGCAGGCAGTTGGTGATGCGCACATTGAGGCTGAACTTCAGGAAGGTGTCGCCGTCGTAGAGAGTGCGGACGGACGCGGTGGCGGCGAACAGGGTGCGGCCGGGGCCCAGGTCGAGGATGTCGCCCTGGGCCAGGGCCGCCCGCAACGCAGGGTGTCCGTGGAGCAGCTCGTACTGCCACGGGTGCGCGGGCAGCAGCCGGAAGCCCGCCGGGACGGCGTGCAACCGGTCCAGCGGGTCGGTCGCGCCTGGCTCGGCCGATTCCTGGACGATCAGCTGCTCCCGTACGGCGAGCAGCCGGAGCGGGAAGGCGGCTGCGGCTTCGGGAGCGTATGCGGACCAGAGGGCGGGATCGCCGCTGCGGGCCTTGGGGGTGGGGTGGAAGCGGTGGCCGAGCGCGAGGGACTGCTCGGATGCCAGGTAGGTGGCCTGCGGCCCTCCGGTGAGCGGCGGGCGCGGCGCGGCCAGGGCGGCGCGGACGCCCTGATGGCTCGCGTCGACCTGGGCCAGGAACTCGTCGTTGCGCGCGCCGGTACGGAGCGAGAGCTCGGCATGGGTGTACTCGGCGAGGCGGCGCCAGCCGAGTTCGGTCCAGCCGCTGCCGGTCTGTTCGGCCACCGGGCCCTGGAAGCGGTGCGCTCCGATGAGGGACGTACGGCGAAGGGCCACCCTCAGCAGCACCCCTCGCCGTGGCAGACGCAGCAGGAGATGGCCGTCGATGACGGCACTCTCGCGCTCGGGGCCGGAGACCTCGCGGAGCAGACAGTTGAGGAGGGTGTGGGCCACGGCGTCATCGGCTGTGGGCAGGACGCTCCGGGCGGCTGACGTCACCGGTTCCGTGGGGCGGCAAATGGGTTGTGTGCCGGTCACCGGCGCTCACACCTCCCGCGACAGGTAGTTGGGACCGGTCGTGTAGTGCTTGTTGATGTCGGACGCGCCCGAGCGCTCCTTGCTGAGCAGGGTGCCCGCCGTCACCATCGCCTTGACGGGGAGGCGCGCGGCGTCCAGGACGTGTTCGCGCAGCACGGCGCCCGGCTGCCCGGGATCGGTCCCGAGCCGCTCCACGGCATCGGTGAGACGGTCCCGTACGAGACTCAGCAGCCGGTCGAGCGGGGCGCGGCCGTGGCGCGCGAGACCGAAGGCGTAGGCACCCGCGCAGAGGTGGACCGTGATGGTGGTGAACAGGTCGACGGCCGGCGCGTCGGTGTTCACGAGGATCCGGGTGTCGTCGAACTCGGCCGGACCGGGCGCGTCCGCACCGAGGGCCGAGCGCATCCGGACGGTGTTGATCCGCGGTCCGTCGTTGTCCTTCAGCAGCAGTCTGATCCGGGTGCGGTTCGCGTGTGTGTCGAGCACCAGCGAGATGTTCTGCTGATGGGACTCCAGGGCGATCCCGTACCCGAAGAGCGTCGTCTGCCAGTCGAAGAGCAGGGCGAGTGCGGAGTCGAGGAGGGCGAGGGGATCGCCGCTGTGGAAGCGGTCGGCGAGGTGGTCGATCAGCAGCCGGCCGCCGGGGGCTTCGCTCAGCAGGGCCGCCATGGGGACGACGACGGCGTCGTCCAGACCGGCCGGCTGGCGCCGGAGCAGTACGGCGAGAAGTTCATGCCCTGCATGGGCGAAGCCGGTCTCGTCGGCGAGGAGGACGCTGTCCCGGAAGCGGGGCTCGCGGGCGATCACGGTTTGAAGCAGACGCTGGACCGCGGCGCCGTCGACCAGCGTGCCCGGCTTGATCGTGCGTCGGTTGCGCAAGCCCAGCGTGGCAGTGGTCAGGGGCAGTTTGAGGTGGATCCGGGGGTACGAGGCGAGGGCCACGGTCCGCATCGACAGGGTCGGCACGACCTCCAGGTGGGGACGGTGGGACAGCACGGCTCGCCTGTCGAGCCCGGTGGTGCACAGTGCGTTCCGCAGCGGTTCGCCCACGGTGAGCGGATGCACGGGGAGGGCGACATGGCTGTCGTCGAGTTCCGGCAGGCCGAGCGCCGACGGGGTGGGCCAGACCGGGTCCGATGGACCGACAGTGCCCTGCATCGTGACCGCGTCCCTGTCAAGCGCGATCCAGCGCAGCCGGAATGCGGGATGGAACTCCGGTGCGTACGCACGCAGTTGGTCCGTGGCGAGTCCTGCCCGGCCGCGCGCGGCCGGGTAGACGGGGTGGTCGAGGCGGGCGGCGAGTGTGTCGTGGGCGAGTTGGCCGGCGAGGCCGGTCCACTGCGCGGGATCGGTGCCGTACCGGGTGGCGAGCATCGCGCCGACCTCGTCCTGCGTGGAGGCGTGCAGCCGCAGGGTGGCGAGCGTCTGGCGGCATTCGCCGGCGAGGGCGTCGAAGCCACTGCGGTCCTCGGGGTCCGCGAGCGCGCGGAGCGCGGCCAGGATGTCGTCGGTGGTTCGCAGCTCCCTGCGGTCGGACTCCCGGCGCAGCAGGGGCAGCCGGGCGCCGGTCTCGTACTGGAATCCGTCCTCGCATACGGGCAGTTCGAGCAGGTCCCCGTCCGCCGCCTCCAGGCGCAGCCAGGTCCCGTCCGGGCGCTCCATCACGGTGGAGCGGGTGCGCATGCCGGCGACGTCCTCGCGCAGGAGCGCGCCGAGCAGCCGGAGGACGAGGCCCGTCTCGGCCGGGCAGGCGACTGCCGTCGTGGCGGTCACGGAGTGATCTCCCAGCGCTGGGCGGCGAGGAAGTCGGTGACGGCCCGGTCCACGCTCTCCCGGTCGGCGCCGATGGCCCGGACGACGCCCAGCAGGTCTCGGTTGGTGCGGTACACCTCGTGTCGCTCACCGATCCGGCGCAGGGGCCGGTACGTCAACTCAACCTCTCCGATGGTCAGTTCGGCCGGGGCGGGGGCAGACGTCAGCGTTCCGGCGCGCTCGGCGCACGGGTAGTCGAGCCGGGCCGCACCGCCGGTCCTGGCCTCCAGGTCCGGCGGCAGCGGCTCGCCCAGATGCGTACGGAGGATGTGCTCGAAGAGCGGGATGTCCAGCAGCCGGGCGAGGAGCAGATCGCACTGGTCGCCGATCGCCCGGTAGTTCACCTCGATGATGCGCGCGCGTCCTTCGTGCACGACGAACTCGGTGTGGCAGGCGCCGAATCCGACCCCCAGGGTGTCCAGCTGGGTCAGGATCTGCGTGACCACGGGCCCGGGGTGGGCAGGGACGTAGGTCAGGCGCTCCTCGACGAAGTACGGGGGCGGGGACAGCTCGGTGCGGAAGCCGCCGAGCACATGAAGGACACGACCGTCGCCGAGTGTCTCCAGGGTGTGGAGTTCGCCGGGCAGGTACTCCTCGACGACCAGGGCGGCCCCCGGCCGGCGCGCCCGTATCTCCTTGCAGCGCAGGTCGAGATCCTCGGGTCCGTCGACGAGGACGACGTCCTCGCTGGCGACTCCCTCGCGCGGCTTGACGACGCATGGGTACGGCATGCCGATTCCGGCGAGCGCGGATGCGGGGTCCTGTCCGGCGGCGAGTTCCACCGAGCGGACCGTGTCCATGCCGGTGGCGGAGAGGTGGCGGCGCATCTGCGCCTTGTCCTTGGTGCGCAGCGCGGCCTGCCAGCTCTTGGCTGGGAGGCCGAAGTAGTCGGCGGCCAGGGCGGTCTGGATCTGCAGATGGTCGCTGTTGGTGAAGACGGCGTCCGGCGCGCGATGCTTCGATATGCGCGAGATGACGGCGCGGAAATCCCGTACGTCGCAGTCCAGGACATCGGTGTCCGGGCAGCCGGCGCGGTGCGCCTCGGGCTGGTCGGTGAGCAGGGTGATGTCGAGGCCGAGCCGCCGGGCGGCGGGGAGGAACCCTTCGGTGACCGAGTCGGTCGGGTTGAGGGCAAGCAGGTACAGCTGCATGAAGGGATCACTTCCGCGCGCAAGGTCGGACCGTCCGATGCGACCCACATTCTTCTGGGACACGAGCCGAAAGCCTAAGTTAGGCATACCTAACACTGTCAATTCGCCGCCACGCGGCCCCGGTTCACCGAAGAAGACTTCGATGTGGTTAAGGTGAGCCTTGCCTTACCGCTCGTGAGGCATCCTGTGTGACCTCCCCTGTGTTCGCTCTTGGCGTTGAGGAGTACCCGTGACCCTGGCCCTGGCACTCGCCCCGGCCGGACCCGCCGTGAGCTGCTCCGCGCTGCTCGCCACGACCTACCAGGGGCTCACCGGGCTCTGCCAGTCGCTGGACGTGGACGTCATCGCTCCAGGCACGCCGGCCGCCCAGGGGTGGGCCGACGGCGCCGAACTGGCGGAGCGTCCGGAATTCCTCGATGCGTTCCTGGACGCCGAGGCACGGCGCATCCAGGAGCAGCACGCCCACACCGCCCGGAGGGACGTCGCCGCGTCCCGCGCGCTGCACGCCTACCTCTGGTCCGTCTGCCTGCTGATGAGCGGCCCCTGGTATCTGGAGCGGCGTGTACCGCGGATCCGTCCGCGCGACGTCCGGATCAGCCTCACCACCGGAGCGTTCGGGATCGTCCCGGGCGGCTTCGCCTGCCTTCCCGACGATCCGGCGGCCGGTCTTCCCGGCGCCCGGGTGCTGGCTCACGAGGAGGCACTGCGGGCCGAGTTGCGGGCCGCGGTCGCCGACCACGTACGGCCCCTGCTCGCCGCGGTCGGTCCGCAGATGCGGCGCGGACCGCGGGCGCTGTGGGGCATGGTGGGCGACGACCTGGTCTCCGGCATCTGGTACCTCGGCCGCATGCTGGACCTGGAGGAGCATGCCGTGCGGACAGTCGGCGAACTGCTTCCGGGGCCCGTGCCGCCCTTCCCCGGCGGCGCCGACTTCCGCCGGCTGACGGGCCGGGCCGGGCAGTCGTACCTCACCCGGACCCGGTTGGGCTGCTGCCTCTACTACTCGATCCGCCCCGCCGAGGCGTGCGGCACCTGCCCGCGGACCTGTGACGCGGAGCGGCTGCGCCGGTTCGAGGGCGACGCACCCCTCGGCACCGTCAGTGCAGGTGGCTGACGACGTTCACGACCCGGCCATTGGGATCGCGTACGAAGAAGCGGCGCACGCCCCACTCCTCGTCCCGCAGCGAGTGCACGATCTCCGCGCCCCGCTCCAGCATCGCCGCGTACACGGCGTCGACGTCGTCCACCTCGATGCTCACGTCGGCCTCGACCGGCGCGGTCGCGTCGTGAGTGGCGAGGGTGAGCTGGGCGGTTGGGGTTGGACGGCGATGCGAGCGTCATGGCCCAGCCAAGGTTCATGACTTCCTCAAGACCGATGAGGCCGTAGAAGTCCCTGCTCTCCTCCATGGCCTTCGTTCGGATGTCAGGCACGACCCGGCGTACGGACATCGGCGGTTCCTCTCTGCGAACGGACCGCCCACGCTACGTCTCGGATGACACGAAGGCCCCGTGAACGGTCCGTTCGGGGCGGGCTAGCTGAACGGATCCAGCGTGATGTACGCCCGCTGCGGGTTGCCGTCGTGCACCAGTGACTCGTGGGCGCCGACGTCGTCGAAGGCGAAGGCGTACGCCTTGCCGTCCACCATCTGCGCGTGGATCTTCCGGGCGTAGTGATTGGTCACCACGTCCTGGTAGAAGTTCGCGGATCCGGTGTCGGGCTGGTTGGGGTTGGTGAGGAGGGTGGAGCGGTTGAATCCGGCGCACAGTGTGCGCGAGATCGGGCCGCGCACCTGGTCGTTCGGGGCGTCCAGCCGCTTGTAGCAGCCGAAGATACTGTCGGAGTCGGGCTTCTGGAACGAGGTGACGACCGCGCCGGCAGCGTTGGTGAAGTTCATGACGCCGCCCGAGACCCGGCCGTAGTACTTGGTGTTCGGCTGATTCGCGAACGGTGTGACGGTCAGCGTCGACGCGGAGTACTTGCTCCAGACCCGGTTGACGTAGTCGTCCATGACACCGGCGGGCAGGGCGCCGGCCTCGATGCCGTGGCCGGGTGCGAGGGCGCGCAGGACGGTGCCGTCGGAGCGTGTCTGGATGAGGTTGCCCCAGCCGCCGGGCTGTCCCCGAAGGGCGCTGTAGAAGCCGTTGTATCCACCGGGCTTCAGATGTCCGGTGCTCCTGGTGGCTCCGCTCTCCGGCTGGACACCGACGGCGTACGGGGCCGAGAACATGTCGACCTGGGTGCTGTTGATCCACAGACCGGAGTCGTTGAGTGTGTACTCGGACCAGTTGAAGAGGATGTTCCGGTTCGGGTCCGCCGGATTCTGGACCGCGGGCTGTACAAGCCCTCCGGTGGCGAGCTTGAAGACGAGCTTCTGGCCGTAGGAGAAGTAGATCCTCCCGGAGAACTTGGGTATGCGGATCGTTCTGGACTGGCCGGCTGCCGGTCCGGCGATCGAGGCGTCGGGCGCGGGGGTGGGCGGGTTGCCGCCGGCGGGCCAGGGATGGAAGGTGCCGTTCGCGTCGGCCCAGCCCTGCTGGCCCGTGGTGAGCAGCGTCCCCAGGTTGTAGATGTAGATCTGGTCGCCGCGCCCGGAGTTGTTGGTGAACGTGAGGGGAATGGTCGCGGGGACCGCGGCCTCGGCGGGGGGTGTGGGTCCGGCCGTCGCGATTCCCGCGCCGAGCAGCACCGCGGTGATCAGTAACGCCAGGACGTTTCGTTTGGCGAGCACGCTCGTCCTCCCAGTCGGGTGGAGCTGTGGGGGTGATTCTGAGAGCGCTCTCAGCGTTGTCTCCCGCCGCGGAAGCGTCAAGCGTCTCGACAAAACCCGGCGAACCCGTCCGGTCCCGGCGGCAGTTACCGGACCCGGCCATCGGCGGCGTCACGCGGCCCGGCCGGGGCATCGCCGGTGGTCGTGGGTGACCCGTAGATGGCGGCGAGTTCGGCCGCCAGACGTGCGAGCCGTTCGCGTGCCGCGGCCGGTTCGAGGATTTCGACCCGCGCCCCGAGCCCGGCCAACTGCGCCGCCAGGATCTCCGGTGACGGCCCGTCGACCGCGATCTCCACCCATGCGACGCCGAGCGGCCGGCCCACCGTCAGCCGCCCGCCGAACAGCCCCTGAAGCACCGGCTCGGCGCTCCGTTCGGCCCGCCCCCGCACGGTCGCCGCGAGCATGCGGTCCTCCATCCCCTCGGCGAGGGAGCGCCAGGCGGTGGTCAGATCGAAGCCCTCCGGCCGTACGACGGGGTCGCCCGTCGGCTCGACCGAGGTGACCCGGCTGAGCCGGTAGGCCCGCAGGTCACGGTCCGTACCGGCGACGAGGTAGTCGACGCCCGCCTTGGACGCGATACCGAGCGGATGCACGGTCCGCTCACGGTCGGGCCTGCCGGGAGGGGCGTAACCGAGTCTGATCTGCGTCCCGTCCACCACCGCGCTCCGCAGGGCATCGAGGTGGGGTCCGGCTGCCCCGACCGCGGTGCGCGACCAGTCCGTGTCGTCGGTGACGCCCGCTCTCGACGCGGCCTCGGCGTCGGATCTCATCGTCGCCGGTAGGGCCCGGACCAACTTGCGCAGCGCCGTCCGCAGTTCGGGCGTCGCCGACGAGGGTCCTGCCACGAGGAACAGCGCCCGGATCTCGCCCGCGGTCAGTCCGGTCAGGTCGGTCCGGGCTCCCCCGACCAACGACCAGCCGCCGCCGCGGCCGCGCTGCGAGTAGACGGGAATTCCGGCGCTCGCCAGTGCCTCCAGGTCGCGTCGCGCCGTGCGTTCGGACACGTCGAGTTCCGCGGCCACTTCGGCGACGGTCACGCGCCCGCGCGCCTGGAGGAACAACAGCGTCGCGACCAGACGATCAGCCCTCATGCCGGTCATTCTCTCCCAGAAACTGGCCAGAAGATGGCCAGTTTGGCCTCCAGGATGGCGTTGTGCACCGGCCGGAAGCGGGCCGGACGACCTGAATGGGAGCTGATCATGATCGTGATTACCGGAGCAACCGGCAATGTAGGACGGCCACTTGTGCAGGCACTCGCTGCGGCCGGGGAGAAGGTCACGGCCGTTTCACGGCGGCCTTTTGGAGAGGAGGCGCAGCCGGGCGTCGTGCACCGGCAGGCCGATCTGGCCGAGCCGGAGAGCCTGAGGCCCTCGCTCGACGGCGCCGACGCGCTCTTCCTTCTGGTTGCCGGCGGCGGCGAGGGTGTCAGCGCGAGCGGCATCCTCGCCGTGGCCGGGGCGGCCGGGGTCCGGCGCGTCGTCCTGCTGTCCTCCCAGGGCGCCGGGACACGACCGCAGTCCCCCTCTCACGCACCCCTGCGGGCTTTCGAGGACGATGTGCGGAACTCAGGGCTGGAATGGACGGTCCTTCGGCCGGGCGGATTCGCGTCCAACGCGTTCCTCTGGGCCGAGAGCGTCCGCGCGCGGCGAACGGTCGCCGCGCCGTTCCCCGGCGTGGGGCTGCCGGTCATCGACCCCGCCGACATCGGGGAAGTCGCCGCCGCGGTCCTGCGCGAGGCGGGGCATGCCGGCCACACCTACGAACTCACCGGGCCGTCGCCGGTCTCTCCGCGCGAGCAGGCCGAGGCGATCGGTCACGCACTGGGGGCACCCGTACGGTTCATCGAGCAGAGCCGCGACGAGGCGCGGGCGCAGCTGGTTCGGTTCATGCCCGGGCCCGTCGCGGACGGCACTCTTGCCATCCTGGGCGAGCCGTTCGCCGCCGAACAGCGGGTGAGCCCGGCCGTCGAGCAGATCCTCGGCCGGCCGGCCCGCACCTTCGCTCAGTGGGTGCAGCGCAATATCGCGGCGTTCAGGTGACCGCTCCGGTGTGACGCTGCCCGTTCGGGCCACCGATGTGGACCGCGATGCCGGGCGGGAGCAGTCTGATGGCACAGTCCCGCTCAGCTCCCGCCCGGCACGAGGAGACGGTCCGATGGCCTCGACGACGTACCACTACGACGACCTGCGCGCCGTCTTCATCAACTGCACGCTCAAGCGGGCACCGGAGACCAGCAACACCGAGGGTCTTATCGACAAGAGCCGCGCTCTGATGGACAGCAACGGCGTGACGACCGAGGTGATCCGCGCGGTCGACCACGACATCGCCACCGGCGTCTGGCCCGACATGACCGAGCACGGCTGGGAGTCGGACGCCTGGCCGCAGCTGTACGAGAAGGTCATGGCCGCCGACATCCTCGTCCTGTGCGGGCCGATCTGGCTCGGCGACAACAGCTCCGTGATGAAGCAGGTCGTCGAGCGTCTCTACGCCTGCTCCAGCATCCTCAACGACCGTGGCCAGTACGCGTACTACGGCCGCGTCGGCGGCTGCCTCATCACCGGCAACGAGGACGGCGTCAAGCACTGTGCGATGAACGTCCTCTACAGCCTCCAGCACCTCGGCTACACGATCCCGCCGCAGGCCGACGCGGGCTGGATCGGCGAGGCCGGACCCGGGCCCTCATATCTGGACCCGGGCTCGGGAGGTCCCGAGAACGACTTCACCAACCGCAACACGGCCTTCATGACCTGGAACCTGATGCACCTCGGCGCCATGCTGAAGCAGGCCGGCGGCATCCCGGCCCACGGCAACCAGCGCTCCGAATGGGATGCCGGCTGCCGCTTCGACTTCCCCAATCCCGACTACCGCTGAGGCGTTTGAGGGGAACTCGGTTACGGCGGTGACGGCACTCAGCCGCGGTACGTCTCCAGCAGCCGCAGCCACACCTCGCTGATCGTCGGGAACGCGGGCACCGCATGCCACAGCCGCTCGATCGGCACCTCGCCCGCGACCGCAACGGTCGCCGAGTGCAGCAACTCGCCCACGCCCGGGCCCACGAACGTGACGCCCAGCAGGATCTCGCGGTCCAGATCGACGACCATCCGGGCGTGGCCGCGGTAGCCGTCGCCGTACAGGCCGGCGCCCGAGACCGAGGCCAGGTCGTAGTCGACGGCCCGGACCCGGTGTCCGGCCGCCTCGGCCTCGGCGAGCGAGAGACCGACGGCCGTGGCCTCCGGGTCGGTGAAGACGACTTGCGGGACGGCGGCGTGGTCGGCCGTGGCGCTGTGCGCGCCCCAGCGGTCGGTCTCCAGCAGCGGACAGTGCTGTGCCCTGGCGGCGATGGCGGCTCCCGCGATCCGGGCCTGGTACTTGCCCTGGTGGGTGAGGAGCGCGCGGCGGTTCACATCGCCCACCGCGTACAGCCAGTCGCTGCCTTCGACCCGGCAGCTGTCGTCGACGGGCAGCCACGAGCCCGGTGCCAGGCCCACGGTCTCCAGGCCGATGCCGTCGGTGCGCGGGGAGCGGCCGGTGGCGAAGAGGACCTCGTCGGCCTCGACCCGCTCGCCGTTGTCGAGGACGAGGGTGACGGGACCGGTGCCGCCCATGCGTTCGACGGAGGTGACGGACGTGTGCGTACGGACCGTGGCACCGGCCTCGGTCAATGCCTCGATGACATGCTCGCCGACGAAGGGTTCCATCCGGGTCAGCACTCCCCCGCCGCGTACCAGCAGGGTGACCAGCGAGCCGAGCGCCTGCCAGGCGGTGGCCATCTCCACGCCGACCACACCGCCGCCGACGATCGCGAGCCGCCCGGGCACCCGGTGGGCACTGGTGGCCTCGCGGCTGGTCCATGCCTTCGCGCCGACCAGACCCGGGATGTCGGGCAGTACAGCACGGCTGCCGGTCGACACGACCACGGCGTGCCGGGCGGTCAGTACGTGGTGCTCGCCCTCGGGACCGTCGACCAGGATCTTCTTGGGGCCGTGCAGCCTGCCTTTGCCGCGATAGATGCGGGCGCCGATCGAATCCAGCCAGCGGACCTGGCCGTCGTCCTTCCAGTGGGAGACATATTCGTCACGGTGGGCCAGCACCGCTTCGGCGTCGAGCGGTCCCTGTACCGCGTGACGGAGGCCGGGGACACGGCGGGCGTCGGCGCGGGCGAGCGCCGAACGGAGCAGCGACTTGCTCGGAATGCACGCCCAGTACGAACACTCACCCCCGATCAGCTCGCTCTCCACGACCGCGGTGCTCAGACCCGCCGCCCTGGTGCGGTCCACCACGTTCTCCCCGACAGGTCCTGCGCCCAGCACCACAACGTCGTACTCCACGGCTTCCGTCATAGGGACAGTCTGGTGCCGGGTGTGCGTCCTGGCCACATGGGCAGGGGCAGGAATAGCACGGCCCCGGGCACCGTTGTCGGGGGCGAGTCCACGGACATCAGGAAGAGGTAGCGCGTCATGAGCACTCTTGAGCTCACCAAGGAAAACTTCGATCAGGTTGTAACGGACAACGACTTCATCCTGATCGATTTCTGGGCTTCCTGGTGCGGTCCCTGCCGTCAGTTCGCCCCGGTCTACGAGGGCGCCGCCGAACGCCACCCCGACCTGGTGTTCGCGAAGGTCGACACGGAGGCTCAGCAGGAGCTCGCGGCCGCGTTCGAGATCCGCTCCATCCCCACGCTGATGATCGTCCGTGACAACGTCGCGGTGTTCGCCCAGCCAGGCGCGCTGCCGGAGGCCGCCCTGGAGGACGTGATCGGTCAGGCACGCGCGCTGGACATGGACAAGGTCCGCAAGTCGATCGAAGAGGCACAGAGCGGTGACGCGGGGGCGGAGACCGCGACGGAAGCCTGACCGGCGCCGCGGTCCCCGGCCGTCCCCGTGCGGGACGGCCCGGGACGGCCCGGGACGGCCGGCCAATTGCGGTGAATCCCCGATGAAACAACGGGGAATTGATGGCAATAACGGGCTTTCAGCGTTCTGCCGGGTCGACGACTCGCGCCGAAAGCCCGTAGTCCAGTTCCGATCCGTCGACCAGCAGTGCTTCAACCGTCCGTGTGACCGGGTCGATGTCCGCCTCGATGCCGCCGCCCGAGAAGCGCGGATACCCGGACGACCCGACCTGGCCGGTAGCCACCACGACGGCCGAGCGGATGGCGTTCGCGGCCAGATGGGCCGCGTCGCTGCCCTCGACATGCTCGGGCACCAGCAGGATCTCGAAGCGCTGCGGGTCTGTGCTCATGCAAACGACGCTAGACACGCAGCGCCCTGCCCGCATGCCGAAGCGCCCCGGCGCACGGGCCGGGTCAGCTCGACTCGCGCAGCAGCGCTCGCGCGCCGATCAGATCGTGCCCCTCCGGCTCGGCTGAGGGCTCACGCACCACACGGTCGACGACTTCGGCGAAGCGCCGACCGGTCACCATGTCGATCTGCACCGTGCTCAGCCGTGGCCGCAGCAGCCTTCCGAGCAGCAGATCGTCCGCGCCGATCACCGCGGCCTGGGCGGGGACATCGATGTCCTCGTCCTGCAGGGCCCGCATCAGGAGCATGGCGTACTCGTCGTTGAACGCGTAGACGGCGTCGAGACCGAGCCCGCGCCAGCGGGCGGCGAGCCCGGCGGCCGACTCCTCGCCGTACGACAGGGACAGCGGCTCGATCCGGGCGCCCGTGCCGGCGGCGGCCCGCCGGGCACCTTCCAGGCGGGGCTCGGAGAACAACTCCATGCCGTCCTCCTGCGGCATGACGACGCCGATGGCGCGCCTGCCGCGCTCGACCAGATGGCCCACGGCACAGCCGCCGATCTCGCTCTGGTCCATGGCGAGGGAGTGCGCGCCCTCGACGCGCTGCGGGCCGAGCGTGATGACGGCCTTCGCTCCGGAGCGCTTGAGGACGTCGACACCGTACGGGGTGAGCGCGACCTCGCCGAGCGAGACGACCGCGACGGGACGCAGTTCGGCCCATGCCCTGGCGGCCTCGTCGCCCGCCAGGCCGAGGCTGCCGTACTGCACGACGGTGTAGTCGAGGCGGCGCAGCGCCCACTGGAGCTCGTTGAAGAAGCGGCTGTAGAGCGGCCCCAGGCGGAAGTGCGCGGTGGGGAGCAGCACCATCCGGGTGTGCCCGGCGCGCAGGCTGCGGGCCGCCGCGTGGGGCACGTAGCCGAGTTCTTCGGCTGCCTCGCGGACGCGGCGGCGGGTGGGCTCGCTGATCCGTACGGCGGAAGTGTTGTTGAGCACGTAGGAGACGGTGGCCCGGGAAACTCCGGCGAGCCGGGCGACGTCGGCACTGGTCGGAACGGGGCGTTCTGCGGACTGCTTGGGTGTCTGGCTCATCGCTCTGGGAATCCTTCCAGACCCGCCGCGCACGGGGTCCGGCAGTTGGCCGG
Organism: Streptomyces sp. SLBN-118; assembly: GCF_006715635.1. Classification (NCBI taxonomy): domain Bacteria; kingdom Bacillati; phylum Actinomycetota; class Actinomycetes; order Kitasatosporales; family Streptomycetaceae; genus Streptomyces; species Streptomyces sp. SLBN-118. The sequence goes on from NZ_VFNP01000001.1 coordinate 960,862, forward strand.
AAACCAGCGGTGCCGCGCGCCGACCGAGTTTTGCCCGGGATCGAGGGGCGTGAGGCACCCGCCCAGTGGGCGGGACCCGCCACGTCCTACCGTGGGGCGGGTGACGATCTTCTCTGACGCATCAGGCGGCACCGCCCCACTGCCCGGCCGAAGCGGCCCCTCGGCCACCACCGAAGCCGATCCCGCCGAGGTCGGCCCGGTCCGCACCTCGTACGCCCCCGACCGCGACGGCGATCCCGACCCGGGCGAGATCGTCTGGACCTGGGTGCCGTTCGAGGAGATGGACGGACGCGGCAAGGACCGTCCGGTCCTGGTGGTGGCGCGTGAGGAGGCGGGAACGCTGCTCGCCGTGCAGCTGTCCAGCAAGTGGCACGACCGGGACCGTGAATGGGTGGCGATCGGCGTCGGACCGTGGGACCGGGAGGGACGTGAGTCCTGGGTGGATCTGGACCGCGTACTGCGGGTTCACGAGCGCGGAATGCGCCGTGAGGCGTGCGCGCTGGACCGGCCGCGTTTCGACCGGGTCGTGCACCGGCTGCGGGAGCGCTACGGCTGGAGCTGACCGGCTTGCATCTGGGCGGCTTGCAACTGGGCGGCTTGCAACTGGGCGGCGAAGGTGCGGCGGAAGGCCCCGAGGGTCGGCCCGTCGGACGTACGGTCCAGTACAGCGAAGACGATCTGCTCGAAATGGCCCGCGAAGCGGCCGCCCCCGGTGAGCAGAGCGTGGAACGCGGCCGCGACCACCGCGGGGTCGTTGCGGAAGACCCCGCAGCCCCAGGCCCCCAGCACCAGCCGCCGGTAGCCCTCCTTGGCCGCTGTCTCCAGCACCCCCCGGTGCAAGCACCGGCTCCACTGGAGCGGCTAGCGCCGCGCCCCCTGTCTGCGGGCGGCGACCGCGGCCGGGATGCGGTGTACCTGGTCGGGGGTCCGGCTCGTGATCACCCCGGCGTTCGGCGCGGGCGACGTCAGAAATCCCACCGTGCAGGGCTCGTCGAGGAGCCGTCCGCGGTCGTCACGGAACAGCGGGACGCCGGGTGAGTGGATGACGCGGTCCGTGTAGAAGGGGCTGCGCTCGGCGCGGTGGTGCTCGTAGAACTCCGGGGCGCGCAGGAGCGTGGCGTACAGCGCCGAGGCCCGGCAGAGTGCCTCTTCCTGGGCCTGTGCGCCGTTCAGATAGCCGCCGCCGGGATTGCGTGCCGAGGCGAAGTTCAGGACGCCCACACGGGCGCTGTCGGCCGCGGTCAGACGCATGGCCGCCCGGGTGCTGCTCTCGGCCGTGACCTCGAAGGATGTCGTGCGGTCGGTGTCCGGCTCGACATCCACGGCTTCGGGCCCGTACATCCGGGTCCCGGCCAGTGCGACGGCCAGCACCCGCCCGATGTCCACGGTCCGCCCGTCGGGAGCCAGGTAGTGGCCGTTCTCGACGATTTCTTCGGTCTGCCGTGCGATCCCCCTCAGTCGTGCACTCATGGCGGCCATCGTCGGCGATCTGCTGGGGGCGCGGCAATCGCATTTCTTACGTCCCACGAACACCGACGGGCACTCTTGTGCGCAGCGGCGGCGGTGGCCTTAGGTTGGCAGGGTGCCTTTGAAAGAGGAACCGGACATGCACCCACCCGATGCCGGCGGCTTCGGCCCCCCACTCGTGGAAGAAGAAGCCGAGGACCTGCTTCGATGTATCTGCTTCAAGAACGGCCCGCCCCGCTACGTGGGCGTGGAGGTCGAATGGCTCGTCCATGAGCTGGAGCGGCCCGATCGCCCCCTCCCCGCCGACCGCCTCGGAGCGGCCCATGACCAGGTACGTGCTCTACAACTGAATTCGGCCCTCACCTTCGAGCCAGGTGGCCAGCTGGAGCTCAGCTCGCCCCCCGCCGCCTCCCTGATGGAGTGCATCGACTCCGTCGCCGCCGATCTGGACGCCGTACGCGCCGCGCTCCGCCCGGCAGGCCTCACTCTCAATGGAATCGGGCTCGATCCCGTCAATCCGCCACGCAGACTGCTCCACGATCCCCGTTATGACGCCATGGAGGCGTATTTCGACCGGACAGGTCCGTCCGGGCGCGCCATGATGTGCAGTTCCGCCTCGATCCAGGTGTGTCTGGACGCCGGTGACGAGGAGCCGGGCCCTCTGGGGCACGGCCGTCGCTGGCAGCTCGCGCATCTGCTCGGCGCGGTGTTGATGGCCTCGTTCGCCAACTCGCCCCTCCAGGGCGGGCGGTACACCGGCTGGCGCTCGACGCGGCAGGCCGTGTGGGCCGCGCTCGATGCCGTACGGCCCCTCGCGCCGCCGCTCGGCGGAGAACCGCGCTCGGCCTGGGCCGCGCACGCGCTGGACGCACCGGTGATGTGCATACGAATGGACGGCGACCCGTGGGAACAGCCCGGCGGGCTCACCTTCCGCGAGTGGATACGCTCCGGCGTCGTGCGCCCGCCGACCCGGCAGGATCTCGAATACCACCTGAGCACCCTCTTCCCGCCGGCGAGGCCGCGCGGCCATCTCGAACTGCGCATGATCGACGCCCAGCCGGGCGATGACGGCTGGATGGTGCCGCTCGCGGTCACCACGGCCCTGTTCGACGACGCCGAGGCCGCCGAGACGGTCTACCGCGCCGTGAAACCACTGGCGGAGTACGCCGGTTCCCTGCCCGCACCGCGCAATTTGCTGTGGACCAACGCCGCACGGCACGCACTGACCGACCCCGAACTGCATGCCGCCGCCGTGACCTGCTTCGCCGTCGCCATGGAGGCGCTGCCGCGCATCGGCGCGTCCGACGCCGTACGGGACGCGGTCGCCGCATTCAACGAACACCACGTCCTGCCGGGGCGATGTCCCGCCGACGAGCTGCGCATCCCGTCCCTCGGGAAGGAACCGACCAGATGACCGAAGACCTCCGGCTCCGCGCCCTGGACGCGCTGACCGCGGCCCGAGCCCGTACGGCCACGCTCACCTCGTGCGTCGACGACAATGAACTGACCGCCCAGCACTCGCCGTTGATGTCCCCGCTGGTGTGGGACCTGGCCCATGTCGGCAACCAGGAGGAGCAGTGGCTGCTGCGCACCGTCGCCGGGCGTGAGGCACTGCGCCCCGAGATCGACTCCGTCTACGACGCCTTCGAGCATCCACGCTCCCTGCGGCCCACGCTGCCGCTGCTCGCCCCGGCCGAGGCGCGGGCGTACGCCTCCGATGTGCGCGGCAGGGTCCTGGACGTCCTGGAGACCACCCCACTGGAGGGCAGGCCCCTGGTCGACGCCGCCTTCGCCTTCGGGATGATCGCCCAGCACGAGCAGCAGCACGACGAGACGATGCTCATCACGCATCAGCTGCGCAAGGGGCCCGCGGCGCTCACCGCGCCCGAGCCGCCGGCCGGCAGCGCGGAGGGTCTGCCCGCCGAAGTCCTGGTACCCGGCGGCCCGTTCACCATGGGTACCTCGACCGAGCCGTGGGCGCTGGACAATGAACGGCCCGCGCACCAGCGGGTCGTTCCGGGCTTCTTCATCGACACCGTGCCCGTGACCTGTGGCGCCTACCAGACCTTCATCGAGGACGGCGGCTATACGGATCCCCGCTGGTGGGCGGCCGAGGGCTGGGACCAGATCCGGCAGCACGACATCGGCGCTCCGCTGTTCTGGCGCCGCGAGGGCGGTCAGTGGCTGCGCCGCCGCTTCGGGGTGACCGAGCCGGTGCCCGCGGACGAGCCGGTGCTGCATGTCAGCTGGTACGAAGCCGATGCGTACGCCCGCTGGGCGGGGCGTCGGCTGCCCACCGAGGAGGAGTGGGAGAAGGCGGCCCGCCACGATCCGCACTCGGGCCGCTCACGCCGCTTCCCCTGGGGCGACGAGGATCCGAAGCCCTCGTACGCCAACCTCGGCCAGCGCCATCTGCGGCCGGCCCCGGTGGGCAGCTACCCGGAGGGCGAATCGCCGCTCGGCGTACGGCAGTTGATCGGCGATGTGTGGGAGTGGACGGCGAGCGACTTCCTGCCCTACCCGGGCTTCGCCGCCTTCCCGTACCGCGAGTACTCCGAGGTGTTCTTCGGCAGCGCGCACAAGGTGCTGCGCGGCGGTTCGTTCGCCGTTGACCCGGTGGCCTGCCGCGGCACCTTCCGCAACTGGGACCTTCCGGTGCGTCGGCAGATCTTCTCCGGCTTCCGTACGGCACGGGACGCCCATGTGCGCGGGGAGTCGGCCTGATGTGCCGCCACATCGCCTTCCTCGGCCCGCCGCTGCCGCTCGGGCAACTGCTCGTCGAGCCCGCGCACGGGCTGTTCAGGCAGTCCTGGGCGCCGCGTCACCAGCGGTACGGAACGGTCAACGCGGACGGCTTCGGCGTCGGCTGGTACGCCGAGGGCGATCCGGTGCCCGCCCGGTACCGGCGCCCGGGCCCCGTCTGGGCCGATCTCTCCTTCGCCGATCTCGCCCGGGTGGTCCGCAGCGGTGCCGTGCTCGCCGCCGTCCGCGACGCCACCGAGGCGGGCGCGGACGGTGAGGCGGCGGCCGCGCCGTTCGCCGCCGGGCCCTGGCTGTTCAGCCACAACGGCGCGGTCGGGGGCTGGCCGGGATCGCTGGCCCCGCTCGCCGTGACCCTGCCCGCTACCGAATTGCTGTCACTGGAGGCGCGCTGCGACTCGGCGCTGGTGTGGGCGCTGGTACTGCACCGGCTGCGCGACGGCGACGAGCCCGGCCAGGCGCTGGCCGACACGGTCCGCGAGGTCGGCGAGGCCGCGCCCGGCTCACGGCTCAATCTCCTTCTCACCGACGGCGAGACGGTCGCGGCGACGGCATGGGGAGACACGCTCTGGTATCTGGCCGAGCCCGGCCGCCGCACGGTCGTCGCCTCGGAGCCGTACGACGACGATCCGCACTGGCGCGAGGTCCCCGACCGCACCCTGCTGGCGGCGACCCGCACCGATGTCCTTCTGACCCCGCTCAAGGAGCCACCCGCGTGAGCCCGTTTCTGCTGACCCGCACCCTGCCCGAGGATGCCACCGACGCCGTTCTGCGCGCGGACGTGCTGCACGGGCTGACCCGTACGCCGAAGGCGCTGCCGCCCAAGTGGTTCTACGATGCCCGCGGCAGCGAGCTCTTCGAGGAGATCACCCGGCTCCCCGAGTACTACCCGACCCGCGCCGAGCGGGAGATCCTGCTCGCCCGCTCGTCCGAGATCGCCGCGGCCACCGGGGCACGCACCCTGGTGGAGCTGGGCTCGGGCTCATCGGACAAGACCCGGCATCTGCTGGACGAACTGCCCGAGCTCCACACCTATGTGCCGGTCGACGTGAGCGAGAGCGCGCTGACCGGCGCGGCCGAGGCGCTGCTCGCCGAGCGGCCCTCGCTCAATGTCCACGCCCTGATCGCCGACTTCACCCGCGGGCTCGTCCTGCCCGCCACCCCGGGGCCGCGGCTGATCGCCTTCCTCGGCGGCACGATCGGCAATCTGCTGCCCGAGGAGCGCGCGGCGTTCCTGCGCTCCGTGCGTTCGCTGATGGATCCCGGTGACGCGCTGCTGCTCGGCACGGATCTGGTGAAGGACGAGAAGGTCCTGGTGCGGGCGTACGACGACGCGGCGGGGGTGACGGCCGCGTTCAACAAGAACGTGCTGTCCGTCATCGCGCGTGAGCTGGATGCGGACGTCGACCCCGACGACTTCGAGCATGTGGCGCGCTGGGACCGTGGGCAGGAGTGGATCGAGATGCGGCTGCGGGCGCGCCACGCACTGACCGTGAAGATCCCCGAGCTGGATCTCGTGGTGCCGTTCGAAGCGGGCGAGGAGATGCGTACGGAGGTGTCGGCGAAGTTCCGTCAGGCAGGTGTACGGACCGAACTCGCCTCTGCGGAGCTTGAGCTGACGCACTGGTGGACGGACACGGAAGGCAGGTTCGCGCTGTCTGTGGCGACGGCACGCTGAGCGGCACGGGCCAGTGAACGGCGGTCGGGGCAGCTCCCCGCGGGGATGGCCGGCAGCAGCCGGATCTCCGCGGTGAGCCCGCCGGCCGCCACGACCCGCCACAGGGACGCGGTCAGCGAATCCTCCCCGACGAAGGCGGCGGCGCCGGTGGGCAGATAGCTGATGCGTACGGGCTGAACGTCGGCGCCCGCGTCGAGTGCGGCCTGGAAGACGGCGGGCCTGAAGCGGCCCTGGGCCCGGCCGCACCAGGTGGACCCTTCGGGGAAGGCTATGACGCGCGCGCCGCCGTTCATCGCGGACGCCATCTCGCGGACGGTGCCGGGCAGCGTACGCAGCCGGTCGCGCTCCAGGAAGAACGTGCCGCCGCGGGCGGCCAGCGGTCCGAGCAACGGCCAGCGCCGGACCTCGGTCTTGGCCAGCATCCGTCCGGGCAGGGCCGCCGCGATCAGCGGTATGTCCAGCCACGAGATGTGGTTGGCGACGACCAGGGAACCGCCGGTGCTCCGCGTCCGGCCTACGCCCACGATTCGCACGCGTACGCCGAAGGCGTGTACCACGGCATGCGCCCAGCAGCGGGTCGCCCGATGGCGGAAGCGGGTTCCGAGCACCGGCGCGAGCAGCGCGACCACCGGCCCGAGCAGGAGGCCGACGAGGACCGTCGTGGTTCCGGCGAGCAGCCGGGCCGCCGCCCTGAGCGAGCCGGCCGCCGGGCCGTGGTGGGTCGCGCAGCCACCGGGGGTGCAGGGCGCGCTGGGGAGCCAGACGCTCATCGCACGGGGGCGAGGGAGAGGAAGTGGCGCAGGTAGCGGGGGTTGGTTCGGCGCAGCGAGAGCAGGACGTAGAGGTCCGCGACACCGAAGTCGGGGTCGTGGGCGGGCGCTCCGCAGACCCAGGCACCGAGCCGCAGATAGCCGCGGAGCAGGGCGGGCAGCTCGGTGCGGCCGTCGGGGCGGGCGACGGAGTCGGGGTTCCACAGCTTGTGCGGGATGACCCAGTACTCCTCGGGGGCGAGGCTCTTGGCCTTCACGGTGTCCCAGGTGGCCGCGGCGAGGGTGCCGCCGTCCGCGAGCGGGATGGAGCAGCAGCCGGCCAGCCAGTTGTGGCCGGTGCGGGTCATGTAGCGGGCGAGCCCGGCCCAGATGAGGGCGATGACGGCGCCGTTGCGGTGCAGGGGGTGGACGCAGGAGCGGCCGACCTCGACAAGGTCGTCGCGGATCGGGGCGAGCCTGGCCAGGTCGAACTCGGTCTCGGAGTAGAGCCGTCCCGCGACCCGGGCGCGGTCGGGCGGAAGCAGGCGGTAGGTGCCGACGACCTCACCGGTCTCGGCCTCGCGCACGAGGAGGTGGTCGCAGTACGCGTCGAAGGCATCGGTGTCCAGGCCCGGCTCGGGTCCCTCCAGCCTGGCGCCCATCTCACCGGCGAACACCTGGTGACGCAGGCGCTGCGCGGCCCGTACGTCCTCCTGGTCCCGGGCGAGGGAGACGACGTAGCGCTGCTCGTCCCCCGGGCCGAGGGGAGCGGGGACGGGCGAGGGCAGGGGCGCGGCGAGCTGGGTGGGCATCTGCGCGGGGGCGGCGAGTGGGGCGGGGACGACAGCTGGCGATGCGGGCATGACGGTCTCCTGTGCCGGACGGAAGGGGACGGACCGCGGGCGCGGAGGCCCGGCTCCTTACTTCTTCCGTGGCTGGCTGGATTCGACATGACCGCCCGGCGGAGAGTGGATGTGCGACGGTTGAATGGCGGGGAATGGGGTGCGCGGGAGGGGCGAGCGCGAAACGGGCCACGCGTTCCTGCGCGGGTTCGTAGCTCAGGCGTGCTGGGCGGAGTCGAGATGGGCGAACGCCACCACGTTCTCGGTGTAGTCCTTCTTCTTTCGGTCGTACGAGCCCCCGCAGGTGATCAGGCGCAGCTGCGGGCTCGGGGTGTCGGCGTAGACCCGCTGGTTGGGGAAGCGCGCTTTGCTGAAGCTTTCGACGGAGTCGACCACGAACGAGGCGACCATGCCGTCCTCGCGGGTGATGGCGACCTTGCTCCCGGCCTTGAGCTTGCTGAGCTGCAAGAACACGGCCGGGCCGGTCTTGGTGTCGACATGGCCCGCAACGATCGCAGCGCCGCGCTCCCCGGGCGAGACGCCGCCCACGAACCAGCCGACGAGGTTGCTGTTGTTGGCGGGCGGCGCGTCGAGCCGCCCGGACGCTCCGATGGACAGGGTCGTGAACGGGGCGTCGACGCCGATCTGCGGGATCGACAGCCGCTTCGGTGCGGAGCGGGGCAGCACCAGACTGGCGACGGGCGGCGCCGGCGGACCGTACGTGGGCGGGGCAGCGACCACCGGAGGCAGCTGGGGGACTCCGCCCGCCGAGGGGCCGGAGGAGTTGAGGATGACGACGACGCCCAGCCCGATCGAGGCGATGGCCCACAGCATCGAGCGGCCGACGGAGCGGGGTGCGGAGGCGGGCGGGTTCGTGCCGGAGGACAGCTGGGCGGCCATGTGTGCCTTTCGTGGACGCGGGCCTGTGGGTCGCGATCGGACAGCAGCGCAGGGCTGCGAGGAGAACCAGCCACCGCGGCCACCGTCCGGAAGGACGGCGGCCGCGGCGGAATGTGACGACTGGTGGTCCGGGCTATCAAGCGACCGCGCCGCTCGACGCGTTGCGACGGCGCAGAGTGTAGGCACCGAAGCCGATACCGCCGAGGAGCAGGAGCGAGCCCGCGGCCAGGCCGCCGCCCGAATCGGCCAGGCCGCCGCCACCGGCGTGGACGCCGCCCGCCGGCTTCTCCTTCTTCCATCCGCCGCCGCTCTCCGAGGAGGAGCCGCTGTCCTGGCCCCAGTCCTCGACGATCGCGGACAGGGCGCCACCACCGGTGTGGACGCCGCCCCAGGGCTTGTCCTTCTTCCAGGACTCTTCCTTCGTCGCGGACTCCTCAGTGGTCGCCGACTCCGAACTCGTCGCAGAGTCCCCCTTCTTCCAGGACTCCTTCTTCGACGACGGGTCGGACGCGGTGGAGTCCTCCGTGCTGGAGCTCTCCTGACGACCGGACTCCTGGCGACCGGACTCCTGACGGCCAGACTCCTGGCGACCGGACTCCTGACGGCCAGACTCCTGGCGACCGGACTCCTGACGGCCAGACTCCTGACGACCGGACTCCTGACGACCGGACTGCTGCGTGGAGGAGCTGTCTTGCCCGTGGTCCTCGTCCATCGTGATGGCGTTCGCAACGGGCGCGGTGAGAGCGAGGACCGCCGTAACGGCGGCCGAGGCGAACAGTGTGCGGGCAGAGCGCATGGGGCACTTTCCTTTCGCCGCGCTGCGAAGGCTGACACTTCGTCGGCTCATGGGATCGCGTTGCGACATGATCCACCGTCAGCCCGATTGCGGCTCAGCACCAGCCGACACAACCGCATTCGATGGCCACCCTGGGCCCTTCGAGTGACGAAAGCCGGATTATCACTCGTTGGACTGCACAACACGCCGAGGGGATGTTTCAGCCGCAGCGATTGCGTTTTCACCTGACGATGCATCACCTCCAGGGAGGTCCGGCCGCCCCTTCCCAGCACACCCCGAGCCCCGAAATTCGACGTGTCTCACCTCGCGCGCCGCCCCCTGGTGGGGCACCGTGGAGTGAACGCATCGAGAGGAGTGCGACACACATGACGAACCACACCTACCGGGTCACCGAGATCGTCGGCACCTCGCCCGACGGCATCGACCAGGCCATCCACAACGGCATCAACCGGGCGTCCCAGACCCTCCGGGGCCTCGACTGGTTCGAGATGACCGAGGTCCGCGGCCAGATCGTGGACGGGCAGATCCAGCACTGGCAGGTCGGGCTCAAGGTCGGCTTTCGGCTTGAGGAGAGCAGCTGACGCTCTCGCCGTACCCACCTTCGGTGCCTGAGGGCTCTCCCGTACGGACCCTCAGGTGCGGCCCTCGCGCCCCTGCGCCGCCTTCATCACTTCGGTCGCTCCGCCCGCCCATCGGGCCCGTACGACCGCAAAGCCGGCCCGTTCCGCCTCGTCGCACACCCCTGCGTCGTCATCCACCAGCATCCGGATCTCGCGGTCGTGCGCCAGCCTCCGCAGGATTTCCAGCTTGGTCGTGCGGGCGGGCCGGCGGTCGTCGTTGCGCCGCATGAACACCGTGCCCTCGGGCAGCCCCTGCTCGGCCAGCCAGACCAGGGTGTCCCTGCGGCACCGCTCCGGCCTGCCCGTGAGGTACTGGACCTCGCAGTCCTCGGCCGCGCGCAGACACAGGTCGACGCCCATCGCCAGCGGCGGGTCCTTCGGCGCCGCCGCGAAGAAGGCGTCCCAGTCGCGCGGCCTGCGCTGAAGGAAGCGCTGGCGGTGCCCCGAGTCGGCGAGCGTTCCGTCCAGGTCGAATATGGCCAGTGGCCTGCTGTTTCGCGTCACGCCGGACAGCCTAGGCAATCCCCGCGCGGCGCTGACGTTCGGACCCTGGGTGAGCGCAATGACCGGCGTTCCGGAAGCTCGCCCGGATCGCGGGGCTGACGCCCGGCCCTGTGCACAGTCCCCGCGACCCGTTGCTGCGCGGTGATTCCTATGCCGCCGTGTCGAAGGTGTAGTGGCGGGTGTGGTCCAGCATGTCGGCCGGGGTCACGTCGTTCCAGGGGCGCATGGTCTCGCGCAGATCGACGACATTGGGTGTGCCTGCGGCCGGGAGGTAGGTCGAGCCGGGGTGGCGTGCCTGCCACTCGGCCCAGAGCTTGTCGATGAAGGCGTGGTGCAGCCAGAACACCGGGTCGTTGGGCGAGACTCCGGTGGCCATCTGGCCGCCGACCCAGACATGGACCCGGTTGTGCAGATTGACGCCGCGCCAGCCTTCCAGGTGATTGCGGAAGCCGTCCGACGCGCTGTTCCACGGCGGAGTGTCGTACGTGGCCATGGCGAGGACGGAGTCCACGTCGGCCCGGGTCGGCAGCTGACGGCCCCCGGCGCCGAGGTCGCGGCGCAGAAAGCCGCGCCCGTCCACGCGTATGCTCACCGGCCACTTGCCGGACGTGAACGCGAACGAGCCGTCCATCACCTGGCCGTCCCTGCTGCGCCCGGTGCCGCCGAGGAAGTCGGCCGCCCACAGCGAGGAGGCGGCGGTGCGGTCGGCGGTCCAGTCCCAGTACGGGAGCGCAACGGACGGGTCCACGGCCTGGAGCTGCCGCTCGAACTGCAGAAGGAACCTGCGGTGCCAGGGCAGGAAGGAGGGCGAGCGGTGGCCGACCCGCTCGCCGTTGTCGGTGTCGCCCATGATGAAGGCGTTGTGGGTGGTGACGAAGGCGTCGTACTGCCCATTGCGCTTGAGTTCGAGCAACGCGTCGACAAAGCGGCGCTTCTCGGTGGCCGTGAGCTGCGCCTGGTTCTTGCGTACGGTCATGACGGTGCGTGCTCCTGGATCAGGCGGTGACGAGCGGGACGAGGGCGGCGCCCTGGAGTTCGGCGACGGCGGCACGGGCCACCGCTCGGGGCGTGGGATACGTCTCGTAGTGGTTGACGACGCTGATCCAGGTGCCATCGGCATTGCGCATCACATGCAGTTCTTCGCCGTCGATGCGCACGGAGAAGCCGCCCCCGTGTCCGCCTGCGTGTCCGCCCCCGTGGTGTCCGCCTCCGTGATGCCCGCCCGCCCGGGCGGGCGCGCCCTGTATACGGCGGCCCTGGAAGACCTCGTCGAACGAGGCGGGTTCGGCCGAGGGGCCGGAGACGACGGTCCGCTCGGTCCGCGCGGCAGCGGCCGCTGTGCCCGCTACGGCCACAGCGGCGGCCGCTCCTGCGACGGCGCCCAGGGCGCGTCGGCGGGTGAGTTCAGGCATGGCAAATACCCCCAGATGTTTCGGTGGTTCGGTCGGTCACGGGCGTGGTCGGCGCCCGTGACCCGGATCCATGCCTACCGGTTCACCCGAACTCCGGGGAAATCTCCGCGAATTGGTTGGCTGCTATGCGGACATGTCGCGATACACAGTGCAGCGTTGAACAAGGTTGATCTTGCTGTCCACGCGCCCCGCTGCCACCGGAGACGAAAATTCTGCGGCGAATGTGACAGTTGCGTGAAGAGTTTGTTGCCTGCGTCGAGAAACTGTGCCCGGCCTCACACCGGGAAGCTGTCCGGAATCATGGGCTCAGCGGCGGACCTTCCGGCTCGCCCGCAGCCACTCCTTGTTCATCGCGGCGATGGACGGCAACGGGATCCCCTTGGGGCAGGCCGTGGCACATTCGCCGGTCAGGGTGCAGCCGCCGAAGCCCTCCTCGTCCATCGCCGCGACCATGTCGAGCACGCGCGTCTCGCGCTCGGGCGCACCTTGTGGCAGCACATTGAGATGGTTGATCTTCGCCGAAGTGAAGAGCATCGCCGAGCCGTTGGGGCAGGCCGCCACGCACGCGCCGCAGCCGATGCACTCGGCGTGCTCGAAGGCGAAGTCGGCCTCCGGCTTGGGGACCGGCGTGGCATGGGCCTCGGGGGCCGAACCGGTGGGTGCGGTGATGTAGCCGCCGGCCTGGATGATCCGGTCGAAGGCGCTGCGGTCCACCACCAGGTCCTTGACCACCGGGAAGGCAGAGGCACGCCACGGCTCGACGTCGATGGTGTCACCGTCCTGAAAGGACCGCATATGGAGCTGGCAGGCAGTGGTGCGTTCGGGGCCGTGCGCGTCGCCGTTGATGACCAGACTGCAGGCGCCGCAGATGCCCTCGCGGCAGTCGTGGTCGAAGGCAACGGGGTCCTCCCCGCGCAGGATCAGTTCCTCGTTGAGAGTGTCGAGCATCTCCAGGAAGGACATGTCCCTGGAGATCCCGTCGACCTCGTACGTGGCCATGGCGCCGGGCGCTTCGGCGTTCCGCTGACGCCAGACGCGCAGGTTGAGCTTCATGCGTAGCTCCGCTGGGTGGGATGGACGTACTCGAAGACAAGGTCTTCCTTGTGCAGGACGGGCGGATGGCCGGTGCTCCGGAATCCCCAGGCGGCCGCGTACGAGAACTCCTCGTCCCTGCGGGCGGCTTCGCCGTCCGGTGTCTGGGACTCCACACGGAAGTGGCCGCCGCAGGACTCGGAGCGGTGCAGCGCGTCGAGGCACATCAGCTCGGCGAGTTCCAGATAGTCGACGACGCGGTTGGCCTTCTCCAGCGACTGGTTGAACTCCTCACCTGTACCAGGCACCTTGATACGGCGCCAGAACTCCTCGCGGATCTGCGGGATACGGTTGAGCGCCTTGCGCAGGCCGGCGTCCGTACGCGCCATTCCGCAGAACTCCCACATGAGTTCGCCCAGTTCGCGGTGGAAGGAGTCGGGGGTGCGGTCGCCGTCGACCGCGAGCAGCAGATTCAGCCGGTCCTCGGTCTCGGCAAGCACCTCGGCCACCGCCGGGTGCGAGGCGTCGACGCTCCCGGTGCGCGGGGCACGGGCAAGGTAGTCGTTGATCGTGGACGGCAGGACGAAGTACCCGTCCGCCAGGCCCTGCATCAGCGCAGACGCCCCGAGCCGGTTCGCGCCGTGGTCGGAGAAATTGGCCTCGCCGATCGCGAAGAGCCCCGGGACGGTGGTCTGCAGGTCGTAGTCGACCCAGAGCCCGCCCATCGTGTAGTGCACGGCGGGATAGATCCGCATCGGCACCTCGTACGGATTCTCCGCGGTGATCCGCTCGTACATGTCGAAGAGGTTGCCGTACTTCTCCTCCACCGCCTTGCGGCCCATCCGCGAGATCGCGTCCGCGAAGTCCAGATAGACGCCCTGCCCACCGGGGCCGACGCCGCGGCCCTCGTCGCAGACGTTCTTCGCGGCGCGCGAGGCGATGTCGCGGGGGACGAGATTGCCGAAGGACGGGTAGATCCGTTCCAGGTAGTAGTCGCGCTCGTTCTCGGGGATCTCGTTCGGCGGCCGGTCGTCGCCGTGCGCCGTGGGCACCCAGATGCGGCCGTCGTTGCGCAGCGACTCGCTCATCAGGGTCAGTTTGGACTGGTGGTCACCGGTGCGCGGGATGCAGGTGGGATGGATCTGGGTGAAGCAGGGGTTGGCGAAGTACGCGCCGCGCCGGTGGGCACGCCAGATGGCGGTGGCGTTGGAGTTCATCGCGTTTGTCGACAGATAGAAGACGTTGCCGTAGCCGCCGGAGGCCAGGACCACCGCGTCGGCGAAGTGAGCGGCGATCTCCCCGGTGACCAGATCGCGGGCGACTATGCCGCGGGCGCGCCCCTCGACGACGATGAGGTCGAGCATTTCGGTACGGGCGTGCAGGGTCACGGTGCCCGCGGCGATCTGCCGCGAGAGTGCCTGGTAGGCGCCCAGCAGGAGCTGCTGGCCCGTCTGGCCGCGGGCGTAGAACGTACGGGAGACCTGGACGCCGCCGAACGAGCGGGTGTCGAGCAGTCCGCCGTACTCCCGGGCGAAGGGCACGCCCTGGGCCACGCACTGATCGATGATCTCGACCGAGATCTGGGCGAGCCGGTGGACGTTGGACTCGCGGGCGCGGAAGTCGCCGCCCTTGACGGTGTCGTAGAAGAGGCGGTGGATCGAGTCGCCGTCGTTGCGGTAGTTCTTGGCCGCGTTGATGCCGCCCTGGGCGGCGATGGAGTGGGCCCGGCGCGGCGAGTCCTGATAGCAGAACTGCTCGACGTGGTAGCCCTGTTCGGCCAGAGTCGCGCCCGCGGCGCCGCCCGCGAGGCCGGTGCCGACGACGATGACGGTGTGCTTGCGGCGGTTGGCCGGGTTGACCAGCCGGGCCTCGAAGCGCCGGCGGTCCCAGCGCTCGGCGACGGGCCCTTCGGGGGCCTTGGTGTCGGCGAGGGGAGCACCGGTCGTGTAGTCGCTGTAGCTCATGTCAGCTCACCACTCCGGTCATGACGGCGACGGGTACGGAAATGAAGCCCACGGTGAGCACCAGCGCGAGGACATTGGCGAGACACTTGAGTACCCGGTCGCGGGTTGCGTTGCCGACACCGAGGGTCTGGGCGGCGCTCCAGAAGCCGTGACGGACGTGCAGTCCCACCGCGAGCATCGCGACGATGTAGATGACATCGCCGTACCAGGTGGAGAAGGTCGCGACGACGTTCTCGTACGGATGGCCCGGCTGGGCGTTCTCGTTCACCGTCAGCGTCGTCAGGTCGAGCAGGTGCCAGACGATGAACAGCGCCAGGATGATCCCGCCCCAGCGCATGGTGCGGGTGGCGTAACCGGCCCGGCGCCGCTTGTGCGCGTACTGCACGGGGCGCGCCCTGACATCCCGCCTGCTGAGCTGGTACGCCGAGACCGCGTGGCCCACGACGGCCGCGAGCAGCACGACCCGGACGATCCACAGTCCCCACGCGTAGTGCAGTACGGGTTCGCCCATGGTGCGCAGCCAGTGGCCGTAGGCGTTGAACTCCCCCGCCCCGAAGAAGACCTTGAGGTTGCCCATCACATGCGCGACAAGATAGCCGAGCATGATCAGACCGCTCACGGCCATCACCGTCTTCTTGCCGACCGTCGATCCCCAGAAGGTGCGCGGGGGCGACGGTTTTCGATCCGTCCGCGTTGCCAGAGCCATACCAGGGACGCTAGGGCCGGGATACTCCAGAGGTCCAAGACATGATCCGGCTCATCTCCATAGCCCTGACCTATCGTGGTGGCATGCAGTTCCAGCAGCTTCTCTACTTCGTCGCGGTCGCGGAGACCCGGCACTTCACGCATGCCGCCGAGCGCGTCCATGTGTCCCAGCCCTCGCTCTCACAGCAGATCAGGGCGCTGGAGAAGGAGCTCGGTGCCGAGCTGTTCAGCCGGGCCCGCGGCAATATCGCGCTCACGGACGCGGGCGAGGCGCTGCTGCCGCTGGCCCGCCGTATCCTCGCCGACGCCGACACCGCCCGGCGCGAGGTGCAGGAGCTGGTGCAGCTGCGCCGGGGCCGGGTCAGGCTCGGCGCGACACCCAGCCTCTGCACGGGGCTGCTCCCCGAGGTGCTGCGCGCCTTCCACGACCTGCATCCGGGCATCGAGCTCCTGATCGAGGAGAGTGGTTCGCACGATCTCGTACGGGAACTGGCGCGCGGCTCCCTCGACCTGGCCCTGATCGTGCTGCCGCTGCCGCCCGCCTCACCGGCGCTGACCACGGTCGAGCTGCTGCGCGAGGACCTGGTGGTGGTGTCGTCCGCATCGGTGGCTGGACCGCGGCGGCCGGTGCGGATCGGCGATCTGCGTGATCAGCCGCTGGTGATGTTCCGGCACGGCTACGACCTGCGCGAGCTGACGGTCGCCGCGTGCCGGGCGGAGGGATTCGAGCCGGGCTTCACCGTGGAGGGCGGCGAGATGGACGCGGTGCTCGGCTTCGTGCGGGCGGGGCTCGGCATCGCGGTCGTACCGAGCATGGTCGCCGACCGGTCCGGCCGTGACCTGCGGGTCACCCCGCTCGCCCGGCCGGGACTGCGGCGCACCATCGCGCTCGCGCACCGCAGCGACGTGGCCCCGCCGCGGGCGGCCCGCGAGCTCCAGCGTGTGCTGCTCGGCTCGCGGGCGGCGGTGCACTGACCCATGCGGCCGAGGGCCGCACAGGGGGTCTGCATCCCGGCGGACGTCAGACCGCGTCCGCCAGAGACAGCGCGTGCAGCTTGTCCGGCGGGCCCGGGCGCGCGTAGTACCAGCCCTGCGCCGTGTCACAGCCGAGTTCCCGCAGCTGCGCCGCCTGCGCGCCCGTCTCCACTCCCTCGACCGTGACCGCAAGTTCCAGGCTGTGGGCCAGCGAGACGATACCCTCGACGATCTTCAGATCGACGGGGTCGACCGGATGGCGTTGCATTCCCTGTGTGAAGGACCGGTCGAGCTTGAGGACGCTCACCGGCAGCCTGCGCAGGTTCGCCAGGTTCGAGTACCCCGTACCGAAGTCGTCGAGCGCTATGTCCACGCCCATCTCGGCGAGTTGGCGCAGCGGCTTGAGCAGGTCCTCGTCCGCTCCTATCAGCGCGGACTCGGTCACCTCCAGGCAGAGCGCACCCGGTTCGAGGCCGGAGCGCTCCAGGACGTCGACGGTGTCGGCGACCAGGCCCGGGTGGTGCAGTTGCGCAGGCGAGAGGTTCACATTGATCCGCAGCGGACCGCCGTCGGAATGGCGCTCCTGCCAGTATCTGGCCTGGCGTACGGCCTCTTGGAGCACCCAGCGCCCCAGCGGCACGATCAGTCCGGTGTGCTCGGCGAGCGGAATGAACTGGTCCGGTCCCAGCACTCCGTGCTGCGGGTGGCACCAGCGTACGAGCGCCTCCGCGCCGTGCACGCTTCCGTCGCCCAGATGCACCAGCGGCTGGTACTCGATGAAGAACTCACCGCGCTCCAGTGCCGCGGGCAGCGCGGTGGTCAGACCGTGCCGGGTGATCGCGCGGGCGTCCGCCTCCGGGTCGGCGAGCTCGAAGCGGTTGCCGCCCGCGGACTTGGCCCGGTACATCGTGATGTCGGCGCTGCGCAGCACCTCGGCAGGGGTGCGCTCACCCGCGGGGCCCTCGACGATGCCGATGCTCCCCCGGACGGTGAACTCCCGTCCGTCGACCCGGATCGGGGAGGCGAGCGCGCCGAGGATACGGCCCGCGAGTTCGTCGACGCCGAGCTGCGTATCGGCTCCGGTGGTCAGCGCCACGAACTCGTCGCCGCCGAGGCGGGCCACCATCTCGCCCTGCGCGGTGGCGCAGCTCTGCAGCCGGTCGGCGACTTCCACCAGAAGCCGGTCGCCCGCCGCGTGGCCGAGGCTGTCGTTGATCGCCTTGAATCCGTCGAGATCGAGGTAGCAGAGCCCGAAGCGTGAGCCCTCGCCGCCGGTCAGGGCCTTTTCCAGCCGTTCGAAGAAGAGCGTCCGGTTGGGCAGTCCGGTCAGGGCGTCGTGCGTGGCCTCGTAGCGCAGCCGCAGATTGAGCAGCCGGCGCTCCGTGGTGTCCTCCATGAGCGCCAGCTGGTACTGCGGCTTGCCTTCGGCGTCCCGCAGCAGAGAGACCGTCAGATTGGTCCAGAGCACGGTGCCGTCATTGCGGAAGAACGGCTTCTCGACGCGGTAGTGGTCGCGTTCGCCGCGTACCAGCTCCCCGTACAGCTGCCAGACGTGGGGCCTGTCCTCGGGATGGGACCACTCGGTCACCTTCCTGCCGCGCACATGGTGTTCGAGGCCGCCGAACATCTGCATGAGCGTGTCGTTGACCTCGAGGATATTGCCGTCGAGGTCGGCGATCCCGATGCCGATCGCGGCTCCCTCGAACACCGCGCGGAAGCGGGCCTCGGTCGCGTGCAGCGCCTGCATGGCGTCGCTGCGCGCCAGCAGCGAGGAGCGGGCGATGGCCTCCTGCTCGGCCAGGGTGCGCTCACGCAACCCCTGGGCGAAACCGGCGGCCAGAGCGTGCTGCAGCTTCGCGCAGCGGGCCCGGCTCTCCTCGGCCGACTGCCCGGGATCACCGCTGCCGCAGTAGAGCACCAGATAGGCGTCGATGACGCCGAGCGTGCGGCTGAGCGCCTCCGGGTGCGTGCAGTGGGCATCGACGAGGGCCGCCCCGATCCGCTGGGCCGTCTGCGGGTCGAAGGGACGCGCGTGCAGCGACTGGCTCAACTGCCGTGCCAGCGGCAGCAGATGCTCTTCGACCTCGGGCCGGGTCAGCGACGTGGCCGTCACCGGGAACACGGCACGGCTCCAGATCGTCGCGAACCGGCGGAGTCTGTCCTCCAGGCCGTCCGGGTCCGCCGGGGGACCCGCCGCCTGCGACGGCGCCATCACGCCTTGCGCCCCACCCCGGCGAAGCCCGAGAAGGCATATGGGTCCTCCTGCTCGGCAGGGGCGTCGGGCCGCCACTGCGGCATGGACACCAGACCGGGCTCGACCATCTCGTACCCCTCGAAGAACCGCATGATCTGCTCACGCGAGCGCATGATCAGCGGGTTGCGTATGTTCCGGTAGACGCCGACGGCGCCGCCCGCCTGCTCCTCGGACAGCGGGATCCCTTCGTACGAGGCGTGGGTGACGACGACCAGACTGCCGGGCGCCAGGGCGTCCCGCAGCTCGACCACGGCACTGTACGGGTCGTCCTCGTCCTCGATGAAGTGCAGTACGGCGACGAGGAGCAGCGCCACCGGCCGCTCCAGGTCGAGCAGTCCGGCGACCTCGGGGCTGTCGAGTATCTGCCGCGGCTTGCGCAGGTCGGCGGAGACGACGGCCGAGTGCTCGTCGCCTTCCAGGACGGCCCGGCTGTGCGCGACAGCGACCGGATCATGGTCGACGTACACGACCCTGGCCTCGGCGCTGGCCTTCTGCGCCACCTCATGGACATTGCCGAAGGTCGGAATGCCGGAGCCGATGTCGAGGAACTGGGTGACGCCCTCACTCACCGCGTAATTCACGGCCCGGCGCATGAACGCCCGGTTCGCCTGCATGATCTTGGGGAGGCCCGGCATGAACTCCATCGCCTTGCGGGCGGCCTGCCGGTCGACTTCGAAATTGTGCGAACCGCCCAGGTAGTAGTCGTAAATCCGGGACACGCTCGGCACCGATATGTCGATGCCCTGCGGGGCCCAGGCGGGACGCTCCATCGATGTCTCCAACAAGTCGCCACGGGGGAGTTCGGCCATGTTCATGGCCAGTGTTCGAGCCGAGGCTACTGATCGCCCGCCGAGAGAGCGAGCCCAAACGGAAATTAGCGGTCCGTTCTTGGTCACACAGGTTGCTGCGCACGGGTGTTGACATAACGACCGGCCCGCCATCACGCAGGGGGCGTGAGACGGGCCGACCGGGCCGGAGGCGCAGCGTGGGGACTACTTGGGCGCTCCGACCAGCTTGCCCTGGGGAGAAACCGCGTACCAGGTGCCGCCAACGCCCTGACCATTGGTGTCACCGGGCTTGGCGTCGCCCGCGAAGGTGTAGATCGGCCAGCAGTCGATGCTCTGCTGCTTGATTCCGTCGGGACGGTTGAAGGTGACGAAGCCCTTCTTGATGATTCCCTCGGTGTCGTTCTTGTCCACAGGGGCGACAACCGGCCACTTCTTGAGGCATTCTCCAGTGCAGGCCGACTTCATGGGCCAGGCGGAGTCCTTCTTGAAGCGGTAGACCGTCATACCGTTCTTGTCGACGATGATCTCGCCGAGCTTGGGGTCCTTACGGACGGACAGGCCCGCGAGATCCGCCTGCTCGCCGCCTTCTGCCTCGCCGCCGTCGCCGTATTCCGAGCCACCGCCGCCGCCGCCGGCTCCGCCCGCGGCCTTCTTGCCGTCGGGGGCGGAAGCGAACCAGGTGCCGCCCACTCCCTGGCCCTTGGCGTCACCGGGCTTGGTGTCCTTGGCGTAGCGGTACATCGCCCAGCCGCCGATGGTCAGCTGCTTGCTGCCGTCGGACCGGGTGACCTCGCCGATCAGGGAGGGGTCGATGCCGGGAGCGGCCGAGGCGCCGCCGGCGGCCACGACGGGCCAGGTCTTCGCGCACTGGCCTTCGCAATTCGACTTCGGCGGGCTGGCGGTGTCCTTGTCGAAGCGGTAGAGCGTGAAGCCCGCGCTGTCGGTGACGACCTTGCCGAGCTCCTTGCTGTCCCACACGGCCAGTTGACCGGCGGGCTTGGCCGCCGCCTGGGCCGCGGTGCCGGAATCGGAACCGTAGTCGGAGCCGTAGCCGCCGGCGGCGGGCGCGGCCGGATTGACGGCTCCGACGGCCTGGCCATTGGGAGTCTCGGTGCCCTTGTCCTGACCGCACGCCGTCGTCAGAGCGAGTACGGCCGCCGCAGTCACCGCGAGCGAGGCGTTCCGCCAGGTGTTCATGTCCACTCCTGTTGTCCATCGAACCCGTTGCGACGCCTGGGTGCGCCGTGTTCATGGCCCTAGGTACGGACAGCGGGGCGGGATGTGTTCAACGCGTCCGGAAAAATATCCGAGGTCGCGACCGCGAATCGGCGAAATCCCCCTTCCGCCAGGGGAATTCATCACACAACGAAATGGCCTGATCTCAACTGCACCACAGGCTCCATCAGTCACTCGGGGAGCCGAACCGGTCCAGTGCCCGGCGCACCTGCCCTCGCATCGACCGGCTGCCCTTGTGCCCGGAGTCGTCGACGACCACCAGCTGTGCGTCGGGCCAGCCGCGCTGGAGTTCCCAGGCGGTGTCGAGGGGGCTGCTCAGATCGAGCCGACCGTGGAAGAGCACTCCCCCAATTCCCTTCAGCCGGCCGGCGTCGCGCAACAGAGCGCCCTCGTCCAGCCAGGCGCCGTGGGCGAAGTAGTGGGAGGCGATCCGTACGAGCGCCAGCCGCGCGGCCGGCGGGCGGCCGCCATAGGGGCTGGGAGCGCCCTGCGGTTCCATGGACAGGACGGTGTCCTCCCAGCGGCACCACTCGGCTGCGGCCCTCTCCCGTACGCCGGTGTCGGGGTCCGCCATCAGCCGCGCGTAGGCGGCCACCGGATTGACCTCGCCGTCGGCGGCCGGGGCGAAGGAACTGAAGCGGTCCCATGCCTCGGGGAAGAACCGTCCGACGCCGCGGTAGAGCCAGTCGATCTCGGACCGACGGGTCGTGGTGACGCCGTTGACGACGATCTGGGACACCCTGTGAGGATGCCGCTCGGCGTAGGCGAGAAGCAGCGTCGAACCCCACGAGCCGCCGAAGAGCAGCCAGCGCTCGATCCCGAGGTGCTCACGCAGGCGCTCCATGTCGGCGAGGAGGTGGCCGGTGGTGTTGTGGGTCAGATCGGACGACGGGTCGGCGGCGTGCGGTGTACTGCGTCCGCAGCCTCGCTGGTCGAACAGGACGACGCGATAGCGGTCCGGGTCGAAGTAGCTGCGTACGCCGGTGGAACATCCGGATCCGGGGCCGCCGTGGACGACGAGTGCGGGCTTGCCCCCGGGGTTGCCGCAGACCTCCCAGTGGACGAGGTGGCCGTCGCCGACATCGAGCATCCCCTGCTCGTACGGCTCGATCGGCGGATACAGCTCGGACATCCTTGCGCTCCCTGTCTGGACGGACGACCCGGACGCTCAGTACACCCCGGGCCGGGGCCCACCGGCCCCTCCTTTCTCATCCCCCGCCCCGGACGACCGCCCGACACGCCCGGCCGTCCGCCGCCCGGGCGACACCGATACCCCATTCGCGCTACAGCGATCGCGGGGCATAACAGCCGCTTCTAGCGTTTCGGGCATCGAGGTGCATTCCCCGCATTTTGTGGAAACAGGTTCCGCAGCTGCTCCTCGGAGACCCGGAGGACTGACCATGCGCGCGAAACGTGCCGCATCCGCCGCTCTGCTGGGAGTGGCCTCACTCGCTCTGACCGCCCCCATCGCCACGGCAGCCGACAGTCAGGCGTCGTCGCCCGTCTTCAGTGTCACCCCCTCGACCGTCTCGCCGGGCGGCCGCGTCACCCTGTCCGCCAGCGGGTGCAACACGACCTCCACCGCCTCTTCCGGGGTCTTCAACACCGTCAGCATCAGCCCGGGTTCCTCGGCCACGGTCACGGTCGACCTCAGCGCCAGGCCGGGCGCCCAGTACTCGGTCCAGTTCAACTGCCCGGGGCAGGGCACGGGCTCGTTCAACCTCACCATCACCGGCGGCCGGTCCACGCCGACCATCAGCACCACGTCCACCGCGCCCGCGGGTGTCAGGGGAGGGCTCGGCGGCAGCATCGGCGGACTGAACGCCGGGGAACTCGCCCTCGGCACGGCGCTGGTGGTGATCGCGGCCACCGGCACGATCTTCGTCGTACGCAGGCGCGCGGAGGGCCGTCGGCACTGACGCCCACCCGCCACTTGAGCGCTGATCGCCCCGTAACCGCCCGCCGCCCCGAGTCCTGGCCAGGACTCGGGGCGGCGGGCGGTTACGGGTTGACCGGGAGGTTCGACCAGTCAGACCTTTCCGCTGATCATGCGGCGACGCCGGACGATGAAGAGCGAACCGCCGACGGCCGCCGTGGCGACGAGTCCGCCGCCGATCGCCATCTCGGTGCCGCTCGGGCCTACCGAGCCGCCGAGGCCGCCCTGTGCGCCGCGGCCGGCCAGCACGGTGAACTGCGCGGTCGCAATGCCCTGGCTGTCGTTGCACCTGACGGCCAGGTTGTACTGTCCCGGCGCCGCGTTGTCGTTGACCCGTGCGGTGGCGGTCGAGATGCCGTTACGAGCCTGGGAGAGATTGGTCTGCGGGAAGGCGTTGGACGTGACCGTGCCGCCGCGGTTGCAACCCCGGACGGTGACGGTCAGGGTGCCGCCCTGGTGGACGGCCTCGGGGCTGACGGAAAGGACCTGGACCCCGCCGTCGCCCCCCTGCCCCCTGCCACCCTGGCCACTTCCCCCTTGACCGGCGTCGCCGCCGGCCGCGGCCATCGGGGCAGAGAGCCCGACGGCCGCGATGGCGGCCGCGGCCACTGCGAGAGCGCGTGATGCACGCATCGTAGAACCTCCTGTGGAAGACGCCCCAAAGCGGCGCTCCGGGCGATTCGACGAGTACGTCTTCCACGACGAACCCTCACCGGGCCGAACGACCCCCGCATTTCGGAATTGATCCCTTCCGGTGAGCGACACGCCGACGACACGCCGGAGGATCTGACGGAGTCCCAGGTCACGGACCGTCAGAATTTTTATCCGACAAATACGTCGTATGGGCCAGCCTCCCCCTGCCTGCCACCCGTTCGCCTCTCCCTCCTCGCCGGTCCTCCGGTGGTCACTTAGCGTGCGTACAGGCGCCTACGAAAAGGGAGAGTCATGGGCGAGTTCTACAGCGGCTCGGAGTCGAGGAAACGCTCGCCCTGGGGCGTACTGGCCCTTGTCATGCTCACCGGGTTGGCGATGATGAGGAACGGCGTCGATGTGGGCCTCGGCCCGCCCCAGCCGGCCTCCGCCGCATCGCTGAGCCGCCCCGGCGAGATCTTCGCCCCTGTGGTCGCCGCCCGGACGCTGCCGTACGCCCCCGCGGAACGCGTGCGGATCCCCGCGATCAAGGTCGACGCGCCCATCATGAACGTGGGCCTGGACGCCGACGGCTGGATCGAGGCACCGCCGCCCCGAGACCCCAATATCGCGGGCTGGTACCAGAACGGCATCTCCCCGGGCCAGCGCGGCACCGCGGTCGTCGTCGGCCATGTCGACAATCTGTCGGGGCCCGCGGTCTTCTACGGTCTCGGCTCCATCCAGAGGGGCCACCACATCGAGGTGGCCCGCTTCGACGGCAAGACCGCGGTCTTCGAGGTGTACGGAGTCGAGGTGTTCTCCAAGGCGAACTTCCCCGGGGCCCACGTGTACGGCGACACGGGCTTTGCCGAACTGCGCGTGATCACCTGCGGCGGCGGCTATTCGAAGCGCAGCGGCTACGACGGAAACGTCGTTGTCTTCGCCAGGATGATCAAGATCCGCTGACCTGGGCCCAGAGAGCGGTCCGCCACCCGGCCGCCCGCCGGTACGGGCGGCGGTCCGGGCGGCGCTCAGCGGTGCGGCACGGTGATGCGGTATCCGGCGTCCAGCAGCCTGGGCAGATAGCGGCGCAGGGCTGCGACGCTCTGGGATCGGTTGCCGCCCGCGTCGTGCGAAAGGATCACGGCGCCCGGCGCCGCGCCGTCGAGCACCTTGCGGACGATTGTCGTGGTGCCGGGCTCGGTCCAGTCGAGCGAGTCGACGGTCCAGCCCACGGGCTCCATGCCGAGTTCCGCGCCGATCTCGAAGGTGAGCTTGTTCCATGCTCCGTACGGGGCGCGGAACCACAGCGGCGCGGCACCCAGGGTCCGCGCGATGACTTCGCTGGTGCGGCCCAGTTCGCCGCGGATTTTCGAGGCCGGGAGCTTGGGGATCAGCGGGTGGGACCAGGTGTGGTTGCCCACGACGTGTCCGTCGTCGGCGATCTCGCGCAGCAGTTCACGGTTGGCGGCGGCCATCTCGCCGCAGACGAAGAACATCGCGTTCACGTGGTACTGGCGCAGGGTGCTCAGAATGCCGGGCGTGTAGTGGGGATCGGGCCCGTCGTCGAAGGTGAGCACCAGGGTGCGGCCCAGCTGGGGAAACCGCTCGAAGGGTCTGGTGCGCACGGGCGGGAGCGCCCGGTGGAATCTCGGTGGGGCGTCTGCCGTCATCGGCCGCAGCCGGTACGCCGACTCGTGCATGGGCGGGCCCGCCGCGGCTGCCCGGGGGCCCGCCGCCGGGCCCGGGGATGCTTCCCTGCCGGGGCTCCGGTCCCGCTCGGTGAAGAGCGTCCCCATGGTGACGGCAGCGCCGAGGCAGGCCGCGATACGGAGTACCGAACGGCGGCCCGGGAGCATCTGATCCGCTTTCATGACTAACTGCTCGCACGAATGGGGCCGCCACCGCTGCATCAACACCGTTCGGGCGGGCGAAAGCACCCGATGGGAGCAGTCCGGTGGGCGCGAACGGCGCGTCAGTTGCGGCGGACCAGCGGGAAGGGCAGTGTCTCCCGGATGGTCAGTCCGGTGAGGAACATGACGAGCCGGTCGACCCCGATCCCGAGACCGCCGGTCGGCGGCATCGCGTACTCCAGCGCGTCCAGGAAGTCCTCGTCGATCTCCATGGCCTCCGGGTCGCCGCCCGCGGCCAGCAGGGACTGCGCGGTGAGCCGGCGCCGCTGCTCGACCGGGTCGGTCAACTCCGAGTAAGCGGTGCCCAGTTCGGTTCCAAAGGCGACCAGGTCCCAGCGTTCGGCCAGCCGGGGGTCGCGGCGGTGCTGGCGGGTCAGTGGGGAGACGTCGGTCGGGAAGTCCTTGTAGAAGGTGGGCAGCTGGGTCCGCTCCTCGACGAGGCGCTCGTACATTTCGAGGACCACGTCGCCCCGGGTGTCGTCCGGGATGTGCGGCACACCCGCCCTGTCGCACAGACTTCGCAGCACCGCCTCGTCGGTGTCGGCGTCGATCTGCTCGCCGAGCGCGTCGGACACCGCTTCGTACAGCGTCCTGACCGGCCAGGGACCGGAGATGTCATGCTCCACCAGCTTGCCGTCCGGGCCCGCCTTGTGCGCGATCGGGGCGCCGAAGGCGGCGGTGGCCGCGCCCTGGATCAGCTCACGGGTCAGATCGAGCATCACGTCGTAGTCGGCGAAGGCCTGGTAGGCCTCCAGCATCGTGAACTCGGGGTTGTGCTTGTAGGAGACGCCTTCGTTGCGGAAGGTCCGGCCCAGCTCGAAAACCTTCTCCAGACCGCCCACGCACAGCCGCTTGAGATAGAGCTCGGGGGCGATCCGCAGATAGAGATCGAGGTCGTAGGCGTTGATGTGAGTGGTGAAGGGGCGCGCATTGGCCCCGCCGTGGATCTGCTGCAGCATCGGCGTCTCGACCTCGAGGTAGCCGCGCTCCAGCAGCCCCTGGCGCAGTGCCTGGACGGCGGCGGAGCGGTGGCGTACGACATCGCGGGCGTCGGGGCTGGACACGAGGTCGAGATAACGGCGGCGGACACGCGCCTCGGGGTCGGCGAGGCCGCGCCGTTTGTCGGGCAGCGGGCGCAGGCACTTGCCGGTCAGCTGCCACGCGCTGACGAAGAGGGACAGCTCGCCCTTGTCGCTCGCGCCGATCTCGCCGGTGGCGGTGATGTGGTCGCCGAAGTCGACGTCGGAGGTGAAGCGCTTCAGTACGTCCGCGCCGCAGGTGTCACGGGCGAAGGCGAGCTGGAGGTCACCGGACCAGTCGCGCAGCACGGCGAAGACGACGCCGCCGAGGTCGCGTACGACTATCACGCGCCCCGCGACAGTCGCCTTCCGGCCGGTGCGGGTACCGGCCGCGGGTGCGGGGGTGAGGCTTCGGATCTCGGCGAGCGTGTCGGTGCGCTGCGCGATACCGACCGGGTAGGGATCGGTGCCGTCCGCCCGCAGCCGCTCCAGCTTGCGGTGACGGATGCGCACCTGCTCGGGCAGCCGCTGCTCCCCCGCCGTCTCCGCCGGGGCCGGGCCCACCAGACCGAGGGAATCGATGGACGGCAGCCCCGCGGTCGTGACGGGGCTGACCACGCCCCGGTTCCGTGCCTTCCCCTTGCCCCAGAGCTTGCGCAGGCTCGGTACGGAGACGAAACCCTCCGCGATCCCCGAGGCCAGGCCGACGCGGGCGAGGGAGCCGGCATCCCCGTAGCAGAGGAAGCGCGGATACCACTCGGGCTGGTACTTCACGTTGGAGCGGTAGAGGGCTTCGAGCTGCCACCACTTGGAGAAGAACAGGAGCAGCCTGCGCCACATCCGCAGGACCGGGCCCGCGCCGATGCGGGCGCCCTCCTCGAAGGCCGAGCGGAAGACGGCGAAGTTGAGGGAGATGCGGCGGACGCCGAGTCTGTGTGCCTGGGCGCAGAGTTCGGCGACCATGAACTCCATCACGCCATTGGGGGCGGTGCGGTCGCGGCGCATCAGGTCGAGCGAGACGCCGTCCTTGCCCCACGGCACGAAGGAGAGCAGGGCGATCAGATGCTCGTCGGCGTCGAATGCCTCGACGAGCAGGCAGTCCCCGTCGGCCGGGTCACCGAGCCGGTCGAGTGCCATGGAGAAGCCGCGTTCGGTCTCGGTGTCCCGCCAGGCGTCGGCCTTGTCGACGATGCGCCGCATCTCCTCGTCGCTCAGGGTCAGGTGGCGGCGGATCCGGACGGTGGCTCCGGTGCGCTTGACCCGGTTCACGGCCTGCCGGGTGACACGCATGTCGCGGCCGTCCAGGTCGAAGCGGGCGACGTTCAGGATCGCCTCGTCGCCGAGCTGGATCGCGCCGAGCCCGGAGCGCGCAAAAGCCCTGGCGCCCTCCTCCGAGGCTCCCATCACGGCGGGGGCCCAGGCATAGCGCTTGGCGAGGTCCAGCCAGGCCTGGATGGCCGGGGCCCAGGACGTCCGGTCGCCGATCGGATCGCCGCTGGCCAGAGCGACACCGGCCTCGACGCGATAGGTGACGGCGCCCCTGCCACTGGGCGAGAAGACGACAGCCTTGTCGCGGCGGGTGGCGAAGTAGCCAAGTGAGTCCTGGGAGCCGTAGGCACCGAGCAGGGCCCGGATCCGGGGCTCCTCGTCACCGTGCAGGGCGGCTTCCATGCGCTGTGAACGAAACAGCGTGGCGGCCGCGCTGAGCAGGGCGATCGCGCCGAAGAGTCCCAGGAGGAAGAAGAGGAATCGCGGCGGGTGGCCGTCGAACTGATCACCGGAGACGAGCCCGCCGAACACGCGGTTGGCGGCCCACAGCAGGCGCTGGTTCTGCGGCAGTCCGCCGGGGAACAGCTCGACCAGGCCCCAGCCGACGAGCACGCCCGCGGCGAGCCCGAGAACGAGGACGAGAAGCGCATGACCCAGCGACGCGCGCCGGGACTTGGCGTAGAACTCCCCGCGCGCCGCGACGAGCACCGCGACGGCGGCGATGCAGAGCACCAGATTGGGGATCCACGACCACTCGTGGTCGATGGCCACGACCAGCACGTCGGCGATCAGCAGCAGCGCCAGATAGCTGACGACCAGCCACCACGCGGCCTTCTTGCGCGCGCCGATGGCCGCGGCGAGCAGCAGCAGGAAGGCCGCGTAGGCGAGGTTCGCGCTGACGGGGACGGTGACGCGGTCCAGGAACACGGCGACGGGGCGAAGCAGGCGCCGCAGCGGAGGGATGACGGCGAGGATCGCGCAGAAGACACCGAGGGCGGCGAAGAACATCGCGAACGCGTCGGGCACCCTGCTGAGCAAGCCGCCACGGGCGGAAGTGGGCTCCTCCACGGTGACACTCATGATCTGCACTTTAGGGAGGGCACAGGCGGGCCGCCTGTTGGAAGGGGATAGCCTCGATGGTGTGACCGAGCAGCGGCCCCACCAGCAGCCCCAGCGCTTCGAGCGCGGCACGGACGGCCCGAAGGTGATCGTCGTCGGTCTGGACGGATCCGATTCCTCGATGCGGGCGGCGGCGTACGCGGGAGGGCTTGCCCGGCGGCAGAACGCCCTGCTCGCGGTTGTGTACGTGCAGCCGGTGATGCCGACCGGTTCGGCGTTCGGCGTTCCGGTCGGGGACGCGGCCGGGGACATCACCGAGGAACTGGTGGCCGAGATCCGCTGCGCCGCAGAACGGGTCAAGGGGATCTGGGACGTCCGCTGGGAGTTCCACACCGTCCGCGGTGACCCGTACAGCGGACTGGTCACGGCGGCCGACGAACTGAAGGCGGACGCCGTGGTGGTGGGTGCTTCGGAGTCCGCGGGCCACCGGATCATCGGCTCGGTGGCCGTCCGGCTGGTCAAGGCGGGGCGCTGGCCGGTGACGGTCGTACCGTAGGGCCGGTCCGGATGCCGGGTGGCGCTACCCCATGGTGAGGCCGTCCCCGGCCGCGCCGCGGCTGAGCACCGCCTCCAAGATCGCCTGCTGCGCCTCACGAAGCTCGTCCCGGTCCGCCCCGCCGTGCAGCGCCTCCGGGAGATTGATGACGCGTCCGGCGTCGGTGTCCGTCCACGTCGGGACGAACTCCGCCTTCTTCACCACCCAGCGCCGACCGGGCCCTGCGGGCGGTACGAAGGTGAAGCGGGCCATGGATCCCTGGTTGCCGCCCATGCCGTAGACGATCCAGGTGCCGTTGACCTTCTCGTACGGCTGTGGCACACGGGCGTGCGTGCCGAGGACGAGGTCGATGTCAGGGCGGCCCGCAGTGGTGGACGCGGTGAGCCGCCTGCCGAGGCTCAGTTGCCGATCGTCGGGCTCGGTCCGCCACTGGTGACCCCAGTCCAGACTGACGACGACCACATCCGCTCCGGCCCTGCGGGCGGCGCGCGCATCGGCGACGATCTTCTTCTCGTCGATGCGACTGACCGTCCAGGACCGCTCGTCGGCGACCGTGCTGCCGTTGGTGCCGGAGCTGTAGGCCAGTTGGGCGACCTTTGCGCCGCCGGCCCTCAGCCAGGCGGGGCGGCGGGCCTCGGCGGCCGTGCGGGCCGAACCAGCATGTCTGAGGCCCGCCGTGTCGAGCGCGTCGAGGCTGCGGTTCGAGGTGGTCGAGCAGGAGTCGTACCCGGTGGAGCCGAGCGCCTTCGCGAGTTGCGGCAGGGATGTGGCGGTGGCGTAGTGGCAGATCGCCAGATCGGCCCGCGAGACGACGGACCTGACACCCGCGAGCATGGGCCGGAAGTCGTAACCGTCGCCGCCCGCGTCCGTCCTGGCCCGGCTGACGGCCGAGTCGTGCGGGAGCACGTCACCGCTTGCGACGAGCGTGAAACCGCGCGTTACGCCGGCACCTCCCGCTGCGGAGGGGGCGGGGTGCACGGTCCCCCCGTGCTGCGGGGTGCCGGCGGGGCCCGTCTGTCCGGCACAGCCTGCCGCGGTGGTGAGGAGTACGAGGGTGGCTGCCACCGTTCCCTGACGCGTGCGCTGAGTCATCGGTCAGGGTTGCCCGTCAGGGCACGGCCGAGTCAAGCGACGAAGCCGACATGTCACTGAGACGGAGCCCGGGACACCCCCAGGGGTGTCCGGCCGTTCGATTGCTACCGGCCGACCGCTCACCGCACCATTCGCCGCTCCGTGCGACCGCTCGCCGACGACCGCTGCAGGCCGTCTGTCCCTCGGCGTCCCGATGCGTTCGTATACGCCACGTGGCAGCGACTCCGCGCGAAAGGGTGTAGGCAATGGCGACGGCGACCGCGACGACCGACGAGCGGGCCATGGCGGAGCTGCAGCGTGAGCACGGGCCCGCCCTGCTCAGCTTTCTGCTCGGTCTGACCTACGGGGACCAGCAACGCGCCGAGGACTTGCTGCAGGAGACGCTCGTACGTGCCTGGCAGCACCCCGAGGCCTTCGACGGGCCCTACGAGTCGATGCGGCCCTGGCTCTTCACGGTCGGCAGGCGGCTCGCGATCGACGCCAGGCGCTCCCGGCTGGCCCGGCCGACCGAGATCGGCGACGGTGTCCTCGCCACCACGCCGGACCCGGCGGATGTCACTGAGACGGCCGTCGCAGTGCTGGACGTGCGGGCCGCGGTCGAGTCACTGAGCCCGGAGCACCGCGCGGTGCTGGTGCACATCTACTTCCACGGGCTGAGCGTGAACGAGGCGGCGGAGGAACTCGGCATACCTGCCGGGACGGTCAAGTCGCGTTCGTACTACGCACTGCGTGCGCTTGCCCGCTGTCTGCCGGGGTACGCGCGCCGCCGCTGAGCACCCGCCCGGGGTTCGCACCGCTCGTCGCGCCGGGGCGACCGTTCGTCGAAACTCTGCGTCCGTGCGGCTGATCGCCGAGCAGGCCGGGATCCGCCGGGCGGCGACATGTGGAGAGTTCTCGACCGACCCACACGCGGCCACCAACCGTCCCCGTGACGTGCTGCGGTGGCGGATTCCCTCGCCCGGCCGTCGCGGCACGGGGGGCGGCTCAACTCGCGGCGTGGGCGGCGCGCGGGGGGCGGCTGAACTCGCGGCGCGCGCCGTGCGTAATGCCCGGAGTAACCATCGCGCTTCGACCATCCGAGGACGGTTCCTGTGACCGAGACGTCCCCATCCCGGCAGCCGGCGATCGCCGAGACGGCGCTCGCCGCCGTGGCGCTCAGCCGCTGCCCCGACGCGGCGGCCGCCCGGGCGGCTCGTCGGGCCCGGCGCTGGCTGCGCGGCGCCTCGCCCCAACCTGCGCACTCCACGGCCGGGTTGATCGAAGCCGCGTTGCGGACGCTCGCTCTGCGCGAAGGCGAGCCGGTCGATCTCACCCACCCCCTGCTCGTCGCACCGGGCTGCGCCGCCCTCACTCGGATCGTCCACGCCCTCGCCGTCCACGTCGATCTGGCCGTGGTGGGTGGCCCGCCGATCGACAGGCTGGGCGGGCTGCTGGCCCGTGACATCGCGACCGGTACGCCGTGCCCCTTCACCGGCCGGCCGGGCTCCCCCGCGCTGCTCGCGGCCCGGCTGCTGGTCGAGTATCCGGCGGCGGGCCGCCTGCCGGTGCGCGAGACGGTGGCCCGTATCGCGGCCTCGCGACGCGACGCGGCGCGCATCGAGGACGAGCCGCCCGCCACGGCGCTTGCTCTGCTCGCGCTCAGCGCGGCGGACGCGGGCAGTCCCGCCTGGCGCAGATGCCGGGCCGGGCTGTTGCGCATTCAGCTCCACGACGGCAGCTGGCGGCACCGGCGGGTCCCGGTGGCAGCCTGACGCGGGCGCCCGGCCGGTCCCGGTGGCCGCCTGCCACGGTGGCCCCGGCACGCCGTCCGTCCGTCCGAAGTTCAGTCCCGCGTGCCCCGGATGTCCCTTCGGTGTCCTCGTCCCCCTCGGACCACGTCCAAGGAGCGACAGTATGCGAAACCTCACGCTCAAGTTGAGTAAAGACGGGCTCCCAGCCGTGTCTGACGGTGGAGGCTCGTCGTCGAGTCGGCACGAAGTCGTCCGGGAAGAAGGTGGGAAGGGTGCAGCCCGAGAGTACGAACGGAACCAGCGGAGGCGGGCTGGCAGTCCCCATGGCGTGGCTCTGCGCCGAGTACATCGCCGACGAGATGCTGCGGGCGGGCGCGCTCGTGGAGGGCGGTTCGCTCGAATACCGCGCGGGCAGACAGACGCTGGCGCTCACCATCTATCTGTGCGACAGCGCGGACGAGCTGGCGGGCGTGCGGGTGGTCTCCCGGATCGACGAATGGCTGTCACTGACCTCGTACGACCATCCCTGGCAGGAGTGGGTGCACGAGCGGCTGACCGCCCGGCAGGAGCGGGAACGGGACCTCGACGAGGGAGCCGATCCGGATCTTGCGCTCGCGCTGGACGCCTGGCGCTGGCTGCGGCAGACGGAGCTGCTCGCCGCCGATCTCGGGGACAGCGAGCCCTGGCACCCGGCCGCCGCGCAGTCCGGTGTCGTGGACGAGTACGCGGAGGTCTGGACTCCGGCCTGGCAGCTGGGGCTGCCGCTGAGCCACCTGGCCATCCACCTCTTCTGCTGACGGCCCGGACGGCTCCTTGGCCGGCCTGCCGACGGCGTGACACGAAACGAGTGGCCGGGCGACTCGATGCCGACAGGACATCGGCGCAGTCTCAGCCCGGGGACCGGCGGCCTGCCGAGGAGTGCACGCCCGAGCGGTACTTGGGGAGCCGGATCGTGATCTTCATGCCCGCGCCGACGCCCGTCTCGATGACCAGCCCGTGATCGTCGCCGTACACCTGGCGCAGTCGCTCGTCGACATTGGACAGCCCGATGCCCGACGACTCAGTCCGCTCCCCCGCGAGGATCCCCCGCAGTACGGCCGGGTCCATGCCCACACCGTCGTCCTCGATGGTCACCATGGCCTCGGATCCGGCGTCCTGTGCCGCGATGGTGACGCGGCAGTCGTCCTTCGAGTCCTCCAGACCGTGTTTGACGGCGTTCTCGACGAGCGGCTGCAGACACAGGAACGGCAGGGTCACCGGCAGTACTTCGGGTGCCACCTGGAGCGTCACCTTGAGACGGTCTCCGAAGCGGGCACCTGCGAGCGCCAAGTACTGCTCGATGGAGCGCAGTTCGTCGGCGAGATTGGTGAAGTCGCCGCGCCGGCGGAAGGAGTAGCGGGTGAAGTCGGCGAATTCCAGGAGCAGTTCACGGGCCCGCTCGGGATCGGTACGGACGAAGGAGGCGATCGCGGCGAGCGAGTTGAAGATGAAATGCGGCGAGATCTGGGCGCGCAGTGCGCGGATCTCGGCTTCGATCAGCCGGGTGCGGGACCGGTCGAGCTCGGCGAGTTCCAGTTGTACGGAGACCCAGCGGGCCACTTCGGTCGCGGCCCGCACCAGGACGGCCGACTCCCGCGAACCGTAGGCGACGAGGGCCCCGAGCACACCCTCCTCGCCGGTGAGCGGGGCGATCACGGCCCAGCGCAGCGGGCATTCCAGGTCCTCGCACTCGGTGTGCACGCTCTGGCTGCGTCCGGAGTCCAGCATGTCGGCGACACGCACCATCACCCGCTGCTCGTGGTGGTCGGCGCCGGGACCGTCCCAGGCGAGTACGGATTCGCGGTCGGTGAGGCACAGCGCCTCGGTGCCGAGCAGGGAGCGCAGTCGCCGGGCGGCCTTGCGTGCGGTGTCCTCGGTGAGGCCCGCGCGCAGTGGTGGCGCTGCGAGCGATGCGGTGTGCAGGGTGTGGAAGGTGGCGAGTTCGACGGGTGTGCCCAGATCGAGGTCGGGTCTGGCGCCACGGCGGGCGCTCAGTCTGCCGAACGCGACACCGACGGCGAGCAGGAGCGCTCCGGCCGCGGCCAGCGCGGCCATGGAAGTCCCGGTCATCGTTCGGCTCCTTCGGGCTGCGGCCTGCCGACAAGGTCCTCCGGCAGATGCAGCCGCGCGAGGATGGCGGCTGCGCCGGGAGGTACGTGGCGCTGGGTGGCCAGGGACACCAGAACCATGGTCAGAAAGCCGACGGGTACCGACCACACGGCGGGCCACGCCATCAGTGTGTGCGCCCAGCCGCCGGGGGCGAGGCCCGCGCGGGTGGCCATCACCGCGGTGAGAGCCGACCCGCCGCCGGCGACGAGCCCGGCGGCGGCGCCGGGCGGGGTGAGTCCGCGCCACCAGATGCCGAGCACGAGCAGCGGGCAGAAGGAGGAGGCCGAGACGGCGAAGGCGAGCCCCACCGCGTCGGCGACCGGCACATGGGTGGCCACC
Organism: Streptomyces sp. SLBN-118; assembly: GCF_006715635.1. Classification (NCBI taxonomy): domain Bacteria; kingdom Bacillati; phylum Actinomycetota; class Actinomycetes; order Kitasatosporales; family Streptomycetaceae; genus Streptomyces; species Streptomyces sp. SLBN-118. Next base: position 995,235 of record NZ_VFNP01000001.1, read on the forward strand.
ACGCTCAGGGCCAGCGGCACCGCCATGGCGAGCAGGGTCGCGAGGCGGAAGTGCCGTACACCGCGCGCGGGCAGCACATCCTGGGTGATCACACCTGCGACGGACATGGTCAGCCCGGACGCGGTGGACAGGAACGCCGCGAACGCACCGCCCGCGAGCAGCGCCCCGAGCAGGTCCCCGGTGATACCGCCCACCATCCGCTCCGGCAGCACCAGCACGGCCGCGTCCGCGTCGCCGGTGAGCGAGAGTTCGGGGGCGTAGATCCGTCCGAGGGCGCCGTAGACGGGCGGCAGCAGATAGAAGGCGCCGATCAGCCCGAGGACGACGAGTGTGGTGCGGCGGGCGGCGCGCCCGTTGGGGCTGGTGTAGAAGCGCACGGCGACATGCGGGAGCCCCATGGTGCCGAGGAAGGTGGCGAGGATGAGTCCGTACGTCGCGTACAGGTGGTAGCCGTCCCTGCCGCCGGACAGCGGCTGGGACCAACTGGCCGGATCGGAGCCGGAGGTGGTCCGCCGGGGCACCTCGGCGCCCTGCGGGAAGCCGAGGCTGGTCCCCGCGCCGATGCGGTGGGTACCCCGGTCGAGGGTGACCTCCCCCTTCTCGTACGGGGTGCTGTCGATGACGCCGGTGACGGTGAGGGTCAGGGGTTTGTCGAAGTCGACGCGGACGGTGTCGTCGATGCGCACGGTGGTGTGTTCGCGGAACAGGCCCGGTGCGTCGAAGCGGGCCCGCGGTGTGTCGTCACCGGCCCACGCCGCGAGCAGGAAGAGCGCGGGCACCAGCAGAGCGGTGAGCTTGAGCCAGTACTGGAAGGCCTGCACAAAAGTGATGCTGCGCATTCCGCCCGCCGCGACCGCCCCCGTGACGACACAGGCGACGACCACGCCACCCACCCAGTCGGGTGCGCCGGTGAGGATTTCCAGGGTCAGTCCCGCGCCCTGGAGTTGGGGCAGCAGATAGAGCCAGCCGATGCCGACGACGAAGAGGCTGGCGAGTCTGCGTACGGCCGCGGACTCGAGCCGGGCCTCGGCAAAGTCGGAGAGGGTGTACGCGCCGGAGCGGCGCAGCGGGGCGGCCACCAGCACCAGCAGGACGAGATAGCCGGCGGTGTACCCGACCGGGTACCAGAGCATGTCGGGGCCCTGGAGGAGCACCAGTCCGGCGATGCCGAGGAAGGAGGCTGCGGAGAGGTACTCGCCGCTGATGGCGGCGGCGTTGAGACCGGGCTTCACCGTGCGTGACGCGACGTAGAAGTCGGAGGTGGTACGGGATATGCGAAGGCCGAGCGCGCCGATGAGCACAGTGGCCAGCACTACGACGGTGACGGCGGTCACCGCGTAGGTCTGGTTCATGTCATGTCACCGATGAGCACGGGTCAGCGGCCTTCGACAAGTCTGCTGAAGTCCCGCTCGTTGCGCTCGGCACGGCGTACGTACCAGCGCGCCGTCAGCCACATCACCGGATAGACCGCCACACCGAGCGCCACCCAGACGAACGGCTCGGGTGCGGAGAGGGTGCCGCCGAATGCGGCCGGGAGAGCGAACAGCAGCGGCAGCGAGCCGACGAGCAGGGCGAGTGCCCCCAGGGAGTAGAGGGCGGCCCGCAGCTGGCTGCGCATCAGGGAACGCACATAGGTGGCGCCGAGTGTCGTCTGCTCGCTGATCTCGGACCGGGCGGGCGCGTGCCCCGGTGCACGCCGGGCGCTGCGCGGCACGCCGGTGACCACCTCACGGCGGGGGTGTTGCTCTGCAGACATCATCGTCCGCTCCAGCGTCGGTAGGCGAACCCTTGGGAGCTGTGGAGTCTACGCAGGCGCGATGACCTGCGGTAGGGCCAGTGGCGACCGGTTCAGCGGCCCGTGCGCCGGGCACAGTCGCTCAGTGCGATCTCCAGCTCGACATAGGACTCCTCGGCCCTGCGGAAGGCGACTTCGAGGGCGGTTTCGGCACGTGGGCCGACGAGTCCCTGGGCCGATTCCCGGATCTCGTACAGCACATCCGCCCAGCGTCCGGCGGCGCTCTTGACCGTGGCGAGCACTGCCTCGAGGTCTTGAGCGCCGGCCACCCGGGTCGCCGACAGGCTCCGGAGCTCCTCCAGCAGTGCTTCGATGTCGGACATCAGGCCCCTTCTCCGCTTGCCGGATCAAGGTTAGGCGGCGACCGGGGACGGCTGCGGCCGAACGGGAGACCGGTCGTTCGGCGGACGGCGCGCGTCGCCGTACGGCAGTGACGGCTCGACGAGCGGCTGCCCACGGCCGCCGAACGGTCACATGGCCCATGGGTCAGCCCCTGGCGTGCCGCATCAGCAGATCGCGCAGCTGGCGGGCGTGACGGCGGCTGACGGCGAGTTCTGCGTCGCCCACCCGGACCGTGGTCGTCCCTGCGTCCAGGCGCAGTTCGTCGATCCGGGCGAGAGCGACGAGATGGCTGCGGTGGATGCGTACGAACCCACGGGAGGCCCAGCGCTCCTCCAGCGTGGAAAGCGGGATGCGCACCAGGTGGCTGCCGTCCTTGGTGTGGAGGCGGGCGTAGTCGCCCTGGGCCTCGACATAGGCGATGTCGTCGATCGGTACGAACCGTGTGACGCCGCCCAGTTCGACCGGTATCTGCTCGGGACCGGTGGTGCTCCCGGCAGGGATGTGCTGCGGAGCAGCCGGTGCGGTGTTCTGTACGGGCGGGTGCGCTGCGGGCGTGGGCACGGCGTGGTCCCGCGGCTCGGGCTGCCGGGGCTCGCGCGCCGAGACGACCAGGTCGCGTACCCGCCGTACGGCTTCGGCCAGCCGTTCCCTGCGCACGGGCTTGAGGACATAGTCGACGGCCTTGAGGTCGAAGGCCTGGACGGCGAAGCCTTCGTGGGCGGTGACGAACACGATCAGCGGCGGGCGCGCGAACCCTGCGAGCAGCCGGGCGACATCGAGGCCGGACAGCCCTGCCATGTGGATGTCCAGGAAGACGACATCGATGCCGTCCTCGCCGTCCGGGCCCGCGTCCAGCGCGCGGCTGATGCGGCGCAGTGCCTCGGTGGCGTCCGTCGCGCCCTCCGCGCTCCTGATCCGGGAGTCGCAACGCAGCAGGTAGAGCAGTTCCTCAAGTGCCGGTTTCTCGTCGTCGACAGCCAGTACGCGCAGCATGCTGCGGAGTGTAGGCGCGCCCGGACGGCAGGACTACGGTGTGCCGTCGCCGGGACCGCCGAGTCTGTCCCCGGCCTCCGAGGGAGTCCGGCGGCCAAGCCTCTCACCCTCCCGCACGGCCCGAACGCCGGCCGCGTTGCGCTTGTGACACACGGGTTGAGTACAGCGCGCACCTGATGCGTACTCCATGGCAACAGACCGCAACGAACGCAGCACCGCAAGAGACGAATCGAGGACGCCATGAGCCCCCAGCAGCGGCACCGGGACATCGCCGCCTATGCGCTGGGCGTCCTGGAGCCCGCGGACGCCTTCCGGTTCGAGGAGCATCTCGCCCAGTGCGTGATGTGCACGGTACAGCTCTCGGACTTCACCTCGACCGCCGCGTCGCTGGCCGAACTCGCGGGACCCGCACGGGTCGAGGCCACTGTGAGCCCGGGCCTGCTCGACCGGCTGACCGGCGAGGTCGCCTTGGAGCGGCACAGGAGCCGCCGGCGCCGGCTCCGGCTGGTGGCGGCCGCCGCCGCGCTGATCGTGGCGCTGCCGGTGGCGGCGGTGGCGCTCCGCGACGGCGGCTCGGGACCGGCCCGGCAGGAGGTCGCGGCGAAGGACGCCAGGACGGGGGTGAGTGTGTCCGCCGCGCTTCAGGACCGGCAGTGGGGCACCGCGGTCTCGCTGCACGTGTGGGACGTCAAGGGGCCGCGCACCTGCACGCTGGTCGCCGTCGGCAAGAACGGCACCGAACACCCGGTCCTCAGCTGGGCGGTGCCGGAGGGCGGCTACGGGATCGCGGGTTCGCCCGGACACGAGGAGCCGCTGGACATCGAGGGCGGTACGGACCTGCCGAGCGGCGAGATCGCACGCTGGGAGGTCCGTGCGGCCGACGGGCAGCCGCTGGTGACCCTCACGGGGTAGCCCCCCTGCCCGCCGCCGCTGAGCTCGCTTACTTGAGCAGCCGGGAGAGCCTGCGGTCGGCGAGCGGTTTGCCGCCGGTCTGGCAGGTGGGGCAGTACTGCAGCGAGGAGTCGCTGAAGGAGACTTCACGGACGGTATCGCCGCAGACGGGACACGGCTGACCGGTGCGGCCGTGGACGCGCAGGCCGCTTTTCTTCTCGGCCTTCAGCCGGCCGGCTGCCACGCCGCGGGAGCGCTCGACGGCCTCGCTCAGGGTGGCGCGCAGCGCCTCGTACAGGGTGGTGATCCCGGCCTCGTCGATGTTCTGCACCGGTTTGAACGGGGACATCTTCGCCGCGTGCAGGATCTCGTCGCTGTAGGCGTTGCCGATGCCCGCGATCAGGCTCTGGTCGCGCAGGGCCCCCTTGACCTGCCGTCGTTCGCCCGCGAGGAGAGCGGCGAAGGCGTCGCGGTCGAAGCCGTCGGCGAGCGGGTCGGGGCCGAGGCGGGCGATGCCCGGCACCTCACCGGGGTCGTGGACGAGGTGGACTGCGAGGCGTTTGGTCGTGCCCGCCTCGGTGAGGTCGAAGCCGCCGCCGGATTCGAGGACGGTACGCAGGGCGAGCGGCCCTTTGCCGGGGCGCGGTGGCGCGGCCGGGAACTCGTCCTTCCAGTGGAGCCAGCCCGCCCGGGCGAGATGGGCGACGAGATGGAGTCCGCCGGCACTGATGTCGAGCCACTTCCCGTGCCGGTCCATGGCGGTGACCTCGGCACCCTCGACCGCGGTGAGGGGCGGGTCGTACGTCTTGAGGACGCTGATCGCCAGCGGCAGGACGCGGACGATCCGCTGTCCCACGAGGTGATCGTCGAGGAACTCTCTCAGCGCTTCGACTTCGGGCAGCTCCGGCATGCATCCAGAGTGCCAAAGGCGTGAGGGGGCCGCAGGCTCAGAGCGCGCGCAGCCCGTAGACCCGGCAGGCGGTCCTGCCGAAGACGAGGTGCGCTCGGCGTCGCCCAGCCGCTGGGTCATTGCGCGGGCCGCGGCCATCACCTCGGCATAGCTCGCGGCGAGCCGGCACACGGGCTTCGAGGAGCGTGAAGCGGCCGGCGCACAGGACGGCGTCGTGTCGGTGTCACGCAGAAAGCGGCTGAGCATGGGCGCCTGGTTCATTCCGGCGCCGATCGCGCCGATCACATCTTCGGCGCGCAGCCGTTCCAGGGCCGGATAACCGTGGCGGAAGGCGGCTCCTTGCATCCGCAGCTGCCCTCTCGCCGTGGCGTCGGCCCATCACGACGAATATTCATCGGATCACTGGAGAGCGTCAGCACCCCCAACAGGGTGAGATCCCGCGCTGATGGGCCGAGTTGTCCGATCTATGGGCTGAGCGTGAGGAGTTCGCCGAGTTCCTCCCCCAGGCTCCGCGCGAGCCGGTCGAGGTCCGGAACGGCCTTGCCGTCGGCGACCAGGCCGACATGGACCCGTCCGCCGTAGGTCGACAGCGCGATCGCCAGGGACTGCCCGCGAGCGAGCGGCGCCATCGGGTAGATCTCGCGCAGCGGGCAGCCGCCCAGCGACAGTGCCGAGCGCGGCAGCGGCACGCTGGTCACCAGGACGTCGAACAGCATCCGGGCGGCCCCTCCGGCCAGCGGCGCGCCGAACCGGTGTGCCAGCGGCGGCAGTTGATCGGCGAGTACGGCCAGTGCCCCGGCCCCGCGGGAGGGCCCGGCCGCCTTGTTGCGGTCCATGGCGGTGCGTACGGAATCCAGCCGCGAGCGCGGATCCGGGTCGCCGACCGGCAGTTCGAGCAGATACGCGGAGAATTTGTTGCCCGATCCGGGCGGGCTGCCGGGTCGGCGCCGGGAGACCGGCACCAGGGCCCGCGGGCCGGCGGCGGGCAACGGCTCGCCGCGGGCCAGGAGCCAGCGCCGCATACCGCCCGCGACGAGGGCGAGCAGTACATCGTTGGCGGTTCCGCCCGCCGCCTTGCGGACGCGCTGGACGTCGTCGAGGTCGAGCACGGCGGTGCCGAGCCGCCTGGTGCCGCTGGAGCCGGCCGAGAGTGCGGGCACGCCGCGCGGGTCGAGCCTGCTGGCCCGTACGACAGAGGCGCCGACGCCGACGGCCCGGCCCAGTTCCTCGATACGGCCCCGGGCGAATCCGGCCACCTGCCGGGGGCCGGTGAGCCAGGACGTGGGCTGCACGGCTCGTGCCCGCCGGGCACGGGCGGTTCTGGCGTCGACGATCTCGTCGAAGATCCCGGCACCGATGGCGACCGCGCGCATGCCGTCGGCCAGCGCGTGATGGAGCTTGACCAGCACCGCGAACGGGCCCCCGCCCTCCGGTCCGGTCAGCAGGTACATCTCCCAGGGCGGCAGGCCCCGTTCGAGCGGCCGCTCCATCAACTCGCCGGCGATCGAGACGGCCCCGGCGGCGAAGTCGCCGTCGGGGATACGGATCTGGTGAACGTGCCGCCGTACGTCGAAGTCCTTGGCCACGGACCAGGCCGCACCTCCGACGGGCAGCAGGACGTCCCGTACATGCATCCGCAGCCGGCGGATCGCCGCGGCGCGGGCGGCGAGCAGTTCGAGGACCTGCTCGCCACTCCGGGCGCCCGGGGCGGGACCGAAGAAGGCGAGGGCGCCGAGATGCATCGGATGTCCGGCCGACTCGAGATGCCAGAACGCCAGATCGAGGGGGGCGAGAAGCTCGGTGCTCAAAGGGGTCCTCTTGTCCTAGAAGTGTCCAGGAAGGCCACAGAATGCGAAGTCAACCGCCTGCGGTCGGTTACGGTCAAGTACGATCAGTTCACGGACAGTTAACAACAGGTAATAATCAGCGGACCTGCCTGTCCGGAACGATGAACTCGCCCCAGACACACTTGCCGCTGCCTCTCGATTCGACGCCCCAGGCCTCTGTCAGCCGGTCCACCAGCATCAGCCCGCGGCCGGACACGCCCGACTCCCCTGCCTCGCGGCGGCGCGGCAGCGCACTGGAACGGTCCTCGACCTCCACCCGCAGCCGCCGCTCGGGGCCCGCCAGCGCGCGAAGGGTCACGATCGCGCCGCCGTCGGTGTGCACCAGGGCGTTGGTGATCATCTCGTCCGCCGCCAGCTCGACCTCGTCCGACCGCTCGCGCGCGCCCCACGCCCGTACCGCGGCCCGGATCATGTGCCGGGCCGAGCGCAGCGCCTCCGGATCGTTCTGCCTGACGTGCTGCTGCAGCCGGCCGCCCGACTGCGGGGTGAACGCGCCGCTGCGGCGCAGCAGCAGGAGCGCCACATCGTCCTCGCCGCCCCGCTCCTCCACCACCTCGCACAGGCGGTCGGCGAGCAGTTGCAGATCCCGGGGACCGGAGCACACCAGCGCCGTGAGCAGCTGCATGCCGTCGTCGAGGTCGGTGCCGGGCTGTTCGACCAGCCCGTCTGTGCAGAGCACAAGGGTCTGTCCGGGGTCCAGTTCGACGGTGCTGACCGGGTATTCGAGCCGGTCGAACTCCGCCGAGAGACCCAGTGGAAGCCCGCCCTCCACGGGCAGCCTGCGGCAGTCGCCGTCGGTGTCCCGGATCAGCGGGTCGATATGTCCGGCGCGCACCACCTGGACCACTCCGGTAGTGAGGTCGACCTCCGCGTACAGGCAGGTCGCGAAGCGTTCGGTGTCCAGTTCATGAAGAAAGACGGAGGCGCGTGCCATCACGGTGGCCGGGGTGTGCCCCTCGGCCGCGTACGCCCGCAGGACGATCCGCAGTTGCCCCATCACCGCGGCCGCGTCGGTGTCGTGCCCCTGTACATCACCGATGACCGCGCCGACGCGTCCGCCGGGCAGCGCGATGATGTCGTACCAGTCGCCGCCGATGTCCCGGCCCAGCCGCGCGGAGCGGTAGCGCACGGCGATCTGCGCGCCGGGGACGTCGGGGATCCGGCGCGGCAGCATCGCCTGCTGGAGTCCCTCGGCGAGGTCGTGCTCCTGCTCGTACAGGACGGCACGCTGCAGGCTCTGCGCGATGCTGCTGCCGAGCGCGACCAGCAGATTGCGCTCGTCGGGGGTGAAGCGGGTCTTGTCGCTGTACAGCAGTCCGAGCGCCCCGATGGGACGGGCCTGGGCGATCAGCGGCAGATAGGCGGCCGCGGTGATGCCGAGCCCTTTGATGTGCGGCCACAGCAGCGGATAGGACTCGGCGAAGTCCCGTTTGGACTCGATGAAACGGGGAGTGAGGGTGCGGACCACCTCGCTCATCGGGTACTCCTCGTCGACGCGTGTGTAGCGCGTGCCGGGCACGAAGGCGTCCTCGGGACCCTCGGCGACGAGATGGATCCGGCCTGCCTCCAGCAGCCCCATGACCAGGCTGGTGGCCCCGAAGTGCTCCAGGCCGTGCGAGTCCTTCAGTACGTCGATGACGTCCTGGACGGTCCTCGCGTGGGCGAGTGCCGCGGTGGTGGTCTCCACGACGCTGGTCTGTCTGCGCCGGTCGCTGTCGACCCCGACGCGCGCGGCTGACTCCGCGAGCTCTTCGGTGGCGTCGCGGATGATGCCGATGATGCGCAGCGGACGGCCGGTGTCGTCCCGGCGGACGGATCCCTGGGTGTGGGTCCAGCGCATCTTCCCGTCGCGGCGGCGGATACGGAAGTACGCGCCGTAGTGGTCGCTGCCCTTCTTGAGCGCCTGAGCCACCATCGTGTCCAGACGGGCGGCCTCGTCCGCCGGCACCCGGCGGGAAAGACTTTCCGGGCGGCCGTCGTACTCGTCGGGACGCAGGTCGAACACCTCAAGAGCGGGCCCGTCCATATGCATCAGCCCGCTGATCAGGTCCCAGTCGAAGCTGCCCATCCGATTGAGCGTCAGGCTCAGGTCCGAGTCGGCCGGCCAGTCGTCGGGAAGCGACAGGGCACCCGCTGCCCGATCAACCATGTCGCCACTCTGCCATCATTTGTCGGATTCTTCGACCGATTCGGACAGATCCGCTCAACCCGGGAAGGTGTCCGGCTCCGCCGGTTCCTCGGAGGGCACGAGCAGGTCCGGCTGGGAGGGTGTGACCCCCTCCTCGGGGGGCACATCGGGCTGGACGGGCGGTGGCAGGGGGTCGCTCGGCATGTCCGGCACCTGTTCCACCGGCGGGTTCATCGGCGGCTGCTCGGGCGGAGCGGGGCTGCTCGTGCCGTCACTCGGTCCGGTCGAGTCGCCCGGCCGGGTCGGATCACCGGTCTCGGGCGGCTCCGCGAGCGGCGGGTAGGTGAAGATGTCGTCCGGGGTCACGGGCGGGAGCACATCGGGCCGCTTGTCCTCTTCCCCTTCGGTCCCGGCCTTCCGGTCGATCCAGGTGTTGTTGATGACGTCGACGATCACCAGGCTGTTGACGATCTGCACCGTGGGCTTGACGACGACCACCTTGTCGGGCCGGTAGCCCGCCCAGGACTGACCTGTGTGGACCACGGCGCCCTTGACCGCGACCGGGGGCCCCAGCGGGTTTCCGCAGGAGCATCTGACCCTCGGCGCTCCGTGTCCGTCCACGAGTACCGCGGTACCGGACTGCAGTACGGCCTGGAAGCCGGCGGCGGAGCGGTTGCGATAGCCGTGGTTGGTGACGCGCGTGTCGGCCCGCAGAACGACCGGGGTGAGTCCTCGCAGAAAGTCCGGGATGTCCGACTGGGAGATGCCCGCGCCCCGGGCGAAGGCGCGCGCCTTGGCCTGGTCACCGCCCAGGAACGTCACCTGCTGCTCGACGTCGCAGCTGCCGATCGACTGGGTGCCGCCGTAGAGCCCGGGCGTTGCGCCGGACAGGGTGCGCAGAGTCAGGCCTCTGGTGGGGCTCGGCTCGCTCGCCGGCACGGGCGGCGGAGGTGGGGGCGCGCCCCCGGAGAGAGCCGTGGTCGAGGTGTAGGGGTCCGGACCCTGGACCGCGGCCGGCTGGAGGAAGACCTCCCCCTGCCCGTCCGTCGCAGCACTGCTGGCGCCACCGCAGCCGGCGGCCAGGAGCGTGACAAAGATCGCGGCGGCAGCCGCGGCGTACCGACGACGCTTGGGTGGACGCACGAAAATCTCCCGCCTCTTCACCCGATGTGTTCCTCAAGCCGATGTGTTTCTCAAGTTCTGCCGGATTGCCGCCACCGTCGCGACTTGAACGCGTTCAAGTTTGGCCCTAGTCTCAGGTCCGCAGGGAATTGAACACGTTCAAGCCTGGGGTGGGTGCGTGATGTCCGTACTGGTCAACGTGATCGTGATGCTCGGCATGCTGGTGATCGTGCCCGCCGGACTGCACCTCATGGACGCCGTCGAACTCGCGCCCATTCGGCGGATCTGGCTGCTGTTCGCGGTCCCCGGAGCGGTCTCGCTCTGGCTGCCACGCTCGACGTCGGCCGCCGTCCTGGCGGGCCTGTACGCGCTCGGTACGCTTGCCCTCGCCGTTCAGGCCCCGCGCCGGCCGGCCCGCACCCGCTCGCCGACGCCCGCCGAGATCGCACAGCTCACCGCGCTCGTAACCCCTTGCGTCGCCGGGCTCGCGCTCGTCGCGGAACGCGCCGGGCACGAGCTCTTCGGTTTCGGCCTGACGGTCCTCGCACTGACTGTGCCGCACTTCCACTTCGTTGGATTCGCCGCCGCCCTCGTGGCCGGCCTGGTCTGCCGCACGACGGCCGGAGCCGCCGGTCGCTTCGCCGCGCTGAGCGTGCCGCTGGGCACCCTGCTTGTGCTGGCCGGCTATTTCTTCGACGACTGGGCCGAACTGCTCGGGGCACTCCTACTCACCGCCGGCATGTGGACCGTGGCACTGCTGACCTGGCGCGATGTCCGGGCCGGCGGACGCGACGGGTTCACCCGCACCCTGCTGGCAATCTCCGCCGCCGTGCTGGTGGCGACGATGCTGCTCGCCCTGAGCTGGGCGCTCGGCGAAGCAACCGGCCTGCCCCACCCGAATCTCACCTGGATGGCCGCCACCCACGGCCTCGGCAACGCCCTCGGCTTCGCGCTCTGCTCGGTGCTCGCCTGGCGACGACTCAAGGAGACGACCGCATGAAGCATGACCCCATGAAGGAGGACGGCACGCAGGACGACCGCACGCAGGACGACCGGCTGAGCAGCGACCGTATGAGCAGCAACCGCCCCGCCACGGGCCGCGGTCCGAGCTACCCGGAGGTGGGCGCCACCCGGCTCGGCCAGCTGCCCGACGGTTACCACCATCTCCACCACACCACCCGCATCGGCCGCGGCCGCGCCGTCTTCGACGCGGCCGGCGAGGCGGTCACCACCTGGCGGATGCACCGCACATCGGGGGCCCGCGTACGCACCTCGGCGCCGCGGGCCGAGCCCGCCGTCCGGCTCCAGGTCTCGATCGGCGTGGGCCCGCTGCGGTTCACCGCGCCGTGCGAGGTGATCTGGACGGCGTACGAGCACAACCGCACGGGCTTCGCGTACGGCACCCTGGCCGGGCATCCCGAGTGCGGGGAGGAGTCCTTCGTCGTCGACATCGGGGACGACGGCTCGGTGTGGTTCACCGTCATGGCGTTCAGCCGCCCCTCCCGCTGGTACGCCCGGCTCGCCGGCCCGCTCGTGCCCGTACTGCAGAAGTGGTACGCCAAGCGGCTGAGCCACACCGTGCGGCGGCTTGCCGCCGACCGATACTGGAGGTGATGGAGTGGTTCACGGACAGCGACTACTGGCTCAGCCGGCTGGTCTTCCAGCGGGCGCTGGCCGCCGTGTACCTGGTCGCCTTTCTCACCGCGGCCCGGCAGTTCCGGGCGCTGATCGGCGAGCGGGGCATGCTGCCGGTGCCCGCGTACGTGCGCCGGGTGCCGATGCGGTATGCGCCGAGCCTGTTCCAACTGCGCTACTCCGACCGGCTCTTCGCCGTCTGCGCCTGGTTTGGCGCCCTGCTCTCGGCGGCCCTGGTCGCGGGCGCCGCCGACCGGATCCCGCTCCCGGTCGCGATGCTGTGGTGGGCGGCGCTGTGGGTGCTCTATCTGTCGATCGTGAACGTCGGTCAGACCTGGTACGGCTTCGGCTGGGAGTCGCTGCTGCTGGAGGTGGGCTTTCTCGCCGTCTTCCTCGGCAATGAACGCACCGCCCCACCGGTGCTCGTGCTGTGGCTGCTGCGCTGGGTGCTGTTCCGGGTGGAGTTCGGCGCGGGGCTGATCAAAATCCGCGGCGACCAGTGCTGGCGCGATCTCACGTGCCTCTACTACCACCACGAGACGCAGCCGATGCCGGGTCCGCTGAGCTGGTTCTTCCACCATCTGCCCAGGCCCTTCCACCGGGTGGAGGTGGCGGCCAACCATGTGACCCAACTCTTCGTTCCCGTCCTGCTGTTCACCCCGCAGCCGACCGCGAGTGTGGCCGCCGGAATGATCGTCCTGACCCAGCTGTGGCTGGTGCTCTCGGGCAACTTCTCCTGGCTGAACTGGATCACGATCGTTCTCGCGCTGTCCGTCGTGGAGGGATCCCTGGTCGCCGATCCTCACGAGCTGCCCGGATCCCCGATCTGGTACGAGGTCGTGGTCATCGCCGTCAGCGCACTGCTGCTCGGCCTGAGTTACCGCCCGGCGCGCAATCTGCTCTCGCGGCGGCAGTCGATGAACCGCTCCTACGACCCCTTCCATCTGGTCAACGCCTATGGCGCGTTCGGCACGGTGGGGCGGGTGCGCTTCGAGGTGGTGGTCGAGGGCACGGACGAGAGGACGCTCCACCCGGGCACGGTCTGGCGGGAGTACGAGTTCAAGGGCAAGCCCGGCGATGTGCGCCGGCTGCCGCGCCAGTACGCCCCCTACCATCTGCGGCTCGACTGGATGATGTGGTTCGCCGCGCTCTCCCCCGGCTATGCGCATGCCTGGTTCGGACCCTTCGTGGAGCGGCTGCTGGACGGGGACCGGGACACCCTGAGGCTGCTGAGCGGCAATCCGTTCCCCGAGGCCCCGCCCGCGTATGTCCGCGCCAGGCTGTACCACTACCGGTACACGACCTGGCGCGAACTGCGGGCCACGGGAGCCTGGTGGCACCGGACCTACGTACGCGAATTCCTCAGGCCGACCAGGCTGCTGTAACACCCGGGCGGCCTTTCGTTCACCCGTCATCGGATGACCGGCAGCGGCCTTCACCGAGTGACTCTGTTAGTTGTAGTCTCGCGGCCACCGAGGCACGACGGCCTCACCGTGGAAAGGGACCGCACCCAATGGACGTTGAGCTCGTTTCGCGCGCCTTATCGACGCTCCCGGTGGACGATGAACATCCGTACCGCACGGGACCGTGGCAGCCGCAGACCGCCGAGTGGCGGGCCGGCGACCTTCAGGTGATCGGCGAGATACCCGCCGACCTCGACGGCGTCTACCTGCGCAACACCGAGAACCCGGTGCACCCGGCGCGGAAGCTCTACCACCCCTTCGACGGGGACGGCATGATCCATGTGGTCGGCTTCCGCGACGGAAAGGCCTTCTACCGCAACCGCTTTGTGCGCACCGAAGGCTTCGAGGCGGAGCAGAAGGCCAAGCAGTCCCTGTGGGCGGGAATCGCCGAACGTCCCTCGCTGGCACTGCGCGAGGACGGCTGGGGCGCCCGCACCCGGATGAAGGACGCGTCGAGCACGGACATCGTCGTGCACGCGGGACAGGCGCTCTCCAGCTTCTGGCAGTGCGGCGACGTCTACCGTCTGGACCCGCTCACCCTTGAGACGCTCGGCACGTCGCCCTGGGCACCCGACTGGGGAGTCTCCGCGCACACCAAGGTCGACGAGGCGACCGGCGAGCTGCTGTTCTTCTCGTACTCGACACAGGCGCCGTATCTCCGCTACGGAGTCGTGGGACCCGACAACCGCCTCAAGCACCTCACCGACGTGCCGCTGCCGGGCCCGCGCCTGCCGCACGACATGGCGTTCACGGAGAACTACGCGATCCTGGGCGACTTTCCGCTCTTCTGGGACCCGGAGCTGATCGCCCAGGGCAAGTACGCCTCGCGCTTCCACCCGGACCTGCCCAGCCGCTTCGGTGTCGTACCGCGACTCGGTTCCGACGTCCGCTGGTTCGAGGCCGACCCCACGTATGTACTGCACTTCACCAATGCCTACGAGGACGGCGACGAGATCGTCCTGGACGGCTTCCACCAGGGCTGCCCCGAGCCGGAGGATCCGCGCGGCGAAGGCATCTACCAGCGGATGTTCCGCTTTCTGGCGATCGAGCGGCTCCAGACACGGCTGCACCGCTGGCGGCTCAACCTCCGTACGGGGCAGGTGAAGGAGGAGCGCCTGAGCGAGCGGTTCACGGAGTTCGGCATGATCAACCCGCACCGTGGCGGCCTCTCCTACCGCTATGCGTACGCCTCGACCCAGCAGCCGGGCTGGTTCCTGATGAACGGCATCGTCAAGCACGACCTGACGACGGGGAGCGAGGAGCGATACGCCTACGGCGACGGGGTGTTCGGCAGTGAGACGGCGATGGCTCCGCGTACCGGCTCGGCCGGGGAGGACGACGGCTACCTTGTTACGCTGACCACCGACATGAACGCCGATCGTTCCGAGTGCCTGGTCTTCGACGCCGCGCGCCTGACTGACGGTCCGGTCGCCCGGGTGCGCCTTCCGGAACGGATCTCCAGCGGCACCCACTCCACCTGGGCGCCCGGCTCCGCGCTCCCCGGCTGGCTCGAAGGACCCGCGGACATCTGAGGACCCGCGGACATCTGGGAGGGGTGTCATGACCGAGGGGCCGAGAACTCCGCTGCCGGCCGGCGGACAGAACGCCGTCGCGGTCACCTTCGGTCTCCTGGGCGACGAGTGGACACTGCTGATCCTGCGCCAGGCCCATCTGGGAGTAAGCCGCTACCAGGACTGGCGCGAGCAGCTCCCGATCTCGGACGCGGTGCTCACCGCACGCCTGGCCAGACTCACGGAACACGGGCTGCTGACGCGCGATGCCTACCAGCAGCGGCCAGTGCGGTACGAGTACCGGCTCGCCCCGCGCGGGCTCGCCGTGTGGCCGGTTCTCGTCGCCATCTGGGGCTGGGAGTTCCGCTGGGTCGCGGGCAGGCGCGAGGAACTGCCGTGGATGCGGCACCGCTCCTGCGGCCGCGACAGTGAGCCGGTGCTGAGCTGCGCCAGCTGCGGCGAGCGGGCCGGACCGCGCGATGTGCGCTCCGTCATCGGGCCGAGCGGCGAGGCCGCCCGGTGCATCCCGGCGGCCGTGACACGGCGACGCAGTACCTCCGGAGACGCAGGCGAGGCCGGTCTCTTTCCGGAGACCATGGCGCTGATCGGCAACCGGTGGTCGGTCGCACTGCTGGGCGCGGCCTTCCTCGGTGATCGCCGGTTCGGACAGTTCCAGCAGCGGCTCGGCGCACCGCCGACGATGGTCGCCGACCGGTTGAGGACGTTTTGCGCACTCGGAGTCCTGCGGGCGACGGGCTCGGACTACCGGCTCACCGCCAAGGGCCGGGCGTTCTTCCCGGTGGTGATGACGCTGATCGACTGGGGGCAGCGCTGGTACGCGGCGCCGGAAGGACCCACTCTGGTGTCCGTACACCGGTCCTGCGGGCGGGAGTTCCTGCCGCGGCTGGTGTGCTCGGAGTGCGGGGAGCGGCTGGTGGAGCGCGATGTGCTCGTCGTCGACGGGGCGCGGGCGGGGGCTCCTTGACCGTCCGTGCCCCCTGCCTGTGGGGGCAGGGGGCACGGGGGCGAAACGGTCCGCTCAGTCGATGCTGGGCAGGATGTGCGGCTCGGCGAGGTCTTCCTCGTAGCCGGCCAGCCGGATCGGGGCCGATCGGGCCCACACTTCGAGGCTGCCGAGTTCTTCGGACCGAGTGGTCCGTTCGCCGCTGCGTTCTTGCGGGCGCTTTTCGTGCTTCTTGACTTCTGATGTCACCGCGCACTCCTCTGTGTCGCGTAACTGGGACAGGGCAGTTCGGGTCGCGGTGGCGCCGTTACTCGGGCGGGACCGCAGCCTGGTTGCAGACTTGTCCCAAGACGGCCAGGGGAGTTTCGTGGATCCCCTGGTGGCGTCCGTTCATCCCAGGGTAACCATATGAGCAGGCCCCTGCTCGATGGGGTCCGGTAAATCTCCTGTAAACCGACCCAATTCCGGCCAACGATCTATCTCTGTGCGGGGCTTCGCGGGCTCGTAGGCAGTGATTTCAAGGCAGGCGGGGGGCCGCGGCCGGGGTGAGGGGTGGTCACGGCGCGGAACACGGATGGAGTAATGGAGGCCGGAAGGCCTGTCCCGTGAACGGCGGCAGGCGTTCACGGTGAACGCGGGGCGCCTTTTCGGGCCGGGGCCGCTCGCGGGCGAACTCGCCCCGGGTGCAGGCGTGAACACCGTCCCACCCGGGGCGTTCTGCGCCGAATTGACCTGCTTAGTCCGGGAGGGCGCCGAGCGGCGCATCGCGCCCTCCCCTGTCGGATGCCCTCTACCAGTTCGCCGGAGCGTAGTCCTTGAGGAAGCAGCCGTAGAGGTCCTCGCCGTCCTCGCCGCGCACGATCGGGTCGTAGACACGGGCCGCGCCGTCGACCAGGTCGAGCGGGGCGTGGAAACCTTCGTCGGCCAGGCGCATCTTGTCCGGATGCGGGCGCTCGTCGGTGATCCAGCCGGTGTCCACGGCGGTCATCAGGATGCCGTCGGTCTCGAACATCTCCTGGGCGCTGGTGCGGGTGAGCATGTTCAGCGCGGCCTTGGCCATATTGGTGTGCGGGTGACCCGCGCCCTTGTAGCCACGGCTGAAGACGCCCTCCATCGCGGAGACGTTCACCACATAGGTGCGCTTGCCCCGCGACGCGGCCATCACCGGGCGGAGCCTGCTGATCAGGATGAAGGGCGCGGTGGAATTGCACAGCTGCACTTCGAGCAGCTCGACCGGGTCCACCTCGGAGACGGTCTGGATCCAGCTGTTGCTGTCGTGCAGATCGGGGACGAGACCACCCGCGTCGATGGCCGTGCCCGCGGCGATGCGCTCCAGTGAGGCCGAGCCGCTGACCAGTGCGAGGTCGGTGACGTCCTGGGCGCTCAGACCCTCGCCCGCGCCGGAGGGCAGTGCGGCCACGGAATCCACGGCGCCGCTGCCGAAGGTGCCGATGACCTGGGCGGGCGGCAGCTCACCGGCCGGGAGCGGCGCGGACTCGGCGGCGACCAGTTCGCTGTAGGCCTGCGGGGAGCGGCGTACGGTCTGGGCGGCGTTGTTGATCAGGATGTCCAGCGGACCCTCGGCGGCCACCGAGTCGGCGAGCGCGACAACCTGGGCCGGATCACGCAGGTCAATGCCGACGATCTTGAGGCGGTGGATCCACTCGTCGCTGTCCGGCATCGCCTTGAAGCGGCGGATCGCATCGTTGGGGAATCGGGTGGTGATGGTGGTGTGGGCACCGTCACGCAGCAGCCGCAGCGCGATGTACATGCCGATCTTGGCCCGGCCGCCGGTGAGGAGGGCGCGCTTGCCGGCCAGATCGGTACGGGCGTCCCTGCGGGCGCGGTTCTCGGCCGCGCACTTCTGGCACAGCTGGTGGTAGAAGGCGTCGACCTCGACATAGCGGGTCTTGCAGATGTAGCAGGACCGGGGGCGCTGGAGTATCCCCGCGATGTCGCCGCTGACCGAGGAGGACGGGAGAAGGCCCTCGGTCTCGTCGTCGATGCGCTCGGCGGAACCGGTCGCGGTGGCCTCGGTGACCGCCTTGTCGTGGGCGGTCTTGGCGGCCCGGCGCTCCTGGCGGCGGCGCTGCTTCACGGTGCGGTAGATGCCCGCGGTGGCGCGGCGCACCGTGATCGCGTCGGGGTGGTCGACGTCGAGCTTGTCGAGTTCGTCGAGCACGCTGAGGCAGACGGCCAGACGCTCCGGGTCGATGCCCGGGCCGAACGCCGGGCTGTCCTCTGTCACCGTCATTGCCTTTGCCGTTCCTCGGTCACTCGTACGCAGGGGTTTTCAAAAGCGCAACTTTACTGAGCAAAAGGGTGACGACAAAATTCTCGTGACCGGCGGCTTCGCGCCAGGCCTTCGCCCGCGGACCCGACGTCCGCGGGCGAAGGCCGTCGCTGTCCCCCAGTGCCTCAGGCGAACAGGCCGGTGAGCCACGCCCGCCAGGCTTCCTCGTTCTTCGCGGCGTCCGCGCCCCTCGCGAAGTCGTGCACGCTGACCCCGACGGGCACACCGAAGTGGTTGCGGCCGAAGACGCGGTACATCGCCTCGTCCGTCCGCAGCCCGACGAAGTACGGGTTGCGGTAGTCGAGAACCGCGTCGACCTCGCCTGCGCCGGGCACCTCGACCCGTACCGTCGCGCCCTCGGCGGCGTCGTCCGGCAGCCCGAGTCCGCGGCTGACGACCTCCAGGCCGTCCGGGGTGTTCGAGGCGGCGGGAGCGTCCAGCGTGGTGAACGAAACCGGCCGGCCGGCGAAGTGCTTCAGGCACTGCCGCAGGGTGTGCAGATAGAAGTCCGTGTGCTTGCTCGCGCCGTCGTACTGGTAGTCCCAGTCGTCGACGAAGATGCCGCTGTGCACGTAGCGCACCCAGGAGCCGCCGCCCGCACTCGGCTCGATGACATGGTCGAGCTGGTTGCAGGTCTGCTGGGGAATGCCCTCCACGTCGTCGGTCCGGCCGGTCAGCCGGTGCGGCGGATCCCATTCGGTGACCGTGCTGCCGTAGGGTCCGGCGCGCGCACGGTGGCGTCCGCCGTGCTGAGGAATCTGTCCTTGGACCTGGTGCTCAGGACGCGGCGAGCACCGCCGAGACGGTCTTGCCGCCCCCGCGTCCGCCCCGTACAGCGACGTGCTGCGACAGCTCGCGCACCATCACCATGCCCCGTCCGCCCTCGTCCAGGTCCAGCGGCGAGCACAGCCGCGGGTGAACCGGACTGGCATCCTGCACCTCGACGGTGACCAGCCCCGGGTCGACGTGCAGCCGCAGCCGGCAGTTGCTCCTGCCGTGCCGAGTGGCGTTGGTGACCAGCTCGGACACCACCAGGGTCGCGTCCTCCACCTGGTCGCCGGACAGCTTCTCGCCGCAGCCCCGGGTGAGGAAGGCCGTCGTCAGATGCCGGGCCCAGCGGGCGGAGGTCTCCGCCCGGGGCAGGAGGTACGTCGCGCATGCGGCGCGCCGACGGGAACGTCCGTGCGCACGCATGTCATCACTCCATTTCCGGTCGGAACCAGCCAGGAAAGCTGTGTGGGGCGTTCGTCCGCGCTGAAAGCGCAACGACAAGCCCCTCACCCCAGTGATTCCCACGGGGTGTGATCGGCAATCGGCCAGGTGCGGCGATGCGCCTTCAGAGCACCGGCTGCCCCTTGCCCAGCGCGATGACACCGTTCTTGGAAACGGTGTAAAGCTCCTGGTCACGCTCGGGATTGACACCGATCGTCGCGCCGGGCGGAACGTCGACGTTCTTGTCGAGAATCGAGCCCCGCACCACCGCTCCCCGACCGATGCGCACATTGTCGTGGAGGACCGAGCCCTGAACCACCGCTCCCTCCCCCACTGTCACACCCGGCGACAGGACGGAACGGGTCACCTGTCCGCGGACGATGCAGCCGGGACTGACGACGGAGTCGCTCGCGATGCCCGCGCCGACGAAGCGGGCCGGCGGCAGCTGCCCGGGGTGGGTGTAGATGGGCCAGCGGCGGTTGTCGAGGTCGAAGGCCGGGCGGTCCGAGATCAGATCCATATGCGCTTCGTAGTACGTGTCGAGCGTGCCCACATCGCGCCAGTAGCCGTGCTCCCGGGCACTCTCGCCGGGCACGTGGTTCTCATGGAAGTCGTAGAGCTGCGCCACGCCCGATCTCCGGCGTGTCCGGGGCGCCCGCGCACAGCACCAGCTGGGTTTCGGGGTCGAAGGAGCGGGCGGCACGCAACAGATGCGGCACGCCCTTCTGGCGGGTGATGCGCCCGACGAAGAGAGCGAAGGGCCGGTCCGGGTCGAGGCCGATGCGCTCCAGCGCGTCCGTGTCGTCGTCGGGGCGGTACATACGGGTGTCGATGCCGTTGTGGACCACGCGCACCCGGTCGGGGTCGACGGCCGGATAGCAGGCGAGGATGTCGGCGCGCATGCCGTGGGACAC
This sequence comes from Streptomyces sp. SLBN-118, assembly GCF_006715635.1. Classification (NCBI taxonomy): domain Bacteria; kingdom Bacillati; phylum Actinomycetota; class Actinomycetes; order Kitasatosporales; family Streptomycetaceae; genus Streptomyces; species Streptomyces sp. SLBN-118. Next base: position 1,015,255 of record NZ_VFNP01000001.1, read on the forward strand.
GGCGATCACCGCGTCGGCGGCCTCGATCGCGGTGCGCTCGGCCCAGCTGGACAGGGCGTAGCCGCCGCCCAGTTGCTCGGCCTTCCAGGGGCGCAGCGGCTCCAGTGAGTGGGCGGTCACCACATGCGGGACACCGTAGAGCAGCTTGGCGAGATGGCCGGCGAGGCCCGCGTACCAGGTGTGGGAGTGGACCAGTTCGCGGCCCTGCAGCTCGGCGGCCATTGCCAGATCGACGGAGAAGGTACGCAGGGCGTCGTTGGCGTTCTCGAGTCCCGCCAGGGCCTGGTGGCGCAGGACGCCTTCGGCCTCACCCCGGCCCCAGCAGTGCACTTCCAGATCGGCCAGGGCTTTCAACTCCCGGGCCAGGAACTCCACATGGACCCCGGCGCCGCCGTAGACGTCCGGGGGATACTCGCGCGTGAGCAGTCCCACCTTCACGGCGATTCGCCTCGCGAAGGCGGCCGGTTCAGCCCCAATGGCCTGTCTTTCAGGCGGGGTTCCGGGGGTTGTCCCCCGGGAGGACACAGCATCCATTGATGGTCACTCACTTGTGACGTGCGGGGAAGACCACGACCCGGATCACTCGGCTTCTCTCACGTCATCCGCTCACGGTCACTGCGCTGAGCGGTGTCGCGGCGGACGGTCGAAGACGCAGTCGCCGCAGAGCCCGCCCGAGGGGCAGCGGTAGTAGAGACAGCACGTCCGCCGCCGCATGGCGGGACCTTCGACCGTGCCGGAAAGATCGGGGTGGGCAAAGAGCCCGGCGGCGAGGGCCGAGGTGCGCTCGGCGACCTCGGTCCGGCCACCGCGCCGGGCCCAGGCACGCAGTTCGCGTACGGCTCCGGCGAGTGCGGAGCCCGCGTTGCCCCACAGCAGCTGTCTCGAGATGCGGGTGTCGGCGGTGAGCGCGTCGGCGAGCGGTACGAGGTGGCTGTACTGCACTGCCTCGCGAACCACCTCCGCGGTGGCGGGCACGGTCCGTACGGCGGTCAGACAGAGATCGTCCGGCGCGGTGAGCGAAGGGTCCCAGTGCAGCCGGGCCGGGTCGAGATCGGGGAGTTCGCTGTGCAGCGCGGCACAGCCGAGAGCCACCGACCACAGACGGGCGGCGAACCCGAGGTGTGCGACGGAGGCGGCGACGCGCCGCTCGGGGGTGCGCAGCCGTGCGGCGACCGTGTCGACCCGGGCCGTGAGGGGGGCCGTGTCGCCCGCGTACAGCCGAGCCAGCGGCATATGCCCATCGCCTGGCTCGCCGGTCCGCAGGGCGAAGAAACCGCCCACGGACCCCACCTCGTCGAGATCCACACCCACGCTTCCGTCCCTGGTGTCAGCTTCTTGTCAGACCCCCCGCGGCGCATGGCCGTCTGCGTCACGGTAGCGATAGCGTCGGCTGTCCCCCCGCGCGCTGACCTGCTCACCCGTCGCAAGGGGGACTTTTGACCTAGGCTCGTACTACGTCGGCAGTACGTCCAAGTGCCTGCTCAAGGACGACGACGCGAACGCTGAAGAGGGAGATCGTGGTCTCTATGAGTTCCCTCGCGCTGGCCGTGGTGCTGTCACTGGTCTCCGCGGTCGCATATGCGGCCGGGGCGATCACGCAGGAGCATGTCGCCGCCTCCACCTCGGCCCGGCCGTACGCCCCGCTGCACCACGCCGCGTGGTGGGTCGCCGTCGCGCTCAACGGCCTCGGCGCCGTACTGCACGTCGCGGCGCTGGCGTACGGGCCGCTGAGCCTGGTCCAGCCGCTCGGAGCGCTGACGATCGTCTTCGCCCTGCCGATGGCCGCGCTGTTCGTGGGGCGCAGGGCGGGCGCGGCCGCCTGGCGCGGCGCGATCATGGCCACGGCCGGCCTCGCCGGACTGCTGGCGCTGACCGGCACCTCCGCATCCCAGTCGCTGGACGGCGGGCAGCGCGGACTGCTCGCGGGGGCGACCTTCGGCGGGGTGGCGCTGCTCTTCCTTGCCGCCCAGACCGTGCACCGGCCGATCATCCGCAGTGTGCTGCTCGCCGCGGCGGCGGGTGTGGCCTTCGGTATCGCCTCGGTGTTCACCAAGACCGTCGCGGTGGACTGGTCGTGGTCGGCGCCGCTCGACCAGTGGCCGAGCCTGGTGGCGATCGCCGTCCTGGCCTGCGGCGGGCTGCTGCTGTCGCAGTCCTCGTACCACGGCGCGGGCCTCGCGGCCCCGCTGGCCACGGTCACGGTCGTCAATCCGGTGGTCGCGGCGGCCGTCGGCCTCACGATGTTCGGCGAGAGCTTCCGCTACGGCGTGCCGGGAACGGCGTTCGCGCTGGCCTTCGGGGTCGTGGCGGCGGGCGGCCTGATCCTGCTGACGACGGAGCGGATCAAGGCGACGCGTACGGAGGCGACAGGCCAGGCCGAGGCGGAGGCGCAGATCCCCGCGTCGGGGCCGGCGCCCTTGCGGCGGCCGGCGCGCCAGGCGGAGCCGCGGGTGCACCACGGGGACGGTACGCCCCGGCCCTCGGACCGGCAGGTGCTGTCGGACCCCTTAGACCCTGAGGCCACCCGACCTGAGGTAGGCGAGGGGATCGATGTCGGACCCGTATCCGGGCCCTGTACGCACTTCGAAATGGAGATGCGGCCCTGAGGCGTTGCCGGTCGAGCCGGAGCGCGCGATCCGCTGACCGCCGCTGACCTGCTGGCCCGAGCGCACGTTGAGCGCCGACAGATGCGCGTACTGGCTGTACCTGCCGTCCGCGTGCCGGATGACGACCTGATAGCCGTACGCACCGCCCCAGCCGGCCGAGACGACGCGGCCGGAGGCCACCGCCTTCACCGAGGTGCCGGTGGGGACAGGGAAGTCGACGCCTGTGTGGTGACCGCTGGCCCAGGAGGAGCCCGGCTTGCCGTAGGGCGTGCCGATGCCCGCCTCCACCGGGGCGCTGAATCCGCTCGTGTGGGCGGGCTGGGCGGCGTGCGCCTGCTTGGGTGCGTGCTGTTTCGGCTGAGCTTTGGGCTTGGGCGCCTGCTGTTTCGGATGGGCCCTGGGCTTTGGTGCCCGCTGCCCAGGCTCGGCCTGTTGCTTCGGCCTCTGCTGTTCCGGCTCGGCCCGCCGCTTCGGCGCCTGCTGCTTGGGCTGGGCCGTCGGCTTCTGCTTGCCGGGCGCCTCGATGTGGAGGACGAGCTTCTGGCCGGGGAAGATCAGGTCGGGGTCGCTGCCGATGACTGTGCGGTTCTGCGCGTACAGGCGGTGCCAGCCGCCGACGACGTCCTCGGAATCCGCGATCTTGGAGAGGGAGTCGCCGCGGGCCACGGTGTAGCCCTCGCGGTGTGTGGGCACGGTGGTCGGCGTGGCCTCGCGGGGTGCGGTCCTGCGCTCGCTGTGTGCCTGTAAGGCCCTGGCCGGTGCGATCGCGGGGGCGTCGCCGCCGCGGGTGAGACCGGCGCGGGACGAGCAGGCGGGCCAGGCCCGCGGCCCCTGGCCCTTGAGTACCTTCTCTGCGACGGCTATCTGCTGGTCCTTGCTGGCCAGATCAGCGCGCGGGGCGTACTGCCTGCCGCCGTACGCCTCCCAGGTGGACTGGGTGAACTGCAGCCCGCCGTAGTAGCCGTTGCCGGTGTTGGTCTTCCAGTTGTTGGTGGACTCGCAGGCCGCGACCTTCTCCCAGGGATCCACGGAGGCCGCGTGCGTCGTGCCCGCGCCGATGAGCGGAAGGGCCATGCCCGCACCGCCCGCGGTGACCGTGAGGGAAGCGCGGTTGATACGGCTCGGCTGGTATCGGCGGTGCCGACCGGTTGCGCCCATGGTGAGACTCCCCCACTGCCATGTAGGTCGTGCATGCAGTCATGTCGCAAGCGGTCAACTTAGGTGCTTGGCCCGGACCATGACAAGGGCTCAGGCCCGGCGCACTGTGGCCGGCCGGCTGCCGCCGCGCGCCAGGAAGTCGGCCAGCGGAAGCGTCGCCGCGCCGACGGTGACCGCGTCCGGGCCGAGCCGCCCCAGCTCGATGGCGGTCCGGTCGGCGGCGTACCGCAGGGCGTACTCGCCTGCGTACCGGCGCACTTCGGGAAGCAGATGCGGTCCGATGAGCAGTCCCGCCCAGCCGCCGATCAGGATCCGTTCGGGCCGGAAGAGATTGATCAGGTCGGCCACGGCAGCGCCGAGGTACTCGGCGGTGTCGTCGAGGAGGGAGAGCGCCACCGGGTCGGGCTCGGGTCCCTCCTCGCCGGGGAACGCCGCGGCCAGCAGGGCGGCGAGCGCGGTTTCGTCGTCGGCGTCGGCAGGGAGGGGTCCGCCGGCCTCCTGCCACCGTTCGCGCAGCGCTTCGGCCCCCGCGTACGCCTCCAGGCAGCCCAGCGAGCCGCAGCGGCAGCGCCGCCCCCGGATCCGTACGGTCGTGTGGCCCCATTCGAGGGCGCTGCTGCGGGCGGTCTCGTCGGGGGTGGCGGCATGGACGACACAGGCGCCGACGCCTGAGCCTATGAGGGCGACGGCCGCCTCGCGGGAGCCGCGCCCGCCGCCGAACCACATCTCGGCCTGGCCCAGAGTCCTGGCACCGTTGTCGATGAACACCGGGACTTCCGGGGGCAGTTCGACAGCGTCCCGGAGCAGTTTTTCGAGCGGCACGGCGCTCCAGCCGATGGTCTGGCCGTGCACGATCGCGCCGGTCGCTCCTTGAGCGGTGTCCTGCTCGATGATGCCGGGGACGCCGATCCCGACGCCGAGCAGCCTCTCGGCACTCGCGCCCGCGTCGTCCAGGACTGCGGCAATGGCGGTACGGACATGGGCGACGATGCGCTCGACGTCGTAGCCGTGCTGAGCCAACAGGCGTTCGGTGCGGGCGAGTTCGGTGAGCGAGAGGTCGAAGAGTTCGACGCGTACGCGGGTTTCGCCGATGTCGATGCCGATCAGCAGGCCGCTGGTGGGGCTGACGCGGAGCAGGGTGCGCGGGCGGCCGCCGTCGGAGTCGACCACCCCGGCCTCTTCGAGCACTCCTTCGGCGACGAGCTCCGCGACGACATTGCTGACGGAGCCCGAACTCAGAGCCGTGGCCGGTCCGAGCTCCTGGCGGCTCAGGGGGCCGTCGAAATACAACCGTTGCAGAACCCGCGCGCGGTTGCCCCGCCGCAGGTCACGCACTGTCCGTCTGTTGCTCTCCGCCATGGTGCTCCTTCCCTGGAGGGAACATACCCCGGTCAAAGACCTTGACGCACCCTTCTCTCACCTCTTAAATCACGGCATAAATTAAGTCATGGAGGCCGTTCGGGAACCGAACGCAGCCACCCCGGGAAAGGGGCCACCTCTCATGCGCGCGTTCAGAGCCGCGGCAACCCTCGCCGTCGTCACCGCACTCGCAGCCGCCACCGGCTGCGGCGGTGGCACCTCGACCGACTCGGCCGGCAGCAACGATTCGCCCAAGACGCTCACCTACTGGGCCTCCAATCAGGGCCCCAGCATCGAGGCCGACAAAAAGATCCTCACACCCGAGCTGGAGAAGTTCGAGAAGCAGACCGGCATCAAGGTCAAGCTCGAAGTGATCCCCTGGTCCGACCTGCTCAACCGGATCCTCGCCGCCACCACCTCCGGCCAGGGCCCCGACGTGCTCAACATCGGCAACACCTGGTCGGCTTCCCTCCAGGCGACGGGCGCGCTGCTGCCCTGGGACCGGAAGAACTTCGACGCGATCGGCGGACGGGACCGCTTCGTCGATTCGGCGGTCGCATCGGCCGGGGCCGAGGGCAAGGACCCGGCGGCCGTGCCCCTGTACTCCCTCGCGTACGCGCTCTACTACAACAAGAAGGTGTTCGCCGAGGCCGGGATCTCGCAGCCGCCGGCCACCTGGGACCAGATGGTCGCGGACGGCAGGAAGATCTCGAAGAACGGCACATGGGCGCTGGGCGCCGAAGGCGGAAACCTCGCCAACAACATCCATCAGGTCTTCGTCCTCGGAAAGCAGCACGGCGCGGACTTCTTCGACTCCTCGGCCAAGCCCACCTTCACCTCGGACGGCGCGGTCGCAGCCGTGAAGCAGTACGTCGACTTCATGGCCAAGGACAAGATCGTCGCCCCGGGCAACGCCGAGTACGCGCAGAACCAGTCGCTCCAGGACTTCGCCCGCGGCAAGACAGCCATGGTGCTGTGGCAGGCGGCCGCATCGACCTTCGCCGCGCAGGGCATGAAGCCCGCCGACTGGGGAGTCGCCCCCGTCCCCGTCGCCGCGGGTGCTCCCGGCACCGGCCGGAACACCAACTCCATGGTCGCCGGCATCAATATGGCCGTCTTCAAGAACACCAAGAACATCGACGGCGCGAAGAAGTTCGTGAAGTTCATGACGAGCGACGCCGAGCAGAAGCTGCTCAACACGACGTACGGATCGATCCCGCCCGTCAAGGCCGCGCAGCAGGACCCGGCGTTCTCGGCCCCCGACCTGAAGGTGCTGCGCGACACCCTGGCGACCAGCGCCGCGCCGCTGCCGCAGGTGCCCTCCGAGTCGCAGTTCGAGACGACCGTCGGCACGGCCGTCAAGGACCTGTGGGCCGATGCCGCGGCCGGACGGCCGGTGACGACCAAGTCCGTCAAAGCGCGCCTGGCCAAGGCCGAGCAGCTGATGCAGCAGTGAGGCCCCACTGATGACCGTCACCGTGACCGAACGGCGCACGGACAGTGCGGCCGGCGGTGAGAGCGTGGGCAAGGGGGAAGCGCGCGGCAGACTGCCGCGCATCCCCGACCGGATCCGCCGAGGCGGCCTGCCCTATCTCCTGCTGCTGCCCGCCGTCGTGCTCGAACTGCTCGTCCATCTCATCCCGATGGTCATGGGCATCGTGATGAGCTTTCGTCAGCTCACCCAGTTCTACATACGCAACTGGGGCGAGGCTCCGTGGGCCGCCTTCGACAACTATCAGGTCGCCGTCGACTTCGACGCCCCGATCGGCGTGGCCCTGCTCCACTCCTTCTACGTCACCTGCGTGTTCACCGTCATCGCGGTCGGCCTGTCCTGGCTGTTCGGCGTGGCCGCGGCGATCATGATGCAGGAGAACTTCCGCGGCCGGGGCCTGCTGCGGGCCGTCTTCCTCACTCCGTACGCACTGCCGGTGTACGCGGCCGTCATCACCTGGGCCTTCATGTTCCAGCGCGACAACGGCCTGATCAATCACGTACTGCACGACCAGCTCGGACTCACCGACGAGCCGTCCTTCTGGCTGATCGGCGACAACAGTTTCATCGCGCTGGTGGTGGTGGCAGTCTGGAAGTCCTGGCCGTTCGCCTTCCTCATCCTCATGGCGGGGCTGCAGAACATCCCGCGCGAGCTGTACGAGGCGGCGGCGATCGACGGCGCGGGCATCTGGCAGCAGATCCGCAGGATCACCCTGCCCTCGCTCCGCCCCGTCAACCAGGTGCTGGTCCTCGTGCTGTTCCTGTGGACCTTCAACGACTTCAACACGCCGTATGTGCTGTTCGGGAGGACGGCACCGGAGGCCGCCGACCTGATCTCGATCCACATCTACCAGTCGTCGTTCGTCACCTGGAACTTCGGTTCCGGCTCGGCGATGTCCGTCCTGCTGCTGCTCTTCCTGCTGGTGGTCACGGCCGTCTATCTGCTGGTGACCTCTCGAAGCTCACGGGGAAGGAGGAGCGCCGATGCCTAGAACGGCCGTCTCTCCCAGTGCACCGCCACGGTCCTTCGTCTGGACGCGTCGTATCGTCCTGAGCTTCCTCACGGCCTTCGCGCTGCTACCGGTCTATGTGATGCTCAGCAGCTCACTCAAACCGCTGCAGGAGGTGTCGGGCACGTTCCGGTGGATCCCCTCCGGGCTCACCATCCGTCCGTACATCGACATCTGGCACACCGTGCCGCTCGCCCGCTACTTCCTCAACTCACTGATCGTGGCGGGGGCGGCGACCATGCTGTCCGTGGTGATCGCGGTGTTCGCCGCCTATGCGGTGAGCCGCTACCGCTTCCGGGGGAAGCGGGTGTTCACCGTCACGGTGCTCTCCACGCAGATGTTCCCCGGCATCCTCTTCCTCCTCCCGCTGTTCCTGATATTCGTCAATGTCGGCAACAGCACCGGCATCGCCCTCTACGGCTCGCGCGGCGGGCTGATCCTCACCTATCTGACGTTCTCGCTGCCCTTCTCCATCTGGATGCTGATCGGCTACTTCGACTCGATCCCCCACGACCTCGACGAAGCCGCGATGGTCGACGGCTGCGGCGCGCTCGGCGCGCTCTTCCGGGTCGTCGTCCCGGCCGCGGTACCCGGCATCGTCGCCGTGGCCGTCTACGCCTTCATGACGGCCTGGGGCGAAGTCCTGTTCGCCTCCGTCATGACGAACGACACCACCCGCACGCTCTCCGTCGGGCTCCAGGGCTACGCCACCCAGAACGACATCTACTGGAACCAGGTCATGGCCGCGTCGCTCGTCGTCAGCGTCCCCGTCGTCGCCGGGTTCCTGCTGCTCCAGCGCTATCTCGTCGCCGGCCTCACCGCGGGCGCCGTCAAGTGAACCGTCCCCAGCAGAAAGGCAGTCCGTGAACGACCTCAACGCCCTTCCGGCCGACTTCACTTGGGGCGCCGCCACCGCGGCGTACCAGATCGAGGGTGCCGTGGCCAAGGACGGCCGCTCCCCGTCCATCTGGGACACCTTCTCCCACACCCCGGGAGCGGTGGCGGGCGGCGACACCGGTGATGTGGCCTGCGACCACTACCACCGCTGGCCCGAGGACATCGCGCTGATGAAACAACTCGGCCTCGGTGCCTACCGGTTCTCGATCGCCTGGCCGCGCGTGGTGCCGGGCGGCGACGGACCTGTGAACAAGGCCGGCCTGGACTTCTACGACCGGCTGGTGGACGGGCTGCTGGACGCGGGCATCACGCCGTTTGCGACGCTCTACCACTGGGACCTGCCGCAGGCGCTCCAGGACCGCGGCGGCTGGCCGTCCCGTGAAACCGCCGAGCACTTCGCGGCGTACGCCTCCGCCGTCACCGAGCGGCTCGGCGACCGGGTCAGGGACTGGGCCACCCTCAACGAGCCGCTCTGCTCGGCCTGGATCGGCCATCTGGAGGGCCGGATGGCACCGGGCCTCACGGACCTCGGCGCCGCCGTGCACGCCTCGTACCATCTGCACCTGGGCCACGGCCTGGCCGTCCAGGCGATCCGCGCGGCCTCGCCGGGCGCCCGCGTCGGCATCGTCAACAACCTCAGCCCGATCGAACCGGCCACCGACCGCCCGGAAGACCATGCAGCCGCGGTCAGGGCGGACGGCCACACCAACCGCTGGTGGCTGGACCCGATCCACGGCCGCGGCTATCCGCAGGACATGCTCGACGTGTACGGCGTCGAACTGCCCCAGCGGGCGGGCGACTTGGAAACCATCGCCGCACCGCTGGACTGGCTGGGCCTGAACTACTACTTCCGCCAGATCGTCACCGCCGACCCCACCGGCCCGGTGCCCCACGCCCGGCAGATCTTCGTGCCGGGCGCCCGCCACACGGCCATGGACTGGGAGGTCCACGCGGACGGCCTGGAACAACTGCTGTTGCGCCTGACCGAGGAGTACGGCGCACAGCGCATCCACGTCACCGAGAACGGCTCCGCCTACCCCGACGTGGTCCGGGCGGACGGCACGATCGACGACCCGGAACGGGTGCGGTATCTGGAGGAGCACCTGGCGGCCTGCGCCAGGGCGGCCCGCCAAGGGGCCCCGGTGGCCGGGTACTTCGCCTGGTCGCTGATGGACAACTTCGAGTGGGCGTACGGCTACGACAAGCGCTTCGGCCTGGTGCACGTGGACTACACGACCCAACGCCGCACGATCAAGGGGAGCGGCCACCGGTACGCGGCCATCATCAGGACGGCGGCGAGGAGGGGGCGCAGGGCGGCGTGAGCCGGGTCCACGCCACCCCGGTTCCCCCGGCCCGACCGGCGACGGATCATGCCGCTCGAGAACTCCCCCGTCGTCGACGTCCGTTACCTCGACGCCCTCGTGCTGGCCGGCGGCGGCTACCGACGCCCGGCTCAGGTGTTGCCGACCTCGTCGATCCGCCGCCGCAGGCGCCGCATCCCCCGAAGCCACCTGTCCGTGTCCGCCGCCCGGAACGCATAATGGTCCCGTACTTCCTGGTGGGGAAGGATCAGGAACCGCCCGTCCGCGAGACCTTCCATGACCTCGTCGGCCACCTGCTCGGGTTCGAGGACGTTGCCGCCGAGCACCGCCTTCGCAGCCGCGTCGGTCTTCTCGTACATCTCGGTGCGAACACCCAGCGGGCATACCACCTGGACCGTCAGACCCTTGTCGCCGTACGTGGCCGAGAGCCACTCCGCGAAGGCCAGCGCGCCGTGCTTGGACACCGAGTACGGCGCCGAGTCGAGGTGGGTCAGGAGGCCCGCGGCGGAGACCGTGGCCAGGAAGTGGCCGCGTCCCCGTTCCAGCCACGGCCCGACGAGGTGGCGGGCGACCCGCACGTGGCCCATGACGTTGACCTGCCAGACCTGGTCCCACACGTCCTCGGGGGCGTTCTCCCCGCCGCCGGGCTCGATGCCCGCGTTCGCGCAGAACAGGTCGATCTCGCCGAGGTGGGCGCGCGCCGCCGCAACCATGGCGGCCACGCTCTCCTCGGCCCCGGCGTCGCCCGCTACGGCCAGCCCGCCGACCTCCGCAGCGACGCGTTCGGCCGCCCCGCCGTCCAGGTCGTTGATCACGAGCCGGGCGCCCTCGGCGGCGAAGCGGCGGGCGAGCGCCGCTCCGATGCCCGACCCGGCGCCCGTGACGACGACACCCGCGTCCTTGAGATCCATGGCAGCCATCTGCCTCACGCGTCCGCGATCTGGAGCACGAGCTTGCCGAAATTCTCACCGCGGAACAGCCGCAGCAGCGTCTCGGGGAACGCCTCGACCCCGCCGGAGACGACGTCCTCCTTCGACAGCAGCCGTCCGTCTGCCAGCCACTCGGCGAGCTGCGCGACGCCCTCGCCGTAGCGGTCGGCGTAGTCGAAGACCACCATGCCCGTCATGGAGGCACGGTTGACCAGCAGCGACATGTAGTTGCTCGGCCCCTTGACCGGCTCGGTGTTGTTGTACTGGGAGATCGCGCCGCAGATGACGATCCGGGCGCCGCGCGCCAGCCTGGTCAGCACCGCGTCCAGGATGTCGCCGCCGACGTTGTCGAAGTAGATGTCCACACCGTCCGGGGCGTGTTCACGCAGCGCCTTGCGCACATCCTCCGTCTGGTAGTCGATCGCGGCGTCGAACCCGAACTCCTCCACCAGCGAACGGCACTTGCGCTCTCCGCCGGCGATGCCGACGACCCGGCAGCCGAGGATCTTGGCGACCTGGCCGACCACGTTGCCGACCGCGCCCGCCGCTCCGGAGACGACGACGGTCTGGCCCGGCTCGGGGCGGCCGATGTCGAGCAGGCCGAAGTAGGCCGTCATGCCCGACATGCCGAGGGTGCCGAGGTACACGGGCAGCGGCGCCATGGCCGGGTCGACCTTCGTCACACCGCGCCCGTCCGAGACGCAGTACTCCTGGACACCGAACGAGCCCGAGACGTGGTCACCCACCGAGAATCCGGGGTGCCGGGAGGCAATGACCCGGCCCACAGCGCCGGCGCGCATCACTTCGCCGATTTCGACGGGGCGTATGTATGACTTGCCCGCGTTCATCCAGCCGCGCATCGCCGGGTCGATCGACAGGTAGAGGACCTGCACCAGCAGCTCACCGTCGCCCGGCTCGCCGACCGGCTCCTCGACATGCTCCCAGTCGCTGGGCCGGGGCTGCCCCACGGGACGTGCGGCCAGGCGCAGTTGGTGGTTGGTGCGGCTCATCGTCTGCTCCTCGGCCGTGGTGGGCACATCCGAACGTACCAACTGGTCGGTACGACACATGCGAGGCTAGATGCCACCGCAACAGGAGGCAAGCGGCCCACCAGACGCCCATGAGTGGTGCCCGTCACATCGCCGGCCCCGCGACGGGACTCGTCGGCGCCGGGAATACGGAAGCATGGGCAGGGCCAGGGATCAATGAATGGCCGGCTCCGCCCGTACGTATGCGTGGGAGCCGGATTATCCGACGGACATCCAGGAGCGCACGCATGAGTGGAACAGCCCAGATCGGCGTCACGGGGCTCGCGGTGATGGGCCGCAATCTCGCCCGTAACTTCGCGCGCAACGGCCTCACCGTCGCCGTGCACAACCGCACGGCGGCCAGGACGCGCGCGCTGGTGGAGGAGTTCGGCAGCGAGGGCACCTTTGTGCCCGCCGAGTCGCCCGAGGAGTTCGTCGCGGCCCTGGAGCGCCCGCGCCGCCTGATCATCATGGTCAAGGCGGGCGACCCGACGGACGCCGTGATCCAGGAGTTCGCGCCGCTGCTCGAAGAGGGCGACGTCATCATCGACGGAGGCAACGCCCACTTCGCCGACACCGTCCGCCGGGAGAAGGAGTTGCGCGAGCGCGGCATCCACTTCGTGGGCACGGGCATCTCGGGCGGCGAGGAGGGCGCGCTGCACGGACCGAGCATCATGCCGGGCGGCTCCACCGAGTCGTACGCGTCGCTCGGACCGCTGCTCGAGAAGATCGCCGCCAAGGCTCCCGACGGCACCCCGACCGTCGCGCACATCGGCCCCAACGGCGCCGGGCACTTCGTGAAAATGGTCCACAACGGCATCGAGTACGCCGATATGCAGCTGATCGCCGAGGCGTACCACCTGCTGCGCGCCGTCGCGGGCTACTCCCCCGCGCAGATCGCCGAGACCTTCCGCACCTGGAACACCGGGCGCCTCGACTCGTATCTGATCGAGATCACGGCCGAGGTGCTGGCCCATACGGACGCCGCGACCGGGAAGCCCTTTGTCGACATCGTCACCGACCAGGCGGAGCAGAAGGGCACCGGGCGCTGGACCGTACAGATCGCACTCGACCTGGGTGTGCCGGTCTCCGGCATCGCGGAGGCCGTGTTCGCCCGCTCCCTGTCGGGCCATGCCGAACTGCGCGACGCCTCACGCACCCTGCCCGGGCCGACGGCGCAGCCGATGAGCGCCGCCGATGCCGGACGCTTCGCCGACCGTGTCGAGCAGGCCCTGTACGCGTCCAAGATCGTGTCCTACACGCAGGGCTTCCATCAGATCCAGGCGGGCAGCGAGACGTACGACTGGAACATCGACCTCGGCTCGGTGGCCGCGATCTGGCGGGCCGGCTGCATCATCAGGGCCGCGTTCCTGGACCGCATCCGCGGCGCGTACGACGCTCAGCGCGAGCTGCCGAGTCTGCTCTCCGACAAGCAGTTCGCGGAGGAGATCGGCGCGGCGCAGGACGACTGGCGCGAGGTGGTCGCGACAGCTGCCCGGCAGGGCGTGCCGACGCCTGGCTTCTCGGCTGCCCTCGCGTACTACGACGCACTGCGCGCGGAGCGGCTGCCCGCGGCGCTCACCCAGGGGCAGCGCGACTTCTTCGGTGCGCACACCTACCGGCGGACCGACCGGGAGGGCTCGTTCCACACCCTGTGGGGCGGTGACCGCACCGAGGTGAGCGGCTGAGTCCGCGCTCCGGCCTCGGTGAGGCTGTCCGGTCGATCAGCTCGCAGGCCCCGGCTGGGGCTCCGGCTCCGGCGGGGGTACGGGCTGGGGGCCGGGGGCCGGGCCGGGGCCCGGCGGCTGCGGAACGGGGTCCGGCGAGGGGCCCGGCGGTGGTGAGGGAGGCACCGGGCCCGGAAGGGGCCCCGGATCAGGTCCCGGTAGGGGCGGCGACGGCGGTACGGGCGGCTGGGTCATGCCGGGCCTCCAGAAGTACGGAGTCGTGCGTTCCTACTGTCTCCCGTTGCGCGTGCCCACGCCCGCCGGGTCCACGCGTCGCGATGCGGACGTGATGACCCCGGCGGCGGCCCGCAGTCCGGACCGCGGGCTCGACAGTACGGGCAGGGCTGTCGTCGTACGGGCTGCCGCCTCCGCCATCGACCCCTGGGCCAGCACGATGACGTCCGCTTCCCGTACACCGTCGACGGCGGCGGCCACCGCGTCCAGATAGCCGTCGCGGTCGCCCGCCGCGAACAGCTCCCAGACGCCCTCGACGAGCAGGGTGCGCAGCTCGACGCCACGGCCGGCGGCCTCTTCACGGATCAGCGCGAGGGTCGGCTCCAGGGTGCTGTGCACGGTGGCGACCACCACGATCCGGTCGGCCGCTGCCGCCGTCGCGGCCATCGGGCGGTCGACCCGCAGCACCGGCACACCGAGCCCGGCCGCGCACGCCTCGGCGACGGCGCCGATCGTGGAGCAGGTGCACAGGACGGCGCTCGCCCCCTCGTCCGCCGCCTGTGCCAGCGCGGCCGCGACGGCAGGGGCGACGGCCTTTGGCCCTTCCGCCCGGGCCCGGGCGAGCAGATCCTCGCGGACGAGATGACGCAGCCCGAGGCCGGGATGGTCCGCGTCCCGCAGCGCGTCGAAGACCGGAACATGGGCCGGGGAGGTGTGCAGCAGCCCCAGCGTCCCCGCGGGCGCGCCGGGCATTACCGGAGCTCCGCGTGATCGGTCTTGAGCTGCGCCTTGGCCTCCTGCACAAGCTCTGCCGGGGGCACGGGCGCCTCGTCGGGGTGCTTGGTGGCCCACTTGGCGGCGTACGGACACAGCGGCACGACGGGTACACCCTCGCGTGCCGCCATCGCGTAGAACTCCCGCACCAGGGCGCTCGCGATGCCCTTGCCCTCGTGTTCCGGCTCCACCTCGGTGTGCACGGCGACCAGGGCGGCGGGATCGGCGTCGAGGGTGAAGTAGACGATGCGGCCCGTCACGTGACCGTCCGCATGCGTCTGGAGGAGCCCCTTCGGCCTGTCGTCACGGATGTCGTGTTCTGCCACGGCGGCTTGCTCCTTCCGGCCCTGGGCGGGTCACACGACGGCGTGCGGACTGCGTTCCGTATCGCTTCCGGGAACGGGCGCGGAGGCGTCCGAGCCCAGCGCGACGATCCTGTTCTGCGCGTCCACATGGACGACACTCGGCACCAGTGTGCGCGCCTCCGCGTCGTCGACCTGGGCGTAGCTGATCAGGATCACCAGGTCACCGGGGTGCACCAGATGGGCGGCCGCGCCGTTGATGCCGATGACACCCGAGCCGCGCTCGCCCTCGATGACATACGTTTCCAGCCGCGCGCCATTGGTGATGTCGACGATGTGGACGAGCTCGCCGGGGAGCAGATCGGCGGCCTCCATCAGCGCCGCGTCGACGGTGACGGATCCGACGTAGTGCAGGTCGGCCTGGGTCACGGTGGCCCGGTGGATCTTGGACTTGAACATGGTACGCAACATGAAGAAACTCCCGAAATGTCTGCTCCCTGCCTGCTTATCGCAGGTCAAGGGCGATTTCTGGAGCCTACAACGATTCGCATGCTCGGTCAGCTGTCCCCGGGGTTGCAAGACTCACCCTGACCAGTTGCTGACCTTCCTGACACATAGACAGGAAGAGAACGCAACCCGCGCCCTGGCCCGGGGAGCTGACCCTGGCCGGGCACAAGGTCAGTGCCGACACCGTCGCTGGCCTGTTGCGGGAGGAAGGCTTCAGCCTGCAGGCCAACGCCAAGACACTGGAGGGCGGCCGGCATGCGGACCGGGAGTACGGATTCGAAGCGTCCTGCCGTCTGGCGAGCCGCCGCAGGAAGGACACGCGCTTACTCGAGTCCTCGGATCCTGAGGTCCTGCGATCCACCCTCATAGAAGACGCCGACAGCTGCGCGGAACTCGACCCGAACGGCTGTGAGACCGCTCTGCTGTACGCCCTCGCCGAATCCGACTGGTACACCAAGGCATGAAGGGCATCTGAATCCCCCGGCGAGTCGCACGGAAGCCTCTCTTGAGGCTCTCCCGCTGGGCGCCGTCACGCCCTCCCGCGGACCGCCGCCGGCGGCTCGACAGGCGCCGAATCGAAAGATCGAGTCATGTGCCGGTCCTGGCCGCGTCGACCGCCGCCCGCACAGTGGGATACACACGCCTCAGCTCCGTCCTGGCTTCGGCGGTGCGCAAGACGTCCCTCACTTGGCCCACATCACGGGCGAGCAGGAGCCGGACTCCGAGATCCTCGAGTTCCTCGGCCAGGTTGTCGAGCATGCGCACGGCGCTGACGTCGACGAAGGGAACCGTTTCGGCATCGATCACGACCGCCGTCACCCCTTCACGGGCGGCGGCCCCTCGGGCCTCGGACCGGATTCGCTCGGCGTTGGCGAAGTAGATGCCGGCCTCGACGCGCAGCACGATCACTCCGGGAATCCTGCGGCTCTCGCTGTGTCTGTCGAGTGCGGCGAAGTGTCTGTTCCCGGGCAGTTGCCCCAGTTCGCTGATGACCGGGCGCGAGGAGCGGTACAGGAGCAGAAGCAGGGAGACACCGATGCCGATGAAGAGGCCGGGCAGCGTGTCGAAGACCATCACCCCGAGCATCGCCGCGACCGCGGCGAGGAAATCCGGCCGCGCGGCGACGCCGTAGGCCTGGCCGAGCCTGCGGGTGAAGACGCGGTAGAGGGAGACCAGCGAGTGGGGGTCGACCAGCTCCACCACCGCCGCGATCACCACCCCGGCGAGCACCGCCTCGGGGAGTTGTTCGAACAGGCCGGTGAGGAAGAGGAGCGTGATCACGGTCAGGACGGCCACGAGGATCCCGGAGAGCTGGGTGCGTGCGCCCGCCGACCAGTTGACAGCGGTCTTCGAGAGGCTGCCGTTGACGACCATGCCGCTGGACAGGCCGGCGCCCAGGCCGGCGGCGCCGAGCCCGATCAGCTCGCGGTTGGCGTCGACCTCGTAGTGGTCACGGGCGGCGTAGTTCTTCGCCGCGCCGAGTCCTTCGGCGAAGGCGACGAGCGTCACGCCGACGCTTCCGGCAGCGAGGCCGCCGAGGTCGTCGGCCGAGACATCGGGGAAGCCGAACGACGGCAGACCGGCCTCGATGCTGCCGACGACAGCGACACCGTGGTCCTCCAGATCGAAGGCCGTGGCCACGGCGATTCCCAGCGCCACTGCGATCAGCGAGCCGGGTACCCCCGGGGCGACCCGCTTGAGAACGAGGATCAGGGCGAGGCTGCCGACGCCGACCAGGACGGTGAAGCCGCTGGTGCCGCCGAGGTCCTCGATCAGGGCCCAGATCTTCTCGAAGAAGTTCCCGGACCCGCCCTCGACACCGAAGAGCTTCGGCAGCTGGCCCGCGATGATCGTCAGTGCCAGGCCCACGATGAAGCCCTTCAGCACCGGCTCGGAGATGAAACTCGCGAGGAAGCCGAGGCGCAGCAGTCCGGCGAGGAGCGCCGCGATGCCCACCGTGACGGCGAGGGCCGCCGTCAGCGCGGCGAAGTGCGCGTCGGAACCGCCCGCGGCCTCACCGACGATCGACGCCGAGAGTGCCGCCGTCGCCGCCATGGGCCCGGCGACCAGGTGGCTGGAGCTGCCGAAGGCGGCGTAGAGGATCAGGGCCGCCGGCGCGGCGTAGAGGCCGACGACGGGTGAGACGCCGGCGATCGTCGCGTAGGCGAGCGCCTCGGGCACGAGAACCGCCCACACCGTCATCCCGGCCAGCGCGTCCCGCCCCAGCCACTGCCGCCGGTAACCCCGCAGTGAGGGGAACAGCCAGTGCGTGTCCGCCCTCACGAGGAGAGATCACTTATCGCGTTGCCCACCAGCTTCGCGGCGAAGAGCAGGCAGATCACGGCCATGATCGCCGTGTTGTTCCGCTCCATCCAGAGCTTGAGACCGTCGAGGATGTGCTTCGAGCGCTCCTTGAGGGCGAAGTAGAGCACGACCGGCGTTCCGGGCCCGAGCGCCCCGATCACCACGTAGACCGCCAGTGCCACGGCCTGGGCGCCGGCGGAGGTGTCCGTGCGCGCGATCGCCGACGCCGCGGCGATCGAGAGCAGCAGGTTCTTCGGGTTGAGGGCGGACAGTGCCATCCCCAGTGCCAGCGCCTTGACAGGAGTGAACGAGTCGACCGTCTTCATCCACTTCGGCAACGTCACCTCCTCGTCGCCGCGCGGCCGGCCGCGCCACTCCTTCACCGCCACCCACAGCAGCAGCGCGCCGAGCGCCAGGTCGAGCGCGCTGACCCAGCCGGCCGGCTGCCCCTGGTCGCCCGGGCCGGCGCCACCGGAGACCAGCAGCACGATCGTGCCGACCAGGGCCAGGCCCAGGACCCAGCCCAGGAGCAGCGCCGGCCCGTTGGAGCGCGCCCTGGGGGTGGCGAGCATCAGCACCACACCGATGATCGGGAACGCGCTCAGCGCCACGGCGACGCCGTAGGACAGAATCTGACCGATCGCCTCACCCACGGCCGCCTACCTCATGCCGGTTCGATCTCGCCCGGCCGCCAGCTCTTGTCGAACCAGCTTTCGAGCGGGCCGTAGAGCCGGAGGATCGTGAACCATCCCTTGCCGGGGACCGTCTGGACCCAGTTGCCCTCCCTGCCCTGCGGCGCCGTCGGGCCGAAGTGGAGGATCGTGTCGCCGTTGTCCTCGGACCGGACGGCGTCCGAGAGGCTGTTCACGCTCGGGTACGCCGCGTCGGTGCGCAGCAGGGAACGGGTTTGCGGGTCGTAGACGTTGACGGCCCAGAAGTTCTTCACCGGGATGCCGCTCGGCAGTCTGAGCGTGTAGTGCCGTCCACCGTCGAGCCACTCGCCCGTGGAGTCCTCCGCCGTATAGGCGTACTGCGATCCGACCCCGACGGCCGCCGCCGCCATCGCCGGCGAGGTGCCCGCCCCGACGTAGTGGAACACCGCCCGAGCGTCCAGCAACCGGGCGCCCTCCGCCGACACGAACTCGTAACTGCGCGAGGGCCACGGGTTCTTCCACGACGAGCTGCCGGGGTAGTGGTAGAAGCTCGGGTCACGCGGCTTGAAGGCCAGCGTCCGTACGATGCCCGAAGCGATTCTCGCGGCGGTGTCGAGGATCGAGCGCATCCGGTCGTCCGGCTGGAACGGCTTGCCGGGCACGATGCCGATCGCGGCGAGCTGCCCGGCCCGCTCGGGGTCGAGCGCCTCGGGTGGCTCCTCCTGGACGAGGGTGTCGATCTCCTCGAAGAACGAGAAGTCGTTGGCGTGGACGGTGTTGAAGTCCGACTCCGCGAAGTTGACGAAGCGCTGCTCGGGCGGGTCCGCCGCGGCGGAGAGCGGATAGATGCGCGTCCGAAGCATGCTCTCCTCTCCGCCCAGGGCACGCATCAGCACCCAGGAGGAGAAGGTCTTCGGCCGCACGACCAGGTATCCGTCGGGGACTTCGCCGTCGTGGCCCGGGGGCAGGAAGAGGTACTTGCCTCCCTCTCCCTTGTCCCGTCCGGCCATGCCCATGTCGGTGACGTAGTGCTGCCACAGGTCGTCGACGAAGCACAGCGAGTTGGGCGGCGACTCGATGACGGTGGGTCCGTCCTGGTCGAGCGCCAGGCAGGCCATCCCGTACGTCGTCTCCGTGTTCGCCGTGAGGATCAGCGGTGCCGAGCCACAGCGCGGGGCGGTGTAGCCGATGGTGCGGGAGTCGATACCGAGGCCGGCGAGGCCGCGCCGCATGGCCACCATCGAGGCACCGGGCACGCAGTTGAGGAACACCTCGATCCCGCGCAGCAGGTCCAGGGTGTCGTAGCTGCGGGTGACCGTGTCGGGCAGCGGCAGGCCGTCGAAGAACTCCATCTCGCCGAAGACCGTCTCCAACCGGTCCGGGAGGCTGATCGAGGCCAGGGTCTCGGCCGACGTGCCGGGGCTGGCGCCGTCGCTCACTTGAGTCATTCGGGTGCCTCCTCATCGGACCGTTCCTTGAGCACGGTCTTCCAGTCGTCCTTCACGCTGACCGTCGTCCAGCCCTCCCGCCGCGCGGTCGCGTGTGCCCGCTCGGCCCCCTCGGTGTAGGCGTACTCCCGCTCGTCGTCGTCGTGCAGGACGAGGAGAGCAAACTGCGCGGACGCCAGCAACTCGACATCCACGTCGTCGTTGCCGGCCGCGAAGCGCGGCAGGCGGCCGGTGCGGGCGAGGACGTACTCCGGCTTTCCGGGCCCGATCGCGACGGGGCCGTGCAGGACCGCCCGGCGGACCGGCACGCCGTCCCGCCAGGCGAACTCCGGCGCCGAGCCGATCACGTTCTCCCGGGGCAGGCCCCAGGTGTCCTCGCAGATCACCCGCATGAAGTCGCGCCCGCCGCCCGAGCAGACGAACAGCCGCCAGCCGTGCGCCCCGAGGTAGTCGAACAGCTCCAGCATCGGCTGGTAGACGAGACCGGAGTACGGCACGCCGAAGCGCTCGTGCCGCCAGGACTCCAGGTGCCGGGCGGCCTCGGCCTCGTACTGGGCGAGCGTGGTGCCTTCCCAGGCCGATCCGATGGCATCCACCATCGATGCCACCGCGTCGGGGTCCTGTTCGTTCAGCGCGTGGAAGTACGACGCGTCCCGGTCGACGAGCGCCCGGTAGGGCCGCTCGCGGGCCAGCGACGGGTCCGCCTCCAGCCGCGCGGCCAGTTTCCCGAGGACGAACGCCATCTGCACCGGCGCGGGCTTCTCGACCCACAGGGTTCCGTCGTTGTCGAACACGGCGACCCGGTCCATCGGCGCGACGAAGCCCGGCGAGCCTGCCACGGCCGCGGCCGTCACGAAGTCGACGATCGCCCGCTTCGCGGCACCGTCGTTCCAACTCCCCAGCGGGGTCGTGTCCATGCACCTCACCGTCCGTACCGTCGTATCTCCGAATCGATGTCGGGCGGGGTCAGTCCACCGCCTCGATCTCGCCCGGCCGCCAGGTCTTGTCGAAGAACGGCTGCAGCGGACTGTAGAACCGCAGGACCACGAACCATCCCCGGCCCGGCGTGGTCTGGATCCAGTTGCCCTCCGGTACGCCGTCGGGCCGGTCGGGCCCGAAGTGCACCGTGGTCGTGCCGTCCCCGTCGGGGACCGCTGCCGGGGTGGGATATGCCTGGCTGCCGGCCCGTGGGAACCGCTGTGGGGTGTCGAGCATCGACCGCGTCTGGTTGTCGTAGACGGTGACCGACCAGAACTTCGCGGCGGGGATGTCCGGCGGAAGTACCAGTCGGTAGTACCTGCCGCCGTCGAGGGCCCGGCCCTCCTGATCCGCCAGGGAGAACACGTACTGCGAGCCGACGCCGGGCAGCGGCGCCGTGAACGCCGGGCTGATGCCCACGGCCAGGTACCACCACCAGGACCGCAGGTTGAGTTTCCGGGCGCCGTCGTTCGGGCGGGGCTCGACGCCCCTGTCGGTGATGTCCGCGGGCGGGGCCAGGAACTCGTGGCCGGACACCAGCAGGCCGTTGAGCCACCGGGACGAGGCACCGTAGTAGTGCGCCCCCTCGGCCGGACGCGGACGGCAGGCGAGGGTGCGAGCCGTGGCGTTGCCGACCGCGGCTGCCTCGGTGAGGATCTCCCGCATCCGCGCGTCCGGCTCGAAGGGCCTGCCCTTGACAATGCCGACCGCGGCCAGAGCACCGGCGATCTCGGGATCGAGCGCCTCGGCCGGCTGGTCGTGCACGAGCTCGCTCACGAAGTCGAAGTACGTCGCGTCCCCGGGCGGAACCGTGTTCACGGGAAGCCCTGAGCCCTCGACGAAGCGCGGCGGGTCGGGCCTGTGCAGGGCGGCGGTCCAGGTCTGGGCGGTCCACGGCAGCGGCGGGGCCGTGCCACCGGTGACGATCTCCCCGATGCTGGTCCCGTAGAACCCGGGGACGTAGCGGTAGAGGCGCAGTCCCTCCTTGATCCGCTCGACCGCCGGCTTCGGGTCATCGCCCTCCAGGAAGGCCCGACCGCCCAGGATGAGCCGCGTGGTGCGGGTCCGGAGGGTGAAGAACCCGCCCTCGGGAACAGGGCCCTGATGACCGGGTGGCACGAAGAGGTACTTGCCGCCTGCTCCGCGATCCGGACCGGCCATGCCGGGGTCCGCGACCCAGCGGAACCACATGTCGTTGAGGAAACAGAGGGCCAGGGGCGGCACTTCCACCACCAGCGGCCCCTCGGTCAGGTCGAGGAAGGTCAGGAAGTAGACGGTGTCCGCGTTCCCGGTGAGCACGAGCGTCTTGGGATCCATGAACTCCGAGAAGAGCAGCACGTCGTGGTCCTGGATTCCAGCCTCCAGGAATCCCCGGCGGGCCGCCCACAGGCTGACGCCGGAATACGCGTCGAGGAACGCGCTCACCGCGCGCACGTGGCCCACATGGTCGTAGACCCGGTTCGCGGTCTCCTCGGTGGGTACACCCAGCGGGAATTCCAGAGTGCCCAGGTGGGTCTCGACCCGCTCGGGAGTCGAGATCGACTCCATGGCCTGGGGTGAGATCTGTGCGGTGCGCTGCAAGGGATCACTCCGTTCCCGGGAAGAGGCCGCCCTGTCGACCATGTGCCTCGCCTACCGCAGACCACCACCGCACCTGGGCCATCGGAGGGTCTTCGAGTGGAGGGGTGCGTGGTTCGGCCTACGGCGGGGCACGGCTGAGCGACGCAGGGCCGCGGTGGGGAGGTCGCACCGGGCGAGGGTCATGGTGCCCACCAGCTCGGGCAACGCCGTCTGCGACGGCCGGAGCGCGAGAACCCCGTGGACGGAAACCAACGGCTTGGTCCGCTGAGACGCAGCCGCATCCTGGCCGGACGCTCTGGCGGCGCCGGGCCGGGTCACTCCCTCGCGGCCCGGAGGTCAGCAACGCCAGGACGCGGCCGCGCCCGATGCTGACCGTTTGCTGACCTCAGCCCGGCAATCATGCCTCTGACCTGCGGGAATGGCCAAGTGTTAGATCTTGGACTTGAACATGGTACGCAACATCGAGGCACTCCCGGATCTATGCTCCCTGCCTGCGTTTTTGCAGGTCAAGGGCGGTTTCCATACCCTACAACCAGTCGCACGTTCGGTCAGCTTTCCCCAGGTTCTTCAGGACTCATGCTGACCAACCGCCTTCCTGACGCCGCGTCAGGCGTTCCCGGAGGCATCTCGGTGCCTGCCACCCTGCCGGACACGGACGTCGGCAACAGCGTACGCAACCGCCTCCCCCGCCACACCGAGAGCCCAGCCACCCTGCCGGCCGGGCCACAAAGGGGCGCCGCGACCTGGACTGGGGCGTGCCCGTCCCGGCCGGCACCTGGCCGGAGCCGGCCGCCGAAGGCAAGGTCTTCTACGTCTGGTTCGACGCCCCGATCGATATGCCGCTCCCGTCCGGCGTGGCCCAAGTACTCCTCGCTGCTGGCGGGGTGGTGACATGCCGTGCCGTTCAGTGGCACGCTCGAATGCCGACGTGCAGCGCGTGATCGAAACCGGATGGTGGGATGCGACGGCATCGTGCGGGCGTCGACGGCGTGGAGAATCCGGTGCCGCTCCGGATCACTCCACTGGTGCGCCAGGCGTCGCGGCGGGCGCCGTATGGACCGCTGACCGCTGGAGGACCGGCTTGAGGGAGGGACCGAGAAGTGAGTTTCTGGGAGTACCTGGGCACCCGCTACCAGCAGCTGCTGGTGGACGCCTATCAGCACGCCAGCGCCGTCTTCCAGTGCATGGTCGTCGCCACGGTGCTGGGGGTCCTGATCGGCGTCCTCACCTACCGCACCGAGTGGGCGGGAAACCTCGCGATCACCACGACCGCAAGCATCCTCACCGTCCCCTCCCTGGCTCTCCTCGGCCTGCTCGTCCCGGTCGTCGGCCTCGGCGTCGCGCCGACCGTCATCGCGCTGACGCTGTACGGACTGCTGCCCGTGGTCCGTAACGCGGTCGTCGGGTTGCGCGGAGTCGACCCGGCCCTCGTCGAGGCCGCCAAGGGCATGGGGATGTCACGGTTCGCCCAGCTGCTCAGGGTCGAACTGCCCCTCGCCTGGCCGCCGATCCTCACCGGTGTCCGGGTGTCGACCCAGATGCTGATGGGCATCGCGGCGATCGCGGCCTTCGCCTCGGGGCCCGGGCTCGGCAACCAGATCTTCCGCGGGATCTCCAGCCTGGGCAGTGCGAACGCGCTCAACGAAGTACTGTCGGGGACGCTCGGAATCGTCGTCCTGGCCCTGCTGTTCGACGCCGGGTACGTGCTGATCGGACGGCTCACCATCTCACGGGGGATCCGTGGCTGACTCTGCCGAAATCGCCGAACCGACCTTCCCGACGTCCGGTGCCGCAGGCCCCGGCGGATCCGCCCGATCCGCCGGGCCCGACCGGCCGGCCGCCGCCGGCGCGAGCATCCGGCTGGACAACCTGACCAAGCGCTATCCGGACAGCCAAGCCCCGGCCGTGGAGGACGTGACCCTGGACGTCGCGGCCGGCGAAACCGTGATCCTCGTGGGGCCCTCTGGCTGCGGCAAGAGCACCACCCTCAAGATGATCAACCGGCTGATCGAGCCGACCTCGGGGCGGATCACCATCGGCGGCGAGGACGTCACCGGCATCAATCCCGTGACGCTGCGCCGCACCATCGGCTACGCCATCCAGGCCACGGGCCTCTTCCCGCACATGACCGTCGCCGAGAACATCGCACTCGTACCGAAGATGGCCGGCTGGCCCCGCGCGAAGGTGCGGGACCGGGTCGAGGAGATGCTTGAACTGGTCGGGCTGGATCCCGGGGAGTTCCGCGGCCGCTATCCGCGCCGGCTCTCCGGCGGCCAGCAGCAGCGGGTCGGGGTGGCGCGGGCGCTGGCGGCCGACCCGCCCGTGCTGCTGATGGACGAGCCGTTCGGGGCCGTCGACCCCATCACCCGCGAGCACCTGCAGGACCAACTCATCCGGCTACAGCGCGAGTTACGCAAGACGATTGTCTTCGTCACGCACGACTTCGACGAGGCCATCAAGGTCGGCGACCGGATCGCGGTGCTGCGCGAGCGGTCGAAAATCGCCCAGTTCGACACCCCGGAAACGATCCTGGCCAGTCCGGCGGACGACTTCGTCGCCGGTTTCGTGGGCGCGGGAGCCGGGGTGAAACGGCTGCACCTCAAGCGCGTACGGGAGGTGGAGCTCGCCGACGTCCCGACCGCCACCGTCGAAGACCCGCTCGAGATCGCCCTGCACCTGCTGGACGCGGGCTCCGCCTCCGCCGACCACCTGCTGCTGCTGGACCGGGAGCGGCGCCCGCACTCCTGGCTGCGACGCGAGGACCTGACGCGCGCCCGGAGTGCGCAACCCGCCGGAGAGCCGCTGCCGTTGTCGGCGGGCACCCCCGTACGGAGCCGGATCGAGGTGGACGCGACGCTGCGGGACGCGCTGGAGGCGCTGCTGGCCGACGGCACGGGCCGCGTCGCGGTCACGGGACAGGACGGCGCGTACGCCGGCGTGGTGGACATGTCGACACTACTGAACGCGATGCACGGGGCGCCGGGCGAGCGGGGAGCCGAGGAGGCTCGGCCGACCGGCCGGGGTGAGCCCGCGTGAGCCGGAGCGAGGTCGGTATCGGGGCCGGTGGTGGAGCCGCTCCCGAGGCCGGTTGCGGGTCCCCGCGGCCGGCTCCAGGGCCAAGGCATGACGAGCCCGTGACCCGGCTCGCCGCACTGGACCGGGTCCCGCCCCGTATCACCTGGCAGAAGCTGGTGCCACTGCCGGCCTTCGTCGCGGCCGCCCTCGGTGCCACCGCGCTGTATCTCCGCACCACCGAACTGGACTCGATCGCCAGGAACGCCCTCGCAGACGGCGCCGTGCGCACCGCACTCCTCCAGCAGACCGAACTCGTCGCGATCTCCACCTTCTTCGTGCTCATCATCGCGATCCCGCTGGGCATCGCGCTGACGCGCGGGGTCCTGCGCCGGGCCGCACCGCCGTTCGTCGCGGCGGCCAACATCGGCCAGGCGACCCCGGCCCTGGGCCTGCTGGCGCTGCTGGTGATCTGGCTCGGCATCGGCCAACGAGCCGCCCTGGTCGGCATCGTGGCATTCGCGGTGCTGCCGGTGCTGAGCAACACCGTGGCCGGCCTGAGGGCCACCGACCCGGCACTCGTGGAGGCGGCGCGCGGCATCGGTATGTCGCCGCTGCTGGTGCTGTTCCGGGTCGAACTGCCCCTGGCCGTACCGCTGATCCTGGCGGGCGTACGGACCGCGCTCGTGCTGAACGTCGGCACCGCGACGCTGGCCACCTTCGGCGGCGGAGGAGGACTCGGGGACCTGATCTCCTCCGGCATCACCAACCAGCGCATGCCGGTGCTGGTGCTCGGCTCCGTACTGACAGTCGCCATGGCGCTGATCGTGGACTGGCTGGGGATGCTCGTCGAGTTGCTGCTGCGCCCACGCGGACTGGAGGTGGACTGATGCGCCCGACCCGGGTACGGACGGCCGTCGCGGGCACGGGCTCCCTGCTGCTCGCCGCCGCAGGGCTGAGCGGCTGTGGACTGACCAGCGGCAGCCCGCTGGCCGACTCGGTGCAGCCCGGCTCCGTCGGGAAGGGGCGACCGCTGGAGGGCGCCCAACTGACCGTGACCTCCAAGGAGTTCACCGAGCAGATCATCCTGGGCCAGATCATGGGGCTGGTCTTCAAAGCGGCCGGCGCGGAAGTCCTGGACCGGACGAACATCCAGGGCTCGATCGGTGCCCGAGAGGCGGTCAAGTCCGGTGCGGCGGACGGGATGTACGAGTACACGGGCACGGCCTGGATCACCTACCTCGGTCACACCAAGCCGGTCGTCGACCCGTACGAGCAGTGGGAGGCCGTACGCGACGAGGACCGCCGCAACAGCATCACCTGGCTGCCCGCCGCCCCGCTCAACAACACCTACGCGCTGGTCGCGAACCGGGCGAATGCGCAGAAGTACCGGCTGCGCACCCTCTCCGACGTGGCACGTCTGACGAAGAAGGACCCGGGCGCGGCGACGATCTGCGGCGGAAGCGAGTTCTCGGTGCGCGAGGACGGCCTGCCGGGCGTGGCGAAGACGTACGGATTCGCCCTCCGGCGCGGGAACTTCAAAAAGATGGACGACGGCGTCGTCTACACCCAGGTCGCCAAGGGCGCGGCCTGCACCCTCGGCGTGGCGGCCACCACCGACGGCCGCATCCCGGAACTCGAGCTGAAGGTGCTGGACGACGACCGGCACTTCTTCCCCAACTACAACGCGGCACCCGAGATGAACAGCGCCACGATGGAGAAGTACCCCGCCATCGCCGACGTCCTCGCCCCGATCACCAAGCGGCTGACAGGGCCGGAGGCCCAGCGGCTGAACGCGCGAGTGGACGTGGACGGGGAGGACCCGCACGAGGTGGCGAAGGACTGGCTGGTGCGGGAGGGCTTCATCCGGGAAGGCTGACAGACGGCTTCGCCCCGGGCTTGGCTCCATCACAACCGGCTCTCGGCCCCCGAAGAGATCACGGCACAACGGTGCACGTCGGCCCGGTCGTCCGGCAGCCACTTGGTGACGATGCCGAGAAAGGTCAAGCCTCCGCAATACAAACCCCGGGAACCGGGCGATCCATCCTGCGTGAGCTACGGGATCAGCGATGCGTCATCGCAAACATGTAAAATCCAAAACAGAGGACCCGGCGGCGGCCGGACTCATCCAGGGCGACAAGGACCTTCACCACCCCGGGTCGACCGGACGGCGGCCAGGGAGCAGGACATGTCGACCTCAGCGCTCTGACCTGCGCGTTCGCTGATCCGACTATCCGCGAGAACCGCTGCCGCGCCGGACCTGGTCGCGCCGCAGGGGCCCGTGTGCTGTTCTGGAAACAGCCGCAGGAAGGCACGCCGATGCTTCGCAGCCGGATTTCCGCCTTCATACCCGCCCGGTCGACCGCCCCGACCGGAGCCGACGGGGGGTTGCTGCCCACGCGGGATCTCGCGGCCGCCTGGATGCTCGTCGTCCTGATCGCGGTGCCCGCCTGGGTGCTGACGGTCGGACAGGCCCGGGACATGGGCGTCGAGCCCGGCACGATGGGGATGGCGCTGCCCCTGTTCCTGCTGCTCTGGGTGACGATGATGGCGGCCATGATGCTGCCGTCCATGGCGCCGGTGGCCATCACCTGGGTACGCGGGATCGGCCGGCAGTCCTCCGGCTGGACCCGGACCGCCCGCACTGTCGAGTTCGTGGGCGGATACCTGCTCGTTTGGACCGCCGTCGGACTGCTCGCCTATGCGGCCCTGGCCCTCACCGGCGGCATGGTGGACGGCCATCCCACCGCCGGACGCTGGATCGGTGCGGTCGCCTTCCTGCTCGCCGGTCTGTACCAGCTCGGTCCCCTCAAGAACGTATGCCTGCGGCACTGCCGCGACCCGCTGAGTCATTTGGTGCGTTACGCCGGCTTCCGGCGACCGGCCCGCGACCTGCGGGTGGGCGTCCACCACGGCGCGTACTGCGTCGGCTGCTGTGCCGGGCTGATGGTCGTCTTCATACCGCTCGGCGTGATGAACCTGGCCGCGATGGCCGGACTGGCCTTGGTGATCTTCGTAGAGAAGCTGTGGTCCCGGGGCGTCCTCCTCAGCGGTGTCGTGGGCGTCGCCTTCCTCGTCCTGGCAGTGCTCGCACCGTTCCAGGACTGGATGCTGCCGGGGCTGGAGGGCTCGATGCCATCTATGGACGGCATGTGATCCTCTGCGCACGTGGTGATTCCTTCGGCAGCGGTGCGTCAGGGCTCGGCGCCGTCGTCCACCGTGGACGTCGGCCGGTTCCCCTCCCGGGACATGAGGTGCAAGCTGGAAGGGAGACCGTCCTCCGATCCCGGGAACGGGCTCGGGACACGCGGTCTCGCCACTCTGAGTGAGCTTCTCGGAGCTCGGCTGGAGGAAGCGAGATGACACAGCAGGCCACCACCGGGACGCGCTGGCATCTGGCCGGCGACTGGTTCGACGTGTGCAAGTGCGCGATTCCGTGCCCGTGCACGTTCGCACAGCCCCCGACCTACGGCGACTGCGAAGGCGTACTGGTCTGGCACATCCAGGAAGGCAACTTCGGGGACGTGCGGCTCGACGACCTCAATGTCCTGATGCTCGGGTCGTTCGAGGGCAACCCGTGGGCCGGCACGCATAGCGAACCGTACGCCGCGGTCTTCCTGGACGAGCGTGCCGACGATCAGCAGCGAGCCGCGCTCGGGACTGTCTTCGGCGGTGAAGCGGGCGGGTGGCCGGCGGAGTTCGGGGCGATGTTCCACCCCGAGATGCGGGGCATGGACGTCGCCCCGATCCACGTGGAGATCGACGAGGATCTCGCCACGTGGCGAGCCGAGATCCCGGGCCGTGTCACGGCGGCCGCCGAGGCGCTCACCGGCCCGACCACCCCGGACGGCGCACGCGTCCAGGTCCTCAACCCCCCGGGCTCCGAGGTGGGGCCGGGCCAGGTCGCCACGTGGGGGCGGGCAACCGTCGACCGCGCCGATGCGTTCGGCTTCTCCTGGGAACGCACCGGGAAGTCGAGCAAGCACTTCCCCTTCGACTGGAGCGGCCCTGACTGAAGAGCCCGTCGGCCCCACCCGGCCGCGTAGGCGCGCAGCCCCAGGCCTGCTTGCCGCCCGGGCCGCCGACGTGCGGTCCGGACTGCGGCTGTACGACGGACAATACGGCGCCGACAGCAGGTCCGGTTCCGCCCGAATTTCCATACAGCGTGAAATAAAGAGCCGACGGGCGGATGGGCGGCTTCGACACACCAAGGAAGGAGTGCCCTGCTGCAACGTCCTGCGTAGGCAGCGAGGCACAGCGGGCGGTGAGTACGCCCGGTGAGGAAAGTGGCGATCCACTTCAGGCGCGAACCCGGTGCGGTGGCGTAGTCGGCGCACCGCTGCCCCGAGAGCCGCAGCTCCGCCCTGGCCCAACGAGCGGCATCCGCCGCGGTGGGTCTACAGCTCGAACCAGGGGCGTTCGCCATACGGAACGGGACGGCGCCCCAGCGGAGGGCGAGGGCAGCGACCAGGGTCAGGCCGTGCCCACCCTCATCCTCATCCCTCATCCCCCGCGCGGACCAGGGTGGGCGGGCCGCGCGAGCCGTCGGTGACGGCGACCCGGACGTCCACGTCGGACGGCATACACCGACGGGAGGAAGCGGACGGGAGGTCCGCCGGGGCGGTCTCCCTCGGTCAGACACCCTCCGAGACGTCGTCACCCAGGGTGCCGGTGAGATAGTGCTGCACGACCGGACCGATCAAGCGGACGACCTGTTCCCGGGGCATGTCGGCGATGCGGTCGATGGCCCATACGTAGCGCGTCATGGCCAGACCCACTATCTGCGTGGCGATCAGGTCCGAGCGCAGCCCGGCCTCGTGGTCGGGAAGGCTCGCCGACACGGTCGGCAGGACAAGAGCGGAGAAGACGGCACGGAGGCGCTCCATGGCGAAGGGCTCATGGCTTGCGACAAGGATGATCGAGCGCAGGATCTCAGAGGTGGCCGGATCGTCCCACATGGACAGCATTGCCTCCACAAAGGCCCGTCCACGCTCCTCCAGCGGAGCCTTGGCGGTGGCCTCCGCAATACCCTCCCCGAAGGCTTCCGGCGGCTCCAGTGCCGCCTTCAGCAGTCCCATCTTGTTGGAGAAGTAGTAGTTCACCAAGGTGGGATCCACGGCGGCGGCCTGCGCCACGGCCCGCAACGAGGTCCCGCTGTAGCCCCGTTCGGCGAAGGATTTACGCGCCGCCGCCAGGATGCGATCCGCCTGCGCGCCACGTTCCCCCCGGGGGCCCCTTCCTGCTCGTGCCGTCATGTCGAGCCATCCCTTTGCCGGTTCCCCACTCGCCCGATTGGCCGCGACTAAGTTTCACCCCGTACTGAAACTTGTTTCAGCTTACCGTGAAATTGAGTCCACCGGCTGCCGCACCATGGCTGCACGCAGCCATCCGAACACCGACCGCAGGACGCTGGGCAGCACCGTCTCCAGGACAACAAAGACAGGTGGCTCCGAACGCCCCAATCGAACCGGACGGGCACGTCGACGAGACCTCACCAGAGGCGTGGCCCAGCCGCGAGTTCTGAGGAGCCAGTCGGGTGCAACCGGTGCGCCGACGTGTGGAACACCATGGCGAGCCTGTTTGCCCCGAAACACCCGTGTCTATGGATTGGGGTGCTAATTCGGTCGATGCCTTGCTGTCCGAGTCACGGCCCCAGAAGTCGTCCGCCCCGCGCCGAGAACAACAAACGATCACTGCCCCAGGCCTTCCGAAGGAGCCCAACACGATGCCCAGACGTTCAAGACGGCGTGTCGCCCTGGCCGCCGCCACCGCAGCCCTGATTGCGGCCGCTCCGATGGTGCTTGCCGAGCCGGCCTACGCACAGTACCCACCAGCCCCCCCGACGCTGAGCGATGACACCGTGGCCCCCGGTGATGAGCTCACCTTCTCCGCGACGGGCTTCGAGTCGAATGAGGATGTCGTCGTCAGCCTGGTTCCCGGAGGTGCTGCCGCCACCACCCGTAGTGGCGCGGCCACGGCCGCACTCAGGACATCGCCGTCGTCCGTGCTGCCCATCGTGTCGCCCACAGGAGACCGAGGCGGAGACGGTGGCGGACACGGTGGAACCGTGTACCTGGGCACCTTCACCGCCGACGGCACCGGCGCTGTGAGCGGCACGGTCACCATCCCGGAGCGCACTCGTCCCGGCGACTACCTCTTCACGCTCGAGGGACAGGAATCCGGAATTACACTGTCCGCGCCGCTGACCGTTACCGGCGACGGGGACGGTCCCGGCGACCACCACGGACGTCCCGGCCATGGGCATCACCACGGATGGCCCGGCCACGGGGGCGACCACGGGCGCCCCGGCAGTGACAACGACCCCTCGGAGCTTGCGAAGACCGGCTCCTCGGACGCAACGGTGGCGCTGCTCAGTGCGGCAGGCGCGATGGTGCTTCTCGGTGGCGGGTCACTCGTGATCGTCCGGCGGCGGCGCAGTCACGCTGAGCGCGGCTGAGAGGCCGACGGATGCCGTGGACGACCCGCAAAATCCGGGACAGCGCGGTTGTGTCCCACTTCACCGGCCTGGTGCGGCGGAATCACCGCCGCACCAGGCCGCTGATGTGGGCAACGGCAGCCACACTCCTCGCCGGATCGTGCTGGCTGGTCGTCACCGGCCTGTACGCACGTAGCGAGCTGCTCGCGGCCCGCGGCGATCTGGAAACGCTGCGGAACACGGTGACGGCGCCCGCCTCGTCGGTCTCCACGACGAAGGACGCCACGGGCCGCCGGGCGCGCACCGAAGCGGCGGCCCGGTCCGCCGCGGCGCATGCGGACCGCGCGCACCAGCTCACCACAGGACCCGCCTGGTCCGTCGCCGCGCACCTGCCGGGGCTCGGCGGCACTGTCGAGACCGTCCGCGGTACTGCCAAGGCCGTCGACCGGCTGACCGGCGAGGTTCTGCCTGCCGTCGTACAGACCGCCGGCAACCTCGCCGGCGTTGCAGGCGCGGGCGGCGGCCACCTGGACCTCTCCGAACTGCGCAGGGCCGCCCCGGCTCTTGAGCAGGTCTCACGCCAGGTGGCAGTGACGCGTACGGAGACCCGCAAGCTGCCCAGCCAGACCTGGCTGCCCGCCCTGGATCGGGTCCGGGACGAACTCGTCGGCCGGCTGGACCGGATGGCGCCCGCTGTGGAGGACGCCGCCACCGGCGCCCGCCTCCTGCCTCTGATGCTGGGGGACGACCGTCCACGGCGTTACCTGGTGGTGTTCCAGAACCCCGCAGAGGCGCGTGGAACCGGCGGAATGCCTGGTGCTCATGCCCTGATGACAGCCGACAAGGGCGCGCTGGCCCTGACGCACTTCGGACACGACGCCGAGATGGTGAGCACCCACCCCAAGGTGGATCTCGGTGCCGAGTTCGCCGCCATGTACGGACGCTACGACGCGGTGAGCACCTGGCCCAACTCCAATATGAGTCCGCACTTCCCCTACGCCGCGCGTATCTGGTCGGCGGCCTGGCTCGACAAGAGCGGCGAGCGGGTGGACGGCGTCATTTCCCTGGATCCGAGTGCGCTGGCCCGGCTGCTCGCGGGTGCCGGGCCGACGCGCACGACCGACGGCACCGTCGTCTCCGCCGACAACGTGGTGGATCTCAGCGAGCGCACCAACTACATGAGGTATGCGGACCCGCTCAAGCGCAAGGCTTTCCTGCTCGACATGGCCCGCGCCGCTGCCGGGCAGTTGCTGGCCGCCGCCGAAGATCCCCAGCGGCGGCCGGCGCTCCTTCTTGGGCTGTACGAGGTGCTGGGCAATGGGCAGTTGAACGTCTGGAGCGCCCATGGTGACGAGCAGCGGGAGCTGGAGTCACGCCCGGTCGGCGGCTCCTTGCCGCTGAACCCGGAGCCCTACGCAGGGTTGGTGCTCAACAATGCCGCCGGCACCAAGCTGGACTACTACCTCGACCGCTCCCTGGACTGGCGTCCCGGTCGATGCACCGCTGCCGGCCGCGAGATCACGGTCAAGGCAGTACTCGCCAACCATGCACCGTCCTCAGGGCTTCCCACGTACGTCACCGAACGCATGGACAAGCCCCTTTATGCAACGCACAAGGGTGACAATCGCCTGCTCGTCTCCTACTACGCGACCGCAGGGGCGAATCTGATCAAGGCGACCATTGACGGGCACAACACCCTCATGTCACCGGGCATTGAGCGAGGGCATCCGGTGTACACGCTCGACGTCGAGGTACCTGCAGGCGGCAGCCGCACGGTGATGCTGCACCTGCTGGAACCCCCGTCCGAGGCCGCGCCCACCGTGCTGCACCAGCGACTGCCGCGCCCGCTGCAAGTGACTGTGCACCCCTCCCCGGGCTGCAGCGGCGCCTGACGGGACCCCACGGGTCAGCCCAGCACTGCTGCGGTGATCCCTTCCACTGCTTCCGCGATCCGGGCGGCGCACGCCCTTGCTTCTTCCTCGGGCGCGCCATAGGGGTCGTCCAGGTCGTCGTCCCACGATCCCCCGCAGCTTGCTCCCCGCCGGGCCGCGGCTCCCCTGGTCAGGGCCGTGGCCCGCTCGACCGGATCGGTCAGACCGGCCGCGTCGTCCACGTGCAGCAGCCGTGCGAACTCCCGCAAGGTGAAGGCGCGTCCGAGTCCATGCACCGGGGAGAGCCGGACGGCCGCCTCGCGGTGCTCCGTCGCGGCGCCCAGCACCAGTTCCGCTTCGCTGACGAGTGGCGCGGTGAGCCGTCGGGCGGCGGCCCCGGTTGGATCCCCGCCCATCTCGGTGAGCAGACAGGCTGCGGCCGGGTCCATCGGAGCGCCGTTCACCGCGATGGTTCCGGCGCTGGACACCCGGAACCTTCCCCGGGCCGAGGCGAGCCGGAAGGCCAGCAGACGCTCAGCCAGGGGTGAGCGATGCAGGTTTCCGGTGCAGACGACGAGCACATGGAACGGTTCACGCACGGCGGAGCACCGCGAACATGGTGTGCCCGTACTCGCCCCGGGACGCGAAGCGGCCTTCGGCGGCCAGGCGTGCATGACGACGTTCCGGCATCCGCAAGCGGGCGGTGGCACGGCCCGTCCATTGCGCCACCCGTGGACCAGTCACCGGACGCAGCGCCGTCCGGACGGATCGTTGGCGCGATGCCCTGGCGTGAGACAGAGAAGGCGGCTGGTACTCGACCAGGACAAGCTCCATGCCCAGGACTTCGGCCACGGCGGTGAACTGCCGGGGACTCCATCGGGACAGGTGGTGCGGTGGGCAGTCATTCGGTTCCAGACCCCGGCGGAACCGCTCACGGTTCGGCACGGAAAGGAGGATCTCACCGTCCGGCACCACGATCGCCGCCAGCGCCGACAGAAAGCCGCGTACGTCCGCCACATGTTCCAGCACCTGGAAAGCGCAGACAACATCCGCCCGGGCCGGACGGACCAGAGCGTCGGCGCGGACGTCGTCCTCGCTCACCTTGATGCCGGCCGCACGCAGCAGGTCCGCGGCGCGAGGGTTCTTCTCGAGCGCCTCGACGGAACTGCACCGGGGAAGTACGGAGCGCAGGAACGCTCCTTCGCCCGAGCCCACTTCGACCACTCGCGCACCGTTCGCGATGCGCTGCGCGGCTCGGTCGAACTCCCAACGCCATGTCTCGTATGTGATCCCGCCGGTGAAGAGCTGGGTGTAGAAGGCAGCGTCGCCTTCGAGCGCGGGGTCGAACCATTCCAGCTCGCAACGCCCGCAGCGGCGCAGGGCGACGGGTCCGTTCCCGTAGTGGGCGATCACATCGTCCGAAAACGAGGTGGCCCACTGCTCCGCGTATGCCCCCCAGACATCGGAGAGATGGATGTGAGACAGCGTCAGGAAGGATGACGAGCCGCAAAGAGGGCAGGGATTCGGCGAAGAATCCAGCACCGGAAAATCCTTTCAGGAGGCGTGTCTACGTATGTCGTTCCCGAAATCGACGGGCCGCACCATGCCGGAGCCCGTACATGAATGCCAGAGGAACGGCCAGCCCCATGACGCACACCGCCAGATACTTGCTCCACGTCGTGGGTGTGAGGTGGGGACTGTGCACGACGGCCACGGCAGCGATGGCGGCGAGCCACACATGGATCCGCATCATGGCTCTGGCCGGAGAGAGAGGGAGGTAGAGCACCACCAGGATGAGCAGCACGCATTCGAGCAGGGAACGCTGCCGGTAGAAGGCTCCGCCGAAGGTCGCGAGATATGCGGCGGCATAGGCGGAGGCCCCCATCACCGCGGCACGGCCGACACCCGCAGTGTCCGCCCAGGCCCTGCGCAATGCGGTGGGGCCGAGGAAGAGTGAGGCGATCCAGATGATGGTACCCAGATAGAGCCAACGTTCGGGGACCGCGGTCTCCGGCCCGAACTCCCAGGGGAACGGCCCGAGCAGCAAGGTCACCAGATACTGGGGATGATGGAGCAGGTTCTGGGAGCCGTATCCCCCGCTGAAGCCGAGACGGGTCCCGTCGTGGACCTGCAGGCTGTCCACAATGCCGACGAGCGTCATTAGACGAGGAAGAACGAAGAGGGCGGCGGCCCCGACGACGACAAGGAAACCGGCCAGGTACTCGCGGCGAAATCTCACCCGGGCGAGCAGGGCGACCGCGAGGAAGAGGGCCGCCGCGGGCCTCAGGTACAGACATGCGTAGATGCTCAGCATTGTGCCGACACAGGCGATCGAGAAGCGCGCCCGGGTCTGTACGAGCAGGGACCACAGGACGATGCTGGTGGTCAGCCCGTCCTTCAGGCCCCAGGCATCCCACAACAACAGGGACGGACTTGCCCCCACCATCAGTCCGGCGGCGACGGCGCGCTTACGCCCCCGCCCGGATGTGAGAGCCAGTCCGTACGCGGCGACGGCGCCGGTGGCCGCGAGAAGAGCCAGTACCGTCTTGGCGGCCAGCCACCCACCCCCGGTCAGCAGCCTGCACAGCGCCATGATCGCCGGGTAGCCCCACACCTCGGAGCCGACGAGTCCCGAGACATTGCTCGCCTCCATGGGGCTCCCGCTGCGCAAGGCCGCGGCAATCATGTCGCTTGCCGTTCTGTAGCCCCGAGCATCGGGGAAGAGGGCCTCGCCGTTGGTATGCGAGTGCACGACGAAAACAACACAGACGTGGAGAACCGCCGCTGCTGTGAACAGCGCCAGAGCCGCCCAGAGGGAACTTCGCGGGGTGTCGGTCGGGAAAGGATGAGGGCCGACCGGTTTCCTGAGCACGGTCGATGCGCGCATGGTCAACCGGCCTCTTTCGATCTGTGTTACTTCGTTCCACGGACGACATAGAGCCCGCGAATGCGTTCGATCTCGAATTCGCTCAGGCGAAGATCCCTGCACCAGCGCTCAAGTCGGCGGCGCGGCTGGGGCCGCTCGAATTGAGGCGAGAGCCAGTCGAAGGTGTCCAGGATCGACCAGGTCCGCAAGGTTTCGGTGTCGGTCAACCCGAGGTGGCGGTGATTGGCGACGGGAACCAGCCGGGCCAAGTAGTCACCCACCCGTGGAACTGCACTGAGACGCATGGAAACCGGCAGCAGTCGTGGCGTCAAGGATTGGACAGCGCTGTAGAGCTTGTCGGGAGGAATTCGCTTGGTGACGGGCCGCAACAGCTGCCGTAGATGCGGATAGGCGACGATCGCCGCGTACACGTCGATACAGAACTTTCCCCCGGGACGCAGGTAACCCAAAATCGTCTTGAAGGTCCGCTCGACGTCAGGCGTGTGCTGGACGACCCCGAGGCAGACGAGGTAGTCGAACGACTCATCCACCAGGGGAAGATCGTAAATGCTGGCCTGAAGCAGCCGCAGATTGGCGAATCGGCCATTGGACGTGGCGTTGGCGTCCACCGCGTTGGAGATGTCGAAGGAGGTGACGGCTGCCCCGGTCTCGCAGAGCACCTCGGTGAAGCGTCCGGCGCCGCTTCCGCATTCAAGAACTTCACTGCCCTGAAGTTCATCAGCGGTCCAGCCGCTCTCCCGCAGGAGGCGATCTCTGGATACGGGAATCCCCACATACGAGTCGAGCTGGGTAAGCCGATGCACATTCCATTGATAGCCGAACGATTTCCCGTAGTTGTCCTCGGGAACGAACCGCGGGATCCCGTCACGCACCGGATAGTCCCGCCTGCACCTTTCACAGGTCAGTGTGGTATCTCCATGAAGCCGCGCACGGCAGTTCGGACACCGAAGTGTTCCGAACCAGGAACCGTCTCGATTCTTCTCCGCGAGGCCATCGGCCAATCTCCTGTGCATGGATCACAAGCTAACTGATCGTTCGCTTTGCGACCGGCAAGCACTCGCGTGTCGTGTTCTTGCCGCATATTACGACGAGTTAGGCATGCAACCGACTCCTGAGATCGGCCCATTGGCACGGTACGTGTCGGAAGACGTCACCGGTTCAGAGCACGCCGCGATGTTTCCCGAAGCGAGTGGCAGGCATTGCACGGCACGCCGGACGAAATGCCTGGAAATATATGGTATGTATCTCGGGGCCTCGGCGGTCAGCCCGCGAGGCAGTGCACTGGCGGCGGGCGCCCGCGATGTTGGCGGACCAGTCATCCGACGGTGCAACACATGGAGAGCGTTTATGTGCGGTGTAGCTGGAATCGTGTCCACCAGCCCTCCCGATCCCCAACAGGTGCGCGCGATGTGCCGCCTCATCACCCATCGGGGGCCGGACGGAGAGGGCTACCACTCCGACGCCAACGCAGCGCTGGGGATGCGGCGACTCGCCATCATCGACGTGGTCGGCGGAGACCAGCCCGTATACAACGAGGACCGCACCGTCGCGGCGGTCTTCAACGGAGAGATCTACAACTTCGTGGAGCTGCGCGAGCAACTGGTCGCGCGCGGGCACCGATTCGCCACCGACGGCGACACCGAGGTGCTTGTCCACCTGTACGAGGAACACGGCGAGGACCTCGTCACGCATCTGCGCGGGATGTTCGCGTTCGCGATCTGGGACATGGCACGGCGTCGGCTGCTGCTCGCACGGGACCGGGTGGGCAAGAAGCCGCTCTACTACCGGCAGTCCGGGACCTCACTGGCGTTCGCGTCGGAGCTGAAGGCTCTGATGGCCGATGCGGGAGTGTCCCGTGAAGTGGACCCGGTGGCTCTGCATCACTATCTGACCTACCAGTACGTACCGGCACCCTGGTCGATCTACCGCGGAGTCTCGAAGCTGCCCCCCGGGCACCTGCTGGTCTGGCAGGACGGGGAGGTGAGCGTGCGGCGTTACTGGAAGCTGGACTTCACACCACGGCCGGTGGGCTCCGAGCGGGAGGCGGCAGAGCGGGCAAGGGAGTTGCTGCTGGATGCGACGCGGGTCCGGATGGTCAGCGAGCGACCGCTGGGGGCGTTCCTGTCCGGCGGCATCGACTCCTCCGCTGTCGTCGCCGCCATGGCCCGGCTCAGCGACCGGCCCGTGAAGACGTTCTGCATCGGATTCGACGACCAGCGCTTCGACGAGCGGGAATACGCGGCGACCGTGGCCCGCCGCTATGGAACCGACCACCACGAGTTCGTGGTGGCGGGTGCGTCCGCGCTGGAGGTTCTGCCCACGGTGACGCGGCATTTCGACGAACCGTTCGCCGACTCCTCGGCCATCCCCTCCTTCTTCGTCGCAGAACTGAGCCGCCAGCACGTGACGGTGGTGCTCAACGGCGACGGGGGCGACGAAAGCTTCGGAGGTTACCGACGCTACGCGTACATGAACAGAGTGGGGCGGAGGCAAGCCCCCCCTCGGCTGCAGGGCTTGCTGAACCGCGTCGGCTCGGCACTGGCGGAGTCCGGCACCGCGCCCCGGTTGCGCAGGGTCGGACGGGGGCTGCAGCTGCTGGGGGAGAGGCCACAGCATCGTTACGCCAGCCTCATGTCCTACTTCACCAACGAGAGCAAGGACGCTCTCTACACGAAGGCGATGCACGAGCAGCTGGCCCACGTCGACAGCTATGACCTGATCGGGGAGGTGTTCGACACGTCCCGTTCGGACGAGGACGTCAACCGGTTGATGG
This sequence comes from Streptomyces sp. SLBN-118, assembly GCF_006715635.1. Lineage (NCBI taxonomy): Bacteria > Bacillati > Actinomycetota > Actinomycetes > Kitasatosporales > Streptomycetaceae > Streptomyces > Streptomyces sp. SLBN-118. The sequence goes on from NZ_VFNP01000001.1 coordinate 1,054,482, forward strand.
ACGTCGACGTCAACACCTACCTGCCGGGCGACCTGCTCGTGAAGGTGGACATCACCACGATGGCTCACTCGCTGGAAGCCCGATCTCCCTTCCTTGACCACCATCTGATGGAGTGGGCCGCGGGGCTTCCCGGCCGGTGGAAGGTCGACGGCCAGGTGACCAAGGCGCTGCTGAAGAAGGCGATGGCTCCTTGGCTGCCGTCCGAGCTGATCACCCGGCCCAAGGCCGGCTTCGGGGTGCCGCTGGCGGACTGGCTTCGCTGCGAGCTGCGACCGCTGGCTTTCGATCTGCTCACCGACCACACCGCGCGCTCTCGTGGCCTGTTCCGGCCGGAGGTCGTACGAGGGCTGCTGCAGGACCACGACGAGGGGCGCGACCGCTCCACGCGGCTGTGGTCACTGCTGCAGTTCGAGCTGTGGCACCGCACATGCGGCGAGACCTCGTGCGACACCGCAACTGCCGCTCCCGAACCCGCCGCCCAGGGACACTGTGGCTGACACCGCGCGACAGGTGCTCGGCATACTGGGCAGCCGCGCCGCATGCCTGGCGCTCTCCTTGTTCACCAGCGCAGTCATCGCCCGGTCGCTGGAGCCGGAGGGCCGCGGTGTCTACTACATGGCGGTCACGATCGCCACCACCGCCACCATGCTGGGACACCTGTCCGGGGAGCAGGCGCAGAGCGCCTTGTGGCCCGACGCCGAGCGCCGGGAGGCGCTCGCGGGCAACAGTGTGCCCCTCGCTCTCGCGCTCGGCACGCTCAGCGGACTGGCGGGGACCGCCTTCGTGGCCGTGGTCGGCCCGGAAACCCTGCACCTGCCGGGGCAGTACCTGGTGACGTTGGCCTGCCTGAGCGTGCCGCTCGGCATCGCGTCGAACTACGCCGGGAACATCGTATTGCTGCGGGGGCGAGTGGATGTGGCGAACCGGTCGATGCTGGCCGGTGCGCTCGTCCAGTGCGCCGCGGTGGCCGCCCTGGCGGCCGGCGGGCGGTTGAGCGTCCCGACCGCGGTGATCGTCTGGGTCGCCGGCGCAGGTGTCCCGCTGCTGGTGTTCGCCGCCGCGGGGGCAGCCGCTGGACGCCGACGGGACCTGAAGCTGGCGCGCACGACCGTCACCACCGGCGTCCGGTACCACCTCGGACCCGCCTCGGTCTATCTACTGATGAACGCCGACATCTACCTGCTCAGCGCACTCGCCGGCGCGCGGGAGCTGGGCATCTACTCGCTGGCTGTAGGCCTCGCCGGGTACAGCCGCATGCTGGCGGACGTGGTCTCCCAAGTGATGCTCAAACGCCAGTTCAACTCCAGCGACACCGAATCCGCCGACGTGACCGCGCGGATCACCCGGTACGCGGTCCTGCTGGCGATGGGCTCGGCGCTGGTGCTGACGGTGGCCGCACCGTTACTGGTCTCCGCCGTGTACGGGGCGGCGTACGCCGATGCCGTACCGCTCGTGATGCTGCTGGCGCCCGGCGTGATGGCCCTGGGTGCGAGCCGGCTGCCGAGCACCTATCTGCTGCGGTCGCGCTGTGCGCGGACGGTCGTCGTACCGTCCGTGATCGCTCTGGTGGTCAACCTGGCACTGAACCTGCTGCTGATTCCCGTGTGGGGCGCTGCGGGCTGCGCACTGGCATCCTCGCTGGCATACGTACTGCTGGCTGCCCTTCAGCTGCGACTGTTCACCAGGAAGACCGGCATCCAGGCCCGGAAGCTGCTTCCCACGGCCCCGGATCTGCTCGCACTTCTCGCCTCCGCGCGTCGCTGCATTCCGGTCAAGCAGGCCGCCGCCTGACTGCCGCCCCGACACCCGCCTCCGCCCCTCGGGGGCCCTGCGGCCCATCACCCGGACGACGGCGCGTCGCGATGGAACCGAGAACAAATGCGACTGAGAGCCTGGATCAGGAAGGAAGCACCCAGTGCGTGCGGAACTGCTGGCTGGACGGAGCTGTGATCAGTGACTGGATGCCGCGACACGAAGGCCGTGGAGACCGCCGGGACCGGCTCGACCGATCCAGAGCTGTCCCGAGTGTGTCTGATGATCGGTCAATTGGGGCTTGGCGGTGCTGAGAAGCAGATCGTGATACTGGCCCGGGGCCTGGTCGCCCGCGGCATTGAGACCACATTGTTTCTCCTGTCCAACCGGGGGCCGCGCGAGGAAGAACTGGCCGGTTCCGGAGTGACGATCATCAGCCTGGGCTATCGGGGAATCACCCGGCCATGGGTGGATCTCCGGCGCGCCCTCAACGACACCGCTGCCGGCCTGCGGGCGTTCGTCCGGCTCGTGGCACACCTGCGACGCGCACGACCGCAGGTCCTGCACGCCTATTTGTTCCACTGCTACATCGCGGCAGCTCCCGCGGCCCGCCTGGCGCGTGTTCCCGTGTGCGTGGCCGGGCGGCGCAGTCTCGGCACGTTCAAGGAAGGGCGCCGCGTGCAGCTGGCCGTGGAGCGGGTGGCAACCGGTATGACCCACCTCGTCGTGGCGAATGCTCATGCCGTCGCCGAGGACGCCATGCGCCAGGAAGGCCTGCCGCGAGACAAGATCGCCGTCATTCACAACGGCATGGAGGAGCGGGATTTCCGGGCGGTCTCACCGGCTCACCTGACCACGGATCTGCCTGTGGTGCTGTGCGTTGCCAACCTGCGTACGTACAAGGGCCACCAGTACCTGCTGGACGCCGTCTCCCGCTTGGGGCAGCGTAAGCAGCCCTGCACCCTCGTGTTGATCGGGGAGGGTCCGCAGCGACCTGATCTGGAACAACAGGCAGAGCGACTGGGCATCGATGCACGCTTTCTGGGCCATCGCACTGATGTGGCCGCATTCCTCGCCCGCGCGGACGTCGTCGTGCTGCCCTCCCTCCAGGAGGGCTTGAGCAACGCGGTCATGGAGGCCATGGCGGCCGGCCGGCCGGTGGTGGCCACCGCAGTCGGCGGAACTCCTGAACTGCTGTGCGACCGTGGGGTGCTGGTACCACCGGCTGACGCCGAAGCTCTGGCGGAGGGCCTGCACTGGATGCTCACGGACCACGCTGCCTCCGCGCGACTGGGGAAGGCCGCCCGGGAGTGGGCCCTTGAGCACCTGAGTGCGGACACCATGGTGGAACGGCACGTCAGCCTCTACCGAAGGCTGCTGGAGCGCGGATGACCCCTCCGCCGGGAACGGCGGCGCCGCCCGCGCTGGGCGGTTGGGAACCCAGCGCGGGCGGCGGCCCGGTTCGTGAGGACGGTCAGGCGGCAGCTGTCACACTGCGAGCGGCGGACGGCGTCTGCGCGTCGTCGTGATCGGCGATCGAGGCGAAAACATACTCGTTGCAGCCCAGGCCCCCTCTGCAGGTCTTCAGATGACGAAGCTCCATCCCATGGCGGCGCCCCACACGGAACACCTCTTCCGGAGCCGCGACTTCGAACGGGTAGCCTCCGACCCAGTCGATGAGGTCGTACCGGGCGGACATCCCGCGTTGGCGGCGGGGCTGACCGCCGGCGGGACGTCGCCCCGCGACCGACTTCAGCAGATCGACCGCTTGTGGGGCAGTACGCAGGTACAGCCCGCTCCCTGCGACCAGCAAGCGCCGCGTCAGCGGGCCGGAGGAGTTGTACGTGCGCTTGACGCCCCTCCACGCCCGGCTTCGCAGACCCTGATCGTTGTAGATCGACACGTAGAGCAACCCGCCGGGGGAAACCAGTCGGCAGGCGGTGTCCAGCGCCTCCCACAGGGCGCCCGTGTGATGCAGCACTCCCCAGGAGTAGACGATGTCGAACTGTCCGAGGCGGGAGACCAGAGAGGAATCGAGCACCGAACCCTGCTCGATCCGCCAGTCGTTGCCGGGCGCATACCGTTCGCGCAGCTGCTGGGTGGTCGCCACGGCGTCGGGGTCGTAGTCGAAGGAGTGCACCTTCGCACCGAGTTGAAGCGCGGCCAGCGAGAAAAGCCCGCTGCCGCAGCCGATGTCCAAGAACGTGCGCCCTGAAAGATCGTCGGTACCCAAGGCCGTCACGAGCGACTCCCGGGCGGTGGCAATACGGTCGTCGTCGACCAGCCGGCTGAACTTCTGCCAATTCTGGCCGAAGGCGAAGCGCTTACCCTGCTCCACCTCGCTGGTGCAGTCGGTCACCTCAAGGTCTCCTTCCTTCTGGGGGCATGTACCGCAGGCGCCGGCGCCACCCCTCGTGCTCGACCCGACGAGAAACACGCGTACTGACGCGGTATATCAGAAGCCGGCCGAGACGGGTGTCGACGCTGCGGTGGCGGATACGAGAATCGACCGAATAGCTGGCTTCGGCGAACTCCCTGGCCGTCGAAATATTTCCGAGAGGGGTTGCGCAAAGCGACAGAAACACAATTCGCGCCCTTGCCGGATACTGGAGTGCACTCGGCTTAATATCGGGCACATGTCGACCACCACGCACCGAAGCACGGGTTCCGGCATTCAACGTCTGCGCGTGATGAGAGTCATCACGCGAATGAATATCGGTGGTCCGGCAGTTCAGGTCTCGACCCTCATGCGAGGGCTGGATCCCGACCGATTCGATCACCTTCTGATCACCGGTCAGGTGGCTTCCGGTGAGGCGGACTATCTGGATCAGCGAGCGGCCGACCTGCCGGTCCATCGGCTCCAATGGCTGGGACGGGCCGTGCGGCCCACCGACGACGTGCGCTGCGTCGTCGAACTCGCCAGAGCCATGCGCCGGTTCCGGCCCCATATCGTCCACACGCACACAGCGAAAGCGGGCGCCCTCGGTCGGGCGGCTGCCGTCATGGCGCGTGTCCCCTCACGGGTGCACACCTTTCACGGCCATCTCCTGCACGGTTATTTCTCCCCGGCGAAGACCCGCGCCATGGTGCGGGCCGAGCGCTCGCTGGCAGCCTTCACCGATCGCCTGGTCGCCGTCGGCAGCCGGGTACGGGACGACCTGCTCGCCGCCGGCATCGGAAAGGCGAAGCAGTACACGGTCGTTCCGCCCGGAACCAGGCTCGCGAGCGCACCAGAGCCTTCGGAAGCCCGGCGACTGCTCGGTCTCCCCCAGGACTGCCCCGTGGTCGCCTACGTGGGACGAATCACCGGAATCAAGCGGCCCGATCGCTTCCTCGATGTGGCCCGCGAAGTACGCCGCGCCGTTCCCGCAACGCACTTCGTGATGTGCGGAGAAGGCGACTTCGAACCTGATCCGGAGGCGGTTGCCGATCTCGGTGACTCGCTCCACCGGCTGGGCTGGCGCGCGGATGTGGAGACCGTCTACGCCGCCGCCGACCTGGTATTGCTCACCTCGGACAACGAAGGCATGCCCGTCAGTCTGATCGAGGCCGGCCTGGCGGGGCTGCCTGCGGTGGCCACGAACGTCGGCAGCGTCGCGGAGGTCGTACAGGACGGTACGACGGGGCTCCTGGCACGGCCGTCGTCCGCCGAACTCGCCCGCCACACGGTGACGCTTCTGCGCGACGGACAACTGCGCCAGGACATGGGCGCACGAGCCCGAACGTTCGCAGCCGAGCGCTTCGGCGAGGAACGTCTGGTGGCCGACACGCAGGCTCTCTACACCTCCATCGCGGTCGCCCGCCACTGGTGGACCGCATCCCCGTTCGAAAGGTCAGCACTGTGAACGTCCTAGTCACCGGAGGTGCCGGATTCATCGGTGCCAACCTCTGCCGAGAGCTCGCGTCACGTCCGAACGTGAACAAGGTCATCGCTCTGGATGACCTGAGCACAGGTTTCGCAGCCAACCTGGCGGGCGTCGACGCGGAGCTGATCGTGGGCAGCATTCTCGACCCCGATCTCCTCGACGACATCGTGTCGGGAGTGGACGCTGTCGTCCACCTCGCGGCCCGCCCGTCCGTACCCCGGTCTCTGGCGGACCCCCTCGCCAGTCACAACGTCAACGCGAACGGGACGGTGTACGTCCTCGAGGCATGCCGGCAGCATCGCGTCCCCGTGGTCGCCGCCTCGTCCTCCTCGGTCTACGGAGCCGTCCCCGTGCTTCCCAAGCACGAGGAACTGCCGACCCGGCCCATGAGCCCCTACGCCGCGAGCAAGCTCGCCACCGAGTCGTACGTCCTCGCCTACGGTGCCTCATTCGGCCTGCCGGTCCTGGCGTTCCGGTTCTTCAATGTGTACGGGCCGTTGCAGTCGGCGGGTCACGCCTATGCCGCCGTCGTACCGGCCTTCATCGACGCCCTTCTGCGCGGCACGCCCGTGCGGATCTTCGGCGACGGGCTGCAGACGCGGGACTTCACCTACATCGGAACCGTCGTCAGGGTGCTGGCCGACGCCGTGCTGCGCAAGGTCACCTGCCCCGGTCCGGTCAACCTGGCCTTCGGTACCCGGGTGCCCGTCGTCGACCTGACCCGGCAGCTCGCGGACATCATCGGGTCACCGGCCGACATCCGGCACGAGGCGGCGAGGCCTGGAGACGTCCGCCACTCCCAGGCCTCGGGCGATCTCCTGCGCGAACTCTTCCCGGATGTGGCTCAAGTGCCGCTGGAGCAGGGGCTGGCCGAGACCGTGCGCTGGTTCCGTACCCTGCCCGAGTACCAGGCTCCGGTACCTGCCGAGCGCCTCACGGTGGAAGTGGGCTGAGCACAGAGTTGAGGGGAGCCCCCGCGGCGCGCCGCGGGGGCTCCCCTCAACTCTGTCAGCGCGCTCTACGTGTACACGGGGACTCTCAGCAGCAGACCCCACGCCAGGGCAGTCACCGCGGTCACCACCACTACGGCGGCCAGCACGGCACTCTGCGGGAACACTCTGAACATGACGAGAACCGATGTCAGGCACGACATGGCCGCGAAACCGCCGATGACAACAGTCACCTGACGGACGGTCAGTCCGAGGCTGCGCAGCCGGTGGGCGATGTGATCCCTACCGCCCTGCAGCAGCGGTCTGCCTTCCCTGCGGCGGGCGACCATGACCAGGCCGGTGTCCGCGGTGACGACCAGCGTGATGAGCAAGAGGCTGGTGTACCCGGAGAGGGCCGCTGTGTCCCTGTGCAGGGTCACCGTGGCGGAGGACACCAGAAAGCCCACGAAGAGCGAGCCCGCGTCACCGAGAAAGATCCGCGCGGGATGCCAATTGTGGAAGAGGAAGCCCGCGCTGGCTCCGGCGAGGGCAGCCATGACCGGGGCGATGCCGGCCAGCCCGACGGAGAGGGCGGCACAGCACAGGAATCCCGCGGTGACAGCGGTCACGGTGGACACCACCCCGTCCATGTTGTCCAGCAGGTTGAACGCGTTGGTGGTGAAGAGGATCCACCCGATCGCGATCACCACGTCGAACCATGAACCGAAGAGAACGGGATGGCCGCACCACAGCACCACCGCAAGGGCTGCCACCGCCTCGACACACAGACGCAGTCGAATGCTGAGCGGACGCAGGTCGTCGCGGAGTCCCAGCAGGGCGATGAGCGAGGCGCTTGCCAGCAGGACGACGACCCTGGAGTCCGTGCCCTTCACGGCGAGTGCCGCAGCACTCGCCGAGCCGACGGTGGCGATCGCCACGGCGATGCCGCCGAGATAGGGAGTGGGATGGACATGGGCTTTGCGTGCGCTCGGCTGGTCGGTGTAGCCGCGCCGCAGGGCCAGGCGTCGCATGGGCTCCGTCAGCAGGGCGGCGATCAGGAGTGCCCCCACACCTGCCCCCGCCGACACCAGCCACGGACTCAGACCGGACATGGACCCACCAGCGCCGTCCGGCTCTTGGGGTCGCCTGGTGGTCCTCCCTTCGCCGAGCTGTCGGCGGCAGTCCCGAGTGCCTGCCTCCTCACGTCGCTCCGGGCGTCTTCGACGGCGTCGTCCAGGACGTCCTCGAGGTTCCGTTGCGGCTTCCAGCCGGTGAAGTTCCTGAGTTTCGTGGTGTCGGGGACCCGGCGTTCCATGTCCTCGAACTCCGGTCCGTAGACCTCGCTGTACGAGAGCCGGTGCACCGGCGAACTGCTCTTGGCGCAGGCGATGATTCGCCGTGCCAGCTCCAGAACGCTGATCTCCTCGTCGCTCCCGATGTTGAAGGTCTCACCCACCGCATCCGGACGGTCGATCAGCGACAAGAGCGCTTGGACCACATCTGCGACATGGAGGAAGCAGCGGCTCTGCTGTCCGGTGCCGTAGACGGTGATCGGTTCTCCCCGCACTGCCTGACGGGCGAACCTCGGGATGACCATGCCGTAGGCGGGACTCTGCCGAGGGCCGACGGTGTTGAAGAACCGCACGATGGTGGACCGCAGTCCGTATTCCCTGCGGTAGAGCTCGGCAAGGATCTCATCGACCGCTTTGGCGGTGCTGTAGGACCATCGCGGGACGGAAGTGCTGCCCAGGACGCGGTCGGACGTCTCGCTCAGCGGCCCGGACGAGTTCTTGCCGTAGATCTCCGACGTGCTGGCAACGATGACTCTTCGGTCATGCCGGTGAGCGGAACTGAGGACCGTCTCAGTGCCCTTGGTGTTGATGGTGAAGGAATTCAGTGGCTGTTCCACGATGAGTTTCACACCGACAGCCGCCGCCAGATGCACCACGACATCACATTCACTGACCAACTTGTCGACGAGCGAGGTGTCCAGTACGGAGCCGTGGACGAACTGGAAGTGACCCTGCTCGCGCGCTCGTGCAAGGTTCGCCGGGCTTCCCGTACTGAGGTCGTCGAGTGCGACGACCGGCTCACCGTGCGCCAGAAGTGCATCGACGAGATGGGAGCCGATGAAGCCGGCTCCTCCGGTGACCAGGTATTTCGGACGTTCCATCACGCCGTCACTCCATGTCTGCGGGCGGGCGGTGCCGGGGGCAAGTGCCGGGCAAAGCACGGCAACCATAGCCAGGGGTGACGCAAAAAGAATGAATTGAATCCCGCAATTAGCCCGTTCGCGCTCCGTGGCTTCCCGCATGCGCCCATTCGCCTGGCGAGTGTTCACTCGGGAGACGGACAAAAAGCCGCGTCGAGCGGGCACCGGGCATATCCCATCGAAACATTCTGCATGGCCGGCAGAGAGGAGTCCGATCGTGTCGACGGCAACAGAGAAGGTGGTGGTGGTCGGCCAGGGGTATGTGGGTCTTCCACTCGCCGTTCGTGCAGTGGAAGCCGGGCGCAACGTCGTTGGTCTCGATGTGGACGAGATGCGCGTCAAGCGCCTGGCCGGGGGCGAGTCGTTCGCCGAGGACGTGACGTCGCCCCGCCTGCTGGCTGCCCTCAACTCGGGCCGCTATGCCCTGAGTACCGACTACGCCGACGCGGCAGACTTCGACGTCTGTGTCATCACGGTGCCCACGCCCCTGAAGGACGGTGCACCCGACCTGAGTTTCGTGGAGAGCGCCGCACAGGAAGTCTCCCAGTACCTGCGGCCGAACGCCACGGTGATCCTGGAGTCGACCACGTATCCCTGCACGACCGAACATGTGGTGTGCCCGATTCTTGAGGCGGGCAGCGGACTTCAGGCGGGCAAAGACTTCTTCCTCGGATACAGCCCGGAAAGAATCGACCCGGGAAACCCAACCTGGCGGCTGGAGAACACCCCCAAGGTGGTATCCGGTATGGACGAGGGCTCCCTGCGGCATGTCGAGCACTTCTACGCCGGCATCGTGGACCGTACTGTCCCGGTCAGCTCACCGCGCACGGCCGAGCTGACCAAGCTCCTGGAGAACACCTTCCGCCATGTCAACATCGCCCTCGTCAACGAGCTCGCGATGTTCTGCAAACCGCTCGGCATCGACATCTGGGAAGTGATCGACGCGGCGTCGACGAAGCCTTTCGGCTACATGCGCTTTCTGCCCGGTCCCGGGGTCGGCGGACATTGCCTGCCCATCGACCCCTCCTACCTCTCGTGGCAGGTCAAGCAGACGCTGCGGCACGACTTCCGCTTCGTGGCACTGGCCAACGACATCAACAGCCATATGCCCGACCATGTGGTGTTGCGCGTTTCCAGAGGGCTCAACGCCCGACGCAAGCCGGTCAACGGAAGCCAGATTCTGGTCCTCGGCCTCGCCTACAAGAGGAACACCGGCGACATCCGGGAGTCCCCTTCCGTCGCGGTGGCTCTCGGACTGAGGAACATGGGCGCTCACGTCCTCGCGGTGGAACCGTATGTAGACCCTCGTCAGCTCCCCGAGGACATTCTGTGCGTCGAACTCACGGAGGAACAAGTGGCGGCTGCCGATGCCGTGGTCATTGCCACCGACCACGACTCCTTCGACTACGCCATGGTCGAGCGTGTCGCCGACTACGTATTCGACGCTTGTAATCGGTGCCGTGTGGAAACAGTTGAGCGTCTCTGAAGGCCGCCGGTGCACTCCATTGGGGTACGAAAAGTCGAGTGCACATGCCATGCGCCCCAAATCCCTGAGCCTGCTCCTAGGCTGACTGCTCACTCACTTGCTCCGACTGGGGAATGACCTTGGATCTGCGCGACTACCTACGAGTCCTTTCCCGTCGATGGCATGTCATCGCCGTCGTGACCGTGCTGGGGACGGTGGCGGGCGTCCTGGCGAGTGTCCTCGTCACACCGGAGTACCGGGCCACGACCACGCTCTTCGTATCCCTCCAGGCCGACACCGACACCTCCCAGCTCAACCAGGGCAACTCGTTCGCCCAGGCCAGAGTGCAGTCCTATGCCGGTGTGGCGCAGAGCCCCGAGGTGACAGGACCGGTCGTGAAAGCCCTCCGGCTCGAGATGACCCCGGCCCAGCTCGCCGACCGGATCGAGGCCGAGGCCCCGCTCAACACGGTTCTGGTCCGCCTGACCGTAACCGACACCCACGCGGCACGAGCGGCCCAGATCAGCAACGCGGTCGCTCACCGCTTTGCCGACGTGATCAGGAAGCTGGAGCGCCCCGAGTCGAAGAAGGGCAAGCTCGCGCCCTCCCCGGTACGGCTCACCGTGACGCACCCCGCCACCGTGCCGACGGCGCCGTCGTCCCCGAACACCGCGGTCAATGTTGCCCTGGGCCTGGCGGTGGGCCTGCTGCTCGGGCTGGGGCTGGGTGTCGCACTGGAGACAGTGGACACGTCGATGCGTGACTCCAAGGCCCTCGCCGAGTGCCTGGCAGGCGCTGGGGGGCCCGCCGTGCTGTCCAGCATCGTGCAGGACCCGCGAGCCACGCGGCAACCGATCTCCCTGCGCGACGACGCGCACAGTCCTCGCGCCGAGGGCTTCCGGAAGCTTCGGGTCAACCTTCAGTTCGCGGAGGTGGACAAGCGGCCGAAGGTGATCGCTGTCACGAGCCCGCTGCCCCGTGAGGGGAAGAGCAGCGTGTCGGTCAACCTGGCTGCCACGCTGGCCGAAGAAGGGGCAAAGGTATGTCTGATCGACTGCGACCTGCGCCGTCCATCGGTCGCTCCGGCCCTCGGCCTGGTCAGGGACGCCGGGCTCACCACAGTTCTGGTGGGCCAGGCCGAACTGCATGAAGTACTCCAGTCGGCCGGCACCTTCTCGGTGCTCGCCAGCGGGAGGATCCCTCCCAACCCGACGCAGCTTCTCGGAAGCACCTACTTCGCCTCCCTGCTGCGCACTCTTGCCGGGCAGTTCGACCATGTCGTGGTGGACACGGCTCCGGTACTTCCCTTCGCCGACACCACAGCGATGGCACCCGCCATCGACGGCTACCTGCTCGTGGCGCGCGCCGGGCGGACGAACCGGAGTCAGGTCACCGACGCCCTGCGCATGCTCGAACGGGTCAATGTCCCTGTGCTGGGAGCCGTATTGAACGCCGCTCCGGTCCGCGGGGAGGGCGACGCACACGCCTACGCCTACAGCTACCGGCCCAAGCAGGACACGACAGCCCGGCTCTCCGCGCTGGTGTCGTCGCGGTTGGCGGCGGTGGTCCCCGGCCGAGGGCCGGCCGACAAACAGCCCGGAGCGCGGGTGCCGTCCAAGACACGTTCGTAGAACCGGTCGGGCGTGCCTCATGCGTCGTGCATCGAAGGGCCCCGTCGTGGACGTGGTCGCGGCCCTGGTCAGTGGACTGCTCGTCGCCTCGTGTGCGACGGGAAACGGAGCCGGGGTGGTCGGCCGGGGCACAGCTGGGCGGGCCACCACAGGGACCGAGCAGTTGCGGGCCGAGGTCGTCGAGACGCTGCCCCACGACCCGAAGGCCTTCACCCAGGGCCTGGAGATGACCGAAGGCGGCACGCTGTACGAGAGCACGGGCGTGGTCGGACAGTCCTCGGTCCGGGCGGGTCCCCTCGACGGGTTTCCGGCAGTCCGCGCCACGTTGCCCCGGCCGCTGTTCGGCGAGGGGATCACCGTCATGGGCCCCACGCTGTGGCAACTCACCTGGCGGAACGGCCTGGCGGTGGAACGGGACGCGAGGACGCTGGCCGAGCTGCGCAGGGTCTCGTACGGGGACGAAGGCTGGGGCCTGTGCCACCAGCGGCATCCCGACCGGCTGGTGACGAGCAACGGCTCCTCTCGGCTCACCTTCCGGGACCCCCGGACACTCGCGAAAACAGGAGAGGTTGTGGTCACCGCCCGTGGGCGCCCCGTGGGGAGCCTGAACGAGCTCGAATGCGTCGGTGAGCTCGTGTACGCCAACGTCTGGCCGTCGGACCGGATCATGCGCATCGATGGGAACACCGGACTGGTCACCGGGGAAATTGACGCCGCGGGGCTGCTCACGACTGAGGAGGCTGACCGAGCAGATGTCCTGAACGGCATCGCGGCCGTTCCCGGCACCGGCCAGTTCCTGCTCACCGGCAAGTGGTGGCCCAAGATGTTCCGGGTCGCCTTCGTTCCCCGTTGACGCACGCCGCCGGCCGTTGCTCGGTCCCCGAGCGGGCAGTGGGTCAGTTTCCGGCCGCCCCGGCCCACAGGTGGTGCATCGCGTACGAGCGCCACGGCCGCCAGCTCCGAACATCCCCCGTCTGCGCCTGCACCGCCGCGTCGTCCGGCAGCAGCACATCCGGGTCCCCCAGCGCCCGCATGCGGATATAGGCCGCCGTCCCCGCGCCGATGCCCGGCAGGGTGAGCAGCTGCCGTTCTGCCTCGTCCCTGTCGGCACCCGGGTCGAGGATCAGCGAGCCGTCGGCGAGGGCGGTCGCCAGGTTGCGCAGCTCGCTAGGGGGTGTCTTTCGGATCTTGCCGGGCTCGCGTGCCCTGGCACGGCACCTCGCTGCGTTGTCGTCAGTCGCCGACGCTCCGCGTGGGCTCCTTCCTCCGCCTTGCGATGCACCACGCCAGACCCCGCTCACTGATCCGGCCTGATCCAAAAGACACCCCCTGGGCTCCGCAGCCGCCAAGTCCTCGGCGCGGGGGAAGAGATGTGTCAGCCCGCCGCTCGGCTCGGGCAGCCTCTGTCCGTACGCCGCGACGATCTCGTCGCAGAGCTCCCGCCGGCCCAGCACGGCCCGTACCGCGAGCTCGTGCGGATCGGCCGTGCCCGGCGCGCGCAGGCCGGGGCGCGCCGCGACCAGGGGAGCCAGAGCCGGGTCTGTGCCGAGGCGTTCGGCGACCGAGCAGGGGTCGGCGTCCAGGTCGAAGAGGCAGCGCATCCGCTGGGTGGCGGTCGTCAGATCCCGCAGTTCCGTGAGGTGCAGCCGGCACTCCAACCAGCCGCCCGCGCCCGGCTGTTCACCGACCTCGGCGATTCCGGATCCGCCGGGCAGCCGCAGAGTACGCCGGTAGCTTCGGGAGCCGCGCTCGCCGACGACCTCCTCGACACCGGTGACGGCCCGCGCGGCGAGGTAGTCGAAGACCTCCGCCGAGGCGTACGGACCGCGGTAGGCAAGCCGCAGTGGCACTCCGGCGGCGCCGTTGGCCGGGGCGACGGGGCCGAAGCGCGAGCCGCGGCCGGGCCGGGTCGAGCGCAGTTCGCTGGGGGTGGCCGCGTAGATCTCGCGGATGGTGTCGTTGAACTGCCGCACGCTCGCGAATCCCGAGGCGAAGGCGATCTCCGCCGCCTGCAGGTTGGTCGTCTGGAGCAGTACGCGTGCGGTGTGGCCGCGCTGGGCCCGGGCAAGGGCGATGGGGCCCGCGCCGAGCTCGGCGTTCAGCTGGCGCTGTACCTGGCGGGCGCTGTAGCCCAGCCGGTCGGCCAGGCCCGCGACGCCCTCCCGGTCCACGATCCCGTCGCCGATCAGCCGCACGGCCCGGCCGACGACATCGGCGCGGGCGTTCCATTCGGCGGAGCCCGGCACGGCGTCGGGGCGACAGCGGCGGCAGGCCCGGAATCCGGCACCCTGGGCGGCTGCGGCCGTCCGGTAGAAGGTCACGTTCTGGCGCTTGGGCGTGATCGCGGGACAGCTGGGGCGGCAGTAGATCCCGGTGGTGGACACGGCGAAGAAGAACACCCCGTCGAACCGGGCGTCCCTGCTGCTCACCGCCTCGTACCTGCTGTCCTCCTTGGTCATACGGCCAGTATGGGCACCGTGCGGGGCCGGGGCTGGCGGAAATCGGACATGACGTTCGACGCGGAGAAGTGCTGCGCTCGTTGCCGCCGGGAAGCTGCCCTGAGAGCGCGAACCGGTCCGTCGCCCGGCGCGGTTCATCACCGAACGGCGGACACCGGCGATGTCCTGGGAATCTCACCCTGCCGGGTCCTGTGCCCCAACGGCGGTGCTGGGCCTGGCAGTTGAGTGCGTTGAGGGGCCGCCATGCGGGCTGCGCGAGACCCGCGGGCGTGCAGTGCGACGGCCACGCCCGGCAGTCGTCGACAGGCGGACGCATGGCGCGCCCCCGGGGTGCGCGAGGATGCATGGTGTCCGGATGCCGCCGGGCCATGATGGACGGACGCTGGAGACATGGCCGTACACCCACCGATCGTTGTACACAGGATCTCCCCGTCGGGCGGCCGCCGGGTCACGGTGCGGGATCAGATCATGGGGCTCGCCCACTCCGACGACCAACTGCTGGAGTTCCTCCGCCGGGCCGGGCTCCCCGACGCGGACAGTCTGCTCGACGACCCGACCTGGATCGAGTGGGTGGGCGACCGGCCCCACGAGTACGACCCCCTGGAACTCATGCCGTGAACTGCCCCGAGGGCATTGTCAGTGCCTCGCGAGATGCTTGACGGTCCGACACCTTTCCAAGGGGGCACCGACATGACCGAATCCGAGCTCGCCGCGGCACAGGCGTACGTACGACTGCTGCAGACCATCCGGGCCGTCCTCTCCGAGACGGAACAGCCGCTGCTCACCCTCCCGCTGCTCACCGCCCCGATCGCCGAGGCGGACGAGGCGCTGGACGCTCTCGGCATGGCGGGCAACGAGGCCGAGTTCTTCCATCTGGTGACCAGGCTCCAACCGGCGCTGCGCGAGGACAGGCGGGTTTCCTGAGCGCGGGGCCCCGGATCGGGAGGCCTCCTCCCGCGCTGCCATATGCCCTGGTCAGGCATGGCGTGGCCCTACAGCGGGCTGCCCCGGGACCGTAGCCCCGGGGCAGCCCGTCCACCTGGCCGCGGACTTACCGTCCGGACGGCCTGTTCGTGGACGGCCTGTTCGTCTGGTCGGCGGCCTTCTGCACGGCCTCCTGGGTCCTGCCGGCGATCTGCTCGCCACGCCCCTCCGCCTGCATGCCGCGGTCGCCCATGGCCTTGCCGGTGGTTTCCTTCATCCGACCCTTGACCTGCTTGGCCTTGGCCTTTGCCTTACCCATGTCATGTCCTTTCGGGTTTTCGGGTGTGGCGTGGAATGCCGTAACCACATTGCGCCCATCGCTCAAAGTACGCAACTGAACACTTAGCGTGACAATTTGGTGGATCTTGCTCGCTCCGCCACCTGCTCCACGGCTCAGCCGCCGAACTCCGGCACAAACGCCGCGCAGAACGCCTTCAGATCGGCCGGTTTGCGGCTCGTGATCAGCGTTGCCGGGGCGGCGCGGCAGACCGCGACCTCCTCGTCGACCCAGATCCCGCCCGCGTTGCGGATATCGGTCCGCAGGCTGGGCCACGAGGTCAGCGTCCGACGGCGGACCACATCCGCCTCCACCAGCGTCCAGGGGGCGTGGCATATCGCGGCCACGGGCTTGGCGAGGCCGAAGCAGCGTTTGACGAACGCGACAGCCGCCTCGTCCATCCGCAGTGCGTCAGGATTGGCGACGCCTCCGGGAAGCACCAGGCCGTCGTAGTCCTCTGCACTGCTTTCGGCGACCGTCCGGTCGACGGCAAAGGTGTCGGCCCTGCCGAGGTGACGGAAGGCCTGCACCCGCCCGGGCTTCGTCGACAGCAGCTCCGGCTCTCCACCGGCTTCGAGGACGGCCTGCCACGCCTCGGTCAGCTCGATCTGTTCGACCCCCTGGGGGGCCATGAGAAACGCCACTCTCATGGGGCTCACGTCCTTTCGCGCGTCGTCGCCCATAGGGGACTCGGACGCCGGGTTCCCACAGCCCGGCGGAGTATCCCCGGCCAAGCCCCGGGCCGGTCACCCGCAACTCGGCGGCGAGCCATGGTCCGCACGGACACATGCCGACCGGGCGGCCGAGTCGAAGGCGTACAAAGCGGCAGCTGACGACCTGCCCCAAGGACAGGCCGTCAGCCGCTCACGCCCTCAGCGAAGCAGCGCGCCGACACGCTCGCAATCCGAACCATTACGCACTGCAACCACCGCCCGATCGCCGGGGACGGCACCGTTTCGCCGGCCCGGCCCGGGCGGGTTGCTGCCCGGATGCGCCTCAACTTGCTCGATTCCGCAGGGCACTTTGGGCACATCGTCGTAACCTGGTAACAATTACCCTCCCAAGCCTGGGGGAGATCATGGAACTCGCTTTCCTCAAGCCGCTCTTCGACCGTCCAGGCCCTTGGGCCTCCGTCTACATCGACACCTCGCGCGCGACCGAGGAGGCCGCGAAGGTCCAGAAACTCCGTGAGCGCTATGTCGCCGCGCAGCTCATCGACGCGGGCGCCGACGCCTACACCGTCAGGGCGGTGATCGACAGGCTCTCTCACGAGCCGGTGTCCTGGGCGCCCCCCGGCCGGGCGATCTTCGCCGCCGGCGCCGAGGTCGTGCTCGACCTACGGCTCGCTGTCTCTCCCCCCGACACCGAGGCGAGCTGGTCGATCCTGCCCCACGTCGCGCCGCTCGCAGGCCTGCGTGGCGACGAACCCCCTTGCCTGGTCGCGTACATCGACCGGACCGGCGCCGATCTGGAACTGCGCGACGCACTCCGCCGCGAGACCCTGGGCCAGGCCAACGGCAAGGAGTGGCGGGGCCGAGGGCATCGCAGCATTCCCGCCGACCGTTACGAGTGGCACTACCGGAACAAGGTCGAGAACAGCTGGAACGAAACCGCCGACATCATCGCGGGCGAGATCGCGAAGCAGTGGCGCGAAAGCGACGCCCGGCTGCTGGTCCTGACCGGAGACACCCGCGAGCGCAGGGCCGTGCACAACCGGCTGCCCGAGCAGATCCGGGCCGCTGCCGTGGAGGCCGAGAGCGGCAGCAGGTCGCCGGGCGCCTCCAAGAGCGTGCTCGACGGGCAGATCGCCGAGGCCTGCGAGGCGTACGCGCGCGACCGGCTCCAGAGGGCCCTGGAGCGCTTCCGTATCGGCCGCGGCCGCCCGGGCGAGCACCGCACAGCCTCGGTCGACACGGGGCGCGGAGAGGCCGCGGAAGGGGTTCCGGCAGTGGTGGACGCGGCCCGCAGCCACCAGGTGGCCACGCTCCTGCTCGCGCAGGACGCGTCGGACGCGGCTCGCGACGTCTGGATCGGCCCCGGCGTGGACGATGTTGCCGTACAGCGCGGCCAGGCACAGGCGATGGGCGTCGCCAAGCCCGTACAGGCACGCGCG
Source organism: Streptomyces sp. SLBN-118 (assembly GCF_006715635.1). NCBI lineage: Bacteria > Bacillati > Actinomycetota > Actinomycetes > Kitasatosporales > Streptomycetaceae > Streptomyces > Streptomyces sp. SLBN-118. The sequence goes on from NZ_VFNP01000001.1 coordinate 1,072,170, forward strand.
GACGACGCGCTGCTGCGGGCGGCCGCGGCGGCCGACGCAGAGGTGCTGCTCGTGCCTCAGGGGATGCACGGTCCGGCGGGCGGACTGGGTGCGGTGCTGCGCTGGAGTACGCCCTGACTTCCGCTGAACCAACGCATAAGGTCGTGCCGGATTCCTCCGGCACGACCTCGTCGCGGTCAACTCACTCGTGCCGCCAGGTATGCCACGGGCGCGTGATCCGCTCCCGGAAGGAGTGGTGCGAGGGGTTCCTGCCGTAGTGCTTCAGCACCCAGAGCTGCCCGTCGGCGAACTCCTCGGTGGCGTCCGAGCACTCCCCGCACACCGCGCACTCCATCGCGTACGTCGTTGCTCGGCGTCCGGCTCACGGTCGGGCTCCAGGGTCCACGCCTCGTGCCGGATCACTGAGCGCGTACTCATCCTCGTACCTCCCCGCCCAGCTCGGCCCACACCCGCTTGCCCCACGGCAGCTGCTCGGTTCCCCAGTCCCTGGCCAGCGTCCCCACGAGGGCCAAGCCGCGACCGTCCTCGTCCCCGGTGTTCGTCTCCCTGCGTACCGGAGACACCTTCGAGAGGTCCACGACGCCGATACGCACGCATGCCGTCCCCGGGCGGTCGATGACGACCCGGATGGATTCTCTCCGCGCATGCTGGACGGCATTGGACACCAGCTCGGAGATGATCAGGGCTCCGTCCTCGGCCAGGTCGTCCAGTCCCCAGACGGACAGGGCGACGCGCACCAGGCGCCGGGCGGTGGCGGCGCTCTCGGGCTCTCGCGGCAGGGTCTCGCTGTACCCGGGGTGCCCAGTCGGACGGGCCCGGGTTGTAGGTTGCGGCATGTCGGTCTGCTTCCTCAGATCGGCCGAGCCCCGGGGCCGGTCGCACGGCCGCCGGGGCGCTGTCCGTTCATGTAAGCGACATGCCGGGAACGCTGACAGGGGCGCAACGTCCCACTTTCACCCCGCTATTCGCCAACCCCCAGGAACTCGGCCAACGGCCGGAGTCCCGGCGGGTGGTTGGGGAGCGCCCACAGATCGCGCACGATGGCCACGGCCAATGTGTGGTGCTGCATCCACGTCGGCGCCACTCGGCGCAGGGACTCCAGGGTCTTCACTGCTCCGGCCGCGTCCCCGATGTCCGTGTGGGCTCGGGCCACGTCCAGCAGCAGCCACGTCCGCCAGGACGGCGGGGTGTCCTTGCTCAGCCGCATCCCCTTGGCCAGCGCCAAGGCGTCCTGCGGGTGCCCGTACTGGACTGCGAGCCGGACGCGTTCGATGCGGACCGATGACGGGCTGAAGACGCTGACCATACGGTTGTCGCTGCCCTCGGGCAGCTTCGAGACTCGTGCGGCTTCCTTCTCTGCCGTCTCCATCATCGCCGCCGCGCGCTCGTAGTCGCCGCTTCGCGCGGCCGACGTGGCGGCGCTCATGGTCAGCGCGCCCCACACCTTCAGGCCGTCGGCTGTCTCGTCACGACCAGCGTCGACCATGTCGTCGGCGGCACGGAGGGCGATGCTCAGTGCGTCTTCGAGGCGCCCCTGCCGCTGGTAGGTCCACGCCGCGGAGTTCACGATCATCGGTAGAAGCAGTGGATCGGAGGACTCTCCCGCCGCGTCTATGGCGCGCTCCAGGCTCGTCAGCGCAAGGTCCGTCTTGCCCATCCGCACGGCGACGTGTCCGGCGAGCTGAAGCGCCTTGCCCAGGGCTGCGAATCCGGCCCTGCGGTCGTCGTCGTTGCCCGAGGCCGTGGCAGTGCGCGCATCCGAGAGCAAGTCCGGCAGCGCCTTCATCACCGTGTCGAACTCGGCGGCGTGGTACTGCGTCCAGCCGTCCGCGATCTGCTCGCGGAGACGGTCCAGCGAGAAGTCAGGCCCTGGCGGCTGCGGCTCCGGCCCCCAGAGCACAGGCATGATGGCGCGGCGCACCGCTACGAAGCGCGGTCCGTCGTTCTCGCCTGTGGAGGACACCGCAGGCGGGTCGCCCAGAAGCGTGGTCAGCTCCACACCGAGGCCGTTCGCCAACGCGTGCAGCGTGGGGAGGCGTGCCGAGTGCTTCCGCCCTTGTTCGAGTTGACGGATCACATCGACGGACACATTGGAGCGCTCGGCCAGTTCCTCTTGCGTCAGGGAGGCCAGACGGCGCAGGCGGCGCAGGGTCCGTCCCAGATCTTCGTTTGCCACGCTGCCACGGTACGCCGCCACGATATCGAGGGAACGCCGCCGAAGGTGCCGGCAGAGACGCCTTCGTCGGGTCATTCGCGTACAGCGTCCACAGAAGACAACTGTCGGTCCTCCAGCCGTGCGACCAAGGCTTATTGCCCCGCGAGGCGCTGAGACGACGGCCCCGGAAACGATCGAGGGCCCTGTTTCACCGAAGTGAAACAAGGCCCTGACCTGGGCTCGAAGCCCTGTTGCACCGTCGGGACGACAGGATTTGAACCTGCGACCCCTTGACCCCCAGTCAAGTGCGCTACCAAGCTGCGCCACGTCCCGTTGCGCGATTCCTCCCGGTTTCCCGGTTGAGCGCGCAGGAGAACACTACCTCACAGCGCCGGACCGCCCGACGCGCGGCCTGCGGTCATTCGCTCCCGGCCGCCGAGTGGGACGTCGGGGAGTCGACTGGTCCGGACGAATTCCAGCCAGGCGTGCGCACATCGAGTCGTAGCTCCTCGGGCATGACCTCCTGGCCGCAGTGGCGGCAGCTGTGGACCAGGTCCAGCTCGTCGCCGCAGGAGTGGCCGAAGACGGCGGGTGGCTCGTCGACGAGCCACCGGTCGCCCTACGCGCGCAGCGTGGTCAGCACCACGAGCAGGTCCCTCCCCGGCTCGGTGAGGTGGTACTCGAAGCGCGGAGGGTACTCGCTTTACTGCCGCCGGGTGAGGACACCGACGGACTCAAGATGACGCAGACGCGCGGTGAGGACATCGCGGGGAGCGCCGGTGACGCGTGCGATCGCGGCGAAGCGGCGGTTGCCGAAGCTGATCTCCCGCACCGCGAGGAGCGACCACTTCTCGCCGACGGCCTGGAGCGGGCGGCGATCGAGCAGGGCCGGCCACGCGAGTCCGGGGCGCGTGCGGGGAGCGTGCGGTCCTCGGTGGTGCGTGCCTTCATGCCACTGGGTTGCCACGTCCAACTCACTCCCTGCCGTCCGTTGCCGCTCCCGCGCGGGGGGACAATCGATACGTGGACAAGGCACGCAGGGACCGCGACGCCGAAGGGCGCGCCCGCAACGCACGGCCTCGCGACGGGCTGGGGCGCCCCCTCCCGTACGGGGCAGAGGGAGTGGAACGTCAGCCTGAAGGCATCGTCCGCACCGCCGGCCAGAGCCTCGCCGATGCGCAGCGGCTGCTCGACGCGGGCATGCCCTTCCACGCCCACGAGGTCTTCGAGGACGCCTGGAAGACCGGGCCCGAGGCGGAGCGCGAGCTGTGGCGCGGACTCGCGCAGCTGGCGGTGGGGCTCACGCATGCCGCGCGCGGCAATGCGGCGGGCGGCGGGCGGCTGCTGCTGCGTGGCGCGGACCGGATCTCCGGCTATCGCGATCCGTACGCCATCGATGTGGCCGGTCTGACGGCCTGGGCTCGGGGGCTCGCGGCCCGGCTCGACGGACCGGTGGACGCCGTCGCGGAGGCTCCCCGGCTGACCTCAGTCCCGTAGCAGCACGACCTCGAGCGTGCGGGGACCATGGACGCCCTCGACCCGGTCGAGCTCGATGTCACTGGTGGCCGAGGGACCGGAGATCCAGGTCAGCGGGCGCGTCGGGTCGATCCGCGGCATGGCCTGCGGTACGGAGGCGACGACCTGCCCGGGGGCTCGTACGACGCAGATGTGCAGGTCCACAACGAGCGTCAGCGCCCGGCGTCCCTGCGCGGGTCCCGCGTCCAGGACGATCGTGCCGGTCTCGGCGATCGCCAGGGCGCAGCCGGTCACCACGGCGTCGATGGCGTCGAGCTCGTACGCAGTGAGCGGACCCTCGTCGGTGCGCGGTTCGGCGCTCGTGTCCGTGAGCCACGCTGCGGGCAGCCCCTCCGGTACGGCGACCGACCTCGCGCCGTGCGTGTCGAGCAACTCGGCGATGAGGGCGGGCAGTTCGTCTTCCGTGGCACGGTGCACAATCGCCCGGTAGTCGGCGAGATTCTCGTGCAGCAGATCGAGGATCGCGGCCGGATCGTCCGGGGTGTGGGTGGTGAGGTAGTCGCGGGCGGGCTCGGGCGTCTCGGGGGCGTCGGCCACGGCCGCACGGACCCGGGCGAGGATGCTCTCGCGTGAGGCGCTCATGTGCGGTTCTTCTTCCCGTTCGTCCGGTTCTTCTTCCACCAGTCACGGAAGGACTGGGCCGGCAGCTCGGGCAGTTCCCTGGCCGCGGTCCACGGGCCTGCGCCCGGGAGTGTCCTCGGATGCAGTCTGCGGGTCCTGGCGGCGGCCTTCTCCCCGGCGGCGAGCGCGGCCGGATGGTCGAGGACCCAGCCCGCCGCCTTGATCGCCGCCCTTTCCACGCGGTGTCCCTTGCCGCCCTGGTCCGCGACCTTCTCCCGGAGGTGGACAAGGACTTCGGGGATGTCGATGGCGACCGGGCACACCTCGTAGCAGGCGCCGCACAGCGAGGACGCGTACGGCAGCGAGGCGTCGATCTCGCTCTGGATTCCCCGCAGCTGGGGGGAGAGGATGGCGCCGATCGGGCCGGGGTAGACGGAGCCGTAGGCATGGCCGCCGGCCCGCTCGTACACCGGGCAGACGTTCAGGCAGGCCGAGCAGCGGATGCAGCGCAGCGCCTGGCGGCCGACCTCGTCGGCGAGCGAATCGGTTCTGCCGTTGTCGAGCAGGACCAGATGGAAGGTCCCCGGTCCGTCCGCGTCGGCGGTTCCCGTCCACATCGACGTGTACGGGTTCATGCGCTCAGCGGTCGAGGAGCGTGGCAGGGTCTGCAGGAAGACCTCCAGATCGCGCCAGGTGGGGACCACCTTCTCGATGCCGACGACGGAGATCAGGGTCTCGGGGAGGGTCAGGCACATCCGGCCGTTGCCCTCGGACTCGAAGACGACGATGGTGCCGGTCTCGGCGACCATGAAATTGGCGCCGGAGACGCCGACCTTCGCGCGCAGGAATTTCTCCCGCAGATGCAGGCGTGCTGCTTCGGCGAGGTCGGCGGGAGCTTCGGTCAGTCCCTCCGGGGCCGCTCTGCCCCAACTGCCCATTTCCTTGCGGAAGATGTCGCGGATTTCGCCGCGATTGCGGTGGATCGCCGGGACGAGGATGTGCGACGGACGGTCGTGGCCGAGCTGCACGATGAGTTCGGCGAGGTCGGTCTCGTACGCGGCGATGCCCTCGGCCTCCAGCGCTTCGTTGAGGCCGATCTCCTGGGTGGCCATCGACTTGACCTTGACGACTTCGTTCTGGCCCGTCGCCTTGACCAGATCGGCGACGATGCGATTGGCCTCGGCGGCATCGGCCGCCCAGTGGACGGTGCCCCCGGCCGCGGTGACCGACGCCTCCAACTGCTCCAGATAGCGGTCGAGATGGCGGAGCGTGTGGTTCTTGATCTGCTTGCCCGCTTCGCGCAGCCGCGCCCAGTCCTCCAGCTCCGCCACGGCTTTTGCCCGCTTGTCGCGGATGGTGTGGGTCGCGTGGCGCAGATTGGCGCGCAGCGTCACATCCTGGACGGCGTCCCTGGCGGCCCTGGGGAAGGACGGCATACCGAGATATGTACCGCTCACGGAAGGGGCTCCTCCTCGGTGCAGGCCAGGATGTCGGCGATGTGCAGGGCGCGCTGCGGGGCGTCCTGACGGCGCAGAATGCCGCCGATGTGCATCAGACAGGAGTTGTCGACGGCGCACAGCACATCGGCGCCCGTGGCCAGCGCGTTGCGGGCCTTGTCCTGGCCCATGGCGGCGGAGACGTCGGCGTTCTTGACGGCGAAGGTTCCGCCGAAGCCGCAGCACTCTTCCGCGACGGGCAGCTCCCGCAGCTCCAGGCCCTTGACCGCTTCGAGGAGTCTGCGCGGCCGGTCCCCCAGGCCAAGGGCCCGCAATCCGTGGCAGGTGGGGTGGTAGGTGACGGTGTGCGGGAAGAAGGCGCCGACATCCGTGACACCCAGGACGTCGACCAGGAACTCGGTGAGTTCGTACGTACGGGCGGGGAGCGCCGTCTCCCCGAACTTCGGATAGTGCTCGCGCACCATCGCCGCGCACGACCCCGACGGCGTGACGACATATTCGTAACCCTGGAAGGCCTGTGCCGTGCGCCGCACCAGGGGCTCGGTCTCCCGCCGGTAGCCGGTGTTGTACTGCGGCTGTCCGCAACAGGTCTGCCCGGCCGGGAAGTCCACCTCCACACCCAGCCGTTCCAGGAGTCTGACGGTCGCGATGCCCGTGGCCGGATACACCGCGTCGTTGACGCAGGTGACGAAGAGTGCGACACGCATGGTCGGAGGATATGCCGCGACCGGCGGCCCTCGGAAGCCTGCGCGATCAGCCGGACGAGGGGTGTCCCGCATAATCGGTGGGGTGAGAAAGCTCTATGTGATCGGCATCGGAGCGGGCGACCCCGACCAGCTGACCTTGCAGGCGGTCAAGGCCCTGAACAAGGCGGATGCGTTCTTCATCCTCGACAAGGGCGAGGAGAAGTCGGATCTGATCCGGCTGCGGCGGGACATTCTCGACGCCCATGTCGAGAACCGCGCCTATCGTCTGATCGAGGCGCGCGACCCGGAGCGGGACCGGGAAACATCGGACTACTCCCCCGCTGTCGACGACTGGCGCCGCCGCCGTGCCGATCTGTACGAGCGGTTCATCGCCGAGGAGCTGGGTGATGAGGAGTGCGGTGCGTTTCTGGTGTGGGGCGATCCCGCGCTGTACGACTCCACGCTCGCTGTCCTCGAGGAGATCCTGGAGCGGGGCACGGTCACCTTCGACCATGAGGTGGTGCCCGGCGTCAGCAGCGTCTCGTCACTGCTGGCCCGGCATCGCACGGGCCTGAACCGGGTGGGCCGCGCGGTGCAGATCACCACGGGCCGCCGGCTCGCCGAGGGCTGGCCGGAGGGCGTGGACGACGTCGTGGTGATGCTCGACGCGCGGCAGGCGTTCACCCGCCATCTCGACCAGGACCTCTACATCTACTGGGGCGCCTACGTGGGCACGGAGGACGAGATCCTGGTCTCGGGCAGACTCGCGGAGGTGTCCGGGCGGATCGAGGAGCTGCGGGCCGAGGCGCGGGCACGGAAGGGCTGGATCATGGACACCTATCTGCTGCGGCGCGGCTGACGGACTCCCGTCCCCGGCCCTGCTTCGCCGCGGGGTTCAGCTGTCGGCGCTGCCCTCGGTGCGCAGTTGCTCGGCTGCTTCCCGGTAGGCCTCGGCGGCGCGGGCGAAGTAGTCGAAAAGGGCGTCGAGCTGCTCGGGCGAGTATCCGCCGAGGATCTCGCCGATCTTCTGCCGGGCGGGAGCCATGACGCGGTCGAGGTCGGCGGGGCTGCTGACCGGCTCGACGATGACCTTGCGCCGGTCGCCGGGATCGGCTGCGCGGCGGACGTAGCCCGCCCGCTCCAGCCGGTCGATCAGCCGGGTGGTCGGCCCTGTCGTCAGTCCGGTGCGAGCGCCCAGTTCACCGGGGGTCATCGCCCCCGCCAGCTGCAGGATGTTGAGCGCGTACAGGTCGGTGGCCCCGAGGTCACAGGCTCTGGCGCTCGCGTGGCCGTGCAGCATCACCGCGCTCAGATACTGGCGGTAGATCTGGCTCGCGTCGGGTCGCATGGCCGGCGTTGACACGGGCTCCTCCGTTCCCTAATCTCTTCTCCAAGGAAGAGAAATCCTCAAGGAAGAAACTTCTTCAAAGAAGTTACCACGAGAGGTGAACCATGACTGCCGTCAGCACCGTGCCGTCCGATCAGGCCGCCGGACCGACCGTCACCCCGACCACGAACATCCCCGTGGACCACGGCCGCGGCGACGACCGCGACCACAGCGCGATCCGTGCGCTCCTCGAGCAAAGCCGCGCCGCCTGGAACCGCGGCGACGGAACCGCCTACGGCGAGCAGTTCACCGCGGACGCCACCGACGTGACCTTCGTCGGCACGGCCTACCACGGGGGCCAGGACATCGGCCGCGCCCACCAGGCCCTGTTCGACAGCTTCCTCAAAGGAACCCGGCTGACCATCGAGATTGTCGACATCCGCCTCTACGGTCCCGACACCGCCGTTGTCCTCACCCGCGGCGACGTGCACAAGGGCGAAGCGAAGAGGCTCGGCAAACTCGCGACATACACCGTCGTCCGCGGGGAGGACGGCCGCTGGCGGATCGCCGCCGTCCAGAAGACCCGGCGCAGGGGCCTGATGGAGGCAATCTCGTTCAGGCTCCAGCCCGCGACCAGGCCTGCCGCGCACTGAACTGCGCCCAGCACCCATCGATCCGGAGCAATACTCGCCGCGGTTGCGCGCAACCTCACCAGGCGAGATGCAGCGCCTCTGGCGAACGGTGGATGAGCGTCGGCCGCATCACGGTCGGCGGCCTGTCCTCGTCGAGCCGCAGACCGGGGAGCCGGCGGGCGAACAACTCAAGGGTCAGGCGCAGTTGTTCGCGGGCCAGCTGAGATCCGGGGCAGCCGTGCGCGCCATGGCCGAAGGCCACATGCTGCCGTGAGAGCGGCCGGGTGATGTCGAAGACCTCCGGCCGGTCGTAGCGCTCCTCGTCACGGTTGGCCGATCCGTACGCCACGAACACCGTGGCCCCGGCGGGGAGATCGGTACCGGCGATGGTGACAGGCCGGGTGGTCGTACGCCGGAAGCCCTGGACCGCGGTGTCGTACCGCGCCGCTTCCTCGACCGCGGCAGGGATCAGCTCCGGCTCCGCGCACAGCAGTTCCCACTGCCGCCGGTCGCGCAGCAGATGCAGCAGCGTCGAACCGATGAGGGCCGTGGTGGTCAGATGCCCGGCGATCAGGAAGTTCTGGAGGTTGGACACCAGCTCGTGGCGCTGATCGAGAGTGAGCTCGCCACTTCCGGGCGCGAGCGCGGTGACCATCCCGGTCAGCAGATCGTCGCGCGGGCCCTGCCGGCGCTCGCGTATGTAGTGGTCCAGCATCTTCTGGAGGGCGACGATGTCCTCGGCTGCGGCGATCTGCCTGTCTGGGTCCATCGGCCGGAACAGCAGTTCTTCGGCGCGGTAGCCGCCGTGCACCGCGAGCGGAACATCCACCGGGTCGAAGCCGATGAGGCGGCCTATGACCTGGCCGGGTAACTGACGCGCGTACGCCGCGATCAGCTCGACCCGGCCGTTCGCCTCGAAGCCGTCGACGCCTGCGAAACCGTCGACGAGCGCCCCGGCGCACTCGGCTGCGTACGGGACGAGCGCGGCGATCCGCCCGGCGGACAGGCCGCGGTTGAGCGGGGCACGGTGGCGCTGATGGGCCGGACCGTCCGTCGAGACGACGGTGGGCCGTTTGCCGAAGCCCTTGGACAGCACTTCCAGGGCGGCGGGCGAGGGCATCACATCGGGGAGCAGGGCGCGTACGGACGAGAACTCCTCGGACCGCCGCAGGACTTCACGTACATCCGCGTCCCGGGCGACGAGCCAGGCGTCGAGCTCGGGAACAAAGGTCAGGCCCTCGGTCCGGCGTGCCTGCGCGTAGAGCGCATAGGGATCGCGTTGCAGCCCGTCGAGCCTGGCGTGATCTTTGCTCGGCATGCGGCGCCTCCGGGTGACTCCGGGTCGGGAGGGATCTGGGCGGTGGGCACGCTTGTTCGTCCGGCCATCGTGCCCCAGCCCTGCCATGCCCGAAAGGGTCCCTCGGTCGCCCCTCGGTCAGTACGGTCCGCGAGGATCGCGAGGATGATCGTGATCGCGCCGCCGGCGATCGTCTGAGGCGCCACGAGGGCCGTTGCGGGGCGAGGCGAGGCCGGTTCCCGGCCGATGGCGATGCCCATGCCAGGAAGGGGGCTTGCCCGGAAAACCGGAGAGGCCGTACCGGAAGACTCCGATACGACCTCTGACCTGCATAAACGCTGGTCGGGACGACAGGATTTGAACCTGCGACCCCTTGACCCCCAGTCAAGTGCGCTACCAAGCTGCGCCACGTCCCGGTGCCCGTCTGACCTGGGGTTTCCCCCGGCCGAACGCGCATGAGAACAATACCGCACTTCGACCGGTGGTCACGAACCGCTTTCACCTGGGCGGGCTCGACCTCGATCAGAGTCGAGGCCGCACGGTGAGTGACATGACAAACACAGTGGTCACCTCCGACCACGACGTCCAGAACCTGCACCGGCTGATGGTGCCGGTCGGGCGACCCTTCGACCAGGTGAAGCCCGACCTCTGAGCGGCGGCGGTCTCACCCATATGCCGCCGGTGACGTGGCTGCACTCGACACCCTCGACGGCTGGACGGCCCATGTGCCCCGCCACCCGGACGAGGCGGATGCGCTGCGCAAGGGGGCGTGGCGGGCTCGCGGTCGGACCACTGCGTGGGGGCACCTCCCACGGCCGCCAGGCCGTAGAAGGGAGGCCGGGCAGGGGAAAGCACCGCAGGCACCCCCGCGCCCCGACTGGAGCACCGTCCGAAACGGCGCCCCACGCCACGAGGGCGCAGGGCGTGCGCCCGTGCGCCCCCTTACATGCCTCGTGCGCCGGTCAGCGCCCCAGTACGCTGGCACTGCGGACCCCCGCGCCCGCCCACGGTGCCCACATGCGTTCTTTTCGGCCCAAGTCCGTGCCGTATAGGTTCTTCCGGTGCGCCAGGATGTCCCAGATGCGCATATCTCGGACTCACACCTGTCCCTCAGTGCCATGTGCCCACCAAACCTTTGCCGTTGGCATGTGGCAGAAAGAGGTACAGGGGGAATGCCGTACGACAGGACCGGACAAGCCCGTACCACGCGATACACATCCTCAACCAAACGTCAACGGCCTTCGTTTCAGCCAAAGTTGGTATCGATCTTGTGCCGCCGAAAAACGATCAACACCATGATGTGGTCGGCCTGTTCGGGACGAGACCACTGCCGATGCACCACCTGCTCGAACAACTGCCCGAGCAGGCGTTTCGCAGAGGAGGACTCGCGATGGACGGATATTTCGCCAGTCGACTTCATCACCAATTACGCGATCGTGTGCGCGAGTTCGCCGAGACCGAGGTACGTCCGAGGATCCCGGCGATGGAGACCGCTCGGTCGGTCCACCGCGAACTGTCCCGGCTGATAGCCCGGCAGGGCTGGCTCGGCGCCACGATCAGCAAGGAACACGGAGGCATGGGGGTCGGGCATCTGGCCAAGACCATCATCATCGAGGAATTGTCCAGGGTCAGTGGGGCGATGGGCGCGATGGTGCAGGCCTCGCAGCTCGGCGTCGCCAAAATTGTCCACTTCGGCAGCGACGAGCAGAAGAAGACATGGCTCCCCGCCATCGCCTCAGGCGACTGTCTGCCGACGATCGCCGTCACCGAACCCGAGTCCGGCGGCCACGTGCTGGGCATGAGCGCCACGGCCGTACGGGACGGCGACGACTACATTCTCAATGGCCGAAAGGTGTATGTGGGCAATAGCCACGTCGGCGATCTGCACGGAGTCGTGGTGCGGACCGCTCCCGGTTCCAAGGGGCTGACGGCCTTTCTCGTGGAATCGGACCGGCCCGGGTTCGCCGTCGGCGAGCAGCGGCCCACCATGGGGCTGCACGGCTTCAGTTTCGGCGAACTTCACTTCAACAACTGCCGCGTGCCTGCGCCGAACCGGCTCGGCGAGGAGGGTGACGGCCTGGCCGTGGCGTACTCCTCCAGCGTCCTGTACGGACGGGCCAACCTCACCGCCGTCTCACTCGGCATCCATCAGGCGATCCTTGAGGAGACCTCGCGCTTCTGCGCCGAGCGCCACCGCTACGGCAACCCCTTGCACCATCTGCCCACGATCAAGCTGAAGCTGGGGAAAATGCAGTCGCGGCTGATGACTGCCCGGCTCGCCGCGTATCACGCCGTGAATCTGCTCGACCGGGGTCTGCCGTGCGACGCCGAGCTGATGAACGCGAAGCTCGTCAATGTCGAGTCGGCGATCGACACCGCGCGCAGCGCCATGGAGGTGCATGCCGCGGCCGGGCTCTTCACCGACCGTCCCATCGAACGGTATCTGCGGGACGCGCTCCATATGTTCGCCCCCGCGGGCACCTCCGACATCCAGCTCCTGCGCCTCGCGGAGGTGGCGCTGGGTACGGAGAAGGGCGATTGGTCGGACCGGCTGTCCGAGGCAGTGAGACTGGAACCGGCGGTCTGACCCCTTGGTTCCCGCCCCGGACCCCGCGCCTCAGACGCCGACGGGGGCTTGAATTTCCGCCCACCAGGCAGAAATTCAAGCCCCCGTCCGGCGCTCCAGGTCCCGCCCGAAGGACGTACCCAGCGCCTGGGTTCCTAGGAAGTGCCTAGATCCTGCCGTCCTCCCGGCGGTGGATCTGTTCTATCAGCTCCGCCGCCAGCGACTTGATCGTCTCCAGACCCGCGCGCCCCCACGGCCGCGGCTCCGTGTCCACAACACAGATCGTGCCCAGGGCGATCCCTGTCCGGTCTATCAGCGGCGCCCCGAGATAGGAGCGGATGCCGATCTCGTCGACGACCGGATTGCCCGCGAACCTCGGATAGTCGCAGACGTCCTCGAGGACGAGGGCTTTGCGCCGTACGACCACATGCGGGCAGTAGCCGTGGTCGCGGGCCATGAAACGGCTGACCCCGCCGTCCCCTCCCCCGGCCGCCGCGCCCGGATCGCTGCCGGCGTGCGTCCCGGAGGGGGTGTGCAGACCGGCGAAAAACTGCTGGTTCTCGTCAATGAAGTTGACCATCGAGTACGGCGCCCCGGTCACCTCCGCGAGCTTGTGCGCGAACTCGTCGAACGCGGGGTCCGGCCGGTCCCCGAAGCCGAGCTGGCGCAGCCGCTGCACGCGGACGGGCGCCTCGCGGTCGATGGGGGTCAGCAGCAGATGGCCGGTTGGGTCGTACGTCATGTATGTGCTCCGTAGCTCGGGGCCGGCGCGGCCGGCGCCGGGACGGTGGTGAGCAGATGCTGGACGAGGGTGACCAGTGTCCTTATCCCCGAGCTGGCGATACGTGCGTCGCACAGGACGACCGGCACCTCCGGCTTGAGGTCGATCGCGGCCCGTACCTCTTCCGGTTCATAGCGGTAGGCGCCGTCGAACTCGTTGACGGCGACGACGAATCGGATGCCGCGCCGCTCGAAGAAGTCCACGGCCGAGAAGGAGTCCTCGAGTCGGCGGGTGTCGGCGAGCACAACGGCTCCGAGGGCGCCCTGGGAGAGCTCGTCCCACATGAACCAGAAGCGCTCCTGGCCGGGTGTGCCGAACAGATAGAGCACATGGCTCCGGTCGAGCGTGATCCGGCCGAAGTCCATGGCCACCGTCGTGGTGGTCTTGGACTCGATGCCGTCGAGCTTGTCGGTCGACACGCTGACCTGGGTCAGCAGTTCTTCCGTACTGAGGGGTTCGATCTCGCTGACCGCCCCCACAAACGTCGTTTTGCCGACTCCGAATCCGCCCGCGACCAGGATCTTCAGAGCAGTCGGGAAGAGGTCGTCCACGTCAGAGCCGCCGTCGTAGGCCATCGAGCACCGCCTCCAGCAAAGAACGGTCCGTGAGTGAGTCGTTGCAGCGCGGCGCCCGTGCGGTGACGGCGCCGCAGTCCACGAGATCGGAGAGCAGCACCTTGGTGACGACCGCCGGGAGCCTGAGATGCGCGGAGATCTCGGCCACCGACGTCGGCCCGTCGCACAGGTCGAGCGCCGTGGCGTGCTCGGGGCCCAAGTGCGTCTGCGGCACGGTCCCGGTGGCCATCACAAGGGAGAGCAGGTCCAGCGCGGCCGTCGGACGGGTACGGCCGCCGCTCACCGTGTAAGGACGGATGAGACGGCCGGCCGCGTCGTCGAGCAGCGGCCCGTCCTTGGGGGACGGCACGCTCATTGCCCCGCGGCACTAGGTGCCCCCGCCGAATGTCTGGCGGGTGTGGTCAGATACGGCCGTACGCTCTTGACCAGCATCGCCATCTCGTATCCGAGGACCGCGGCGTCCGCCTCCCGCCCGGCGAGCACGGCGAGACAGGTGCCGGAGCCCGCGGTGGAGACGAACAGCAGGGTCGAGTCCAGCTCCACCACGACCTGGCGCACCTCTCCCCCGTCGCCGAAGCGCGCTCCGGCGCTGCGGCCCAGGGAGTAGAGGCCGGAGGCGAGCGCCGCCATGTGGTCGGCGCTGTCGGGGTCCAGGCCGTGCACGGATTTCACCAGCCCGTCGGAGGAGAGCAGGACCGCGTTCCGGGTGTACGGCACACGCTGGACCAGACCGCTGAGCAGCCAGTCGAGGTCCGAGGTATGGCCGTTCGGCACGTCGCTCACCATGGTGCATCTACTCCTTGGGGGTGTTGTCGTGACGCTGCGGGTCAGGCAGCGGCGCGCTGTCCGCGAGGGGCTGGGACTCGGCCAGACCGATGCCTCGCTGGAAGGCAGCCATGAGGCCCGGATCGTGGACCGCGTGTTCCTCGTCTCTGCGGGGCGCCGGGGCGTCCCGCAGCTGGGGGACGAGGTGTTCCTGGCTGCGGCGCTTGGGCAGTTGGGGGCGGCCCGTGGTGCCGCGCACCACAGGCGCGGCTTCGGGGGGTGAACTCGGCGCGGGCGTCGTGTAGTTGGCGTCGGCGTAGAAGTCGCCCGGGTGACCGGCACGGGGGGAGGCTTCCGCCGGGTTGGGGCGGTCGGCGTGCTCTCCTCGTACGGGGAGAGAGCTGGAGCCGAGCGTGGCGTGCACCGGCTCCCGCTGCGGTGGCCCCTGCTGCTGCGGCAGTTGTGGCGGGGAGTGGGGCTGCTGGTGAACCGGCGTACGAACCGAGGTCGCCCGGGTGACTGCCGTCTCTCCCCGCGGGTGGGCCGCGGCTTCGGACGCGGCGGCCGCACCGTGCTGCTGGAGTGCGTCGGACTCGGCGCCGAGGAGGCCCTGCGGGAGTACGAGGACGGCCTGGACGCCGCCGTAGATATTGGACTGCAGGCGTACCGCGATGCCGTGCCTGCGGGCCAGTGCCGAGACGACGAAGAGACCGATCCGTCCGTCCTGCAGCAGATGGGCGACGTTCACCTGGTCCGGGTCGGCGAGCAGGGCGTTCATCTTGTTCTGCTCGCCCACCGGCATGCCGAGGCCGCGGTCCTCGACTTCGACGGCGAGTCCGGCCGTGACGTGCTGGGCCCGCATCAACACCTGGGTGTGCGGGGCGGAGAACAGGGTGGCGTTCTCGACCAGTTCGGCGAGCAGGTGGATCACGTCGGCGACGGCGTGGCCGCGCAGGGTGCCGTCGATCGGTGGCACCAGCTTCACCCGGGGATACTGCTCCACCTCGGCGATAGCGGAACGCAGCACCTCTGTCATGGTGACCGGGTTGGACCACTGCCGCCGGGAGATCGCGCCGCCGAGGACGGCGAGGTTCTCCGCGTGCCTGCGGATGCGGGTGGCGAGGTGGTCGACATGGAAGAGGCCCTTGAGCAACTCCGGGTCCTCGACCTCGTTCTCCAACTCGTCGAGGAGCTGGATCTCCCGGTGGACCAGCGACTGGAGCCGCCGGGCCAGGTTGACGAAGACTTCGACCTTCTGTTCGTTGCCGACGCTGCTGGAGAGCCGGGAGGCCTGCACCACAGCCGCCACGGCGGCATCGTGCGAGCGGCTCAGCTCCTGGGTCAGCAGGTCGAATTCGTCCGCGTCGAGGGGCGCCGGCGTGGGGGCACGGCGTGGGGGCGGTCCCTCTCCCCTTCTGAGCTGCTCGACGACCATCTGCAGGTCGGCCTGTCCGCGTGCGGAGGAGTGGCGCAGGGCCGCGCAGCGGTCCAGTACCGACTTGGAGGTGCGGTCCGCGCCGATGAACGCCGCGGCGACCGCGGCGAGGGCGAGCACGGCGGCACCGCCGAGTAAGGACCAGAGGCCGACGCCGGGCCGGAGCCCGGCGGTGCGGATCGTGAAGAACACGGCAGTGGCTCCGCTGAGGGCGGCGACAATCGCCGGAAGCACTGCGGTGCGCAGGAGTTGAGGGCGTATACGGGCGTCCGGCGACGGCGGCACGGGTTGCGACCTTCCGGCTGACGACAGGGAGCGGGCGCCTGGCCGTCCATGGCGCCCTCCCTCCCGGCGGTCCGGCCGCGCGGCGGGTGCGCGAAGTTGAGACATTAGCGTCCTTGGTACGGGGGCCCCAGGAATCGGCGCATTGCAAGTGGTCAGCTTCGGCTCAACGATAGGCTCTGCGTGCGCAAAAAAGCCCATCGTGGATCACCGGGGACACACGGTAGTCGCCAAGCGGGCACGTGCGGAGGGCAGTTGACAAACTTGCCCGACATTCATCGCGCTCTGGTATGAGGCTTCGCACGGCAGGCCGATAACGCGGCCTTGCCCCCGCCGGGTGTGTCGGCGGGGGCCGCAGCGGGCCGAGGGCCCCAAGGACGCGTCGGGGATCAGGCGGTCGGCGCCACCTCGGGGCTGCTGCCCTTGTCGCCTGAGGTCGCCCGGCCCTGGGCGGGCGCGGGCGCCGCCGCGCGCCACCACAGCTCGGAGGGAACGCGCTCGGCCGTCGGCTCGAAGGGCTCGCCGGGCCTCGGCAGCGCGACAGGGGCGCCCTCCGCCGCGGCCGCGGCGACCGTGTGCTCCCCGGGCTCGGCCCACGGGTGCGGCGCGAGGTTGAACGTGCCCCAGTGGATCGGCAGCATCGCGCCGGACGGCTCGCCGCCCTGGAGATCGAGGTGGGCGCGCATGCCCTCGGCGGGCGTCATATGGATGTCCGGCCAGTACTCGCTGTACGCGCCGATCTGGATCATGGTGGCGTCGAAGGGGCCGTGCTCGGCGCCGATGTCCTTGAAGCCGGGGAAGTATCCGGTGTCGCCGCTGTGGTAGACGCGGTGCTCGGGGCCCGCGACGGCCCAGGACGCCCAGAGCGTGTGCTGCTGATTGCGGATGCCGCGGCCGCAGAAGTGCCGGGCCGGGGTCGCGGTCAGCCTGAGGCCCGCCACCTGCGCCGATTCGTTCCAGTCCAGCTCGTGCAGCCGGTCGGCGGGCACGCCCCAGTGCTCCAGGTGCGCACCGACGCCGAGCGGCACCGCGAAGACCGTGTCGGTGGAGGCCAGCGCCCGGATGCTGGGCAGATCGAGGTGGTCGTAGTGGTCGTGGGAGATCACGACGACATCGACCGGGCCGAGGGCCGCCAGCGGGACGGGCACGGGGTGCAGCCGCTTGGGACCGGCGAAGGGGAAGGGGGAGCAGCGCTCGCCCCAGACCGGGTCGAAGAGCACCCGTCGCCCGTCTATCTCCGCCAGGACGCTGGAGTGTCCCATCCAGGTGAGCCGCAGCCCGGAAGCCGGCTCTCTCGCAAGGTCGGCGAGGGTCGTGGTGTGCAGGGGCACCAGCCCGACCGGGGAGCGGCGGGCCCGCGCCTCCTTGCGGAAGTAGATCTTGGCGAACTCGATCATGGAACCGCCGGACGGCCTGGTCCTGGCTCCCACGGGGTTCTGGAAGACACCGTCGGAGAAGTTCGGCGAGCGCTTGATCCGCTCCCACCGCTCACCGGACGGGTCGGCGCCGAACGCGGCCGGGCGCAGTGCGCGCAGCCGGGTACGCAGCGGATTGTGGGGGCCAGTGCCAGTCACGGCACCTCCTGGGGTCGGTGTGGTGTCTTCATTATGTGCGTGACGTCCGACAGCGCTCAGCCTCGCGGCTGGCCGTAGGCCCGCTCCACCCGCAGCCTGAGCACGATGCGCTTGTCGCGGACCATGGCACGGCGGTAGTCGTCCCAGTCCGGGTGCTCGCCGCTGACGTCGCGGTAGAGCGTGATCAGTTCCTCGACCGTCTCGTCGTACGGGTCGGCCGCGACCGGGGAGAGCTCGGCCGTGCCCTCGGCGACGGTCCAGGCCCAGCGGTCCTGGCTCGTGACGTGGTACGAGGCACGGGGGTCGCGGCGCAGATTCGCGGTCTTGGCGCGGTCGTCCGTGATCGACACCCGGATCGTCCGCTCGTCGGGGTAGTAGTGGTGGTTCACATTGGAGAGCTGTGGCCTGCCGTCCCGCTTGAGGGTGACCAGCACCCCGCCGCCGTATTCGGCGACGAGCTTGAGCAAGGCGTCCTGCTTCGCGCTTTCCGTCATGACCAGGCAACGCGCTTCCTGATGCGGGTGTTCCTGAAGATTTTTACCCGGCCGCGGCCGGTGATGTCACATCCGGCCGCACCCCGTCCGTCGTACCCGTGAAAGGACATCGTCCACAGCTCAGGAGGCCCGTCATGGCCCGTATCTCCCTCGCCCCGCGCCGTTCGCTGCTCTTCCGCTTCACCGAGTGGTACTCGAAGCGCGTGTACGGAAAGGTGCTCGACCCCGCCCGGGCGCTGGCCCACAACCCCCGGGTGCTCTGGAGCGACCTGCGTTTCGAGCAGTCGGTGGCCAAGTGGAAGCACCTCGACGCCGATCTGAAGGCGCTGGCCGAGATGGCGACGGCCGCGTCGATCGGTTGCAGCTGGTGCATGGATTTCGGCCACTGGGTGAGTCGGCAGCGCGGCATGGACGTACGCAAGGTGCTCGATGTGCCGGTCTGGCGCGACAGCGACGCTTACACCCCGCTGGAGCGCGATGTCATGGAGTACGCGGAGGCGATGACCGCCAATCCGCCCGAGGTCGTGGACGAGCAGGCCGAGCGGCTGGTCACCTCGCTGGGCGAGGCGGCGTTCGTCGAGCTCACGGCGATCGTGGCGGTGGAGAACCTGCGCTCGCGGATGAATGCGGCGCTCGGTCTGAGCAGCCAGGGGTTCAAGGACCAGTGCGAGATTCCGGCCCGCGGAGCCGTACCCGGGTCCGTATCCGCCTGACCCCGCTCCGCGCCTGACCGGAGGGCGGACCTCCGCGCCTGACCGGAGGGCGGACCTCCGCGCGGACATGCTGACGATCACGTTGACAGGGGAGCCCACGCCTCCAGATACTGACTGACGATTCAGTTACCCCGTCTTCGTCGTGCCTGGAGGCACCATGTCCGAGCTCCCCACCGAGCTGGTCCCGCTCACGACCGAACAGCGCGACATCGTCGACCTCAGCCGCGCGTTCGCCCGCGAGTGGCGTCGACGGCCGTGACGGGCGGCGAGGCAGTCGTCCGGGCACTGGCCACCCCCGGTCCCACCGTGATCACCGTTCCCGAGGAGTCCGCCAGATGACCACCACTCCCCTGCTGTCGCTCACCTGGACCGACCATGTCACCGGGCGCCAGGGCCATCTGGTGATCGACCGGCTCGTGCGCGGGGTGTCCAGCGGCGGCCTGCGCATGCGCGAGGGCTGCACGCTGGAGGAGGTGACCGGGCTGGCCCGGGGGATGACGATGAAAGAAGCCCTGCACTACAACCCCGACGGGCGGTACATCCCGCTCGGCGGCGCCAAGGGCGGCATCGACTGCGACCCTCAGGACCCGAGTGCGTACGGGATCCTTGTGCGCTATCTGCGCGCCGTGCGGCCGTACATCGAGACGATGTGGACCACCGGCGATGATCTCGGCCTCACCCAGGACGTCGTCGACCGCGCCGCCCGGGAGGCCGGTCTCGTCTCCTCCATCCAGGCCGTCTACCCCCTCCTCGACGACGAGGCCTCCGCGCGGCAGCGACTCGCGGACGCCTTCGCCGTCGAGGTCGACGGCGTCGGCCTCGACGAACTCGTCGGCGGCTGCGGCGTCGCCGAGTCGGTCCTCGTCGCACTCGACCGGGAAGGTGTGCCGCACGAAGGAACGCGTGTCTGTGTCCAGGGGCTCGGCACCATGGGCGGCGCGACCGCCCGCTTCCTCGCCCGCGCCGGGCTGAAGATCGTCGCCGCCGCCGACATCAAGGGCACCATGGCCAACCCGGACGGCCTGGACATCGACGCGCTGCTGGCCGCGCGGGACTCGTACGGCACCGTCGACCGGGCCGCCCTTCGGCCCGGTGATCTGGAACTGCCGGGCGACGCCTGGCTGTCCGTCGAGGCGGAGGTCCTGGTTCCCGCGGCCGTCTCGTACGCCGTCGACACGTCCAACCAGGCGCAGATCACCGCCCGTTGGATCGTCGAGGCCGCGAACATGCCGGTACTGCCGGACGCCGAGGAGATGCTGGCCCGGCGCGGGATCACCGTGCTGCCCGATGTCGTCGTCAACTCCGGTACCAACGCGTGGTGGTGGTGGACGCTGTTCGGGGACATCGAGGCCGACTCGGACGAGGCGTTCGCCTGCACGCGCCGGTCGATGCGGGCGCTGATCGGCCAGATGCTGGCGCGAGCCGAGGCGGACGGGACGAGCCCGCGCGCAGCCGCCCACGCCATCGTCGCCGACCGCCTGCCCGTTATCGCCGAGCGCTTCGGCCGGTACAGATGACGGCATCTCTCGATGCCCTCTTCGACCCGCGGTCGGTCGCCGTCGTCGGTGCCTCGGCCAACCGGGAGAAGTGGGGTTACCGGCTCGCGGCCGGGGCGCTCGCCGGGCGCGCCCCTCGCCGCTGTCGGCGGAGTCAGTGCCGAACTCCTGGCGAACACGGCCGTAGCCCTTGCCCGCTCACCCACGAACGGGCCCAGGCCCTGCTGCTCTCGCTGCGGCAAGCCCCCTGCTGACCGGCTGGCGCGGTGCTCCGCCCGTACACCTGGAGGCTGCCGCGGCCGCCCTGTGCGACCTCTCCCGGGCCGCCGCCGAACATCCAGAGCTGACCGAACCGCGCCCAAGATCGACTGTGTAGGGTGAGAACGTGGCCAGAGTCCGGTTGAACGTGGCAGAGCGGCGTGAGGAGCTGCTCGGCGCCGCCGTCGAACAGATCGAGGAGCACGGAGTGGCGGCCGTACGGATCGCCGATGTCGCCTCCGCGCTGGGGGTGAGCAACGCCCTGGTCCTCTACCACTTCTCGACCAAGGAGAAGCTCGTAGCCGCGGCCTTCGCGTATGCAGCCGACAGCGATCTCGCCCATCTGGGCAAACTGCTGGGCCGCCGCACCACCGCGCTGCGCCGGCTGCGCGCCGCGGTCCGCTGGTACGCGCCGACGGGGACGGCCAAGGGCTGGCGCCTGTGGATCGAGGGCTGGGCGGCCGCCCTGCGTGAGCCCGCCCTGCGCGAGGTGGCCCGCGATCTCGACCAGCAGTGGAAGGCCGCACTGACCGAGGTCATCGCGGAGGGGGCGGCGGCGGGCGAGTTCCCGTGCGAGGACCCGGCGGCAACGGCCTGGCGGCTGACGGCTTTTCTGGACGGGCTCGCCGTGCAGATGACCTCGTACGCGGGCTCGCTCTCGCGAGCCGCGATGCTGGAGTGGACCGACGAGGCGCTCGCCCGTGAGCTCGGCGTGGAACGCGAGGCGCTGACGGCCGCCGCACGCTGATCCGGCGCCGGCAGTCATACTGGGCGACTGTGTCTCACCTGTCGCAGCAACAGCAGACCGATCAACTCCCCTACAACACACAGGATGTGCTCGTCGTCGGCGGCAGCGGCGTCGATACGGTCGTACGCGTCGGCTCCCTGCCCGTCCCGCTCGCCGACTCCGTGGGCGTCGGCCCGATCCGCGAATGGCCCGGCCACACCGGCGGCAACGTGGCACTCGGCTGCCGGGCGCTGGGGCTTGAGGTCACGCTCCTCGACTACATCGGCGACGACTGGCCCGGACGCCAGGTCCAGGAACGGCTCGCCGCCGGCGGAGTGCACTTCGAGCCGCTCCTCTCGCCCGCCGGTACCCGGCGTGCTGTCAATCTCGTCGATCCCTCGGGCCGCCGGATGTCCTTCTACGACGCCCGCGATCCGGGCGAGTTGCGCATGCCGCGCGACGTCTACCTTCCCCATCTGCGCCGGACCCGACATGTCCATCTGTCGATCGTGAACTTCGCTCGGTTCCTGTACGACGACATCGAGGAGCTGGGCGTCCCGGTCTCCACCGATCTGCACGACTGGGACGGACTGGCCGACCATCAACGGGAGTTCGCGCTCCGCTCCGACCTGGTCTTCCTCAGTGCGGCGGGCGCCGGCGAGCGGATCGCGTCGGTGATGCGGGAGATCCTGCGCGACGGACGGGCCGAAGCGGTGATCGCGACGGCCGGTGCGGGAGGCTCGTATCTCCTGACCCGCGACGGCGGCAGCACCCCCCGCCCGGTCCCCGCGGTGGCGCCGCCCGCCCGGGTGGTGGACTCCAACGGCGCGGGCGACGCGTACGTCTGCGGCTTTCTGTACGGGCGGCTGGCGGGCCGTGAACTGGAACAGAGCGCCCGGCTCGGCGCGCTGGCGGGCGCGCACGCCTGCACGGGCGAGGGCAGTACGGCACTGATCGGCTCGGCGGAACTCCTGGCGGCAGAGAGGTGACACCCGGCCGCCGAACCGAGCCGGTGGGCTCTTCGCCCAGCCACTGTCACAGGGGCAGCATGTTCGGCCGTTTGGCCTCCACATGGTCGCCGGAGCTCTCGCCGCGCAGCCGCCGGCCGATCCAGGGCGCCAGATGCTCGCGCGCCCACTGGATGTCGTCGCGGCGCACCTCGAGCGTGCCACGGGGCGGCAGCGGCGGCCACGGCTGGTCGGGGTCGGCGGGCACCTCGATACCGAGGACCTGGGCCGCGCGCAGCGCGACCCGGGTGTGCCCCTCGGGTGAGAGATGGAGCCGGTCGGCGTCCCAGGCCCGGCGGTCCTGGACGGACCTGAGCGACCACAGATCGAGTACGGGGCAGTCGTAGCGGTCGGCGATGGCCCGCACATGCGCGGTGTACGTGGCGATCTTGCCGCGGAGATGGCGCAGCACCGGCACCCCGCGGGTGTCGAAGCCGGTGGTCACCATGACCGTCCCGACGGCGCCGGTGAGGTCGGCGACCGCGCGCTCGAAGCGCTCGGCCACGTCGTCCGGGTCGGTGCCGGGCCGGATGATGTCATTGCCGCCCGCGCAGAACGTCACCAGATCCGGGGCGAGTTCCTTCGCCCTCGGCACCTGTTCCCCGACGATCTGGTCGAGGAGGCGCCCGCGCACGGCGAGGTTGGCGTACCTGAAGGTGTGCTCCGGCATCCGGTCGGCGAGCAGGACCGCGAACCGGTCCGCCCAGCCGACGTACATCCCGTCGGGACCCGGGTCGCCGACGCCCTCGGTGAAGCTGTCACCGATCGCCGCGTACGACCCGAATCCCCAGCTGCTCTCTGTTCTCGAATCGTCTGCCACGAGAGCTAATCCTCCCCTGCAGATGTGACCTACGCGACCGTAAGGAGGGGTTGACGGGGAGTGATCTTTACCACCGCTCAGGATTCACCCACGGGGAATACACCGAGTCCCCCCGGCCGCGGGCTGCGGCACGAGGGGAGGGCGGTGAGACGGGCGGCGCCGGTCGACGGGCGTCAGACGGTGACGCCGTGCTGGCGCAGGTAGGCCAGCGGGTCGATGTCCGAGCCGTAGCTCGGGCCGGTGCGGATCTCGAAGTGCAGGTGCGGTCCCGTGGAGTTGCCGGTGGAGCCGGAGAGGCCGATCTGCTGGCCGCCGCTCACACTCTGGCCCGCGGAGACGGCCAGGGAGGAGAGATGGGCGTACTGCGAGTAGGTGCCGTCGCTGTGCTGGATGACGACCTCGTTGCCGTACGCGCCACCCCACCCGGCGGAGACGACGGTGCCCGGGCCGACGGCCTTGACCGTGGTGCCGGTGGAGGCCGCGAAGTCGACACCGGTGTGGTAGCCGCTGGACCACATCGAGCCGGCGAGGTGGTACGGCGTGATGACGGTCGCGCCGTCGACGGGGGTCGTGAAGCCGGAGCTGCTGGTCTGCGGGGCGCTCTTCGCCGGGCCGGAGTCCGTGGAGGCCTTGGCCGCGGTCGTGGAGGCGGCCTTGGCGGCGGTCTTGGAGGCGGCCTTGGCGGCGGTCTTGGTGGCGGACCGGTGCTGGCTCTTCTTGCTGTGCTTCCACTTCTCGGGAGCCGTCGCCTTCGACTTGGCGCCGAGGGTGAGCTTGAGGCCCGGGTGGATCAGCGAGGGGTTGTCACCGACCTGCTCTCGGTTGTCCGCGTACAGCTTCTTCCAGCCACCGCGGACGTTGTGCTCCTCAGCGATCTTGGAGAGATAGTCGCCGGCGACGACGGAGTACGTGGTCGGCGCTGCGGCCGGCTTGTGCGGGGCCCTGAACGCGGCCGGGGCCGCGGCGGCGGTCACCGCCGTGTGCGACGAGGTCGCGACGGGGGCGGTCTTGCCCGCGGCGTGGGCCCCGGTGGCGCCCATCAGCGGGATCGCGATGGCGGCGCCACTCGTGCCCGCTGCGAGGAAACCGCGGGTGATCGGGCTGGTCTTGGGACGGCGATGCTTACCCTTTGCGGGCATGGCGCTTTCCTCTCCGGCGCCGGCGAGGTGAGCTGTCGGGTTCGGGCTGGAGATGCCCGGCCGCGCAGTTGCGCGACTTAACCCCGAGCCGTTCCGGAAAGTGCGGATTCGGCGTACTACCTGGGTCCCCCGCTCCTGCCACACGTGGGTGGGTTCGAATTCCGGGCGGCGGCAGGATTAGGCGGTCCGTCCGGATTGCCGTGAAAGTAAACGAGCCGAGCCGACCGGAACAAGCCAACCCCAATTACGGATCACGAGTCGGCGTGATATCGCCGGAGAATTCCCGTTACGCTCCGTGGATCAATGATCTTCCCAGCCCTTTCAGGCAACGGAATCCATATCCGTCACACCGCCACACACCGTCACGAATATGATCCTGCTCACGAGGCGCGCCCGGCCTCCATTACAGACGGGGCACGCCATATCTAATCGCCCAATCCGGACAGAAGAGTCATTTAATGACTATCGACCGAAGGGGTCCACTTTTGCCCCAGATTTGTCATTGATGAGAAATTGACGCCTGCGGGGGCTGCCGCCGCCGCAGCCGGATCACCGTGGCGTCCAGGTCGCCCTTGAGCCCCGTGTGCAGCCCGTGATGCAGCAGGACGGACCCACGGTGCACGGCTCCGGTGTCCAGGCACTCGTACACAGCTGCCGCATCGATACCGCGAAGCCTGAGCCGCGGCGGCCGTTCGCCGTAGTGCTGCGCCTGCAGCCAGCCGAGGACGACGGTCTCCTCGCCGCGCACGTACTGGACGGCGCTGAGCCCGCGGTCGGGCGCGCGCAGCCGGTACAGCTCGCCGTGCTGCACCAGCGGCCTGATCTTCTTGTAGAGCTCCACCCAGCCGCGCGCCTCGGCGAGCTCGTCGTCGGTCCACTCGGTGAGGTCGCCGCCGATCCCGAGCACCCCGGCCATCGCGCTGACAAAGCGGAAACGCAGCGTACTGACACGGCCGTTGAGCTGGACGTTGGGGCTGTCGGTGACCCAGGCGGCCATGACCCGAGCCGGGTGCAGCTGGGTGAAGCCCTGCTGGATGGCGAGCCGGTCCAGCGGATCGGTGTTGTCCGAGGTCCACACCTGATCGGTACGGGAGAGGATGCCGAGGTCGATCCGGCCGCCGCCGCCCGAGCAGGACTCGAAGGCGACGGTGGGATGCGCGGCCCGAAGCCGGTCCAGCAGTGCGTACAGCGCGTGGACATGCTCCACCCACAGCTTCTGCGGGTACTCCTCGCCGGGCCAGCCCGCGTCCGTGAAACAGCGGTTGAAATCCCATTTCACATAGTCGATGGGGGCATTGGTCAGCAGGGCGTCCAATTGCTCCCACAGATAGTCCTGTACGTCCTCGCGGGCGAGATTCAGCACCAGCTGATTGCGGAATTCGGTCCTGGCGCGGCCCTGATGGTGCTGCACCCAGTCGGGATGCGCCCGGTACAGATCGCTGTCGGCGTTCACCATTTCCGGTTCGACCCAGATCCCGAACTGCATGCCCAGCGCGTGCACTTCATGGGCGAGCGGCCCGAGGCCCTTCGGGAAGCGCTCGGCGTTGGGGGTCCAGTCGCCCAGTCCGGCGCGGTCGCTGGTGCGCTGCCCGAACCAGGCGTCGTCGACGACGAACAACTCGACACCCATGGCCGCGGCCCGCTGCGCGAGCGCCAGCTGCTGCTCCTCGGAGATGTCGAAGCCGGTGGCTTCCCAGGAGTTGTAGAGGACCGGCCGTTCGGAAGCTGCGTCCGGAATGACGTGCGCCAGCTGCCAGGCATGCCAGGCCCGGCTGGCCCCGCCGAAGCCGCCGTCGCTCCACAGCCCGGCGAAGACGGGCGAGGTGTAGGACCGACCGGGCGCGAGCCGCAGCAGTCCTGAGTCGTCGTGGCCCGCTCCGCCGGTGATCTGCACCAGTCCGTCGGGCAGTTGCTGTACGCAGATCCGCCACGATCCGGACCAGCCGAGCGCCACGGCGTACACGTCGCCGCGCTCCTCGGTGGCCGACTCGGCGTCCAGAGCCACCCACGGCAGGTGCTGATGTCCGGTGTGGCCGCGGCGGCTGCCCACCACCCTTTCCCCGTACGTCAGCTCCGACCGCACGAGCAGGGATTCGGCGGCCCACCGGCCGTGCAGCTGGCTGAGCCGCCAGCCGCCGCGCAGCGGCAGTGTCCAGGCTGCCGCATCGGCCCTGAGCAGCTCGAGATCGGGTCCCTCGCCCTCATGGGCGACGGTGACCCAGCGCTCGATCACATCGGCGTCGTCGCGCATCCGGTGGTGCAGGGTGAGACCGAGTCCGTGCACGGCGTCGACGAAGCGCAGCCGCAGCTCGTCGCCGTCCACAGCGGCCCCGGCAAAGGTCCATTCGGTTCCGCGCACCTCGGCCGTACGGACGGACAGCGCCGGGCGTACGAAGCGGGGGCCGCCCTCAACCGGATACTCCTCATGTCCGTCGAGCGGGGACTCGAACGGCCAGTACGGCGGCGGACCCTGCGCCGCAAGCGCCTCGGCGTCGGCGCCGGAGATCCGTGGCCCCCAATGCAGATGCAGCAGCTCGTCGCCGTCCGTGAGGTGCAGTGCATAACTGCTTGCCGGTCCGGAGAGAACCCACGTACGTCCGTTGCCAACGCTCTCGATCATCCCGACCCCTCAGATACTCACAGGTCCGCACAGACCCGAACATCATCCGGCGGGAGTCGGCGCCCGTGCAACGCCCTTGACGGGACAGATCGAAATGATTGTCCGCTGAAGCAATGTCGTATCGTCTGGAAAGCGCCATCGTCGGCGAGGAGCGCCGACGGCAGTCACTTCAGGAGCCCACGTGACGCAGCAGCTGCCGCAGGCCCCCTCGACAGAGCCCGAGCTGACCGGAGTGCGCAATTTCCGTGATGTGGGCGGACTGCCGACCGTTGACGGCAGGCGGGTGCGGCACGGACGGCTCTTCCGCAGCGGCCACCTGGCCCACGCCACCGAGACGGACGCCTCATTTCTCGCCGGCCTCGGTCTGCACACGATCTTCGACTTCCGCAATGCGTCC
Organism: Streptomyces sp. SLBN-118; assembly: GCF_006715635.1. NCBI lineage: Bacteria > Bacillati > Actinomycetota > Actinomycetes > Kitasatosporales > Streptomycetaceae > Streptomyces > Streptomyces sp. SLBN-118. The sequence goes on from NZ_VFNP01000001.1 coordinate 1,099,470, forward strand.
GACATGCGCCTCGAGGGCCCGGACGTCGAGCTGCCCGGCGTGCGCAATGTGAATCTGCCGCTCACCGACCCGGCCGACGGGGCGGAGTTCTGGAGGATGGTCCGGGAAGGCGATCTCGACCAGCTGCGCTCGATCCTGGCGGACGGGAAGGCGGCCGGCCGGATGTCGGCGTCGTACCGGATGATCATCAAGCAGCGCACCGCCGAGCACAGCAGGGTCATCCACGCGCTGGCCGAGGACAGCGTCCCGGCCCTGATGCACTGCGCGGCGGGCAAGGACCGCGCCGGTCTGTCCATAGCCGTATCGCTGCTCGCGGTCGGTGTCGAGCGGGACGCGATCGAGGCGGACTACCTCCAGTCCAATGACCCGCACCGCCGTTACCTGGTCCGCCGGAGCGACAACTCACCGGCCGGGATGTCACCCGAAGTGATGGAATTGCTCGCCCCGCTCTTCGACGCGCGCACCGAGTATCTGAACGCGGCCTTCGACACGATCCAACAAACCTGGGGCGACACCGAGCGCTACCTCAGCGAGGGCCTGAAGCTGAGCTCCGAGACCCGGGAACGGCTGCGCGAGCGCCTCCTCGACGAGGCGTGAGGGCCCGCGCCGGCCGACTTGTCAGGGCGCCGGGCGGCGGCCTCCAGGGTGAGCCGGCGGCTGCGGCGCAGATCTCGCAGCCGTGGTGCGACGTCGGGCAGTTCGTCAGCGGCCCCTCCGGCAGGAATGGTCATGCGTCCATTGCGCCAGGAGTACGCCTCTGAGGCAAATTCCTTGCCTCAGAGGCAAAGCGGCCAAAGCTCAGCGATTCGCAACGGCCTGCTTGACCAGGGTCTTGCCGAAGTCCCACATCAGCCCGCCACCGCCCTGGGCATCGTCCATCACCGCCGTGAACGCCTCCACGAACCGGTCCACCTCCCGCTCACCGATGATCAGCGGCGGAATCAGCTTGATCACTTCCATGTGGTCGCCGGAAACCTGAGTGAGGATCCGGTGCTTCTGCAGCAGCGGCACCACGACCATCTGCGCGAACAGACCCTTGCGGGCGGCCTGCAGCATGGTCCAGCGGCTGCGCAGTTTGATCGAGTCCGGCCGGCCGAACTCGATGCCGATCATCAGGCCGCGCCCGCGCACCTCGTGCAGCAGCTCATAACGCTCCACGAGTGCGGCAAGACGGGAGCGCAGCAGGTCTCCGGTCACCCTGGCGTTGGCGACGATCTGCTCGTCCTCGATGACCGACAGCACCGCGAGCCCGGCTGCCATCGCCTGCGCGTTGGATCCGAAGCTCGCCGAGTGCACAAGCACCCGGTCCATCGAGGAATAGACCTTCTTGAAGATCCAGTCCTTGCCAAGGGTGGCCCCGACCGGCACGTAACCGCCCGAGAGCGCCTTCGCGACACAGACGAGATCAGGCTCGACCCCGTCCTCGTGCTGGTAGGCGTAGAAGTCGCCGGTCCTGCCGAGGCCGGTCTGCACCTCGTCCGCGATCAGCAGCGCCTTGTGCCGGTGCAGCAACTCCTGGGCCGCGTACAGGAATCCGGGCGGGGTGGCCTGTACTCCCTTGCCCTGAACGGGCTCCACGACGAAGCCCGCCACATCGCCGCGCTTCAACTCCCGCTCCAGCGCGCCCAGATCGCCCACCGCGATCGCCGTGTCGGGAAGCAGCGGCTCGAATCCGTCCCGGAACCCAGCCTCGCCGTTGACCGACAGGGACCCGGTGGTGAGCCCGTGGAAGGCGTGGGAGCAGTAGAGCATCCTCGGCTTCCCTGTCGCGTACCGGGTGAACTTCAGGGCGGTCTCCACCGCTTCCGTACCGCTGTTCCCGAAGAACACCCGGTCCAGGTGCGGGCTGTGCGCCAGCAGCTTCTCGGCCAGCAGTCCCGGCAGCGGCTGGCAGTCGAAGCGGGTGAGGTCGGGCAGCGAGGCGTCCAGGACGTCGTGCAGCGCCTTTCGTACGACCGGGTGGTGCCGGCCGAGCCCCATGACTCCGAAGCCCGCGAGCATGTCGAGATAGTCGTTGCCCTCCGAGTCCCAGAAGTAGGCTCCCTCGGCCCGCTCGTAGACCTTGTCGAAGCCGATCGTGTGCAGCATGCGCGGCAGCTGGTGGTTGAGATGTCTGGCGTGCAGCTCGTAGCGCTCGCTCCCGCGCTCGGCGAGCAGCTCGGCCAGATCGAACTCCTTGCTCATAGCCCGTTCTCCTTGACTGCCAGGGCAGCGCTGATCCGTCCCGCGATCTCCACCGGCGTGAGCCCTATGTCGGCCAGCACCTCACCGCGCTTGCCGTGCGCGAGGAACTGCTCGGGAATGCCGAAGGTACGCAGCGGCACATCGACGTCCGCGTCCCGCAGTGACTGACCGACCGCCGAACCGACGCCGCCGTTGCGGCTGTTGTCCTCGACCACGGCCACCAGGCGGTGCCGGGCGGCGAGCGGCGCCAGCTGTTCGTCGACCGGCTTGACCCAGCGCGGGTCCACCACGGTGCACGCGATGCCGCGCCCCCGGAGCAGTTCCACGGCCTTCAGACAGACGGAGGCGAGCGCTCCCACGGACACCACGAGCACCTGGGGCTCGATGTCCTGGTGCAGGACGTCCATCCCGCCGATCCGGCCGATCGCCTCGACCGGCTCGCCCACGGACTCCTTCGGGAAGCGCAGCACGGTCGGCGCGTCGCTCACGTCGACGGCCTCGCGCAACTCCTGGCGCAGCCGGTCGGCGTCGCGTGGCGCGGCGATCCGCAGTCCCGGGACGACCTGGAGGATCGACATGTCCCACATGCCGTTGTGGGAGGGCCCGTCGACGCCGGTGACGCCCGCGCGGTCGAGCACGAAGGTCACTCCGCACTTGTGCAGGGCCACATCCATCAGCAGCTGGTCGAACGCCCGGTTGAGGAAGGTGGCGTACACGGCGACGACGGGGTGCAGGCCACCGGTGGCGAGCCCGGCCGCGGAGACGGCAGCATGCTGCTCGGCGATCCCGACGTCCCACACCCGCTCGGGGAAGCGCTCGGCGAACTTCGTCAGACCGACGGGGTGCAGCATCGCGGCGGTGATCGCCACGACGTCCGGCCGCTGTGCCCCGATCTCGGCGATCTCGTCCCCGAACACCGACGTCCAGGACGGACCGCCCGACGGTGCGAGCGGCTCGCAGGTCAGCGGGTCCATGACGCCGACGGTGTGGAAGCGGTCGGCGTCGTCCTCCAGCGCGGGCTGGTAGCCGCGGCCCTTCTCGGTCAGGCAGTGCACCAGGACGGGCCCGTGGAAGCGTTTCGCCCGGCGCAGCGCCGATTCGACGGCCGCGATGTCGTGACCGTCGATCGGTCCTACGTACTTCAGGCCCAGATCCTCGAACATCCCCTGCGGTGCGAAGGCGTCCTTGAAGCCCTTCTTCGCGCCGTGCAGCGATTCGTACAGCGGTTTGCCGACGACGGGCGTCTGCTGGAGGACGTCCTTGCCCCAGGCCAGCACCCGCTCGTAGCTGTCGGTGGTACGCAGTGTGGCGAGGTGGTTGGCGAGGCCGCCGATCGTCGGGGCGTAGGAGCGTTCGTTGTCGTTGACGACGATGATCAGCGGCCGGTCCTTGGCCGCGGCAATGTTGTTGAGGGCCTCCCAGGCCATGCCACCGGTGAGCGCACCGTCCCCGATGACCGCGACGACATGGCCGCTGCTTCCGAGCACCTGATGCGCCTTGGCCAGGCCGTCGGCCCAGCCCAGCACGGTGGAGGCGTGGGAGTTCTCGATAACGTCGTGCTCGGACTCCTCGCGCGAGGGGTAGCCGGAGAGCCCACCCTTGCCGCGCAGTTTGGAGAAGTCCTGCCGGCCGGTGAGCAGTTTGTGTACGTAGCTCTGGTGCCCGGTGTCCCACAGGACGCGGTCGACGGGTGAGTCGAAGACACGGTGGAGGGCAACGGTCAGCTCCACCACGCCGAGGTTCGGTCCCAGGTGGCCACCCGTCCTCGCCACCGCCTGGACCAGGAACTCTCTGATCTCCTCGGAGAGTTCTTCGAGTTCCGCATCGGTCAGCGCCTTCAGATCGCGCGGCCCCCGGATGTTCTCGAGTATCGTCACGGTCGGACCCCCTTCACTTGCTTGTCTCAGCTCACGGTGACGGCGGGCGGGCCCGAGGCCGTCCCTGCGTCCTCCATGGATTCGGCGATCTTCATCGCCTCTTCGATGAGGGTCTCGACGATCTTCGACTCGGGAACGGTCTTGATGACCTCGCCCTTCACAAAGATCTGACCCTTCCCGTTGCCCGACGCGACACCGAGGTCGGCCTCGCGGGCCTCGCCGGGACCGTTGACGACACACCCCATGACCGCGACGCGCAACGGCACCTCCATACCCTCAAGGCCCGCCGTGACCTCGTCGGCGAGCTTGTAGACATCCACCTGGGCCCGGCCGCACGACGGACAGGAGACGATCTCCAGCCGCCGCTGGCGCAGGTTGAGCGACTCCAGGATCTGGATACCGACCTTCACCTCTTCGGCGGGCGGCGCGGAGAGCGAGACCCGGATGGTGTCCCCGATCCCCTCGGCGAGCAGCGCCCCGAAGGCGACCGCGGACTTGATCGTGCCCTGGAACGCCGGCCCGGCCTCGGTCACCCCGAGATGCAGCGGATAGTCACAGGCCGCCGCGAGCTGCCGGTAGGCATTGACCATCACGACCGGATCATTGTGCTTGACCGAGATCTTGATGTCGCGGAAACCGTGCTCCTCGAACAGCGACGCCTCCCACAGCGCCGACTCCACCAGCGCCTCCGGCGTCGCCTTGCCGTACTTGGCAAGCAGCCGGGCATCCAGCGAGCCCGCATTCACCCCGATCCGGATCGGGGTGCCACTCTCGCCCGCCGCCCGGGCGATCTCCTTGACCTTGTCGTCGAACTGCTTGATGTTGCCCGGGTTGACCCGGACCGCCGCGCACCCGGCATCGATCGCGGCGAAGACGTACTTCGGCTGGAAGTGGATGTCCGCGATCACCGGGATCTGCGACTTACGGGCGATCGTCGCCAGCGCGTCCGCATCATCCTGAGTGGGACACGCAACCCGCACGATCTGGCACCCGGACGCGGTCAGCTCGGCGATCTGCTGCAGCGTCGCCCCCACGTCCGAGGTACGGGTCGTCGTCATCGACTGCACGGACACCGGCGCGTCCCCGCCGACGGCCACCGAGCCGACCTGGATGCGCCGCGAGGTGCGGCGCATCGCGATCGGCCGGACCGGCAGCTCAGGGAGTCCCAGTGCGACTGGCTCTCCTAGGGACATCACGTCACCCGCGGTTTCCCGAGACCGTGTCGCGCGCCGCCCTCAGGGACTCCTTGAGGGAGCCCATGGTGGCGAGGACGGCGGTGGGCTCGTAGCCGCAGTGCGCCATGCAGTTGGCGCAGCGGGGGTCCTTGCCGCGGCCGTACTTGCTCCAGTCGGTCTCCTCGATGAGCTCCCGGTACGTGGGGACGTAACCGTCGGCCATCAGATAGCAGGGCCGCTGCCAGCCGAAGAGCGAGTAGTTCGGGATCGCCCACGCCGTGCAGGGGAAGTCGGCCTTGCCCTCCAGGAAGTCGAGGAAGAGCGGCGAGTGGTTGAGCCGCCAGCGCCGCCGGTTGCCGCCCGCGAAGGACTTCTTGAACAGCTCGCGGGTCTGCTCGACGCCGAGGAAGTGCTCCTGGTCGGGCGCCTTCTCATACGCGTACGCGGGCGAGATCATCATCTCGTCCACCTTCAGGTCGTCATTGAGGTAGTTGAGCACCTCGATGACGGTCTGGGGGGTGTCGGTGTTGAAGAAGGTCGAATTGGTGGTGACCCGGAAGCCGCGCTTCTTGGCCTCTTTGATCGCCTCCACCGCCTCGTCGAAGACGCCTTCCTTGGCGACCGATTCGTCGTGCCGCTCGCGCAGGCCGTCGATGTGCACGGCGAACGCGAAGTACGGAGAAGGGGTGAAGTTCTCGATCTTCTTCCGCAGCAGCATCGCGTTGGTGCAGAGGAAGACGTACTTCCGCTTCGCCACCAACTGGCGCACGATCTCATCGATCTGAGGGTGCATCAGAGGCTCGCCGCCCGCGATGGAGACCATCGGCGCCCCGGACTCCAGGACCGCCCCCACCGCCTGCGCGACCGGCATGCGCTGCTTCAGAATCCCCGCCGGATGCTGGATCTTCCCGCACCCTTCGCACTTCAGATTGCAGGCGAAAAGCGGCTCCAGCTCGACGATGAGCGGGAACTTCTCACGCTTGCGGAGCTTCTGTTCAAAGAGGTACGTCCCGACCCTGATGGTCTGACGGAGCGGCATGGCCATCTAGCTCACCTCCTGGGGAGCAGCAAAGAACGGTGCCATTCGAAAAAAGCAGGAAGGACGGCACGAAGAACACGGAAGGCTGATATTCCACCGCGTACCGTGCCAATTCGGACAAGCTCATGCTCTGGAGCGTCCACGACCACCCGGACGGCCGCAACCGGACGGGGCCCGGTGCTCAGAGCGCTGCGAAGCGTGGCCGCGGACTCCATGTCCACCGCGATCGCCCCGGTGGCGCGCAGGTCGGCCCGTTCGTGCCCACGTACGACGTGGTCGGAGCCGGTCAGCGGGCCGGTGTGCACACTGCGGCCGGGCACAGCCCGGGCCACCGCCTTGACCAGCAGTTCTGTTTCCGTACAGACCGTGGAGCCCTGCGCGTGACGGGTCTCGTCTGCGACCACCAGGTCCCCGGGATGCATCCCAGGGGCGAGCCCGGCGCAAAAGCCCGAGGCGACGACCGCCGCGTCCCGCAGTGGCCCTTCACGCAGCGCCTCCAGCACGGCACGTTCCGCGTTGTGCGGACCCATGCCGCTGCGGAGCACGGTCACCGGACCGCGGGCGCCGCCGCGGTCGCCACTGCGCAGGGCGAGTTTCTCGATGCCGAGCGCACAGGCGATCAGCAGCGCCGGCGCTGCGGAGCCGGACGGCTCCGGGGACCGGTCCATCAGCCCCCCTCGCGGCTGTCGGGGGCGTCGCCGCCCGCACGGTCGGTGAATTGCTCCCCGTGCACATAGCGGCCGAGCGCCGTGAGCGGGAAGACCTGCCGGTAGAGGTGGTAGTTGATCGAGAAGTCCCAGGGGAAGCCGGTGCCGGTGAAGTACGGCTCGTCCCAGGACCCGTCCGCCCGCTGGGTCTCGGCGAGCCAGGCCACGCCCCGCTCGACCGCCTTGCTCTCCCGCTCCCCCGCCGCGAGCAGCGCGAGCAGCGCCCAGGCGGTCTGGGAGGCGGTGGACTCGCCGTGGCCGATCCACTTCTGCTCGCGGTAGGAGCGCAGGTCCTCGCCCCAACCTCCGTCGTCGTTCTGGACGGATTCGACCCAGCGCACGGCTCGCCGGATCGCGGGGTGCGAGAAGGGCATCCCGGCAGCGGTGAGCGCCGGGACCACCGAACCGGTTCCGTATACGTAGTTGACGCCCCAGCGGCCGAACCAGGCGCCGTTGGGCTCCTGTTCGGCGAGCAGCCACTCGATGCCGCGCCGGGTTCGGGGGTGGTGGGCCTTTCCCTCGTGGGCCAGCATCTCGACGACATGTGCCGTGACGTCCGCCGACGGCGGGTCGATCACTTCGCCGAAGTCGCAGAACGGCAGCCGGTTGGGAAACGCGCTGGTGTTGTCGGCGTCGAAGGCGGCCCAGGCGCCGTTCCTGGACTGCATGCCCATGGTCCAGCGCGCGCCCCGGCCGATCGCCGCGTCCACCTGCTCCGGATCGGGGTGCCTGACCCGCCGCAGCGCGAGGATGACCTCGGCCGTGTCGTCGATGTCCGGGTAGTTGTCGTTGTGGAACTCGAAGGCCCAGCCGCCCGGGGCGAGCCGGGGTCTGCGTACGGCCCAGTCACCGGGCCGCACGATCTCCTCGGCCAGCATCCAGTCGGCGGCCCTGACGAGTGCCGGGTGGTCGGGTGCCAGCCCCGCGTCGGCCAGCGCGATGGTGGCCAGGCAGGTGTCCCAGACGGGCGACTGACAGGCCTCGATCATGCGGGCACCGTCATCGCGCCAGACGGCGAAACGATCCAGCGACTCCAGGCCCGCGCGCATGACGGGGTGCTGAAGGTCGTAGCCGAGCAGATGCAGGGCGATGACGGAATACACGGCGGGCGGCTGGATACCGCCCCAGCAGCCGTCGTTCTCCTGGCGCTCGATGATCCAGCGCGCGGCCGCGTTCATCGCGATCCTGCGCAGCCGTCGCGGCGCGACTTTGTGATAGGCGTGCAGCACCTTGTCGGCACGCTGGAAGAACCCGTCCCAACTCGCGGCAGGAGCAAGGGGCTTGACCGGATTCGGCGTCCGCGCATCGGTGTGCAGCTCGTCGAGCGCGAACGGCGCGGGCCGCACCGGACGCTTGGCCGAGACGACCGTGAGCGGCACGATCGTCTGCCGGGCCCAGCAGCCGAAGTCGTAGATGTTGAGCGGGAGCCACTTGGGAAAGAAGATCAGCTCCGGCGGCAGCTCGGGGAGGTCGTCCCACTTCCACCAGCCGAACAGCGCCAGCCAGATCCGGGTGAACACCCGGCTCGCCGCGATACCGCCCCGGTCCCTGACCCAGGCGGATGCGCGCGCCATGTGCGGATCCTCCGGCCGGTCACCGGCCAGCCGCAGCGCGACGTACGCCTCGACCGTGGTGGAGAGCTCACCGGGCCCGCCGTAGAAGGTGGCCCAGCTGCCGTCGTCGCGCTGCTCACCCCGGATGAAGCGGCCCGCCGCCTCGGTGATCCGGGCGTCCTGGATACCGAGGAACTGACGCAGCAGCAGATCCTCGGCGTCCATCGTCACATTGGTTTCGAGGTCGCCCTTCCACCAGCCCTGGGCGTCCTGCCGACCCAGCAGATGCTCGACCGATCGTTCCGCGGCCAGCGCCGCGGCCCGGACGACATCGCCGGCTTCGAGTGTGATGCCGGTTGTTTCACTGGCCGCGGCCGCCCCGGGCCCCGCGGGCCCGCTGCTTCCGTCGGTCGTCGCTGTCATGGCTTCCCCTTCGTTGCAGTGGCTCTCTGCTGTGCTGGGGTCTCCGTCGGCCGGTGCACGGTCTCCCGAGCGCCGGCCGGCGACTGCATGGGGGTCTGGGGGCTAGTCCCCAGAAGACACGCATATGCTGCAGGCGATAGCGATCATCTCTTTCGTACGACCACGAAGTCCGCGAGCGCGACGAGCTGCGCCCGGACCTGCTCCGGCATGTCGACGCCGCTCAGGGCCTCGATCGCGACCGCATGCTGCCTGCGGGCCTCCTGCGAGGTCCACTCGCGGCCGCCCGCCTCCTCGATCAGGGCCGCCCTGGTGGCGAATTCCTCCTCGGAGAAGCTGTCGAAGTCATTGCTCTTGGCATCGGCCGCGAGCAGCTCCCCGAGGCGCTGCGACGCCGGGCCGCCGGCCGCGAGAGCGGCGACGACCGGCAGGGACTTCTTGCGCTGACGCAGGTCGCTCCAGGTCTGCTTGCCGGTGGCCTCCGGGTCGCCCCAGATGCCCAGCAGGTCGTCGACGGCCTGGAAGGCCAGACCGAGGTGGTAGCCGTACGCCTCCAGCGTGTCGGCCATCTTGTCGTCGGCCCCGGCGAGCACGGCGCCGATGGAGCAGGCGCAGGCCAGCAGCGCGCCGGTCTTGTTGCCCTCCATCTCCAGGCACTCCTCGACGGTGACCCGCTCACGGTGCTCGTAGGAGATGTCCTGGGCCTGACCGTCGATCAGCTTGCGGGTGGCGGTGGTCAGCCGGCGGGTGGCGCGGCCCGCCTCAACGGTGCCGAGCTCCAGCAGCACCTCTCCCGCGAGCGCGAACAGCGCGTCGCCGACAAGGATCGCCTGGGCCGGTCCGTGCACCTTCCACACCGTGTCGCGGTGGCGGCGCTGCTCGTCGCCGTCCATCAGGTCGTCGTGCAGCAGCGAGAAGTTGTGCACCAGCTCCACGGCGACGGCCCCGGGGATCCCCACCTCGGGTGCGGCCCCGGCGGCCTCGGCGGACAGCAGCGCGAGCGCCGGGCGTACGGCCTTGCCGCCGTCGCCGTCGGCGGGCCGCCCCTGCGCGTCGATCCAGCCGAAGTGATAGGCGGCGACAGTGTCCATGGGCGGCGCAAGCCGGTTGACGGCCGCACGCAGCACCGGGGTGGACATGGTCCGGCCGCGCTCCAGCAGCGCAAGGATGTCCAGGCTCTCTCCTCCGGCTGCGGTGTCTTCAGCCGGGTTCGCCGAGGGCACAGTCGGCACGGTCTCTCCTCTTGTTCCAGTACTGATGCTCACGCCGCCTCCTTGAGCGGATGTTCATGGGGACGGCCGAGAGCGGAGAGTGCGGCGCCGGCGGCGCTGAAGCCGCTGCGTACGGCACTCTCCATGGTCGCGGGCCAGCCGGTGGCGGTCCACGCGCCCGCAAGGTACAGGCCTGGTGCTCTGGTACGGGCACCGGGTCGCAGCCTGCCGACGCCCGGGCTCGGGGCGAAGGTCGCCGTACGCTCCCGGGTGACGAAGAAGTCGCGGACTCCCGCTCCGCGCGCGGCGGGCAACAGCCGCTCCAGCTCGGGCAGATACCGCTCGCGCAGTACGGCGACGGGCGTGTCGATCTCGTCCTCGGCAGCCGACTGGGACAGGGCAAGATACTGGCCGCCGGTGAACCCTGAGGCCTCTGTGCGGTCGAAGACCCACTGGACCGGCGTGCCGAGCGCGGCGAAGAACGGGCGGCGCAGGACCTTGCGGTCGTACAGCACATGGATGTTGAGGATCGGCGCGGTGCCGATGTCGAGCAGCCTGTCGGGGTCCTCCAGAGCCCCCTCGGGCAGCAGCGCATGGGCCTCGCGCTGCGGTACGGCGAGAACGACGGTGTCCGCCTCCAGCAGTTCGCCGTCCACCTCGACCTGCCAACGCCCCAGCTCCGCACGGGAGATGCAGCGGACGCGAGTCGACAGCTCGGTGTGTACGCCCGCCGAGTCCAGCGCCTTGCGGGCCAGCGTGTCGTGCAAGTCGCCGAGCGGCACGCGGGCCCAGCCGATGTCGGCGGCGCCCGGCTCGGAGAGCAGTCCGGTCTTGAAGACCATTGCGGCCAGTCCCATGGAGGCGTGGGGCGCGGTGGCGTTCAGGGTCGCCACGCCGACGAGGTCCCAGAGGGCCTCGATGGCGCGCCGCGACTGGCCGTGCCGGCCCAGCCAGGTCGCGAAGTCGATGCCGTCCAGTGCCGGGTCGGCGGGGTCGAGCTTCTGCAGCGCGAGCGCGGCGCGTGCGACGGCGGCGCGCTCGGCGAGCGAGAGGTGCGGGTAGGTGGCCAGGCCGCCCGCGAGGTGCAGCGGAACGGGCAGGGCGGTGCGGCGCAGCCGGCCGAGGCGAGGTCCGCGCCTGCGCGCCACATCCAGGACCGGCACATCCAAACGGTCCTGGAGCGGGGCGAGATGAGCGCCGTCGATCCGGTCCAGGAACCAGCTGTACGCGGTGCAGCAGCGCAGGTACACATGCTGGCCGTTGTCGACGGTCAGGTCTCCGCGGCGGAAGGAGAAGGCGAGGCCGCCCAGTCGGGTGCGGCCTTCGGCCAGGGTGACGCTCATTCCCGCCTCGGCGAGTTGCAGCGCCGCGGTGATGCCGGCGAGCCCTCCGCCGACCACCACCGCGTGCCGGGAGCGCATGTCGTCGTCCGTCACACGACCTCCCTCGGGCCCGCTCCAGCCGATGCAGTCAGGGACGCGGCGCCGGAGCGGACGGTTGCCCGCCGGTTGTGCGCCCGCATCAGACCCGCCCCCTCAGGGTCTGCCGCGTGATGTGGCGGGCGTCGAGTCCGGACAGCCCACGCACGGCGACGTACGCCTTCTCGTGCCCCGGCAGCGAGACGCGGCCGCGCAGCACCGCCTCGGGGTCGCGTTCGATGCGGTCGAGAAGCCGGCGGTAGATCCCGGCCATAGCGGCGACACAGGCGCCGCTGCGCCGGTCGAGCATGGGCAGCAGGCGGTAGCCCTCGGCGAACAGGGTGCGGGCGCGCCGTACTTCGAAGTGCACCAGGCCCGCGAAGTCGGAGCCGGGCGGCGGGGTCGCGGTGTGGAAGCCCGCGGAGCAGCCGAACTTGGCGAGGTCGTCGGCAGGCAGATAGGTACGCCCGTTGGCCGCGTCCTCCCGAACGTCCCTGAGGATGTTGGTGAGTTGAAGGGCGAGCCCCAGCGTATCGGCGTACTCGGCGGCGCGCTCGGCGCCGCGCGCGCCGGGCTGGGTGCCGAACACGCCGAGGGAGAGCCGCCCGATCGCGCCCGCGACACACCGGCAGTAGACCTTGAGGTCGTCCCAGGTCTCGTAGGTCTCGCCGCGTACGTCCATCAGGACGCCGTCGATGAGCTCGTCGAGGCCTGTGAGCGGCAGGGGGAAGCGGCGGGCCGCGTCGGCGAGGGCGACCGCGACCGGGTCGGTGTCGTCCTCCTGGACCGCGTCTCGGCGGATCCGCTCCAACACGTCCCGCGTGCTGTCCAGCCGGTTCCGCTTGGCCTCGGGCGCGAGCTCGCCGTCACCGATGTCGTCGACCCGTCGCGAGAACGCGTACAGCGCCGACATGGCCTGTCGCTTGTCGGTGGGCAGCAGCCTGATGCCGTAGGCGAAGTTCCGGGCCTGCCGGCCGGTGACGGCCTCGCAGTAGCTGTACGCGGCCTGCACCGGCGCCGACGCCTCGGTCGGTCCCTCCATCGTCCGGCTCACCCCTCTCTACGCGCTCTTCGCAAGACTGCTCCCACTTCACGCAGCAGATCGGCCTTGGTCGCGGTGGGCGGTCCGGGCAGGACGTCGTGCCCCGCGGCCGCGATCGCGGTGAGGGCGGCGCGCCCTCCGGCCACGAACCCGGCGAGCAGCAGCCGCAGCCTGCCGTGGACGCTACCCACCAGCGGCGTACCGTCATCCAGGAGCTGCCGGGCGCGTTCCGCTTCGTATGCGATCAGCGCGCGCACCGACGCGCTCGCGGTCGGTGCGCCGAGGTCCTCCTCGGTGACATGGAACCGCTGCATGTCATCGGCAGGCAGATAGATCCGGTCGCACCCGAGGTCCTCGCTCACGTCCTGGAGGTGCTCGACGATCTGGAGCCCGGTGCAGATCGAGTCGGAGAGGCGGACGCGCTCGGGGCTGGTGGTGCCGGTGATCTGAAGTACCAGCCTGCCGACGGGGTCGGCGGACAGCTCGCAGTACGCGGCGAGCTCGTCGTACGTCTTGTAGCGTCCCACCAGCTGATCCTGGCGGTTGGCTTCGATCAGCCTGAAGAAGGGCTCCGGGGTGAGCGAGTGGCGGCGTACGACCGGCCGCAGGGCGCGCAGCAGCGGGTGGTGCGGGTCGGCGTCGGCCCCGGCGAAAACGCGGCGCAGATCCGTCTCGAAGGCGTCCAGCATCACCAGCCGGTCTTCGGCCTTCGCGGCGTCGACGCCGAGGTGGCGGGCGTCCGCACCGCCGGGCGCGAGGTCGCCGTCGCCGATGTCGTCGACAAGGCGGGCGTAGCCGTACACCGCCATCAGGTCGTCGCGCCAGGCACGCGGAAGAAAGAAGGGGGCCACGGGAAAGTTCTCGTGCGCGGCCTTGTCGAGTGTGGCGCGCGCGGGATCCGCCGGAGCTGCTGCGCGCGCCTGCCGGGTGCCCGTCATTCGGGACTGCCCGGTGCGGGGACGGCGAAAGCCTCGCGGAGCTGGAGATTTTCCGTCATTGCCGTCACATCTCCCGTTCTACACTGCCGATCCAATCCATCCTATTTCGGACACGCCGCCGGTACAGCCGACTCGGCGGAGAGCGCCCGGCGGACGAGACACGACATCTCCCGTCCGGCCATATCGCCCCGATTGCCGCGATTCAGCACCCGTACAGCTTACGTTGTACAACGCGCGGTGATACGTCCGGGTGTTGCGCGCATTACAAGAACACTCCAATCCTGGCCAACCTTCCCCGGCGGCTCGGGAATTGACCTTGGCTCGACGACCCTGGCCCGCGGGTCGGTTCGCCACCGGGGCCTGTCCCCCCAAGGACGCAGAAGACCCCCGCCGGGATGCGCCGACGGGAGTCCTTTCCCGGGATCTTCGGTCCGGCTACTTGCCGGTCTCCTTCTCGTACGCCCTCAGGACCTCGTCGGTCGGGCCGTCCATCAGGAGTTCACCCCGCTCCAGCCACAGGACGCGGTCGCAGGTGTCCCTGATCACCTTCGCGCCATGGCTGACCAGGAAGACGGTGCCCGCCTCCTTGCGGAGCTCGCGGATCCGCTCCTCGGAGCGGATCTGGAACTTTCGGTCACCCGTCGCCAGAGCCTCGTCGATCATGAGGACGTCGTGGTTCTTGGCGGCGGCGATGGAGAAGCGGAGCCTGGCGCCCATGCCGGAGGAGTAGGTGCGCATCGGAAGGGTGATGAAGTCGCCCTTCTCGTTGATGCCCGAGAACTCGACGATCCCCTCATAACGGTCGCGGATCTCCTCGCGCGACATGCCCATCGCCAGGCCGCCGAGGATGACGTTCCGCTCGCCGGTGAGATCGCCCATGAGCGCGGCGTTGACGCCGAGCAGGGAGGGCTGACCGTCGGTGTACACCTTGCCGCTCTCCGTCGGCAGCAGGCCGGCGATGGCGCGCAGCAGAGTCGACTTGCCGGAGCCGTTGGTTCCGATCAGGCCGATCGCCTCGCCGCGGTACGCGGTGAAGGAGACGCCGCGCACCGCGTGAACCTTGCGGATACTGCGGGACTCTCCCTTGTCGCGGCGGAGTATCCGGCTCAGGGCCGCGGTGGCGCTGCCTTTGCCGCCGCTGCCGCCGTGGACCCGGTACACGATGTGCACGTCGTCGGCGATGACAGTGGGGATGCGCTGCCGCGCGATGTCCTCAGCCACGTCCATATCGTTCCTCAGCCTTCCAGAAGTACACAAAGCCGGCGACGCCGAAGAGAACGGCCCAGAAGACTGCCGCGAACCAGACATGCGAGGGCAGATTGGACGCGCCGTACCCGTCGATGAGCGCGAAGCGGACCAAGTCCATGTAGACGGCTGCGGGGTTGTAGCCGAGCACTTCGGCGATCCAGGCCGGCTTGTCCTTCAGCATGACCGGGATGGAGTACATGACGCCCGAGGCGTACATCCACGTGCGCATGATGAACGGCATCAGCTGGGCCAGGTCGGGCGTTTTGCTGCCCAGCCTCGCCATCATCAGGGCGATGCCGATGTTGAAGACGAACTGCAGGGCCAGCGCGGGCACGATCAGCAGCCAGCTGAGCGAGGGGTAGCTGCCGAACGCCGCCGCGATGACGAAGAGCACGACCATCGAGAACATCAGCTGCTGAAGCTGCTGAAGGGCGAAGGAGATCGGCAGTGCCGCCCTGGGGAAGTGCAGTGCCCGTACCAGCCCGAGATTGCCCGAGATGGCGCGGACACCGGCCATCACCGAGGTCTGCGTGAAGGTGAAGACGAAGACACCTGTCACCAGGAAAGGGATGAAGACATCGTTGGCGATGCCCTTCCTGGTCCCCAGGATGAGGCCGAAGATCAAGTAGTACACGGCAGCGTTCAGCAGTGGCGTCGCCACCTGCCAGAGCTGGCCGAGCTTGGCCTGGCTGTACTGGGCGGTCAGCTTCGCCGAGGCGAAGGCCACGATGAAGTGGCGCCTGCCCCAGAGCTGACGGATGTACTCGACGAGACCCGGTCGGGCACCGCTCACCGAAAGGCCGTACTTGTCGGCGAGCTGCGCCCGCGTCAGGCCTTCATCGGCGGATGGCGGGGCGCTCGTCACAATCGCACCGTCATGGGTTGTGTCACTCACAAGTTGAAACTTTCGTGTTCAAGATGCGCAGCCGGTCGGGCGCAGGCTTCAGACGTCCAGGTCCCGGGAGTACGCCCGATGCTCTCAGGACCGAGCATGTCAGATGACAGGAGGGCGGCCCAGCCGGGTCAGGCGCCACACCGTACGCCACTTGATGGGCCGACGGGGACCACAGGGAGTCTGCCAGCCTTCCCTGAAACCTCCGAACCATGCCTTCAGGGCGGGCAGCGAGGACCGCCGCAGCAGAGTGAGCAGCACCCAGACGCCGAGGTAGACGGGGATCAGGGGCGCGGGCAGGTTGCGGCGGGCCAGCCAGACCCGGTTGCGGGCCACCATGCGGTGGTAGACCGCGTGCCGGGACGGCGGCATCGTCGGATGGAACAGCACCATGTCCGAGCGGTAGTCGATCGCCCACCCAGCGTCCAGCGCCCGCCAGGCGAGGTCCGTCTCCTCATGGGCGTAGAAGAACTCGTCGGGCAGGGAGCCCACCTCGGCGAGGACCTTCGTACGCACGGCGTTGGCGCCGCCGAGAAACGTTGTCACCCGGGAGGAGCGCATCGGGTCGGAGGCGCGCAGTCGCGGGACGTGGCGGCGCTGGGTGAGCCCGGTCTCCGGGTCGGCGATGCGGAAGCTGACGATGCCGAGCCCCGGATCGGCCTCGAAGGCCCCCCGCACCAGTTCGCCGGTGTCGCTGTTGGGCAGCAGACCGTCGTCGTCGAGGAAGAGCAGCGCGTCGACGTCGGAGCCGGAGGGGCCGAAGGCTTCGATGCCGACATTGCGACCGCCCGGAATGCCCAGATTGTCGGGCAGGTCCACGGTGCGTACACCCTCGGGGACATCGATCACCGGAGCGCCGTTGCCGACCACGACGACCTCGATCGGGTCGCCGTCCTGCTTGGCGACCGAATCGAGGAGGGCACGCAGGTCGTCGGGGCGGTTGCCCATCGTGATGACGACCGCCCCGAGCTTCATGGGCCTTGGGGATTCGGGGGTCGTCCCCCGGGAGAGCACAGTCATTTCAGCCTGCTCGAAGCGAGGATGGACACCAGGTGAAGCACCGTCTGGAGCATCGCGATGCCGGCCAGCACGGCGACGCCGAGGCGCGAGAAGAACAGGTCGCCCTGGACAGCGTCCAGAACGGCGAGCACCAGGATGAGCAGGGACGCCTCGATGCCGAGGACGAGCCGGTGGAACTTCAGCGCCGCGGCGGCCCGGCGGGCCAGTGCCATGCCGGACGAGCGCGGCTCGGCCGCCGCGTCCTTGACCGGCGGCAGCCCGCCCTGATGGCGGGCGACCCCGACCAGGTCGGTCTCGGCCTTGATCAGGATCGCGCCGAGCGCGGCGAGGGTGCCGAGGAAGGCCCACCGCCAGTCGACCGGTCCGGGGCCCCACAGGTCGGCGGCGCGCAAGCCGAAGCCGACCAGCACGGCGGCGTCGCACAGATACGCGCCGACGCGGTCCAGGTACACGCCGGAGAGCGAGAACTGCTTCTTCCAGCGGGCGACCTCGCCGTCGACGCAGTCGAGCAGCAGGTAGAGCTGGACCGCCACGACGCCGAGGACGGCGCCCCAGATGCCCGGCACGAGCAGCGCGGGGGCCGCGAGGACGCCGCAGAGGGTCATCAGGTAGGTCAGCTGGTTCGGCGTGACCTTGGTGGTGACCAGGCGCCGGGTTATGCGCAGGGAGATCTCGCGCATGTACAGGCGGCCGCCCCAGTGCTCGCCGCTTCGCCGGTCCTTCACTCCCGCCGGGTGAACGACCGGACGGAGTTCAGCTACTGATGGTCTTGGCATAGTCGGCGTACGCGTCCCTGATCTGGTCGGTGGTGAGGTCAAGGTGCTCGAGGATGGTGAAGCGGCCCGGACGGGTCTGTGGTGCGTACTGGACGGCCTTGACGAACTCGTCGGTGGAGAACCCGATTTCCTCGGGCAGCACCGGCAGGCCGTGCCTGCGGAGCACCTCGGCGAAGAGTCCGGACTGCTCGTGCGCACCGCGCAGGTGCATCGCGAAGGCGGCTCCGATGCCGACCTGCTCGCCGTGACTGGCGGCCCGCTTGGGGTAGAGCAGATCGAAGGCGTGGCTGATCTCGTGACAGGCGCCGGACGAGGGGCGAGTGTCGCCGCTGATCGACATCGCGATGCCGGAGAGCACGAGGGCCTCGGCGAGGACCGTGAGGAACTCGTCGTCGCCGACCCCTCCGGGGTGGCGCAGGACGGATTCGCCGGCGGTGCGGCCCATGGCGGCGGCGAGGCCGTCGACGGCCTCGCCCGTCTCGCGGTGGGACAGCTCCCAGTCCGCGATCGCCGAGATGTTGGAGATCGCCTCCCCGATGCCGGAGCGCACGAACCGGACCGGCGCCTCGCGGATGACGTCAAGGTCGATGACCATTGCGATCGGGGTTGGCACACCGTAGGAGCCGCGGCCGTTGTCGTTGTCCAGGGTGGACACCGGCGAGCACAGGCCGTCATGGGACAGGTTCGTCGCGACGGCGACCATGGGCAGGCCGACCCGCGCGGCGGCGTACTTCGCCACGTCGATGACCTTGCCGCCGCCGAGGCCGACCACGGCGTCGTACCGCTTGCCCTTGATGTCGTCGGCGAGTCTGACGGCGGAGTCGATCGTTCCGCCGGCGACCTCGAACCAGGCGGCGCCCGGGAGCACCGGCGAGAGCTTGTGCCGCAGTGCCTGGCCGGAGCCGCCGCTGACGGCGATGGCCAGCTTGCCGGATGAGGAGATCCGCTGGTCGGCCAGGAGGCCGGCCAGATCGTCCAAGGCGCCGCGGCTGATGTCGACGACAACCGGGGACGGGATCAGTCGGGTCAGTACAGGCACGCGATCTCACGGCCCTTCGCGAGGTCGTCGTGGTTGTCGATCTCGACCCACTTGACGTCGCCGATGGGGGCCACGTCCACCGTGAAGCCGCGGTTCACGAGCTCCTGGTAGCCGTCCTCGTAGTAGAGGTCGGGGTCGCGCTCGAAGGTGGTCTTCAGCGCGTCGGCGAGTTCGTCGGCGGCCTCGGGCTCGATGAGGGTGACGCCGATGTACTCGCCGGTGGCGGTGGCCGGGTCCATCAGCTTGGTGATGCGCCGTATACCACTGTCGCCGTCGGTGACGACCTTCATCTCCTCGTCGGCGAGGTGCTTCACCGTGTCGAGCGCGAGGATGATCTTCTGGCCGTTGCCGCGGGCGTCGAGCAGGGTGCGCTCGACGGAGACGGGGTGGACGGTGTCGCCGTTGGCGAGGATCACGCCCTGCTTGAGGACGTCACGCGCGCACCACAGGGAGTAGGCGTTGTTCCACTCCTCCGCCTTGTCGTTGTCGACGAGGGTGAGCCGCAGCCCGTACTTCGCCTCCAGCGCGGCCTTGCGCTCGTAGACGGCCTCCTTGCGGTAGCCGACCACGATGGCCGCCTCGGTGAGACCGATCTCGGCGAAGTTCCCGAGGGTGAGGTCGAGGACGGTGGTGTCACCGTCGACGGGCACGAGGGCCTTCGGAAGCGTGTCGGTGTAGGGGCGAAGACGCCGTCCGGCACCGGCTGCCAGTACGAGGCCGATCATGCGGGTTCTCCTTCGTCATGTACGGCGGGTGCCCCGGAGGACACCCAGAAGCGGATGCTCTCCACGAGCACCACGAGTGCCACGGCCACAGCAAGGACCGTCAGCGCGATCGTGAAGTGTGCGTTCGTGACCAGGGCGGCCAGCACTGCGACTGCCAGGGTCCGCCCCTCGTGCCCGCCGACGACCCGCACCAGCCAGTGCGGGGGCGCACCCGTACCGCCGCGGATGCGGTACACCGTGTCGTAGTGATGGTAGGCGACGGCCGCCACCAGGCCGAAGGCCGCGGGCAAGGCTCCGTTCACCTCGGCGCGAGCCGCGAGCGCCAGGACGGTGCCGTACTCGGCGGCCCGGAAGATTGGCGGGACCAGCCAGTCGAGTGCGCCCTTCAGGGGGCGGGCGACGGCGATGCCCGAGGTGATGACATACGCCACAGCGGCGACGGCCGGCCAGGGCGAGCCGTAGTCGGTCAGGGCGGCGGTCGCCACCACGGCAACGCCGCCCACCAGGGCGATCAGGAAGGGAGCGAGGGCGGGGAGGCGCGCGCGCTTGGTGAAGCCGCCCGCGACGGCCTCGGCGAGCGGGCCGGAGTCGGCCAGGTCGGCAAGCGCCCGGGCGGCCCGGTCGGTGCGGTGCGCCGTGCGGGTCAGCGAGCGCAGGACGCGGCCGGCGGTGGTGTAGCAGGCCGCGAAGGCGCAGCCGATGAGCAGTGCGTAGAACACGATCCGGGGCGTGGTCACCGCGGTCAGCACGGCGATCATCGCCCAGCGCTCACCGATGGGCAGGACGATCATCCTGCGCACCCAGACGGTCCAGCCGACGCTGTCGAGCTTGTCGGAGAGCGCGGCGGTGGGGCTCGTGTTGGACACGGCGTCGTGGTTGGCCTCGTTGAAGGAGAAGTCCACGACATGGCGGCAGGTCTGCAGCACCATCGCTCCGAGCGCAAGCGCCCATACGTCGTCGCCGCCGCGGGCCGCGCCGAGGGCGAGGCCCGCGTAGTACGCGTACTCCTTGGCCCGGTCGAACGTCGCGTCCAGCCAGGCGCCCAGCGTGGAGTACTGAAGCGAGTAGCGGGCCAGCTGGCCGTCGGTGCAGTCCAGGACGAAGGAGAACAGCAGCAGCAGGCCGGCCGCGATGTAGCCGCCGCGGGTCCCGGTGGCCGCCGCGGCGGCCGCGATCAGCGCGGTCAGCAGCGAGGCGGTGGTGACCTGGTTGGGGGTCAGTCCCCGGCGTGCGCACCAGCGCGCGAGATAGCGGGAGTACGGGCTGATGCAGAAGGTGGTGAAGAAGCCGTCGCGGGCCTTCACTGCCGAGCGCAGCCGTACCTCCTCCTCGTCGACCGCCGTGACGGCCTGCCGTGCCTCGTTACGGATCTGGGGGTCACCGGGCACGGTCGCGACAAGCGATCCCAGCTCGGGCCTGTGCACGGCGGTGCCTTCGGCATCCAGCGCGTCGGCGAGTACGTCGGGCAGCACCACGGCCGCCACGGCCGACAGGGTGTCGCTGTCGTCGACGGCGCCGGAGGGGGTGCCGCTGCCCGCGGCCGGCAGGACCCTGGTCAGCGCGGCACGCGCCCCGGGCTGAGCAGTCAGCGCGCCGGGCACCGCGGCCGCCGGGAAGCGGGGGTCCGTGAGCGCCAGCCGCAGGGAGTGAACGTGCCCGACGAAGCGGGGGTCGACGACGGCGACGCGGTCGGCGGCCGGGACGGCGGCGACCAGCGCTGCGGTCTCCTCGGCGCCGGAGGCGGTCCGTACGTCAAAACCCAGCGACCGCAGATCGCCCTCGAGCGACGATCCGGGTACCGGCGGACCGGTGAGGATGGCGGTCGACAGACGAACTCACTCCTTGGAGCTGAGGGTGCGGATGCGCGGCGGCTCGGCCCGTATACGGGCGGCGGCTCGTCGGCAGAGGCTATCGGATGTGCGGAAGCGGGAGTTCATTGGCCGTTCACGGCCCGCTCGCCATGGACATGGCTTGCCGGGTCCCCCGCCGAGATCATCATCGTCGATCGGAGGCCCGCTCAACAAACCGCGGGCCCGTCATGACGCGCAGGACACCCCTAAGGTGGCGGTCATGACTTGGTTGATCACAGGTGGAGCGGGGTACATAGGAGCGCACGTCGCGCGGGCCATGACGGCAGCGGGTGAGCGGGTCGTCGTCCTCGACGACGTCTCGTCCGGCGTCGCCGAGCGGCTGCCACAGGAGATTCCGCTGGTGCGGGGGGCGGTCCTGGACCGGGAGCTGCTCGACCGCACGCTGGCACAGCACGCCGTCACCGGTGTGGTGCATCTCGCGGCGAAGAAGCAGGTCGGACAGTCCGTCGAGCAGCCGCTGCTCTACTACCGGGAGAATGTGCACGGCCTGACCGTGCTCCTCGACGCGGTCGTCGAGGCCGGTGTGAAGCGGTTCCTCTTCTCCTCGTCGGCCGCCGTGTACGGCGTGCCCGAGGTGGAGCTGATCCCCGAGTCCTCCCCCTGCGAGCCCATCAATCCGTACGGCGAGACAAAGCTCGCGGGCGAATGGCTGGTCCGGGCGACCGGCAAGGCGCACTCCATGTCCACGGCCTGTCTGCGCTACTTCAATGTGGCCGGATCTGCGCGGCCCGAGCTGGCGGACACCGGGGTGTTCAACATCATCCCGATGTTCTTCGACCGGATCACCCGCGGCGAGGCTCCCCGGATCTTCGGCGCCGACTACCCGACGCCGGACGGCACCTGCATTCGGGACTACATCCATGTCGCGGATCTCGCCGACGCCCACCTCGCCGTGGCCCGCAGGCTCGCGGAGCGACACGGAGCGGGAGATCTGACGGTCAACATCGGCCGCGGCACCGGGGTCTCGGTGCGTGAGCTCGCCGATCTGGTGGCCGAGGTCACGGGGTACGGCGAGGAGCCCGTGATCGAGCCGCGCCGCCCCGGCGACGCGGCCCGGGCCGTCGCCTCGGTCGACCTGATCACCCAGGAGCTCGGCTGGAAGGCCTCGCGCGGGGTTCGCGAGATGGTCGAGTCGGCCTGGGACGGCTGGTGCCTCCGGCACCCCGAGGCACGGGCCAACTGATCTTGTGAGCGCCTGACCTGGCCCGGTTCTCGCACAGCTGCGGCCAGGTAGCGTGTAGCACTGAGTAGCCTTCTGGCAACAGTTGCGTTCTTCTGACCTTCGCTCCGATTCCGCCTCGCCACGCTGCGGTGATCCAACTGGTTGGGTGAGGGAGCACGGGTGCGGGGGAGCCGGTAATGCGGGGCTGCGCACGGGCATGACCTGTCGGTGCGGTGGCCGGGCCGGACAGTGTCAGGCGGGGAGTGTCAGGCGGAATGTGGTGTGTCCGGGGCTGCTGATGACGGTGACGGTTCCGCCGTGGGCAGTGATGACGGCGTGGACGATGGCCAGGCCGAGGCCGGTGCTTCCGGTGGCGCGGGAGCGGGCGTGGTCGGCGCGGACGAAGCGGCCGAAGACTTCCGGTTGGAGTTCTTCGGGGATGCCCGGCCCGTTGTCGCTCACGCTGAGCAACACGTCGGCCTGGCCGACGGTGAGAGTGATGGTGACCTCGCTGCCCGGTGGGGTGTGGGTGCGCGCGTTGGCGAGGAGGTTGCCGATGGCCTGCTGGAGCCGGTGGGCGTCGCCGGTGACGGTGATGGGTTCTTCGGGGAGGTCGAGGAGCCAGCGGTGCTCCGGGCCGGCGGCGCGTGCGTCGTCCATGGCGTTCAGGATCAGCAGGGTCAGGTCGACCGGCTCGCGTTCGAGGGGGCGCCCGGCGTCCAGGCGGGCAAGGAGAAGCAGGTCGTCGACGAGGAGTGTCATGCGTTGCGATTCGCCGTCGATGCGCTCCAGGGCATGACGGACCTGGGCGGGGACGGGCTCGTGGTGGCGCAGGGCGAGTTCGGCGTGGCCGCGGATGTTGGCGACGGGGGTGCGCAGTTCGTGGCTGGCGTCTGCGGCGAAGTGCCGGAGCCGTTCCTCGCTGGCCTGGCGGCGGGTGAGGGCGTCCTCGACATGGCCGAGCATGTGGTTGAGGGCGCTGCCGACCTGGCCGACCTCGGTGCGGGGGTCGGTGTCGGGAAGGGGCCCCGGCATGGCGATCTCGCCGCTGGCGAGCGGCAGTCCGGCCACCTCCGCCGCCCGGGCGGTGACCTGCTGGAGGGGGCGGAGGGAGATGCGTACCCACAGGGCCGCGGCGATGCCGGTGATCACCAGTGCGGCGGCGAACAGGGAGGCTTCGACGGCTTCGAGGCGGTGCACGGTCTCTTCCACCGGGTGCAGGGGAAGGCCGGTGATCATGGTGTCCTGGTCTTCGCCGTGGACGGCTGTGACGCGATAGGGCCCCAAAGAGGAGAGGCGGATGCTGTGTCCGTGTCCGTCCACGGGAATCCGCGCCAGGACGCGGTGATCCGTGGGGGACAGGGACAAGGGGCGGTCTGTCGTGTCGTCGACGACGGCGGCCTGGATGGTCCCGTTCAGCAGGCGGGCCCCGAAGGTGGAGTCGGCCTGTCCCCGGGTGTCGGGACGGTTGTCCCCGTCGGGTTTCGCTTCGTGTTCCAGGCTCGCGGCAAACCGGCCGCCGGAGGCGGTGAGTTGCTCGTCCAAGCGGCCCATCAGGAATCCCCGCAGTGCGAGGGCGGTGGTGATCCCGACGGCGAGGCAGGCGAGTGCGAGCAGGGTGACGAGCCCGGCGGTGAGCTGTCCGCGCAGCGTACGGGGCGGCAGGCGCCTCATGAGGCGTCCGGCTTGAGGTCCGCCTTGAGTACGTAGCCGACGCCGCGCACCGTGTGGATCATCGGGGTCCGTCCGGCATCGATCTTCTTGCGCAGGTAGCTGATGTAGAGCTCGACGATGTGCGCGCGCCCGCCGAAGTCGTACGCCCACACCCGGTCGAGGATCTGGTCCTTGGACAGCACCCTGCGCGGGTTGCGCATCAGGAACCGCAGGAGTTCGAATTCGGTGCGCGACAGGTCCACTGCAGATCCCGCGCGGCGGACTTCTCTTGCTTCCTCGTCCATGGTGAGGTCACCGACGGTGAGCCGGTTCGTATCCGGCTCGGCCTCGGCGGTCACACCGGCCCGCCGGAACAGTCCGCGCAGCCGGGCCAGGACCTCTTCGAGGCTGTAGGGCTTGGTGACGTAGTCGTCGCCGCCCGCGGTGATGCCGGCAATACGGTCCTCGACCGCATCGCGGGCGGTCAGGAACAGGACGCACACACGGGGCGCCTCGCGTCTGAGGGCGCGCAGGACCTGCAGGCCGTCGAAGTCGGGCAGCATCCAGTCCAGGACCACCGCGTCGGGTCGGAAGTCTCTCGCAGTGGCGAGTGCGCTCGCGCCGTCGGCGGCAGTGCGGACCTGCCAGCCCTCGCCGGCCATCACACCCGCCAGGACGTCGGTGACGTCGGGTTCGTCGTCGACGACGAGGATCCGTACGGGCTCTCCGTCGGGGCGGTGGAGCTGGGATGTCGTGCGCGGCTCGTCCATGGTTCCTCCAGCATCCCCCGGAGCACGCCGTCGCAGGACGAGCCGTGTCTTTGAGTTTCCTATGAATCGGCGCTGAGGGCGGTCGGCGGGAGGGTTTCAGAGGGTTCACAGAAGTTGGGCTGTGAGGCTGGCGGCCCCTCGCCCGAGCGAGCCCGACTGGGAGGTGCCGCATGACCACGATGTTCACCAGCACCACGTATGCGACCCGTGGCATGCGGCACCGGCGTCCACGCCGCAGCCCTGTGCCGTTCCTGGTCCCGCTGGTGATCTGGGCCGGTGCCGCGGGCGTGCTGGCCCTGTGGTGGAGCGACACGAACGCGGTGGTCGGCCCGGCGGGCTGGCTCACCGGCGCGGGCCGGATCACCGGGCTGCTGGCGGGCTACGCCTGCGCCGTACTGCTGGCCCTGATGGCCCGCGTACCGCTCCTGGACCACAGGATCGGCACGGACCGGCTCGCCCGCTGGCACGCCTTCGGCGGGCGCTGCACCATCTCGCTGGCCCTGGCCCACACCCTGCTCATCATCTGGGGCTACTCCCTGGCCTCACATACGAGCGTGGTCGGCCAGACGTCCACTCTCGTCTTCCACTACCCCGACCTGCTCAAGGGCACGATCGGCTTTCTGCTGTTCCTGCTCACCGGGATCCTCTCGGCGCGCGCGGCCCGCCGCAGGATGAGCTACGAGGCCTGGCACTATCTGCACTTCGCCACCTACCTGGCCGTTTTCCTCACGTTCGGCCACCAGCTCTCCAACGGAGCCGACTTCGTCGGCAACCGGCTCGCCCAGATCGCCTGGTACACCCTGTTTCTCGGCGTCGCCGCGCTGTTGGCCTGGTTCCGGTTCGCCGTCCCCGTACGGCGCGGACTGCGCCACCGCATGCGCGTCACCGCGATCCACCCCGAGGCTCCGGGCGTGGTCTCCGTCCACCTCACCGGCGAGCACCTGGACGAACTGGGCGGCGAGCCGGGGCAGTTCCTGCGCTGGCGCTTCATGGCCCGCGGGCTGTGGTGGACCGCCAACCCGTACTCCCTCTCCGCTCCCGCGCACCCCGACCACCTGCGCATCACGGTGAAGACCGTCGGCGGCCACAGCGCCGCGCTGGCCCGCCTGGCACCCGGCACCCGGGTGTGGGCCGAAGGGCCCTACGGAAGCTTCACCGCGATGCGCCGCACCGCTCCCCAGGTGCTCCTCCTGGCCGGCGGCGTCGGCATCACCCCCCTGCGCACGCTCTTCGAGACGCTGCCGGGACACGTGACCCTCGTCTACCGCGCCCGCCGCGTCGAGGACCTCGCCCTGCGCGGTGAGATCGACGCGATAGCCGCCCGCCGACGGGCCACCGTGCACTACATACTCGACGAACCCGCCGACTGCTCCTCTCCCCTCACTGCTCGGAGCCTCAGCGCTCTGGTTCCGGGCCTTGCCGCGCACGACGTGTACCTGTGCGGGCCGCCCGGTATGGCGCAGGCCGCCGCCCACGCCCTGCGGGAAGCCGGCGTACCCGCACGGCGCATCCACCACGAGTCGTTCGCGTTCTGAGGAGAACCCGCCATGCGCCGAGCCATTCTCGCCACCACAGGAATCAGCGCCCTGGTCGTCGCCCTGCTCTCCCTCAAACCCCACCAACTCCCCGGGCTCGCAGGCAGAGCGCCGCAGACGCCCTCGGCCACGGCCTCCGCGCCCATCCCCGCGGGCACGCCGCCGGGGTCGTCCACGGGGACGGGCACCTTCACCGGGAATCCCGTCGAGACCCAGTACGGAACCGTGCAGGTCGCCGTCACCCTCGCCAAGGGGAAGATCAGCGCGGTGAAGGTCCTCCAGGCACCGGACCAGAACGGCCGTGACCAGCAGATCACCGACTACGCGGTGCCCCGCCTCACCCAGGAGGCGATCGGCGCCCAGAGC
Source organism: Streptomyces sp. SLBN-118 (assembly GCF_006715635.1). Lineage (NCBI taxonomy): Bacteria > Bacillati > Actinomycetota > Actinomycetes > Kitasatosporales > Streptomycetaceae > Streptomyces > Streptomyces sp. SLBN-118. The sequence goes on from NZ_VFNP01000001.1 coordinate 1,126,091, forward strand.
GCGCAGATCGACGCCGTATCCGGTGCCAGCTACACCAGTCAGGGCTACATCCAGTCCCTGCAGAGCGCCCTGGACCAGGCCCATGCCTGACATCGCACACGCGCTGCGCCACGTCGAGCACGTGATGGGCACGGTCTTCTCCTTCGACATCCGGGACAAGCCCACCACCGCCATCCACCGCGCCCTCGCCGAGGCCGTACGCCACCTCCACCGGGTCGACGCCGTGTTTTCCACCTACCGGCCCGACAGCCACATCAGCCGCCTCAACCGCGGAGACATCCATCTGGCCGACTGCCCACCCGAGGTTCACGAGGTCCTGTCCCTGTGCGCACGGGCCACCCACGACAGCAACGGCTGGTTCAGCATCGTTCCCGCCGGCGCCCTCGACCCTTCGGGCCTCGTCAAAGGCTGGGCCACCGAAGCCGCATCCGGACTCCTCCACAACGCCGGCGCGCACCACACCTGCGTCAACGCCGGCGGCGACCTCCAACTCCGCGGCCAGGCAGCCCCCGGCACCCCCTGGCGCATCGGCATCGCCCACCCACTGCGGGCCGGCGACCTCGCCACCGTCGTCACGGCCCACCGTGACCTGGCCATCGCGACCTCCGGCACCGCCGAACGCGGCGCCCACATCTTCGACCCGCACCACGGCACCCCTGTCACCCCGTTCGCCTCCCTCACCGTCGTCGGTCCGCACCTGACCATGACTGACACGTACGCCACCGCCGCTTTCGCCATGGGCGACGGCGCCCGGCACTGGCTGGAGGCAATGGAGGGCTACGAAGCGCTCGCGATCCTGCCCGACGGCCGGGAATGGCGAACCTCAGGATTCCGCCGATACGGATCATGAGGCGGGGCACTGCCCGCAAGGAACGAGGGCCACCCCTCAGCGCACGCTCTCGCCCTCACACCCTGCTCGCCCCATTTCGGCCCTTCAGCAGCGCGACCGACCGCAGCCTCAAGCAGTTACTCAGTGCTACACGCCACCCGGCCGTAGCTCTACGAGAACAGGGCCGACCTGCGGGTCGTCCCACCTTCGTCCTGTAGGCCGTTTTCGCAGGTCAGGCGATATGACAACGGTGTTCAGTCCCGTGTTGCCCGATACCCCCCGCCCGTAGTTCACTGAGGTCTCGGCAGTCACTTCCGACGAACCAGGAGGCGTCTTACATGGGGGCTGGGCACGACCACGGGCACTCGCACGGCGGAGCGCCGCCGACCGGCACCGCGGCATCGGCCTTCAAGGGACGTCTGCGCATCGCCCTGTCGATCACGCTGGGCGTGATGGCCCTGGAGATCGTCGGCGGCATCCTGTCCGACTCGCTCGCGCTGATCGCCGACGCCGCCCATATGGCGACGGACGGGGTCGGGCTCGCCATGGCTCTGATCGCGATCCACTTCGCCAACCGGCCCGCGGGGGCGAACCGCACCTTCGGCTTCGCGCGGGCGGAGATCCTGGCCGCGCTCGCCAACTGTCTGCTGCTGCTCGGCGTCGGCGGCTACCTGCTGTACGAGGCGGTGCAGCGGTTCATCACTCCGGCCGACACCAGGGGCGGACTGACGATCGCGTTCGCCGCGGTCGGCCTGGTCGCCAACATGGTCTCGCTCTCCCTGCTGGTACGGGGCCGGCAGGAGAGCCTGAACGTCCGCGGGGCGTACCTGGAAGTCCTCGCCGACGCACTCGGGTCCCTCACCGTGCTGGTCTCGGCGGGCATCATCCTCGCCACCGGCTGGCAGCAGGCGGACCCCATCGCGTCCCTGGTCATCGGCCTGATGATCGTGCCGCGCACCTGGAAGCTGCTGCGCGAGACGCTCGATGTGCTGCTGGAAGCGGCCCCCAAGGGCGTGGACATGGGTGAGGTGCGGGCGCACATCCTCGCGCTGCCCGGAGTCGAGAACGTACACGATCTGCATGCCTGGACGATCACTTCGGGAATGCCGGTGCTCTCGGCGCATGTGGTGGTGCACCAGGATGTCCTGGACGCGGTCGGGCACGAGAAAATGCTGCATGATCTGCAGGGGTGCATCGGTGATCACTTCGATGTGGAGCACTGCACCTTCCAGCTCGAACCGGTCGGCCATGCCGAGCACGAGGCGAGGCTGTGTCACTGAGGGGTTCGGCTCTGGGCCGTCCGGGCTAGTGCAGGCGGCATGCCCGGACTGCCGAAGTGCGGACAAGCCGCTTTTGTACGGCAGACTGGGCAGGCCACCCAGGGCCGCCGAGGACCGATGCGAAGGATGGTTATGCCGACCTCACCAGCCACCGCGACGAACAGTTCGTCCAGTTCGCCGAGCAGAAGCCCCCAAGCGATCCTGCTCGAACTGGTCGACGAGCACGGCAACACCATCGGCACCACGGAGAAGCTCGCCGCCCATCAGGCGCCCGGGCTGCTGCACCGGGCGTTCTCCGTGTTCCTCTTCGACGAGCACGGGCGGCTGCTGCTGCAACGCCGGGCGCTGGGCAAGTACCACTCCCCCGGTGTCTGGTCGAACACCTGCTGCGGGCACCCGTACCCGGGCGAGGCCCCGTTCGCGGCGGCCGCCCGGCGTACGCACGAGGAGCTGGGGCTCTCGCCCTCGCTGCTCGCCGAGGCGGGCACGGTCCGCTACAACCACCCCGACCCCGACTCGGGCCTGGTGGAGCAGGAGTACAACCACCTCTTCGTGGGACTCGTGCAGACTCCGCCGCGGCCGGACCCGGCCGAGGTGGGCGAGACGGCCTTTGTGTCGCCGACGGAGCTTCAGGCGAGGCATGCCGAGGGTCCCTTCTCGGCGTGGTTCATGACCGTGCTCGACGCGGCGCGCCCGGCGATCAGGGAGCTGACCGGCCCTTCCGGCGGCTGGTGACCGGACGCGCGCGGAGCGTCAGAAGGCCACGGAGCCGCTGGGTCTCAGCGGCAGCGCAGCCCAGATGATCTTGCCACCGCTCGCGGTGTGCTCGACGTCGCAGGATCCGCCGGCCTCCCGGGTGATCTCGCGGACGAGAAGCAGGCCGCGGCCGCCGGTCTGCGCGTAGTCCGTCTCCAGTGCCTTGGGCCGGTAGGGATGGTTGTCCTCCACGGACACCCGGATCCACTCGGCACCGATGGCGACCTCGACGGCGACCTGGGGCGAGAGCAGGGCCGCGTGCCGTACGGCATTGGTGACCAGCTCGGAGACGATCAGCAGCAGTCCCTGGACGAGGTCGTCCTGAACGGGGACGCCCTGACGATTGAGCAGATCCCGAACGGCGTGCCGGGCCTGGGGTACGGACACATCGACCGCTGGAGCGGTGAATCGCCAGACGCCCTCGTAGGCGAGGGGCCGGGCCGGGACGCTCCCGCGGATCTCCATAGTCCGGCACCCACCCTCGGCTCGACTGCGACTGACCATCGAGTAATCAGTGTTGGCGTTCGTTGGTCCGGACCCGATAGCTGAACATAAATCACCACCTATCGACGCTTTCTGACCGAGTGGGTATGACACCGTCAGTCGCGCGACCGTTCCTGATCTTCTTCTGGCTGATTGGTGGGTTCGGGGCGACGGATAGCATCCGCGCATGGAACCGCAGCTGGAACGCACCGTCGCGGACGGGGTCGCCACCCTCGTCATCAGCAATCCCGCCAAGCGCAACGCCATGACCGCGGGGATGTGGCGCGCGCTGCCCCGGCTGCTCGCGGAGTTGGCCACGGACGATTCAGTGCGAGCCCTCGTGCTGACCGGCGAGGGCCCGACCTTCTGCGCCGGCGCCGACATCTCCTCGCTGCGGGAGCCCGGCGAGGCCCCGCAGATCTTGGCCGTACGGGCCGAGGAGGCGCTGGCCGCGTTCCCCAAGCCAACGCTCGCCGCGGTGCGCGGCTACTGCGTGGGCGGCGGCTGCCAGCTCGCCGCGGCATGCGACCTGCGGTTCGCGGAACAGGACGCGCTGTTCGGGGTGACCCCGGCGAAGCTCGGGATCGTCTATCCAGCCTCGACGACCCGGCGGCTGGTCTCGCTCGTGGGCCCGGCGACGGCCAAGTACCTGTTGTTCTCCGGCGAGTTGATCGATACGGAGCGGGCGCTGCGCACCGGGCTGGTGGACGAGGTGCTGCCGCAGGGCGAACTGGGAAAGCGGGTCGCGGAGTTCACGCGGATCGTCGCGTCGCGCTCGCAGCTCACCCAGGCCGCCGCGAAGGAGTTCGCGACCGGCCGCACCGACCGGGACGCCTACTGGGAGGAGCAGGCGCGCTCCGGCGGCGACCGAGCCGAAGGGGTCGCCGCCTTCCTGGAGCGCCGGGCGCCCCGTTTCACCTGGACGGTGTGACCCTCTCGGCCTGGCCGCGCCAGTAGTCGACGATCTTCGACGGCGCCTTGTCCGGCGAGCCGGCGTCGTAGGGCGGCTGCGGGTCGTACTCCGTGAGCAGCTGTACGGTCTGGGCGGCCTCGTCGCCCCCGATCCGGCCGAGCAGGTGCAGGGCCATGTCGATGCCGGACGAGACGCCCGCCGCCGTGACGTACTTGCCGTCGAAGACGACCCGCTCCCCCGTCGGTTCGGCACCGAGCGGCACCAACTCGTCCAGTGCGAGCCAGTGGCTGGTGGCGCGGCGGCCGCTGAGGAGTCCGGCGCCGGCGAGCACGAGCGAGCCGGTGCACACGGAGGTGGTCCAGGTGCTGGTCGCGTCGGCGGTACGGGCCCAGTCCAGGATCGCCTCGTCGCGCATGGCCTCGCGCGAGCCGGGGCCGCCCGGGATCAGGACGATGTCCGGGGTGGGCACCTCGGCGAGGGTGCGGTCGGCGATCAGTGCGAGGCTGCCCTGGTCGCCTCGTACGGGACCTGCCTCCTTGGCGACGAAGACCGTCTCGGCGCCCGGCAGCCGTCCGAGGAGTTCGTAGGGGCCCACGGCGTCGAGGGTGGTGAAGCGGTCGTAGAGAAGGATCGCGATCTGCATCGAGTGGTCCCTTTCAGCGGATGCTCGGTGAATTCGAGTGGATGTGAGTGGATGTGAGTGGATGTCAGCGGATGACAGTGGAAGTCAGTGGGTTCATCCGACAGGTGCGTGGAAGCGGCGGCGGTACTCCGCCGGTGCCGCGCCCAGCGTCTTGACGAAGGCCCGGCGCATGGCCTCGGGCGTGCCGTAGCCCGACGCCCGTGAGACCTCCTCGACCCCGTCGGCGGTGTCCTCCAGCAGTCGTCGCGCGTGTTCGAGGCGTACGCGCTCGACATACCGACCCGGGGTCATGCCGGTCTCCGCCTGGAAGGCACGGGCGAAGTGCCGCGGCGACAGCCGTGCGCGCGCCGCCAGTGACTCGACCGACAGATCGTCGGCGGGATGCTCGGTCACCCACCGCTGGACCTCACGCAGCGGCTCACGGCGGGCTGTCTGCGCGGACAGCTGGGCACTGAACTGCGCCTGGTTTCCCGGGCGCCGGAGAAAGACGACCAGGTGGCGGGCGATGGTGAGCGCCACGTCCCGGCCCCAGTCCTCCTCGACCAGGGCGAGCGCGAGGTCGATTCCCGCCGTGACGCCCGCGGATGTGGCGAGCTTTCCGTCGCGTACGAAGATCGGGTGCGGGTCGACCTCGACGGCCGGATAGGCGCGGGCGAGATGGTCGCAGGTGGCCCAGTGGGTGGTGACCCGGTGGCCGTCGAGCAGGCCTGCCTCGGCCAGCAGCATGGCCCCGGTGCAGACGGAGACCAGGCGCTGGGCGCGCGGAGCGTTCTCGCGGAGCCAGTCGATCAGCACGGGCTCCGGACGGCGGGTGCCCTCACCGCCCGGGACGAGGAGTGTGTGCGGCCACGGAGCGGCGGCCAGCGAGGTGTCCGGAACGATCGTGAGCCCGCTCGACGTCCGTACGGCGGCACCGTCCGCCGAGGCCGTGCGGACCGGGTAGGCAGCCGGGTCGCCGACGGCCTTGGCGGCGCCCGCGAAGACCTCCACGGGGCCCGTGAGATCAAGGCTCTGCACGCCGTCGAACAGGACGACGAGCACGGATCGCTCTGTCATGGCTCTCATCCTTCGCGGGCCGCGATCCGTCCGCAATGACGAGCACCCCACCTTTCCTGCCATGACGGACCCAGGGGTTCACGACGTACCGACCAGTCGGTAACGTCATTCGTATGAGTCCTCTGCCTGCGCGCTCCGGCCGCCACTGCCACCACGCCCTCAACCCCCTGCACTCGACGCTCTACTTCTCGCCGGACTTCACGGCGGAGTACGCGCGGCTCGGTATCGGGGACGAGCGCGCCGCCTACTTCGCCGCGCGCGCGGCCGCGATGGGGGCAGTCGGCCAGGGCACGGTCGCGGCCACCTTCTACAACTTCAGCCATGAGCTGATCGCGCAGCATCTGCCCGCCGTGTGGGCCACCGCCTCACCCGAGGCGGTGCTCGACGCCCGGCTGCGCATCGCCGACCGCACCCTGAGGCGGCTGCTCGGCGACGAGGTGATCGCCTCCAGGGAACTGGCGGAGGCCGCCGAGCTGGCGCTGCGTGCCACCGAGGCCTGCACGCGGCACGCCCGGCCGCTGTACGCCGCGCACGCGGATCTGCCCGTGCCCGCCGAGCCCCATCTCGCGTACTGGCACGCCGCGACCCTGCTGCGCGAGCACCGCGGCGACGGCCATCTCGCCGCCCTGCTCTCGGCCGGGCTCGATCCCCTCGAGGCGATGGTGAGCCACACGGCGACCGGGAAGGGTGCGGCGCCGCGCTGGATCCTGGCCACCCGCGGCTGGCGGCGCACCGACTGGCAGGCCGCGCAGGAGCGGCTGCGCGAGCGCGGACTGCTGGACGCCGAGGGCGAGTTGACCGAGGCGGGCGCTCAGCTTCGGGCCGGGCTCGAAGACCACACGGACCGCATCGACAAGGCTCCGTACGAGCATCTGGGCGCCGCGGGCGTCGAGCGGCTGACCGAACTGGCGCGCGGCTTGCTGAGCCTCGCCGTGGCTGCCGGCGCCTTCCCCGCGGACCTCAGCAGCAAGGACTGACGCCCGCCGGTGCGGCCCGACGGCCGGATCGGGTCCGAGGCGGCGCGCGACACGGGCCCCGGCCACGCGGCACAATGCACTCTCAAGCACAGCCAGCACGACCAGCATGAGAAGGCGAGTCGGGGAACCGTGACGACGTCCATCGAAGGCAGGATCGCCGAGGAGCTCGGCGTACGCGAGCGGCAGGTGACGGCAGCCGTCGAGCTGCTCGACGGCGGGTCGACCGTGCCGTTCATCGCGCGCTACCGCAAGGAAGCGACCGAGATGCTCGACGATGCGCAGCTGCGCACGTTGGAGGAGCGGCTGCGCTATCTGCGGGAGCTGGAGGAGCGGCGGGCCGCGATTCTTCAGTCCGTGGGCGAGCAGGGCAAGCTCACCGCCGAGGTCGAGGAGCAGATCCGGGCGGCCGACACCAAGGCGCGCCTCGAGGACATCTATCTGCCCTTCAAGCCCAAGCGGCGCACCAAGGCGCAGATCGCGCGCGAGGCGGGTCTCGAACCGCTCGCCGAGGGGCTGCTCGCCGATCCGTCGGTGGAGCCGCTCGCGGCCGCCGCCGCTTTCGTCGACGCCGACAAGGGCGTCGCGGACGCCGCGGCGGCGCTGGAGGGCGCGAGGTCCATCCTGACGGAGCGTTTCTCCGAGGACGCAGACCTCATCGGCGAGCTGCGTGAACGGATGTGGACGCGCGGGCGGCTGGCGGCGAAGGTACGCGCGGGCAAGGAGGAGGCGGGCGCCAAGTTCGCCGACTACTTCGATTTCGCCGAGCCCTTCGAGGAACTGCCCTCGCACCGGGTGCTGGCCATGTTCCGGGGCGAGAAGGAAGAAGTACTCGACCTGGTCCTGGAGCCCGAGGAGCCGTCCGAGCAGCCGGGCCCCTCCCTCTACGAGTCGATGATCGCCCGGCGCTTCGATGTTGCCGACCGCGGCCGTCCCGGCGACAAGTGGCTCGCCGACACGGTTCGCTGGGCATGGCGGACGCGGATCCTGGTGCACCTGGGCATCGATCTGCGGCTGCGGCTGCGCACGGCGGCCGAGGACGAGGCGGTACGGGTCTTCGCCGCGAACCTGCGGGATCTGCTATTGGCCGCGCCGGCCGGCACCCGGGCCACGCTCGGACTCGACCCCGGATTCCGTACCGGTGTGAAGGCCGCCGTGGTCGACGCGACGGGCAAGGTCGTCGCCACCGACACGATCTATCCGCACGTTCCCGCCAACAAGTGGGACGAGTCCCTGGCCAGGCTGGCGCGGCTCGCAAAGGAGCACTCGGTCGATCTGATCGCGATCGGCAACGGCACGGCCTCCCGCGAGACCGACAAGCTTGCCGCTGAACTGTGCGCCAAACACCCGGAGTTGAGCCTCACCAAGGTGATGGTCTCCGAGGCGGGCGCCTCGGTGTACTCCGCGTCCGCGTTCGCCTCGCAGGAGCTGCCCGGCCTCGATGTCTCACTGCGCGGCGCCGTGTCCATCGCCCGCCGCCTCCAGGACCCGCTGGCCGAACTCGTCAAGATCGACCCCAAGTCGATCGGCGTCGGCCAGTACCAGCACGACCTGTCCGAGGTGAAGCTCTCCCGCTCGCTGGACGCGGTCGTCGAGGACTGTGTGAACGGCGTCGGAGTCGACGTCAACACCGCGTCCGCGCCGCTGCTTTCACGGGTCTCGGGCATCGGCACCGGACTCGCCGAGAATATCGTGGCGCACCGCGACTCCAACGGCCCCTTCCGCTCCCGCAAGGCGCTGAAGGACGTGGCGAGGCTCGGCCCCAAGGCGTACGAGCAGTGCGCCGGCTTCCTTCGGATCCGCGGCGGCGACGACCCGCTGGACGCCTCCAGCGTGCACCCGGAGGCGTATCCGGTCGTGCGGCGCATGGTGAAGACGGCGGGCGAGGAGGTCGCATCCCTGATCGGCAACGCCCCGGTGCTGCGCTCGCTGAAGCCGGCCGACTATGTGGACGACACCTTCGGTCTGCCGACGGTGACCGACATTCTGCGGGAGCTGGAGAAGCCGGGGCGCGACCCGCGGCCCGCGTTCAAGACGGCCACCTTCAAGGAGGGCGTCGAGAAGATCGGCGACCTGGCGTCCGGGATGATCCTGGAGGGCGTGGTCACCAATGTGGCGGCCTTCGGTGCCTTCGTGGACATCGGTGTTCACCAAGACGGCCTGGTGCATGTGTCCGCCATGTCGAAGACGTTCGTCAAGGACCCGCGCGACGTGGTGAAGCCGGGCGACGTGGTGCGGGTGAAGGTCCTGGACATCGACATCCCGCGCAAGCGGATCTCGCTCACGCTGCGCCTCGACGACGAGGCCGCGCCCAAGGAGGCGGGCGGCGGCGGTCCGAAGCAGCGGGAGCGGGGTGAGCGCGGCGGCCGTCCGCCGCAGCAACAGCGCCGCCGGCAGGGCGGGCGCGGGGACCGCAGCGGCGAGCGGGGCGGCGACCGCCAGGCTCCGCCGCCCGCGAACAGCGCGATGGCTGACGCGCTGCGTCGCGCGGGTCTCGCGGATCCCGGCCGACGTCGCTGACGAGGCATCAGGGCGGGTCACCGTCCTCATAAGGGCCCGGACGGTCTGCGTACCGTCCGGGCCCTCTTCTTGGTTCTTCACGCAGTAACGGCTGCCGAGAGCACCGCAAGTTGAAAACGCACGGCCAAAGTATCCTCGGTGAGCCGAGACACCCAGGGCCACCAACCAATGGCAATCCACGGAATGCTAATGACCAGTCCAGAACAATGAAAGTTCCCTTAATTCATTGCAGAACTCTTTTACGGTCGCAGGATCGCTCCCATAGTGGGATCAGTCCCGTCTCGCCTCCGGCACGTTGAGACGAAACGAATGGCTCCTGTTACTTGCCTGCCCCGAGCCACCTCTTCCGGCGCGAGGCGGAGAGCCGGTCTGTTCAGCCTCGGCGAGACCATCTGGCTGGACAGCCGAATCAACCACTCGTGCGTGCCCTCACGATTCCACAGTGCCCTTGGAGTTTTGGCCTTGATTTACCTCACCGCCGCGCTCGTACTGACCCAAGGCGTTTTCATGATCGTCTGGGCCGTTGGCCGACACCATCGTGATCCGCACGTCTACCCCGGCAGCGAGAAACACCGTGCAGCACTGGCGTCGGTCGATGACGGCACGGCATTCAATCTCCAATACTGGCGGGGCATGAGCACGGCAGCGCAGGCCGAGTTCGGCGAACAACGTTTTGCGCCCTATGAGGCGACCCGCCCGAATGGGCGACCGTCACTACCATCCTGAGCCCAAGTCAAGCCATCAGCCAAAAAGTTCAGTGTGTGGGCGTATCCGTGGGGCAACCGGGTCTTCTTGAGCAGGTGTGACAGGGCAGCTGCGGGTACCCGTACCGTGAAGACGCGGCTGGACAACGAAGCTCCGGCGGTGGGGTGTCCGTGCGTGGACTCTTCACCGGACCGGAGCTTCGTTGCCCAGCGAGGCATGTCGCGCCGCTGAGAGACGTATCGCGTCACGGCGGGATCAGTGACCTGCCATCGCCTGGTCGTGACGTAGGCAGGTGTCACCCATCGATGGCCGGGTACAGTTCCAGATCCTTGATCGAAAAGTTCCAGTACCCGTCTGTCCGCTCGGGGTTCCAGGTTCGGGTACAGTACACCCGCCACTTGGAGGCGGCTGTTTGCTCGTCCAGTTCCAGGATATGTGGGTTTGACCACCCGTCGAAGACTTCCTTGGTGGTCTTCCACTCACCGTTGACTTTGGCTTGGATCTCGTAGTTGTAGCATTGGTTGTCGCCCCACCAGATACGGGCGAACTGGACTTTCCGTGGGCTACCGAGGTCTACCGATATCCATTCCCCGTCGGCATGGGTATTCGCGTTTCCCGCCGACCACCACCAGCTTTGGAGGTTGTCGTCGAGCGCCTGTGGAGCCGCCTCGGGGTTCGAGGACGCGCTACCCTTCTTGCCCTGCGCCACGTCCACGAACCCGGATTCATCGCATCTGCTCAAACGTTCGTCGAAGTTCATCGTGCGCCCCTGGACGACGGCATTGACCTTGCCGTCGTCGAGCTGCGGTTTGTCCAGCACATCCACGTTCACGGTGCCCTCCAGGGGAATTACCCAATCCTGGTCATAACCCGTGTTCTTCTGGTTGCCATTGTTCTTCAGATCAGGGAAGTTGTCGGATACGTCAAACGAGTCTCTCAGGTGCAGCACAAAGTGCCCCTTCAGCTCCACCATCGGGATCCTGGCCTCAAGCCAGCCGACATGGCCGGGCGCTACGGTCAGGCCCTTTGTGATGGTTGTGGTTTCGGTCTCCGTGACAGAGAAGCCGAGAGAGTGCTGAACCGACGCCTTGACCACACCCAAGTCGAGACTGGCCCCCCAAGTGAATGTATAGGAGAAACCATTCGCAACCGCGTGCGCCTGCGCATATTGATTTGTCTGGGGCTGGCTGGTGCAGTTGAAGAGAGGATCGACCACTTTACTGTCGCGCTTGATGTACTGCTGCTTTCCCTCTGTGACAAACTCGCACCACCCTCGGCCAAAGCCAAAAAGCTGTTGGTTCATGGTAAGCCTGGCTTCTAGCCCTGACGGGTTGTTGCACAGCTCGACCGCGTCTTTGATTTGATCTTCCTTTGACCCTGCGTGCCGCGCTTGGGCCGTGGTGGCACCGGTCGTTACTGATGTGGTGAGTGCGGCGGTCAGCGCCAGGAGCCCTGCTGTTGTTCGCTGTCGCGGGTGGGTCACTGCTCGTCCTTGTCCTTGAGATGGGTCCGCCGACGAGTGGATCGGCGTGGGGTGGCGGAACTGTCCCGCGTTGTCGCAGGCAGGCGATGGGCCGGTGCGGCGGTGTGTCAATGTCGCGGGTGGGGCCAGGTGTTGATTGACTGGTCGGACGTCCGCCGCGGGGGGATTCCCCTACGGAACATCCTCTGGGGAGGTGCTTCTTTCCCCCATAGACGTGCGGCCTGCGCCCTGGTTGCGGGTCGCAGTACGCTTTCCAACAGCAGATCAGTGACGTCCGTCACAATGAGTCGGGAGTTGCCGCCCGGTCGCCCTCACCTGCCGGAGCGGTGGGTGATCGAGCGGACCTTGTGCGCCACGAGGCGCCTTATCGACGCGCTGAGCACTACCGTTTCGACCATGGCCACACGCATCCGCGACGCGTGCTTCAGTTCGTCACGCCAGAAGCGGACCTGCCGGCGGACGGCGACGAGCGCGCGCAATGCGGATTCTGCCGCAGGCGGTTCAGGCCTTTGGGCTATGGCTCGAGGGGAGACGCCGGGGTGGGTGTGGTGATGGGGGAGGGTTGTTTGTGGGCCTCGGGGGGCGTCCGGCGGGGTGTCGGGTCTGTGTCGGCTGTGCGGGAGTTGGCCTTCGGGCTTGGCGCGGTGGGAGTGAGCGTGCCGTCGTGGATGCCCTTGGTTCCTGTGGTGTTCGGGATCTCCGGTGGCGGGTCGGGGCCGGGGGCCGGGGCGGGGGCGGGGGGCGATGTCGGGTTCGGGAGGTGGGACACCGAGGGGGTCTGCGAAGGTTTGACCGGTGTCGGTGTCTCTTGTTGTCTCATGAGGAGCAGGACGCAGGCGGCTGCCGCCGCCAGGCCGAACAGCGCCAAGAACGCGCGCCGGACCAAGCCCCGGACCGCCGCGCTACCAAGTGGCGGGGAGGCGGGCCGAAGGTCGTGCAGGTCAACGGCGTTGGCTCGGGCCTGGAGTGCGGCCCGCAGTCGTCGTTCCAGGGGGCCTTCGACACGATGGGAGTGTTGATCGTTCATTGTTCGGCTTCGAACTGCCGGCTGAGGGCATCGAGGGCGCGACTGGCGGTGGACTTGACTGTTCCGCGGGACAGTCCCAGGGCGTCGGCGATCTCGGCCTCGGTGAGGTTGGACCAGTAGCGCAGGATCAGCACTTCGCGCTGACGCTGGGTGAGACGTCGAAGAGCGTGGAGGACTTCGCGATGTTCCTCGCGCAGGAGTACGGCTTCTTCGGCCGGTGGTGCGTGTCCCACCCGTTCGGGAGTGTGGGCACGCGCTGTCCGGCGGCGGCGCAGGACCGAGCGGGCGGTGTTGAGGACGCTGGTGCGCAGATAGGCTTCCGGGTCGTCCAGGCGGGCAAGTTGGTCCCCGTGGCGATGGTAGAGCGCTGCGAAGGCGTCCTGTACCACGTCTTCCGCTGTTGGAAGGTCGTCCACCAAGAGCAGCGCCAGACGAACCAGGCCCAGTCTGCGGTGGTGGTAGAGCTCGTCGATGCGGGGCTTGCCCAGGGCGGCCGGCGTCGTGGACGTGGTAATGGAGCGCGCCTGGGGAGGCTCGCCTCCGAATGAGTTGTGCCTGTCCGACGAGCCGTGCAGCAGACGGTGCCATGCTCGGCTCAGCACGCTGCCGGAGACGCCGACAAAGAACAGCCCCGGCCTGTACGCAGCCGACGGCGGACCACCGACCCCGGCTGGGACGGTCGGGGTTGTCGCCGTCCTCATGGAGCTCCTGGCGGCGTCGGCGGCGCCGCAGGAGCTGCGTGCGAGCCCGGCTCTACGGGCGCCGATACCGCAGGGGCTTCCGACGCGAGAGCGGGCGGCGACGCAAGTGCCGTGTCGGCAGCGGTCTTGGAACCGCCGCCGACAGCGTTGGCGAAGCCGATGGCCAGCCCGGCAGCGACGGCGGACGTTCCCAGAACCGTGCGTATCCTGCCGGGGCTGAGGCTCGATGACTTGGCGGGGAGTGCAGTCATACCGATCCTTGAACGCGGATGATGATGGATCAGTCGGGTGTCCGTCACGGGTGGTTACCCGTGACGGACACCCTTGGGGGAAGAGGCGTGCCTCTACCCCCACAGACGTTCGGCTTACCTCCGGGTTGCGGGTGGGGTCGACTTTTTCAGCAGGCGCGATGAGTGATCTGTGTCACAACGCCCTGGGTCGGACCGGGGGCGTGGTGGTGCCGCACCGTCCAGCGAAGCGTTGCTCAACCACCAGTCAAGGACATCGGATACATGACTGCGGCGCGGACGCCGAGATCACGAGCCCGGCAATACCACCTGCCGCCGTGGCCTCCGCGACGCGATCAAAGAATTCTTCGACGGCGTGACGTGACCGCATCTTTTCATGCGGAGGTTGACTCCGAACGGCGATGTGGATCGGCTGACACATAGGAGAAATGCTGACGACGCACATCTGAGCGCAATCTCGCACACTCGCGCTCTGCAGATGGTTAGCGTCTGGGTGGGAAACACTCACCTCCACGCTCTTCACATCAAGCCCCCCGCAGCATCACGGAACAGCGGGCTGTTTTTCATTCAACTTGATTCTGAAAGGTTGTTGTGTAAATCTAAACGGACCCTCAAATCATCCTTAAGGCAGCCTGATTCAGGTGATCGAACCTTATTAGGACGTGCTGAGCGGCATAGGGTTTTACCGTCGCCTATCCGGTGGGCAAAGGCACCCGTACGCATGCCGGCGGGAGGGATGAGCGGAGACGCAATATGAGCGGCGCTGCCGAAGGCCAGGACGGCACACACGAGGGCCACAAGGAACAGCACCCCTTCGAGGAACAGATGACCCGCTGCGCATACTGTGGCCGGGGGATTTACCAGGACAACGGAGGTATTCTCTACCCGTATTGCCGAGACAACGACGGAGCGTGCCAGGCGGCGGCTGCCCAGCAGCGGGAGCGCAACCGACAGGCAGGCGGACTTACGGGCCAGGTCGCAGCAACCTGGGACATCGTTGATCAGCTTCAGCAGGCGAGCTGTATGTTGGCGCAAGCGTTGACGACGGGCCTCAGCGTGGCGGGTGTGGAGGAGACCTTGGCTCGTATCCGGGCGGAGGCCGCCGCAGAGATTGCGGTTGCCCAGGCCGAACGCGAAAGCGCCCAGCGCGTAACCGCAGACGCGTGGGCACGCGCGGCCGAGGACCAGAAGCGGGCAGAGACCGCCGAACGCCACGCTGCCGAAGCCGAACAACGGGCCCAGGGGAAGGTAGCCGAGTACCGCAGGATCCGCGCCGCGTACGACGCGGCTGCTGCGGCATCGGAGAACGACGCCGCGCTGCGGCTTGCAGCAGTCACCGAACGCGACCGGCTCGTTGCCCAGAACGGGGAGCTCACCAAGGTTTTGGAGCAGACTCGCGCCGAGATGATGGCGATGCACGCCAGGTCGGCCGAGGCACTGTCGGCGGCCCAGGCGGCTCAGAACCAGGCAAGTGCCTCGGCGCACGAGATCGAAGAGCTACGCAGGCAGTTGGAACAGGCGGAACAGGAGAAGCGCTATGCCCTGACCGTCCGGCAGGAAGCCGAGTCCGCACTCTCCGCGGCCGGCCAGGCCCGTGACGAGGCGCAGGCCGGGTTCAAGCAGGCGAAACGGCAATGCGACGACGCTCTGTCGGCGGTGCATCGGTTGACTGAAGAGCGGGACCAGCTCACCGCCCATGTCCACGAGACGCAGAGGAACGCACGCCATGCAAACCAGCGCCTGGCCAAGCAGCAGAAAATATTGGCCACGTTGTCCGCAGAACTTGAGGCGGCTCGCGCGGAAGTCGACCGCGCACACCGTCAAATCGATCAACTCACCCAAGGCGTTGTCACGTCGGCACCACAACCCTTGCAGACGCGAGGTGCGCTGGAGCGAGTGCAATGAACCCGAGTGTGAAAACGCTGGAGTCCTCCCTGGCGCGCTTCAGTTGCCGGTTTCCGCGGTGGGGTGCGCGTTCGCCGCGGATCGAGCTGCCGGAGGACTTGGTGACCGGGGCGAGTCCGGCGAAGGAGGCGAGGTACCCGGAGGTGGCGAAGGTCGAGCCGTCGCCGATGGTGACCAGCAGGGTGGCACCGGTCCTGATGCCCACGCCGGGCAGCGACATCAGGAGCTGGGAAAGAGGGTGGGCCTCCAGCAGGTCTTTGATCTGGGCTTCCAGCATGGAGCACGGCGAACAGCTGGCCGGCGAGCGAGGGCACGATCGTCGATGCGGCTGCCGTGCCTGGCACGGTCACCTTCCGCTCGTCCAGCGCGGTGAATATGTCCTCGGCCAGGCGTCCTGCCATCCGCGGCGTCTTTGGTCTCTCTGGATGCCCTTGATGTTCTCCACCGCCATCGCGCCGGCCAACTGCGGGTCCTCGCCCAGCGTCTCGTAATCGCACCCGCCCTGCGGCAGCCGCACGATGTTGACCATCGGCGCGTACGGGACTGGGTAGCCGCGCGCGCCTTCGTCCTGCCCGATCACCTTGCCGTACCCGCCGGCGAGCGTCGTGTCGAAGCTGGCCGCCAGCGACACCGGCGCCGACAGCGCCGTGGCCTCCTGCCCGTCGCCCACCCCGGCCGCACCGTCCGTGAACCCTGCGGGATACCCAGCCGGGGAACCCCGGCGACGTACCCCACCGCAGGCTCCCCGGGCGGGCGCATGACGCCCTACAGCAGCGTCGCCTTCTCCGCGATGGTCATCTGGCTCAGCAGAACGGTCACGCGCTGCTCGAGCGGATCCGTACCCGCCGCGGTGGCGGCTACCTGCGCCGCGAGATCGACAGCGCCGCGACGCAAAGCGTCCCGGCAGCGACGAGTCGGGTGACCACACCCCGCTCGCGTCGCCTGAACCGGGTCGTTGTCCTCGTGTCTCCTTCCGTTCTTTTCCATGCGCGAAGGGGCATGGACCCGGTGTTCGGGCGTCGCGTCGCACTGCCGGCCGACGTGGCACCGGCTACTCGGCGGCGATCTGGGTGTTGCCGAGTAGCCGGTGCGTAATCCCTGCGGGTGGTATCAGCGGGTGATCATGTCCAGGTCGACCGCGTTCGCCATGGCCTGGTAGCCCATGTCGCTGGGGTGCAGGTGGTCCCCGCTGTCGTAGGCGGGCTTCATCTGCTTGAGGTTGCTGGGGTCGCGGATCGCGGCGTCGAAGTCCACGAAGCCGTCGAAGCTGCCGGGGGTGCGGATCCAGGTGTTGACCGCCTGGCGGGTGGTTTCACGGGCATCGTTGTAGTAGCCCGAGCCCTTGTCGGGCAGGATCGTCCCGCCGTAGATCTTGATACCCTCCGCGTGTGCCTGTCCGATCACTTTCTGGTAGCCGGCGATGATGTCCTGCGCGGACGGGATGGTGGTGTTCTGCGTCGTCACCTGGGAGTTGCCGATGTCGTTGATGCCCTCCAGCAGGATCACCGACTTGACGCCCGGCTGGTCGAGGACATCCCGGGAGAAGCGGGTGACCAGGCTGTCCTGCTGACCACCGCCGACGGGTGTGGCCGTGGACGTCAGCACGCGGTTGGCGCCGATGCCGGCGTTCACGACGCCGAGCGGTGTCGCGTTCGCGTTGAGTCGCCGGGCGAGGTCATCGGGCCAGCGTGCCTCGGCGCCGGTGGTCGATCCTGATCCGTCGGTGATGGAGTCGCCCACCGCGACCAGGGTCCTCTTGTCTTGCGAGCCCGAGAACACGTCGAGGCCGTCGAGGAAGTACCAGGATGTGCTGGTGCCGGAGTAGTTGGCGGTAGAGGTGTCGTTGACATGGTTGCCCGAGGCGATGTAGGTGGTCTCGTGGGCCTCTGGATGCCAGGTGGAGGGACCGGTGGATCCGGGCAGGTAGATGCTGACCAGGAGGCTCTGATCGGCGTCCAACACCTCGCCGATCAAGTCGCTGGTCCGGTCGCCGCCGGCGGGGATGGAGACACTGGTCGCGCCGTTGAAAAAGACGGTTTGGCTGTAGGCCACCGTGCCGCCCGATGACCGGGTCGCGATAGTGACGGCGCCGACAGCCAGCGGCGCGGTCCCGTACCGGTTCGTCAGCCGCACGCGCGCCCCCCAACCTGCCGTGGTGCTGTGAACGACCATGCGGATGGTCTGGTTGGTGAAGGCGGGTCCGTTGGAGCAGGGAGCGGCGGCCCAGGCGCCTTTCCAGCCCGGATTGGAGAACTGCCATTTCTGGGCGTCGGTGCCGTTGCAGTCGTAGATCTGCAGTTGAGTGCCCGGCGTCGGGGACGCGAGGGGATCGTCCAGGCAGCGCCCTGACTGCGGGTTGCGCAGCGCGCCGTTGGACTGGACCTCCCAGACCTGCGCGCCGGTGCCGTTGCAGTCGTACAGCTGCACCAAGGTGCCGTTGTCCTTCGCTCCGCCGGCCACGTCCATGCACTTGCCCAGTGCCCGGAACGTCCCGTTCGACTGCGCGGTCCACTGCTGCGCGCCGGTGCCGTTGCAGGTGTAGAGCTGCACCGCTGTGCCGTTGTTGTTGTTTGACGAGCGCACGTCCAGGCACATGCCCTTATAGCCGGTCACCGCCCCGATCGTGGCTGCGCCGGCTGGCTGCGACAGTACGAAGGTCGGTGTGAGGGCTGCGAGGAGCAGCCCCAGAACAGCGATTATGCGTCTCACAGGTGTCTCCGAATCTGGGGCGGATGACCGCGGTGAACAGCAGCGGTAGCACCGGCCGCGGCACTCGGGAGGGCCGAGGCCAAGGGTTCAGCTGCTGAAGAACTGCAGGCAGTAGAGCGAGTAGCCCCGCTGCATGCCTCGGGCCGTGCCGCACATCCGTAAGTAGCGCCCCGAGCCGGACAGCCTGTGATGTTCTCTACGCCGCCGGATCCGTTGCTGGTGGAGTGGATGGTCGACCAGTTGGTGGCGTCGTTGGAGGTCTGGATCTGGTACGCCTTGCCGTATGCGTTCTCCCAGCTGAGGAGTACGTGGCTGACCGGCTGTATCGAGCCGAGGTCGTCCTGGAGCCACTGCGCGTCGGAGAACCGGCCGGACCAGCGCGTGGTGGGATCGCGGTGATCAGCCGCTTGAACCGCGGGTCGCAGTACACCAATCCAATTCGCCGACCCGCGACTCGCCTTGCCTGCCAGCAGCCGGGGTGGTCGGCATCGTCGCCGACGGTGCGCACTGGCCTCAACTGCTCCAACGTGTCGAGGGCCGGGACGGGCTGTCGACACGTTGGAGCAGCATCCTCAGTCGAGCGTTGCGAGCGGAGATGCACGCTTACGTACATTTCGCTGACGCCTTACAAGGCGTCACGTCCGAACTCGTCGGCTACAACAACGACCGATACCATTTCTGGGCGTCGGTGCCGTTGCAGTCGTAGATCTGCAGTTGAGTGCCCGGCGTCGGGGACGCGTCGGGGTCGTCCAGGCAGCGATCTGACTGCGGGTTGCGCAGCGCGCCGTTGGACTGGACCTCCCAGACCTGCGCGCCGGTGCCGTTGCAGTCGTACAGCTGCACCTTGGTCTCGTTGTCCGTCTTTCCGCCGGCCACGTCCATGCACTTGCCCAACAGGCGCAGGCTGCTTCCGTCTTGGTAGACCACCTGAGCATCTGTGCCGTTGCAGGTGAACAGCTGCACCGCTGTGCCGTTGTTGTTCTTGGAGCCGGCCGCGTCGATGCACGGTCCAGCAGTATTGGTGAGGTTGATCGGGCCCCGCGGTACAGGTAGAGTCCATTTCTGCCGATCGCTGCCATTGACGCAGGGCTTGATCTGCAACTGGGTTCCGTCGTCGCTTGTGGTTCCGGGTACGGCGAGGCATAGACCGGATTGGGGGTTTCGGATCCCTCCCGAAGAAGTGGGCTCCCAACGTTGTGCGCCGGTGTTGTTGCACGGATAGAGTTGAATGTTGGTGCCGTCACTCATTCCTCCTCCCGTCACGTCCACGCATTTGCCGAGGACGCGCAGCGATTGGTCCCAGGTAACGGTCACTCGCTGAGCGGGCGTGCCGTTGCACTGTTGGAGCTGGATCGGCGTTCCCTGGGCTGGATTGGCCCCACGCACGTCGATGCATTTGCCGGCAAGGCCCGTGACCGGTCCGATCCTGCTGCCGGCCATCTCGATCTGGACGGTGTGTTGACCCGTCAGGTCGGTGGGGATGATCGGGGCGTGGTTTGCGCCGTCCAGCTTGAATTCCTTGATCGCGTTGCCCGCCCCAAGGATGGAGATATCCAAAGTCGCGTTGCGGTACTTGATTTTCATGCTATCGAGCCTGGCGGCCGAAACGTTGAAGTTGGCCGGTACCGTGGGGCGGAATTCCAGTCCGTTCTCCGTGAGGTTCATCCCGAACAGGCCGTGGTAGATCATGGCCAGGAAGCCCGAGGCGCTCCACAACTGGCGTTCTGAGCCGCGGAGGCTGCCGTCGGGGAGCCTGGGGTTCCCGTCGTCCTTGTAGAACTCTTGGAAGGTGTCGGTCTGGTGCTGCAGTGACAGCAGCTTGCGCAGTTCGGAGTGGAAGGTGTCCACGTCGCCTTGCGATGCCGCGGCCCAGGCCCAATATCCCTGGACGAACGGCCAGATCATGCCGTTGTGGTAGTACTGCGAGGTGTCTGTGCCGCTTTCGTTGCCTTCCCATTCGGGGTATTTGGGCCAGAGGGTGGGCATCCCCGCCGACGGGAAGCCGGTCATCCGCGGTACGTTCTGCAGGACCTTCGCCGCCTTATTGTCGTCCGCCACCCCCCACAAGATCGCAAGTGCCTCTCCGAGTCCCTCTATCCGGTCTGACTTGGCGCCTACTGACGTGATGCCGCGAGTTACGGTGTTCTTTACTTCGACGTAGTAGGCGTAGTATCCCTTATCCTGATCCCATAGGTTGCCATTGATGGCTGCCTTCAAATTTGCGGCCTTGTTGGTGTAGGTTTGCGCATCCGTCGCTTTCCCCAACTTGGTTGCCATCTTGGCCGCGATCTGGTAGCCGCGATAGTAGAGCAGATTGGTGCTCAGCGCCATGGTCTTCTTTCCGGCCGAATCATAGCCCGCTCTCTCGTCCTCCCAATATTTCGAGGGGTAGGCGCTGAACGACTCCATGAAGACAGAACATCCTTTGAACAGCCCGGTCGAGTCCTGGACTTCGCGCTCTGCCCGCTTCAAGGTGTTCTGTGTCAGCTCGTAGCTCCAATCCAGGAACGACTGAGTGCCGTTGAAGTCTGCGGTATTTCCCTCGGTGAGGTAGATAGACCAGGCCCCGACCGCTCCGACGATTGAGTCCGTCAAGTCCGGCCACTTGGGAAAGTGTCCGGACTGGTCCTGGTACCACACCTTGGCATTGGAATTATTGGGATCCTGTTGGACCATCTTGGAGATGGTCTTCCGTGCGATGTCCGGGTACGGGATCGCCAGACCGAGGTCAGCAGAGAACGAGGTGTCGCGCAGCCAAGCCTGGTCCCAATGCTTGCCGGCGTGGAAATGGGAGATGCCACCGAAGTTGAACACCTCACCTGTGCCCTGCACGTCGTTGGATTTATCATTCCAGATATCCTGGACAGCCTTGCTGTAGGCGTCATTGATGTAGTTGAACGGCGTGCCCAACGTCGGCGCCGGATCGCCTTCCGCGGCCCACCCCGGGGCAGCCAGCGTTGGAACCAGCGCAACAACCATTGCGACGGGCACCGCCCACGCAGCCGACAATCTTGGTCGGTTCATGGCACTCTCCTTTCTCTTGTGCATCTTGTTTCTCTTGTGCATCTTGCGCGTGAGCGGATGGTTCACGGTTGGTGGGCCGGACCACGCTGAGTAAGAGGTCCACCGCTGGAATGAGGTGTGTCCGAAACGCTCGGCCGCCGGGTCAGGGCGGTCGGCGGCCGAGCTGTCCCCGGGGTGTGGCAGGTGGTTGCGGCTGCGGTGATGAGGGCGGCGACCTCCTCTGGACGCGACAGGGGCGAGCTGTGGCCGGTCGGCAGGCTGACGGTAGTGGCGCCGATCCGTTCGGCCATCCACCGCTGGGCCCGTGGGTTGAGGGCGTGGTCGTGTTCGGAGATCTGGTACCAGGAGCGCGTGTGGAGCCAGGCGGGCTTGCCCGACGGCGCGTGCAGGCAGCGGAGCGAGGCCGGCTTGTGTGTTCTGGCCATGCTCATGACTCGCCATTGCGGGGCATCGGAGCCGAAGACCCGCGAGTAGAGGTCGTGGTCGATGCGGGCCATGTCGCCACGCTCGGTGGGGCGCATGGCGGAGGCCAGCGCAGTGGGAGGGAAGCGGCTGGTGATGTCGGCGATGCTCTCGTCTTCATCAGGGGCGAACGCCGCGACGTATACCAACCCTGTCACGTTCGGCGCCTGCAGCGCCGCGTTGGTGACCACCACCCCGCCGTAGGACCATCCGGCCACGACGACCGGTGCGGGCCACTGTTCCAGTGCCTGCCGGGTGGCGGCGATGTCGTCGACCAGCGAAGTCAGGGGTAGCTGCACGGTGTTCACCCAGTATCCCGATCCCCGAAGGATCGGCGTGACCTCATTCCAGATCGACTCATCGGTCCACAAGCCATGCACCAGCACAATAGTGGCCACCATGGGCAATGCCTGCCTTCACGTACGGGGTGTGGGGTGCTGAACCGAGGGGGATAGGCTGTGGCCTGCCGGCCTCGTCTCGGTTCAGCCATGATCGGACGACTGGCAGGAGAAGTGGGCTGCGCGAGCGCCGCATGCATAAGGTGAGGGCAGGCGTTCCCAGCCGGTGCGTCCGTACGCTATGTCCAACACCTCCCTCCTGTGGGGCACCGTGGCGGCCGTCAGTGTCGACGTCCCTTCCCGGTTCCCATAACTTTCTGTGAGAGCGTTGGCCGAGTATCCAGTCAAGGGGGCGGCTGTGGACACCGGGAAAATACCTGCACGGGTACTTCCCTCTCGGCGACTACATGCAGGGTCCATCTCCAGGCTGATCTGGCGCGGGCCGGTCACACCGCGTCGTGCACCGACGTGAGGCACGGCATCCGCCGCAGCATGGGCCGCGTCGGCTCAAGGTATGACAACGCCATCGCCGAATCGTTCTTCCAGGGCCTCGAGCGCGAGTTGCTGCACGGAAGTCGCTGGACCTCGAAGGCGCAGACACGGCTGGAGCTGTTCGGGTGGCTGTCGTACTACAACCAGCGCCGCCGCCACTCCGCCCTCGGCCACCTCGCGCCAGGCGAGTATGAACAGCAATTGATCACGTCACGTACGCTGTCACTCGTCGCATGAAACCCGGTGTCCGCCCCCGGGCATCAACCTCAGAAACGACCTCACCCCACCACCGGCGCCACCACCACGCCCCCCAACGTCCGCCCCACCAGGAACGACCGCCCCCTCACCGCCCGCCCCTCAACCGGAACCCGGTGCTCACCCGGTTCCAGCACCCCGTCGAACACCTCCCTCGTGTATGTGCGGTACAGCCGGTCCAGACGGTACGCGACGAGCCGTACCCGACACGTCGAGGTCACCTCCACGTGTGCCACCCCCGCCGACGACGTCAGGCCGACCAGCCTCCGGCGCTGCGGCGGGCTGCGGTCCAGGGCGTGTTCTATCTGGGCGACCAGCACGGGAATGATGGGGGCGAGCCCGTCCACAAACGCCGCGTCCGCGCCCGCCGCCTCGAACGCCGCACGCACCGCCGCGCGTTCGGGTTCGGCGACCGCGTGGCCGAAGGCGACGGCGCCGTAGCCGAGGAGTTCGTCCGCGTGGACCTCGGTCCCGTCCTGGGTGATGTCCGCACCGATGCCGATGGTCCGAAGAGCCGCAGCGAGCTTGGCCAGCAGGGCGACGCGCGCGCCGATGAGCAGGACCCGCCGGCGCCGTGGCGGGGCCTCGCCGTCCGGCAGCAGGCGTTCGAGCTCGGCGCGGTACGCATCGCCGCGGAAGCGGAACGGCCCAATCCCGCGGTAGCCGTTGCGTTCCAGGTCCGCCGCCCCGGACGTCTGCCAGGCGAAGTCCCGCCACACGATGTCGTCGCCGTCGCACTCGATGACGGCCGTCACCGCGCCGCATTCGATGGACTCGCACTCGGGGCAGCCGTAGATCACGCAGCGCCCGTCCGCCAATGGCGCCGGCGCGTCCAGCATCAGGGTGCGCAGCTGGGCGGTGAGTATCGCCGGCGGTACGTCGGAGGCCAGCGGAGAGACGGCATCGAGGTCGCAGAGCTGGAACAGCAGCGGCCGCCGGTCGACGACGAAGTCCATGAAGTCCCGGTGCACTTGGTGGCCACCATCCGCGAGGACTCCCCCGACCCGCATCGCCGGCTCCAGCTCGAAGGTCGCGTACACGGCAGACATGTCCTGAGTATCCCCACCTATGACCCGTTCTGAGCACAGCGTCCGCCGTTGGGTTACGGTCCCGTCATGAGCGGCGACGTGTTGGTGGTGGGTGGCGGGGTCATAGGGCTGACGACGGCGATCGTGCTTGCGGAGAGTGGCCGCCGCGTACAGGTGTGGACGCGGGACGCGCCGCAGGAGACGACATCCGCGATGGCGGGCGCGCTGTGGTGGCCGTACCGCGTCGAGCCGCTGGGGTTCGTCGGCGCATGGTCGCTGGCCTCGCTGCGGGTGTACGAGCAGCTCGCGGCCCGCCCGCAGGAGACGGGGGTACGCCTGGTAGCAGGCGTACACGCCCATGAGCGGCTGTCGGATCTGGGGCCGTGGGCCGCCGAGGTGGCGGGTCTGCGCGAGGCCCGCGCCGAGGAGCTGCCCGAGGGGTACCGGAACGGGCTGTGGGCCAGGCTTCCGCTGATCGACATGCCGGTTCATCTGGGCTGGCTGCGACGGCGGTTGGAGGCCGCGGGCGGCAGAGTCGTGACGCGTACGGTGAAGAGCTGGGCCGAGGCGTCGGAATGGGCGCGGGTCGTGGTCAACTGCACCGGGCTCGGCGCGCGCGAGCTGGTCGCGGACACCCGGCTTAAGCCGGTACGGGGGCAGTTGGTGCTGGTGGAGAATCCGGGCATCGACCAGTGGTTCACCGCGGCCGACCGGGCGTCGGCGAAGACGACGTATTTCTTCCCTCAGCCGGACCGGCTGATTCTGGGCGGCACGGCCGAGGAGGACGACTGGCGGCTCACGCCGGATCCGGCGGCGGCCGAGGAGATCGTCGAGCGGTGTGCGCGTATCCGCCCGCAGATCGCGGGGGCGCGCATCCTCGGACACCGCGCGGGACTGCGTCCGGTGCGGACAAGCGGCGTGCGGATCGAGGCCGAGGAACTACCGGGCGGCAGGCTGCTGGTCCACAACTACGGCCACGGCGGCGCCGGTGTGACGGTCGCCTGGGGCTGCGCGGAATCGGCGGCGGCGCTGGCCGGGCGATGACCGCAAAGGGGGCATCGCTGACGCGTCGGGTCAGCGCGCCCGACTGGGCGGCGGACACGGCCTGCGCGGGCGCGGCGGCGAACAGCAGCCCACTGGCCATCGCGGCGGTCACGGCGAGAGTGGTGATACGGCGCATCTCAAACTCCAAGTGCATGGCCGTGCGCCCCCGTTGAGGGGGGTGTCTTTGTCACGGTCGCTCACCGGCAGCAGGCGCAGCACTTCGAAGGCGGCCGACCGTGCTGGTCCGCGAGAAGACCGGGGGCGCGGCTTGCGGTCACGCGATCAAGCCCGTGACCTGGGCGGATGATGTGTCGGCACCCGCAGACGTGGCGGGAGCGGATCGCCGCGGATGACCGTTTGCGGGTCCGCCTGCTGCCCCGAGGGACGGCCGGTAGCCGCGCTGACGGACGGGCTTGATGGCTGGGCGCGCCGACCCGTGAGGTGGGATCATCGTCGTTGAGGAGCACCGCCTCCGGCAATGGCTTGCCAGCAGCTGCCGCTGTTACCCGGCCGATCGGCTTGCCCTGTGGACGGAGGTGAGCTCTGCGGGTAAGGGGTGGCACGGGACAAAGGCATCCAATGTGTGTCGCGGCCGTCACCCGAGGCCACAATGCGACAGTCTGCGGAGCTCTGGCCGAAGCCGACACTCGAGGTGACCACATTGCATGTTCTGATCATCGGTGATCGTTTCATCCCTGCCGCGTATTTCGCGGACGCTCTGGCGGAGGTCCCTGCTTCCCCCTTTGGCCCGCTCGACAGCATCGACTGGCCGGGGACGAAGGCGGAGCAGCACGCGGCGCAGCAGGCCATGGAATGGCAGGGGCCCGAGGTGGGGGTGTCCGATGAGATCCTGGCCGCGGTGGGCGAGGCCGAGGTGCTGGCGGTGCACTTCGCTCCGGTTCCTTCGGCGGTACTCCGAGCCGCCCCGAAGCTGCGGGCCGTGTGTGTGGCCCGCACGGGGCTGGAGAACGTCGCCGTCACCACCGCGACCGCCCGCGGGGTGGCTGTTGTGCCGGTGTTCGGCCGCAATGCATCGGCCGTCGCCGAGCTTGCTGTCGGCCTGATGCTCGCAGAGGCGCGGGACATCGCTCGCTCAGATGCCTCGGTCAAGGCCGGTGGGTGGCGCAAGGATTTCGGCCGTCCCGGCCGCGAGATCGGTGACAGCACAGTCGGCCTGATCGGCATGGGGCATGTGGGGCGCACGTTCGCAGAGCGGTTGCGCGGCTTCGGCGCCCGTATGCTCGCGTACGACCCCTACGTGTCCGATGAGGTGCTGACTCGGTGCTCGGTCGCGCGGGCCGATGATCTGGACGTGATCTTCCGGGAGTCGGATTTCGTCCAGCTGTTCGCTCGGCTGACGGGCGAGACGGAGCGGTTCATCAGCGCACGCCACTTTGCGCTGATGAAGCCGACTGCCTACTTCATCAACACGGCACGCAGCCGCTTGGTGGACACCGGCGCTTTGTATGACTGTCTGGAAGCCGGGCGGATCGCCGGGGCCGGGCTGGATGTGCAGGACGAGGAGCCCCTTCCTGTGGACAGTCCTTGGCGCGTGCTGGACAACGTCACAATCACGACCCACAGCGCCGGTGACACGACGACCACGACGCGGCGGTCGGCGCGGCTCGTCGCCGAAGCCGTCGTTGAACTGGCGAAGACCGGCCGGTGCGCGTCCGCGGTCAACGCCCGTGAACTGGGATGGGTGTAACGGAATGACTCCGCTCAGGCCTGACCTGGTGCTCGGTGTGGATGCGGGACACACCATGACCAAGGCCGTGCTGTTCGACGCTGCCGGCCGGCAGCTGGCACAGGGCAGCGGCACGCTGTCGCTGGAGACCCCTCACCCATGCTGGGTCGAACGGAACATGGACGAGGCATGGCAGTCCGCGCACCGGGCCATCAGTGCCTGTCTCGCCAAAGCGGGGCCAGGGGCGGGGCGGGCCGTCGCCGCGGTCGGGATGACCGGGCACGGCGACGGCCTGTACCCCGTCGACAGGGAAGGCCGACCGGTTCGGGCCGCGATCGTCGCGATGGACACGCGCGCCAAGCCGGTGCTGGATGCCTGGCAGGACACACCGGTCTGGTCCCGTGCCCTCGCGCTGTCGGGCACGGTGCCCTTCGCGGGTTCGCCTGCCGCGTTGCTGGTGTGGCTGCAGCGCCATGAGCCACAGACGCTGCAGCAGGCCCGCTGGCTGCTTTCCTGCAAGGACTGGCTGCGCCTGCGGCTGACGGGCGAGGTGTCCACTGATCCCACGGACGCCAGCGCCTCGTTCACCGACATGCGACGGGGCGGTTACTCACCGGAGCTGCTGGACCTGTACGGGCTCGGCGCGCTCGCCGACAAGCTACCGCCCGTCCTGGCCAGTGACACCGTCGTTGGAACTGTGACCCGCGAGGCCGCGGCGCTCACTGGGCTCGCCGCTGGTACCCCCGTGGTTACCGGCGCCCACGACGTGGACGCGGCCGCGCTAGGGATCGGCGGCGCGGCGCCCGGTCAACTGTGCCTGATAGCCGGGTCGTTCAGCATCAACGAGGTGGTCACTGAGCACCCCGTCGTCGATCCCCGCTGGCAGGTCCGCCGGTTCGTCCACCCGGGGCAGTGGATGACCATGTCCACCTCACCGACTTCGGTGGCGAACCTGGAGTGGTTCCTGCAGGTCATCGGGCTGGCCGAACACCGTGACAGCGTCCACGAGGCAATTGGTCGGGACGTCGAGGCATGCTTGCCCGGTCCGTCGGAGGTGCTGTTCCACCCGTTCGTCTATGGCTCGCCTCACCAGGGGGCCACGTCCGGCACGTTTCTCGGCTTGCGCGGCTGGCACGATCGCGGTCACCTGCTCCGGGCTCTGATGGAAGGCATCGTCCTGAACCACCGCTGGCATGTCGACGCGCTTGGCTCGCGACTTTCAGTGACCGGGCCGGCCCAGCTGACGGGCGGCGCCGCGCACAGCGAGGTGTGGAGCCAGATGTTCGCAGACGCACTGCAGCGGCCGGTCGAAGTGGCCGATGTCGAGGAAAGCGCTGCGCGGGGGGCGGCTCTGCTGGCCGCGACCGCTGTCGGGCTCATTGACGGCGTCGCCGACCCACGCGCCGGTGCCGCCCTGCTCAGGCGGCATGAGCCGGCCGCTGAGCGGGTTGCTGTGCTCGAGGAGGCCTACCAGGTCTACCGGGAGGCCATGGACGCTCTGGGCCCGGTATGGGCGCGTTTGGATGCGTGCGGGACTGCCGAGTGCGAGGCACCCTGAGGACCGCCCTGCAGCCCCTAGATCACACAAGGAACGTTAGAGCCCGAGTCGAGTTACTGGATTTTATGAGATTTGTTGGGCAAATCTATTGCAAATGGCTCCGGCGGGAGCATATATAAGACATGACGACACCTCTCGCGGCCTGCCCCGCAGTCCGGGACCTGGTCACCCGCCACCTGGGGTGGCACCGGATTCCTTCCACAGCCTGAAAGCTCCGGCCATGTCTCCCTACTCGGCCCGCCCGGCCTCCCTCGGCCCCCCGCCCCTCGCCCCATGGGTCGACATCACGCGACCGGGACTGAAGACCCTGGCCCCGCGCCGTTCACCGAAGGCCCAGTTCACCCTTCCGGCACAGAAGGCGCTGGTCGGCTGCTTCCGCGACGCCGCCACCCATGTACTGACCCTCTGGAACCTCTCGGACGACGAGCGTGAGGCGGCTGTCCTGGTCGTGGGAGAACTCGCCGCCAACGCGGCCACGCACGGGCGAACCGAGATGTCGCTGTGCCTGACCCTTGATCCGGGCGCGCTGTGTATCGTCGTGAGTGATCAAGGAGAGCCTACCGAGCCGCACGTCCGAGGCGCCGACGGCGATCCGGACGAGCACGGCCGCGGCTTGGGCATCGTCCACGCCCTCTCCTTCCGAGTCGACCTGCATCACGATGATCATGGAACACTCGTCGTGGCCTGGCTGGCCGCCACGACCAACCAGACGAGAGCCGACTGACCCCGGCGCCACTGCGACCATCTCCCCTCTTGCCGCGCTCCCCCACCCACCGCATCAGCGCCGCCGCACCCGGGCGGCTGCCCGAGAGTCTTCCTCGGGCAGCCGCCCGGCTTGCTGCCGGCCGCGCGTCCAGCAGGCGAGTTACGTCAGGACCGGCGCGCTGTTGCGTCGATATGGCGGCTGGGCGCCGGCGCGGGTGCAGGTGTCCGCAGCGATCTCCACCGCGTACGCAAGCAGCCGTTCGAGCTCCTCGGCGGTCAGCCCAGCGACGCCCCCTCGGCTGAGCCGGCTCGTCCGGTGCAGGTAGGCGAGCGCCCCTGCGGTGAAGGCGTCACCCGCTCCCACGGTGTCGACTACCTCGACCGCCGGGGCGGGCACATGCACGCAAGCGGTTCGGCCCGCAGCCCAGGCGCCCCGGGAACCGAGCGTGATCAATACGAGCCCTGCCCCGGACGCCAGCCAGCGGTCGGCCACCGCCTCGTACGGCTCGCCCGGGTGGAGCCAGGCCAGGTCCTCCTCGCTCGCCTTCACCACGTCGGCGAGTGCAACCCAGTCGGTGAATCGGCGGAGATAGGCTGCACGGTCGGTGACCAGGCCCGGGCGCACGTTCGGGTCGAGTGACACCAGCCGCCGGCCCGACTCCCGGCGCAGCAGTCCATCAAGAGTCGAGGCCAGTGGTTCCAGCAGCAGTCCTAGCGAGCCGACGTGCAGCGCCGCTGCCTCGGGAAGTCTCCCGTCGTCCGGCAGCGCGGCGAGATGCGTCGGCTGCAGGCCGCGGTCGGCGGTGCCGTTGGCGTGGAAGGAGTAGACGGCCGACATGTCATCGCCCAGGTGCACGGCGGCGAGCGTGGTCGGGTCCGGCGTCCGCAGCACGTGCGTGAGGTGTGTGCCGGATTCCGCGAGGTGTCTGCGCAGCAGGTCGCCGAAATGATCGTCGGAGAGACGTGCGAGCAGCGCTGCAGGGACGCTGAGGCGTCCGAGGCCGGCAGCGACGTTCAGGCAGGAGCCTCCCGGGCGTGGCTGGTAGGCCGCGTCACCGTTGGCCGTGCGCGCGGGCGTCAGGTCCACCAGCGCGTCTCCGGCGACAATGACAGCGGGCTGGTCTGCGGGTTTTGGTATGGAGCTCATACGGGTTCCTCGGGGACGAACGGCGCGGTCGGGGGCTGGGTGCTGTTCGGCCGTCCGCCCGGGGCGGAAGGGCACGACACCTCTTGCAAGACGTCACGACGATAGATTCCCAGAGATTTTCTCGCAAGATATGTTAACAATGGCGTCGTCTCCTGCTAATAATTCAGCCATCGATATCGCTCCCGACACCCCAGGGAGGCATCGACATCCCCCCTCTCAGCCGAATCTCAGTCAAGGTCCGACGAGGCTCCGCCGCCGAGCGGCTGACGCGCGGCGCCACCGTGGGAGCCGCCGGCCACTTTCCCGCCCCATCTGTACGAGAGGTCCCCTTCATGCGATCGATGAGATACGCCATCCTCGCCAGCACCGCCGCCACCGCGCTGCTAGCCACCGCCGCCTGCTCCGGAGCCGGGGCCGGCGGGTCCTCCGGCGGCGGGAAGAGCATCAATGTGCTGATGGTCGGCAACCCTCAGATGGAGGACATCGCGAAGCTGACGCAGAGCACGTTCACGAAGGAGACCGGTATCAAGGTCAACTTCACGATCCTTCCCGAGAACGAGCTGCGCGACAAAGTCACCCAGGACATCGCCACCCATGCCGGCCAGTACGACGTCGCCACCATCGGCGCCTACGAAGTCCCCATCTGGGAGAAGAACGGCTGGCTGCACGAGCTTGGGTCCTACGCCGACAAGGACGCGAGCTTCGACAAGAGCGACCTGCTCAAGCCGATGGTGCAGTCGCTGTCCGGTTCGGACGGCAAGCTCTATGCCCTGCCGTTCTACGGCGAGTCCTCCTTCCTCATGTACCGCAAGGATGTCTTCGCCGAGAAGGGCCTGAAGATGCCCGAGCATCCCACCTGGCAGCAGGTTGGAGACCTCGCCGCCCGGGTCGACGGCGCCGAGCCCGGCATGAGAGGCATCTGTCTGCGCGGCCTGCCCGGCTGGGGCGAGCTCGGGGCGCCGCTGACCAGCATGGTCAACACCTTCGGCGGCACCTGGTTCACCAAGGACTGGCAGGCACAGGTCAACACCGGCGGCTTCAAGGACGCGACGAAGTTCTACGTCGACCTGGTCCGCAAGCACGGTGAGGCCGGCGCGGCCCAGGCCGGGTTCACCGAGTGCTTGAACGCCATGAGTCAGGGCAAGGTCGCCATGTGGTACGACGCCACCAGCGCGGCTGGTTCGCTGGAAGACCCCAGCACCAGCAAGGCCGCCGGAAAGATCGGCTACGCGTACGCGCCAGTGGAGAAGACCGCCAGCAGCGGCTGGCTGTGGGCCTGGGCGTGGGCGATGCCGCAGACCACCAAGAAGGCCGACGCCGCCTCGAAGTTCATGCTGTGGGCGTCCAGCAAGAAGTACGAGAAGCTCGTCGGAGATCGTCTGGGCTGGCCACGCGTCCCCGCCGGCAAGCGCGCCAGCACCTACCTGATTCCCCAGTACAACAAGGCTGCCGCCTCGTTCGGCGACATCACCCTGAAGTCCATCCAGCAGGCCGACCCGTCCAACCCGGGCGTCCAGCCGCGGCCCACGGTCGGCATCCAGTTCGTCGCCATCCCCGAGTTCCAGGACCTCGGCACCAAGGCCACGCAGGAGATCTCCGCCGCCATCGCCGGCAAGACCAGCGTGGACAAGGCACTCGATGACGGTCAGAAGCTCGCGGAGGACGTCGCCAAGAACTACAAGTGAGCCGCCCTGCCCCGGCCGGAGTCCGCGCCCGGCCGGAGCAGCTTCCCCGCTCAGCACGCCCCCAGACCGCCGACGGCGAAAGAAAGCCCATGCCCACGCTCAACCATCCCCTCCGAACGAAGACCACGGGGCCGCCTGCCCGCCCGGTCAGACGACGCTCAGGCGATAGCAAGTGGCGGCGCCGTTTCCCGCTGCTTCCGGCGCTGGTATTCACGGTCATCGTCACGCAGCTGCCGTTCGTGGCCACACTCGTCATCTCCACCTTCCAGTGGAACATCCTGCGGCCGGGCGACCGTCATTTCACCGGCCTGTCCAACTACGCGTTCGTCTTCACCGACGAGCGGTTGCGTCATGCGGTCCTCAACACCGTCGTCCTCACAGCGTCCGTGGTGGTCGTCAGCGTGCTGCTCGGACTGGGCCTGGCTCTGCTGCTCGACCGCCGCTTCCTGGGCCGGGGCCTTGCACGCACTCTGCTGATCGCCCCGTTCCTGGTGATGCCTGTGGCCGCAGCGCTGCTGTGGAAGCACGCCCTCTACAACCCCGACTACGGGCTCCTCAACGGCACCCTGAACGCTGTCTGGCAGCTCTTCGGTGCCGAGCACGGCCCCACCGTCGACTGGGTCTCCACCTTCCCCATGCCGGCCCTGGTGATCGCGCTGGTGTGGCAGTGGACACCGTTCATGATGCTCATCCTGCTGGCCGGCCTGCAGGCCCAGCCCGGTGACGTACTGGAGGCTGCCAGGGTCGACGGGGCCTCCGCGCTGCAGACCTTCCGCTTCGTCACGCTGCCGCACCTGCGGCAGTACATCGAGCTGGGCGTCGTGCTCGGCAGCATCTTCGTCGTGCAGACCTTCGATGCCGTCTACACCATCACCCAGGGCGGGCCCGGCTCCCAGACCACCAACCTGCCTTACGAGATCTACCTGACCATGTTCCGCAAGTTCGAGTACGGCCAGGCCGCGGCCGCCGGCGTCGTCGTGGTGATCGGCTCGATCGTCATCGCCACGTTCGCCCTGCGGGTCGTGGCCTCCCTGTTCCGTGAGGAGGTGTCCCGATGACCGCCACCACCACGCCTGCGGCCGCCGGCACCGGCATCCGCAGGCTGCACCGCCGCCGCAAGCAGAGCGACGACCCCGGCCAGGCACCCCGCCTGTCGCCCCTGTGGACGTTCATCGCGTGGCTGGCCACCCTGGCCTTCTTCGCCCCCGTGGCCTGGATGGTGCTCACCTCCTTCCACCAGGAATCGGATGCGGCGACAAACCCACCCAGCCCGTTTGCCCCGCTCACCTTGCACCAGTACGACCTGCTGCTGGGCCGGGACATCGCTCCGTTTCTGCTCAACTCGGCCATGGCCAGCGTCCTGTCGACCCTGCTGGTCCTCTCCCTGGCGGTGCCGGCCGCCTACGCACTGTCCATCAAGCCGGTCAAAAAGTGGACCGACGTGATGTTCTTCTTCCTGTCCACCAAGTTCCTGCCGCTCATCGCCGCGCTGCTGCCGATCTACATGATCGTCAAGGACATCGGAATGCTGGACAACATCTGGACGCTGGTCATCCTCTACACCGCCATGAACCTCCCGATCGCGGTCTGGATGATGCGCTCGTTCCTCGCCGAGGTCCCCAAGGAAATGCTGGAAGCCGCCGAGGTCGACGGCGCGGGCCTGCCCACCGTACTGCTGCGGATCGTCGCGCCCGTCGCCATGCCAGGACTCGCGGCCACCTCGCTGATCTGCTTCATCTTCAGCTGGAATGAGTTCATGTTCGCGGTGAACCTCACCGCGACGCAGGCGTCCACCGCGCCCGTGTTCCTGGTCGGATTCATCACCAACGAGGGCCTGTTCCTGGCCCGGCTGTGCGCGGCGGCCACGTTGGTGTCACTGCCAGTCCTCATCGCCGGTTTCGCCGCCCAGGACAAGCTGGTGCGCGGCCTGTCCCTGGGAGCCGTCAAATGAGTGCCGCGGCGGCCGTGATAGGCCGGGCAGCACCCGGCGCCCTCTGCGCCCCGGCGCTGCGGGAGACGCACACGCCCCAGGCCATCGCTCGTCACCGCCCGCGAGTGCGCCCCCTGCACGGGCCTGCCCGATGGCGGGTGTACCAACGACGGGACGTCCTCATATGCGGCCGCCTCC
The DNA here is from genome assembly GCF_006715635.1 of Streptomyces sp. SLBN-118. Taxonomy (NCBI): domain Bacteria; kingdom Bacillati; phylum Actinomycetota; class Actinomycetes; order Kitasatosporales; family Streptomycetaceae; genus Streptomyces; species Streptomyces sp. SLBN-118. The sequence continues at coordinate 1,159,876 of NZ_VFNP01000001.1, forward strand.
AGCCGGCCGCGTTTCCGGATGCGATCGCTTGCTTCCCCACCGGCCTCAGCCGTGAGGCAAACGGCCAAGCCCGGCTGCCCCACCGTGGGGACGCCCGAATGGAACGGAACCCCATGACCGAGACGATCCGCCGCGTTGTCGTCCGCTCCCGCGACGACATCGCCATCGAGCATGTGCCTGCTCCAGTCCCCGGGGACGACGAACTTCTGGTGCGCACCACGGTCGTTGGCGTATGCGGCTCCGACATCCATGCCGCAGCCGGTCACCATCCGTTCATCGACCTGCCCTACTACCCCGGCCATGAGGCGGTCGGTGTTGTGGCCTGGGCGGGGAAGGGGGCCGAGGACTTTGCCCCCGGCGACCGGGTCGTCGTCGAACCGAACCTGTACTGCGGTCGGTGCACCCAGTGTCGCTCCGGCCGCTACAACATCTGCCAGGAACTGAAGGTCTTCGGCTGCCAGACACCCGGCGCCATGACCGACCTGTTCACCATCCCCGCCGCCCGCGTCCATCGCATCCCCGACGCCATGACCGATCTCCAGGCCGCCCTCATCGAGCCGCTGGCCACCCCGGTGCATGCCGTGGCGAAGGCCGGCGACCTCAGCGGCCGCACCGTCGCCATCCTCGGCGCCGGCCCCATAGGCCTGCTCACCCTGGTCGCAGCCCGGCACGCGGACGCCACCCGTGTCGTCGTCACCGACCTGCTGCAGGGCAAGCGGGACCGGGCGCTGCGCCTCGGCGCAGACGGGGCCCTGCACGCCGACGCCCGCGACCTGGTCGCGCAGGCCCACGCGGCACTCGGCGGTCCGCCCGACGTCGTGTTCGACTGCGTGACTCGCGAGCACTCCATGGCCCAGGCCATTGGCCTGGTCGCCAAGGGCGGTCAGATCGTCGTAGTGGGAGTGGGAGCCGCCGGCACCACTCCGATCCGCCTGGACCTGGTCCAAGACCGGGAGATCCGCATCGAAGGCACCCTCATGTACACGGCTGCGGACTACCGCACCGCCATGTCCCTCATTGCCTCCGGCGCCGTCGACACCGACGAACTCGTCACCGCCAGCTACGGGCTGGACGACGCCGCCAAGGCTTTCACCGCCTCCGCGGATCCGGAACAGGTGAAAGTCCTGGTCACCGTGAACGGTCCGTAACGCCTCGCAGCCGAGCACCCGCCGTCCGGCCGGAGCAGCGCGTAGCCCGCCCCAAGCCGCACAACCTCCGGCTTCCAACTGCCCGTGTGCGAGACTGCGAGACCAAAGTGCCCACTGCCATCCGACGCCGCAACCAACGCGAACCCTCGTCCCTGCCCAGCCCGCCCAGGGACCCGGCTATGAGGCAGCACGGGAGTGTGACCGGCACAGACGAAACGTCCACAGGTCGCGGCGCCGCAACCGCGGTGCCGTCAGGGGCCGGTTTTCATCCAATGCCGTTGGGCAGAAACCGACCCGAAGGGGAAAGGAGAGGCGCTGTGCCCGCCCGTACGCGACCCTCGCAGGCCGCCGTTCAGGAACGACGGCAGGCCATTTTGCGCTACGTCGTCGAAAACGGTGAGACCCGCATCGACGAGCTCGCCCAACGCTTCGACGTCAGCCTGATGACCATGCACAGGGATCTGGACGACCTCGCCGGCCGCCATCTGCTGCGCAAGGAGCGCGGCCGTGCACTCGCCTTCCCGGCACTGACTATGGAGACCGCCACCCGCTTCCGTGAACACAGCGACCTCGCCGCCAAGACGGCACTGTGCGCGGCCGCGGTCAACCGGATCAAACCGGGCAGCACCGTGCTCATGGACGACTCGACCACCCTTTTCCCCCTGGTCCCCCTTCTGGCCCGGCTCGACCAGCTCACCGTGGTTACCAACTCCGTCGGCCTGGCACAGCGCCTCGGCGCCGCGCCAGGGATAAGCATCACCCTGCTGGGAGGGCACTACCACGGCGACTTCAACTCCTGCACCGGCCCCGCCGTCACCCGCGCCCTCTCCCAGATCCACTCCGACCTCGCCCTCATGTCCGCCACCGCAGTCCTGGAAGGCCGCCTGTTCCACCCCCTGAACGACTACGTCGAGGTGAAACTCGCCATGCTCGCCTCCGCCGAACAGGCACTGCTCCTGGCAGACCACTCCAAGTTCGGCAAGACCGCCACATACGCCTACGGCACCGTCGCCAACTACCAAACAGTCATCACCGACACCGCCGTCCCCGACACGGAACTCGCGGCCATCCGCGCCCTCGGAGTACCCGTCGAAACGGTCAACCCCGAAGAGCCTTCACTGTGATACACAGCCTGTTCGAAACACCGAGCGCATACACTCCCAGCGACACCGACATGGCGGCACCCATGCCGCCGGTGCAGGCCGTGCTGTTCGACTTCAGCAATACGATCTTCCAAATGATCGACCTGGAGACATGGCTGCAACGGGTCGGCGCCGCCTCCGGCCGCCTCACCTTGCTGGACGGCGACGACGCCCTGGCGGAAATCTCCCGGCAGCTGCGCACAGCCTTCCGGCTGCCGGCCACCGCCGCCCTCCAAAAGGGCCGAGACCTCTCCCCCCAGCGGCACCACCGCGCCATGCTCGGCTGGTGGCGCCACGTGGACTTTATTCGCGGCGTGGAAGCGACGGCCTACCGGGAACTCACAGCCCCGGACGCCTGGACGCCTTACCCGGACACCGAGCCCACCCTGCGCACACTCCGGGACCGCGGACTGCGCATCGGCATCGTGAGCGACTTCGCCTGGGACCTGCGGACCCATCTCGCCCACCACCACCTGGACCACCTGGTAGACAGCTGCGTCATCTCCTACGAGCAAGGCCGCGAGAAACCCGACCCGCAAATGTTCCTCAAAGCGTGCGACGGCCTCGGCACCGACCCCCGGGCCACCCTCATGGTCGGCGACGACCCGGTGCGCGACGGCGGCGCATCAGCTTGCGGACTGCGAAGCTACATCTTGCCGGCCGAAACCCGTACCGGTGACCGAGGCCTTGCGGACGTTCTCCGCCTGGTGACCTGAGGCGTCCCTCCCAAGGACAGCAGCCGAACATTGGGCGGCCGCCGTTCTACCTCAGCTGGCGGAAGTCTGCGTCGGTGAGGGGACCGGCACCGGCGCCTCGGTCGGCGGCACCCGGACCGGCCTCGAGCTGGACGTTCGGGTCGGGGGCGGCACCGGGACCGGCCTCGAGCTGGACGTTCGGGTCGGGGCCGGAACCGTGCCGGTGGTCTGGGGCGGAGCGGGGGGGACCGGCACCGGCGCCTCGGTCGGGGTCGGGGTCGGCACGGGCTTCGTGGTCGAGACGGGTCGGTGTTGAGGAGCGGGGGGCCGGTCCTCAGCAAAGGCATTCGGCAGAACGACCAGCCCGACGCCCAGTCCTGCTATGGCCAAGACGGAACCGCCGGCCATCCATGCCGTCCGAGCCCGGCGACGAGCCCGCACGCCGGCCTGCAGACGGTTCCGGTCCCTCGGCTCGAAGGGGGTGTTTTCCTGAGGTTCGTGCATCATTCGTGCCAGCTCCTTATCAAAGTCATCCATCGCTTCTCCTTCACCCCACCGGCTTGATGACCTCGGCGACCAGGATCTGCCGCAGCCTTGTCACGCCGCACACTGCATGGGAGCGGGCAGTGCCCACTGGGCAGCCCAACGCTTCCGCGACCTGCCTCTCGGACAGGTCCTGGTATTAGCGCAGTACCACTGCAGCCCGCTGCCGCGTCGGCCACTGTGCCGGTGCGGCCTCCAGACGAGTCCGCTCGTCCACGACGGCGGATTCATCGCCGACCTCGGCTATGTCGGGCAGGTGCTCGCTGGGGCGCTCGCCCCACCAACGCCGCCGAGCCGAACGCGCTGCCGCTCGCGCCAGGACTGGGCGCACACATGCCTCCGGAGCCTGCTCAGCGACCTTCGGCCACGCGAACCAGAGCTTGACCAACGCCTCTTGCAGTAAATCCTCGGCCCGATGTAGGTCTCCGCCGGTGAGTAGACGCGTGAGATGGAACAACGCCGACCAGCGAGCCACCACGAACTGGTCGAACCCATCGGTCCGAGACTGCTCCATCAGCAACGTCCCTCCTCTCCACACGCGCCTACACCCTTAGAAAGGCATTGGCCCCCGCCCTGCTATGCACCCCAGACCTGTGAACTGGTTCACGTCCGCACAACGGAGCCGGGCCCTTCCGAACCGCGCCGGTCAGGGACGCGGGTCAAGATGCGTTGGCTCGACCAGGCACTCGCCCTCGAGACCACCCCGAGTCCCGCCCGGGCCAAGGCCCTGATCGTCGACGGGCTCCTCGCTCTCCTGCGGGGCCAGACTCAAGCAGCCGCAGCCCTGGCTGCATAAACCCCGCTGTCACCCAACCCTGCAGCAGTCCCGAACTGTGGCGCATGCAGCGGGCGACGCACCGGAGTTGACCCGCGCGATCTTTGGCGGCGACTGCCTTCATCGCGGCCCACTCGGTGTGGTACTCGGGCCGCATCTCGGCGACCATGCGCACCGGGCGCTTGCGCAGCTCAAGGAGGTAAGCGGAAGCCTTCCGAGCCCTCGAGGGCAACGCGCCATCAGCCATACCCGGTCCTCCCGGACCGCCTCACATTCTTAGGGACGTGCCATGACTCGATCCCCACAAATGATCGAGTCCCCACCGAACCGGAACAGTGCAGTGAGAGGGCCGTTCTCTTTACAGTCCCGACGGCCAGGGGCCTGACCAGCCAGGGGCCGGCAGGCGTGCGGAGTAGTCTTGGATCATGAGTGGTGGTGTGCGGGGTGTGGGGGTGTTGCCGGTTGAGGTGACGGGTTTTGTTGGCCGGCGGGGTGAGGTGCGTCAGGTCAGGCAGCTGCTGTCGGGTGGTCGGCTGGTCACCTTGACGGGGGCGGGTGGGATCGGTAAGACCCGGTTGGCGCTCCGGTCTGCGGCGGAGGTGGGCCGTGCCTTTCCGGACGGGGTGTGTCTGGTGGAACTGGCCGCGCTCAGTGAGGGCAGGCTGCTGGCTCAGACGGTTGTGGATGCTGTGGGGCTGCGTGAGCAGTCGTCGCTGGCGCCGCTGGAAATCCTGCGTGGTTATCTGGCGGAGCGGAAGGTGCTGCTGGTCCTGGACAACTGCGAGCATCTGATCGATGCGTGCGGTGCGCTGGTGAGTGCGTTGCTTCAGGCGTGCCCGGGGTTGAATGTGCTGGCCACCAGCCGTCAGGTGTTGGGGGTGGCTGGGGAGAGTGTTGTGCCGGTGCCGCCGCTGGCGTTGCCCGCCCCTGACTGTGCGCCGCAGGCTGCGGCGCAGAGCGAGGCGGTGAGCTTGTTCATGCAGCGTGCGGCCTCGGCGCGTGCGGGGTTTGCGGTGAGTGAGGACAGGATGGGGGTGGTCGCCGAGATCTGTCGGCGGCTGGACGGGATTCCTCTGGCGATCGAGCTGGCGGCGGCGCGGGTGCGGGCTTTGTCGGTGGAGGAGATTCTGCATCGTCTCGATGACCGTTTCGCCCTGCTGACCGGTGGATCTCGCGCTGCTCTGCCGCGGCAGCGGACGTTGCGGGCGGCGATCGACTGGAGCTATGGGATGTGCTCCGAGCCGGAGCGGTTGCTGTGGGAGCGTTTGTCGGTGTTCTCCGGGAGCTTTGACCTTCAGGCGGCCGAGGCGGTGTGCTGTGGGGAGGGGATCGAGCGTGGGGCGGTCTTTGACCTGGTGGCGGGCCTGGTGGACAAGTCGGTCGTGGGGTGTGAGGAGAGCGGCGGGAGGATGCGCTACCGGCTGCTGGAGACGCTGCGCCAGTACGGGCAGGACCTGCTGGCCGCTTCCGGCCGGCAGCCGGCTCTGCGACGCCGGCACCGTGACTGGTACCAGCACCTCGTCAAGCAGGGTGAGACCGACTGGTTCGGGCCGGACGATCTGGACTGGCTGGCGTGGCTGCGGGTGGAGCGGCCGAACCTGCGTGCGGCGCTGGAGTACAGCCTGGACGAGCCCGGCCAGGTCACAGCCGCCATGGAGATGGCCGGCTGCCTGTGGGCGCCGTGGTACTCCGTCGGCGCGTTGAGCGAGGCCCGTGGCTGGCTCGAGCGGGCGCTCGCCCTGGAGGTGGAGGACAGCCCTGAGCGGGCCAAAGCCCTGTGGGTCCTGGGCTGGTTCACACGCGAGGGGGGTGACACGACTGAGGCCCTTCGTCTGCTGGCGGAATGCCGGGAGGCGGCCGAACGGCTTGACGACCGGTCCGCTCTGGCCTGGGCGACCCAGTTCACCGCTGCGGCCACCTTGAGCACGGGCGACATCGAGGGCGGACTCGCGCTGGCCACCGAGGGACTTCAGCGGCAGCGTGCCCTGGGCGATTACGGTGGCATGCTGATCTCGCTGATCATTCTGGCTATGGTCTTGTCCCTGCTGGGCGACCCGCGTGCCCTCGAGTACGGGGAAGAGGCGGTTGCCCTGTGCGAAGAGAAGGGCTCCACCTGGGGCAAGTCCTACGCCCTGTGGGGTGTCGGCCTGGAGATGGTCCGCCGGGGCAACACCCGCCGGGCCACGACGCTCTTGCGTGAAGGCCTGCGGTTCGGGCGAGCCGCCGGAGACCATCTGGCCTGCGTGTACTGCGCCGAGCTTCTGGCCTGGATCGCCGCCCAGGAGGGCGAGCACGAGCAGGCAGCACGACTGCTCGGCGCGGTCAACCTCATGCGGCACACGGCGCCGCAGACTTCGGATCATAACCACCGCGTACCGCTCAACTCGGCACCGTTCCTTGCCGAACATGACCGGTGTGAGGCCTCGGTGCGTGGGGCGTTGGGCGAAGCTGCGTTCCAGGCCGCCTTCGCCTCGGGCGCAGAACTCTCGGTCGAGGATGCCTACGCCTTTGCCCTGGGTGAGAAGGCACCCGCAGCGGGCCCAGGCCCGGTCGCGTCCGCGGCACAGGAGGCGGTGCCGCTCACCCGGCGGGAACGCGAAGTGGCAGCCCTGATCGCGCAGGGACTCAGCAACAAACAGATCGCCACCAAACTAGTGATCTCCCCCCGCACCGCCGAAGGCCACGTCGAACACATCCTCGTCAAACTCGGCTTCACCTCCCGCGCCCAGATCGCCGCCTGGACCACCCAACAACCCCACTGACCCCACCCCGCGCGACACCCCTGCCCGGCTGCCCGCTGCGGCGACCCGGGCGTGGACGGTGTATCAATTCAGCGGCTGATCTTGGTTGTTGAGTGGTCAGTTGTTGCTCGGGGTCAGGCGGCCTTCGAAGGCGATCTGGAAGGCGTCGAGTTCGGATTCCGTGCTGGAGCCGATCCTTCCGATCGCTGTCTGTACGGTCTTCGGCTCTGTCTCGCTCGGGATGCTGTTGGCGATTGAGGTGACTCCCTTCGTGACTCTGCTGGTCCATTCACGTGGGGGGCCTCCGTGATCTGTGGTCTGGTGGGACGGTGAGCTCGGGTACCGGTTCGCGGGATCCGAAGAGATGATCCGTGATGTCGTTGTGGCCGGGGTCGGGCTATGGGTTCCCGCAATGACGGCTCAGGTGGTGCGGGCGGCGTTCCCGAAAGGGGTGTTGGCGACCCGGGTGCGGGACGCGTTCGGTGAGGTGTTCGCCGACGCGCCGTTCGCCAGCCATCCGCTTTCCGAACGTGATCTGTTGGTTCGGGGTGGGTGGGCATGAACTCCGGTTGTGGGCTTGACGCCACTGCAGGGGCAAGGGTGCCTCCTGAAGGAGGCACCCTTGCTGGCGCGTCAGCGCTGCCCGGAAGCCTTCGCGTAGCACTTCCAGCTGTAGGGGTCATCGGAGGCGGCGAGAGAGAAGACGGACGGGTTCTCGGGGTAGGCGTACGTGCAGGCGTCGTCCACGCTCAAGCCTACCGTTTGCCCGGACGGGGTTACACACTTCCAGTCATATGCCTTCATGTTGCCGGTGAGCCTGGCGCCGCCGGTTTCGCCTATGGACTTGCAGTAGCCGTCGAGGTCGAGTCCGCCGAGGGAGTTGTAGAAGGAGGCGCTCTTCAGGGTGACGGTGACCGAAGCATTGCCCGGGTCGACGGTCACGGTGCCCTGGGCGTCGTCCTTGGTGCCGGTGCTAACGGCTTCGATGTTGTTGACGAAGGCCGGCACCTTGAAGACGATCTTGCCACTGGGCTGGTCGCCCGACCGGGTGAGCGTGACCCTTCTCTTGCCGTCGGTGTCGGCGGTGGTGATTTTGATACCCATCCGGTGACCACCGGAGATCGGGTAGTTGGAAACGGTGATGTCCGTGCTCCAGGAGGGGCGCACCCATTCTGTGGGGACACCGTCCCCGACGATGATCGTGCCGTCCGACTTCTCGGCGATCAGAGAGTCCAGGAGGACATGGGAGGCGTTGGCCTGGCCCCACATGTGGGGACTGGAACCTGTTCCCGCGGTCGCGTGACGGCCGGGCGTCCAGGACGTGTAACCTGCGGTCGGGATTCCCTCCCACCAGGAGAACGGGCCGCTCTGCGTGTTTGTGATCATGAACTGGTAGCCGTAGATCCCTTCGGATCGGTGGTTGGTACTGGCCAGAGCGGCCTCGCCGTAACCGGCGTTGTAGGCGGTGCTGTAGCCCCCGCTGCTGTTGATGGTGCTGGGGTAGCCCCCGTACGTGTGGGCGGGAAGACCGGAGAGGGCGCCGAATCCGTGGTCGTAAGTCGCATCGAGCTTGTCGACCATCGGCCCGGTCCGGGCCCCGGGGAAGAGGGAGCCGTCCCAGTTCCAGCGGCCGAAGAGGAACATGGCGCCCCAGTTCGCGTTGTTCGTCTTCCCGCAGGCGTTATTGGCAGTCCCACTGCTGGTGGTGTTCGGGATGCCCGGATCACAGGGCAGATAGTTGAGGTTGTTACTGGTGATGGTGTTGTTGAGCTTGGAGTTCACCGCGTTCAGCAAGTTGCCGTATGCCGCATCGGCGGCTGTGGCTTCTTGGCCGTAATTCCGGTCGGTATAGGAGGAGCTCAACGTCCTCGCGATGTAGCTGTAGGTTTGCAGGCCCAGTAGCGCCGACTGGTCATCCACCAGCCAGTGGCCATTGGAGTCCGTGCTATTGCTTGGGACGATAAGCCCCTGGTATGCCCCGCTCTTTTCTTCTTTGTTGATGATGCTGTCGGCACTGGAGTGGGAAGCGATGGTGTCGAAGTTGGCGTGCACCGTCGCGGTGTCGCCGGTCTTGAGCAGGTAGACAGCCCAAGGCCAGGCGTACTTGAAACCAGCGTCAATGTAGTCGAGGCCGGTCGCACCGACGTCTTTGAGCAGGGAGTTCGACAGACGGTCCTTGAGGTCACTCAGGTAGCCCTGGCTGAGCAGGTTCGCGTAGATACCGATCTCGTCGTGGTCGAAGACCGTGTCATAGTCGTTCTCCCCGACGTTGTAGCGGGTCCCGTCCTTGACCATCTGCGTGTAGATGAAGCCGGCCTTGTAGGCATTGGTGAGGCGGGAGTCGGGGACGCTGATACTCGCTATCTTGCTGAGCTGGCCATCCCAGTACCGCGTCATGTGCGTGTAGGCATTGTCGTATCTGCTGACGTTGAGGTTGTTGACAAAGCCGCTATCGTCGTCGGGGAGCGCCGCTGCGAGGTCGCTGGAGGAGGGCCAGCCGTAGGCATCGCCGGCGCCCATCTTGTCCGCGGCGATGACGTAGGAGTGGCTGACGCTCGTTCCCGGCGCGACGGAGTTGCTGCCGCCCTGCAGGGGCACCAGGCCAGCGCCTTGGGTGTTCCCGATGGAGGAGACCGCGGGGTCGAGGGTGTGACTGACGGTGTCGTGGTTCGTGATCTGAACCCGAGAGTAGATGGCTACGTAGGAGTGGCCACCCGCCTTGACCTTGTCGCCGAAGTTCGTGATGGTCACCGTGCAGTTGTCCCGCTCGAACTTGGTCTGCAGCGCAGGGTAGTAGCCTCCCACGTTGGTCCACTGCAGGGGCGTGGCAGGGCGGCCGTTGCTGTCATAGTTGTTGTAGATGCCGAACCTTACGACGATTGCCCTGTTGTTGTTGTCGGGCCTGCCATATTCCCGGACGTCGAAGCTGCCATCGCTGTGGGCGGCGACTCCGAAAGAGTCACCGTCCCAGCCGATATTGGCGGTGTCGGTCCGCATGATGTCGGTGTTGATGTCTGTAGAGGGTGTTGTGGCCTTGGCCCCGACGGGGTGCCACACCTGGGCGATCACAGCCGTCAACAACATGGCCATGACGACACCTAGGCACAGGGGGAGGCTTCTGGCGGATCTGCGTTCGGAGGACATGAAGCACCTGCCGGGGAAGGAAGGGACGAGGGGGACAAGCACGGTTGAGAAGGCAGGACTGGCTCTGCTCGAGCCGTCTGCATATCGCAGGTATATGAGCGCTCAAAAATCCTGTGCTGCAGGTGTAACCGACGGGAAACGTGGTGTCAACCCGCCGGGCTTCGCGGCCTTTTGGTGATCACGTCCCGGGAGCAGCCCGGCCCTTGCCGAAAATCTCATCCGCGCTGCAACGAGTTTGCCGACGACGCCGGCTCGGCGACGTGCGCACGGAACCACACGTCCACGACCTGGTCAAACTCGCCGATCTCAACAAGCGAGGAAGTCCTCAACGGCCAACGTGGGTCCGCCTCATGGCCAAGCACCTGGGCAGAAGCCTCGTGGTCTGCGCATGCTGCCACCAGAACATCCACGCCGGACGGGCCGCGACAACCACCCGGAAGTAGAGCGCTGGAGCGCCGGATGCGGCGAAAGCCGCCACTCCGATTCGGGCAGAGGCCGACGGAGAGGGACCCGACCCACGGGCGCCTCGCCGTCGGCCTGCTCCACCAGGTGCATCCACGGCGAATCGCCGCCCTCGGCATCAAGATCGCCGCCGCACCGTGTGGACCGCCGACGCGATCGCCTCAGCGGCATCCTGCACGAGTACAAACATGCAGCGTGGCCAGTACGGACGTGGTTGTTGGCACCTACAGCGTCCCAGGGCGGGCACGGTGGCTGGTGTGCACACATGGCGGAACCTTCGATCTCCGCCGAAAGCAGCGGTGCAGATATCTGACACTTTTGTCGTGGATAAGGAGACAGTGAAAGCACGTATTTGGGTACCTACGTTCTCCTCATTGCCACTCCGGCGCCAGGAGCTCGATCGGCCCGGCCGGAGGAGTTCTCGTGGCTGCGGTCGCTGCGCGGTGCGACGCCTGCCGAGTTGGTGGGTGGTCCTGAGCTGACCATGGACGGGCAGGTAGGAGCCGTCCGCAAGCTCGTGGAACACGGGTAAGGTGCCCGGCTCGGCCGTCGGCGCAAGGGGGGCGCCGCGCGATCCGCAGACGCCGCGGGGCGTCACGTGTTGGCAATGCTGTCCGGCTGCCGCCGCTTGGGAGGTACCCCTGTCCCTGCCGGGGCCGCCGCGCCACGGGAATCTTCACCGCCACCAAGCGGCACCGGGCGCGCCAGAGCGCCAGGGCAACGGGCCGGCGGTGACCCGTCGGCGGAGGTCCGCCTACCGCTGCGGGGCTCGACTGGCGCTGGAGGAACGGACCGTCAGGCTCGGTGTCAGCAGGGTCGCCGCAGGGGCAAACGCGTCGGGTCGCGGGCCGAGCGTAGCAAGAACGGACATGACCTCACGGCCGACATCCTCGATGGGCTGGCGGATACTACTCAAATCGAGTGCCGCGGCGGTGGGCGTATCGTCGAAGCCCACGACGGCGAGATCGCGTCCCACGTCCAGGCCCCACTGCAGGGCCGCGCGCATGACGCCGACGGCCAGGGTGTCGGTGGCGGCCACTACCGCGGTAGGCGGATCCGGCTGTCCGAGCAGCCCGAAGGCCAACTCGGTGCCCGAGGCGACGGTGTCCGGACCCCGCACGTCGAGTCCGTTGCCGTTCAGGGCTCGGCGGGCGATTGCTTTGTGCCAGCCCTGGGCCCGGCGGCCGCCGACGTTGTGCCCTTCGGGTAGACCGACGTAGCCGATTCGGCGGTGGCCGCGTTCGGCCAGGTGCGCCACCGCGGCCTCGATGCCGGCGGTGTTGTCGACATCGACCCAGGAGTACTGGTCGGTGCCGCTGGCCGTGCGGCCGAAGGCGACGAAGGACAGTCCGCGTTCCAGGAGCGCGGTGGGCCTGTCGTCGTCCGCCTCGATGTCGTACAGCACGAAGGCCTCGGCCGCACCGCTGCGGCGCAGCTTGGCGCACATCTCGACCTCGGCGGCCGTGTCGGGGGCGGAGAACAGCAGCAGGTGCCGGTCCGCGGTAGCACCCCACTCCGACAGGGCGTGCAGGAAGCGGTCGTGGATCGAGGCCAGCGCATGGTGGGTGAGGGGCTTGAACCGGTACCCGATCATGCGTGAGTCATTGGCTCGCAGGGCTTGGGCGATGCGGTTGGGCTGGTAACCCAACCGGTCGATGAACTGCTCGACCCGCTGGCGGGTGTCGGGCCTGACGCGCTGCGGGGCGTTCAGGACATTGGACACCGTTTGACGCGATACTCCCGCGGCACGGGCCACGTCCTCCAGGGTCGGCGCCGCACCCCTACGGGTGCGCGCCTGGTCGGACTCCGTCACGCTCTGCCTCGCCTCATTCCTTCGGTGTTCCTCGAATGGGAACACGCAGCCTGGCGGTGTGACCGGCTCGTGGAGTACCGTCTCACACTCCTTCATTTTATCGCTCAAACTTCAGTTCTGCCAACCCTGGGCCGCGGCCCTTGGAGGCCCTCGTGAGTTTCCACCTGCAACCGCCCCTGCACGATCTCGTCTCGGTCATCAAGGCGCCCTGCGTGGCGTTGAGCGCGGCCAACGGCCAGGTACGAGCCGGGGACGTCACCGGCTTCTACGGCGCGGACCGCCGTGTGCTGTCGGTGCTGGAGGTCGAGGTGGACGGTGCCCTGCTGACCCCGGTCGGCCAACGCGCCGAGGGAGCAGCCGCGGGTCACCTCTTCTCGGCCCTGGTGCGGCTTGCCGACGATGTTTGCGCCGATGCCCCGCTCGTCCTTCACCGCCGGCGCATTGCGCACGCCGATCGGTTCGAGGAGGTGTTGGAGCTGGAGAACTTCGGGCTGGTCCCAGCAGTCGTGCAGATGCGCGTACGCGTGGCCACGGACCTGGCGCCCGTGCACGTGGTGCGCGGCGGGGAGGCGGTGGCGGCGCTGGTGCCGCAGATCGCAGCGGGCAGGCTGCGCTGGACCGACGCTGAGGGCGACGAGGTCGAGCTGACCTCCCAGCCGCATCCCGGTGCCGTATACCGCGGGGGTGGTGACGCGGCCGAGCTGGAGTTCCCTCTCAATGTGCCCCCGGGGGAGGCACGTTCGGTGTCGCTGGTAGTCACGGCCGGCCTCGGCGGGAGCGCGGCTGACGAGCAGCCGCCGTTCTTGCCCGCAACCGTGGACCGACTGAGACCTGCGAGCCACGTCCGGCCCGGGGACCGGCGCCTGGCTCGGCTCCTCGACCAGAGTCTGGAGGACTTGGGCGGGCTGCTCCTGGCGGACCCACGCCGGCCGGCGGACCACTTCCTGGCCGCGGGTAGTCCCTGGTATTTCACCCTGTTCGGCCGGGATGCCCTGTGGTCGGCTCAGCTTCTGCTGCCGCACAGCGTCGACCTGGCGGCCGATACCCTGCGCGTGCTCGCGCGCCGGCAGGGCACCGCGTTCAACCCGGATGCCGACGAGCAGCCCGGCAAGATCCTGCACGAGGTGCGGCGCCAGACTCTGCGGCTGGGCGAGATGGTCATCCCGCCGTTGTACTACGGGTCGATCGATGCCACCACGTTGTGGATCCGGCTGCTGCACGCCGCCTGGCGGGCGGGCATGCCCGACGGAGAGGTCGCCCAGCTGCTGCCGAACCTGCGCTCGGCCCTGGACTGGATCATCACCTTGGGGGACTCCGACGGTGACGGCTTTGTGGAGTACCGACGCCGTGCTCCTGGCGGGCTTGCCAACCAGGGGTGGAAGGACACGCCGCAGGCCGTGCGCTGGGCCGATGGACGGATCGCGCAGGCGCCGCTGGCGCTGTGCGAGGCGCAGGGATATGCCTACGCCGCGGCGGTGCGCGGGGCAGACCTGCTGGAAGCGTTCGGTGAAGGCAGTGGAGAGCGGTGGCGACACTGGGCCGAGGGGCTGCGCGCTCGCTTCAGGTCGCGGTTCTGGCTTGTCGACGAGGTGGGGCCTTATCCGGCGATTGCCCTGGACTGCAACAAACGGCCGGTGGACGGGGCCGCGTCCAACATGGCGCATCTTCTGGATACCGGCCTGCTGGAGCCGCATGAGAGCGCCCATATCGCTCGCCGGCTGGCGGCCCCGGATCTGGACTGCGGCTACGGCCTGCGCACTCTGTCGTCCTCCAGCCGGGCCTTCAACCCGCTCAGCTACCACTGCGGCAGTGTCTGGCCGCACGACACCGCGATCGCCGTGCTGGGACTGGCCGCCGAGGGACACCACATGGTCGCCCAGTCCCTGGCCCAGGGGGTCCTGACGGCCGCGGAGCACTTCGACTACCGGCTGCCCGAGTTGTACGGGGGTACCGACGGGCGGCGTGGCGAGGCCGTGCTGGCGTACCCGACCGCGTGTCGGCCGCAGGCATGGGCGGCGGCCGGTGCGGTTGCCCTGGCCGGGTATCTGCAACGGCAGGAGCTGCACGGTGCGGTCGCCGATACCCCGGACGGCGACCGGGGCCAATCGGCTGCTCGGCCCGAATGACGGAGCCACCGCGACCTCTTCCCCTTTGAACCGTGTCTCGCGAGCACTGTCCGAGCTGTGCGATGCGGCTTGCGTTGCTCAAGTCGGGCTCCGCGACGAGCATTTCGTGTCCCCGACCCCGCCCGGCCAAACACACACCCCTCGACGTTCCGCACGACTGGCCCACGGGCTCTTTCCCAGACCGAATTTCAGTACAAAAGCTTGACGCCAGAGGCAGAGGCGGACGAAGATGCGACCACCAATTTTGAACGCTCAAAAGTCAGGGCGGGGACCTCTCCCATGGCCCGTTTGCTCCAGCCCTTTTCGGTCCGCCAAGCCTGATCCAAAAGGAGTTCAGCGCATGAATCGCCACCTGCATCCAGGCACCAGAGCCACCGCCGTGTCTGCCCTGGTCGTCGCCTCACTGTCCCTGTCCGCCTGCTCCGGCGGCTCCGCCTCTCACTCCCCCTCGTCCAGCCCGTCCACTGCGGCGGCGCGAGGCCCGATCACCTTGGCCACCGGCAAGGACACCTCCGGAAACCTGGAGAAGCTCGTCGACGGCTGGAACGCCAAGCACCCGAAAGAGACGGTGACCATCAACGAGTTGCCCGCCGCCGCCGACGGCCAGCTCCAGCAGCTCGTGCAGAACGCGCAGGTGCAATCCGACGCCTACTCCGTGCTGGCCCTCGACATCACCTGGACTTCGGAGTTCGCCGCCAACCGTTGGATCGACAAGATCCCGACCGGAATCATCCCGGCAAACACCTTCCCCTCAGCGATCGACAGTGCCACCTACCGCGGTACCACCTACGCCATACCGTGGCAGTCCAACGGCGGCCTGCTGTTCTACCGCTCCGACCTGCTGCGCAAGGCAGGGATCAGCAACGCCCCCACCACCTGGACCGAGATGCAGGCCGACTGCGCCAAGGTACTGGCGCTGCCGGATACCGAGGGAGCCAGCTGCTACGCCGGGCAGTTCGACAAGTACGAGGGCCTGGTCGTCAACTTCGCCGAGGCCGTGCAGTCGGCCGACGGCGAGCTGTTCGACAAGGACGGCAAGCCGACGGTCAACACCGCTGAGAGCAAGTCTGCGCTCACCTGGCTCGTCGACCGGTTCAAAGACAAGACGATCCCGGCCAAGTCCCGCACCTACCAGGAGGAGAACGGTCGCAAGGAATTCCAGGACGGCAAGCTCGTCTTCCTGCGCCAATGGCCCTATGTGTGGGACCTCGCCAACAAGACCGACGGGTCCTCCAAAGTCGCCGGAAAATTCGACGTCGCCCCGCTGCCCGGCAAGAACGGCCCCGGCTCTTCCACCCTGGGCGGCCTGAACCTCGCGGTGTCCTCCTTCACCAAGAACAAGGCCACAGCGCTGGACTTCATCACCTACCTCGCCAGCCCGGAAACCCAGCGCGCCAACCTCCTGGCCACGTCTCAAGCACCCACGCTGACTTCGCTGTACGACGACCCGGAGCTGCAGAAGAAGTTCCCCTATCTTCCCGCGCTGAAGGAGTCCATCAATCAGTCCGTGCCGCGCCCGAAGGTCGTGCGCTACGGCGACGTCTCCTCCGCCATCCAGGAAGCCGTGTACCCGGTGATCGCCGGACAAGCCGCACCCGAGGAGGCCCTCTCCTCGCTGCAGAAGAAGCTCGAGCAGATCACGACACCGTGAGGCACCTCAGCCGGGCGCAGCAAACCCTGACACGCAGTCTGCGCCCGGCTGAGGGCACCGTCCCCTACGCCGCATCGGAAGGCACCTCCCGTGCTCACTCCACAACGCCGACCCGTGCCGACGGCATCGGCCACCCCGGATGGACCAGCAGCACGGCGTCGGCTCTCCCTGAGCGACAACCGGCTGGCCGCAGTACTGCTCACGCCGACATTCCTTGTCCTGGCCCTCGTGGTCGGCTACCCGCTGCTCGCCGCCATGCGCGAGTCGCTGTACCGGCAGGCAGAAGGAATCGACGCCAACGGATTCGTCATCCAAGACGAACGCTTCGTCGGCCTTGACAACTACCGTGACGTCTTCACGGGCCAGCAAGCCGACCTGTTCTGGAACGCCTTCGACAACACCACCTTCTTCACCTTCACCACCGTCGCCATCGAAATCATCCTCGGCCTGGCCATGGCCCTGGTGATGCACCGCGCAATGCGTGGACGAGCACTGGTGCGCGCGGCGATCCTGGTCCCTTGGGCGATCCCGACGGCCGTCTCAGCCCTGCTGTGGCGGTGGATCTTCGACGCCGACGGCGTGGCCAACGCCCTGCTGGGCCGTCAGATCCTCTGGACCGCCGACGGCCCGGCCGCCAAAGCCGCCGTCATCATCAGCGATACCTGGAAGACCGCCCCGTTCATCGGCCTGCTGGTCCTCGCAGGACTGCAACTGATCCCCAAGGAGCTCTACGAAGCCGCCCACGTCGACGGCGCCGGCCCCTGGCGGCAATTCCGCGCCATCACCCTGCCGATGATCAGGCCAGTGCTGGTGGTCGCCGTACTGTTCCGGATGCTCGACGTACTGCGCATGTTCGATCTTCCGTATGTGCTGATAGGTAACCAGAAACACTCGGTGGAGACCCTGTCCATGCTCGCGTTCAACGAGGCCGGCAATCTGCGCTACGGGCCCGCAGCTGCCTTCTCCACACTCCTGTTCTGCTATGTCGTCCTAGTGGCATTCGTGTTCGTGAAACTCCTCGGCGCCGAAGTGATCGGGCAAGCAGCCACCCGTCGTGTCCGCCACCGACGCAGGTCGGCCGCGCGGCGCTCACGAAAGACAGCAACGACATGACCACTTGCCTCCCTGTCGCCACGAAACCAGTCCGCCGCCCCGGCGTTACCACCGTCCTGCGGCACGCAGGCATCGTCGCCATCACCGCCTACTGCCTGGCACCGTTCTACTGGATGACAGTCTCCGCCTTCCGGCGCCCCACCGACCAGTTCAGCCTGTCCGTGCTGCCACATCAATGGTCGGTGGCGAATTTCATGGCCGTCTTCAAGCCCGATGTCGGATTCCAACGCGCCCTGTTCAACAGCTTGATGGTCGCAGGCAGCACCACAGCGCTGACCCTGCTCCTGGGCACACTGTGCGCCTACGCACTGGCCCGCCTGAACTTCCGCTTCAAGAACCTTGCGGCGGCGGCCATCATCGCCACCTCCATGTTCCCGGGCATTTCCCTGGTCGTCCCACTGCTGCGGATCTTCACCGACATCGGCTGGATCAACACCTACCAGGCGATGATCGTCCCCAGCCTTTCCTTCGCACTCCCCCTCACCGTCTGGAACTTGACCGCGTTCTTCCGCCAACTGCCCGCCGAACTAGAGGAAGCCGCCATGATCGACGGCTGCACCCGTGGCCAGGCATTCCGCAAGGTCATCCTGCCGCTGGCTGCCCCCGGCGTGTTCACCACCGCCATCCTTGTGTTCATCACGGCGTGGAACGAGTTCATCATCGCCCTGTCCATGGTCAACAAAAAGGACATGCAGACCGCGACCGTCGCTGTCTCACGCTTCACCGGTGCCCACGGCTTCGACCAGCCCTACGGCACCCAGATGGCCGCCGGTGTCCTGGTCACGGTCCCCCTGGTACTCGCTGTCCTGATCTTCCAAAGGCGCATCGTCGCAGGCCTGACAGCTGGTGGAGTGAAGTAGGGCTGTGACCGGGAAGTTGTACCGGGTTGCAGTTGGCGCCAGGGGTGGCACGGGCGTGGGGCTCATAGACGGGAGAAGGTCCGCGCAGCGCCGCCTGTGACCCGATGCCCAGTTCCCGCATGAGCCGCTCGACGGTGCAGCGGGCTACCTGGTTCAACTCGTCGTCGCGGACCGTTCGTTGCGAGGGCGGGGAGTACGGCACAGGCCGGCTCGACACCGCCGAAGCGGACCCACATCTCGTCGATGTCGGTCGTCCCGATCCCCAGCTTGGCGGCGACTGCCTTCATCACGGCCCACTCGGTGTCGTACTCGGGGGCAGGGGTGTCGCGCGGGGTGGGCTCAGTGGGGTTGTTGGGTGGTCCAGGCGGCGATCTGGGCGCGGGAGGTGAAGCCGAGTTTGACGAGGATGTGTTCGACGTGGCCTTCGGCGGTGCGGGGGGAGATCACTAGTTTGGTGGCGATCTGTTTGTTGCTGAGTCCCTGCGCGATCAGGGCTGCCACTTCGCGTTCCCGCCGGGTGAGCGGCACCGCCTCCTGTGCCGCGGACGCGACCGGGCCTGGGCCCGCTGCGGGTGCCTTCTCACCCAGGGCAAAGGCGTAGGCATCCTCGACCGAGAGTTCTGCGCCCGAGGCGAAGGCGGCCTGGAACGCAGCTTCACCCAACGCCCCACGCACCGAGGCCTCACACCGGACGTGTTCGGCAAAGAGGGGTCCCTCGAGGATCGATGCCGAGAGGTTTTGATCCGGAGGCGCTGTGATTACCTTGACCGCGCCGAGCAGTCGTGCTGCCTGCTCGTGCTCGCCCTCCTGGGCGGCGATCCAGACCAGCGGCTCGGCGCAGTGCACGCAGGCCAGATAGTCTCCGACGGTTCGCCCGAGCCGCAGGCCTTCACGCAAGAGCGTCGTGGCCCGGCGGGTGTTGCCCCGGCGGATCATCTCCAGGCCGACAGCCCACAGGGCCCAGGATTTGCCCCAGATGGAGCCCTTCTCCTCACACAGGGCAACCGCCTCTTCCCCGTACTCGAGGCCACGCGGGTCGCCCAGCAGGGACAAGGCCACGGCCAGAATGATCAGCGAGACCACCATGCCACCGTAATCGCCCAGGGCACGCTGCCGCTGAAGTCCCTCGGTGGCCAGCGCGAGCCCGCCCTCGATGTCGCCCGTGCCCAAGGTGACCGAAGCGGTGAACTGGGTCGCCCAGGCCAGAGCGGACCGGTCACCAATCCGTTCGGCTGCCTCCCGGGATTCCACCAGCAGACGAAGCGCCTCAGTCATGTCACCCTTTTGCCGGTATGCGAACCAGCCCAGGACCCACAGGGCTTTGGCCCGCTCCGGGCTGTCCTCCACCTCCAGCGCGAGCGCCCGCTCGAGCCAGCCACGGGCCTCGCTCCACGTGCCGACGGAGTACCACGGCGCCCACAGGCAGCCGGCCATCTCCATGGCGGCTGTGGCCTGGCCGGGCTCGTCCAGGCTGTACTCCAGCGCCGCACGCAGGTTCGGCCGCTCCACCCGCAGCCACGCCAGCCAGTCCAGATCGTCCGGCCCGAACCAGTCGGTCTCACCCTGCTTGACGAGGTGCTGGTACCAGTCACGGTGCCGGCGTCGCAGAGCCGGCTGCCGGCCGGAAGCGGCCAGCAGGTCCTGCCCGTACTGGCGCAGCGTCTCCAGCAGCCGGTAGCGCATCCTCCCGCCGCTCTCCTCACACCCCACGACCGACTTGTCCACCAGGCCCGCCACCAGGTCAAAGACCGCCCCACGCTCGATCCCCTCCCCACAGCACACCGCCTTAGCCGCTTCCAGGTCCCAGCTGCCGGAGAACACCGACAAACGCTCCCACAGCAACCGCTCCGGCTCGGAGCACATCCCATAGCTCCAGTCGATCGCCGCCCGCAACGTCCGCTGCCGCGGCAGAGCAGCGCGAGATCCACCGGTCAGCAGGGCGAAACGGTCATCGAGACGATGCAGAATCTCCTCCACCGACAAAGCCCGCACCCGCGCCGCCGCCAGCTCGATCGCCAGAGGAATCCCGTCCAGCCGCCGACAGATCTCGGCGACCACCCCCATCCTGTCCTCACTCACCGCAAACCCCGCACGCGCCGAGGCCGCACGCTGCATGAACAAGCTCACCGCCTCGCTCTGCGCCGCAGCCTGCGGCGCACAGTCAGGGGCGGGCAACGCCAGCGGCGGCACCGGCACAACACTCTCCCCAGCCACCCCCAACACCTGACGGCTGGTGGCCAGCACATTCAACCCCGGGCACGCCTGAAGCAACGCACTCACCAGCGCACCGCACGCATCGATCAGATGCTCGCAGTTGTCCAGGACCAGCAGCACCTTCCGCTCCGCCAGATAACCACGCAGGATTTCCAGCGGCGCCAGCGACGACTGCTCACGCAGCCCCACAGCATCCACAACCGTCTGAGCCAGCAGCCTGCCCTCACTGAGCGCGGCCAGTTCCACCAGACACACCCCGTCCGGAAAGGCACGGCCCACCTCCGCCGCAGACCGGAGCGCCAACCGGGTCTTACCGATCCCACCCGCCCCCGTCAAGGTGACCAGCCGACCACCCGACAGCAGCTGCCTGACCTGACGCACCTCACCCCGCCGGCCAACAAAACCCGTCACCTCAACCGGCAACACCCCCACACCCCGCACACCACCACTCATGATCCAAGACTACTCCGCACGCCTGCCGGTTACCGATGAATCATCCGCCCAGGTCACAGCCGTGATCGGCGATCTCTGGCATGATCGTCGGCCCCTTGCTGTGTTCCCGTGGTCCAGTGCGGACGGCATCAAGATCGCCGCATCCACCACCGGGAAATCCTCCGCGAGCACTGCATCCCACCCCCGCCGGAACCGCACAGCACCACCTCGGCCGACTTCCTACGCAGCCAGGCCGACGCCCTACTCGCCCGCGATCTCTTCGAGGCCCGCACTCCGACGCGGCACGCCTGTACGTCTTCTCGGGCATCGAGCACTCAACGAGGGCATCCGGAACCTGGGCGCCACCGCACACCCGACAACGGACTGGATCGTGCAGCTCGGGCGCAACGGGACTGCCACGAAAACCCAGTTCTCGATCTTCAACTCGTCGTCGCGAACCACTCGTTGTGCGGGCAGGGGATACGGCGCAGATCGGCTCGACACCACCGAAGCGGCCCCGCCTCTCGTCGGTGTCGGTCGTCCTGATCCCCAGCTTGGCGGCGACTGCCTTCATCGCAGCCCACTCGGTGTCGTACTCGGGCCGTACCGCGGCGACCATACGGACCGCGCGCTCGCGCAGCTCAAGAGGGTAAGGCGAGGACGTGCCATGACCCGATCCTCTCAAATGATCGAGTCCCCACCGAACCCGGAACAGTTCACCCCTTGTAGCCCGTCACCTTCGCGACCCACGTGATGAAGTCGCCGGGGTCGACGTTGGCGGCGTGGCCCTGGTCCCAGTAGTACTCGTGGTTGACGTCGTCGCCCAGGTTGTCCACGGCGGCGGCAAGGTTGGCGGCGACCGTGAGCGATGTGTCGCTGTCATTGGTGCCGAGGCGGATCCACCAGTGCTTCGACCTGTTCGGGTTCTGCCTCTTGATGAAGTACATCGGGTTCATCAGATTGAGCAGCTCAGGGATGTCGCCGGCGAGTCGCTTGCTGGTGACGCCGGTGGTGTCGTTCTTGAGGCTGTACGCCGTGAAGTGGCGGGCCTTGGTCGTGCCCTCGCCGAACTCGTTGTTCTCGCCCGCCGACAGGTCGAAGGCGTCGAAGGCCGGCGTGGACTTCTTTCGCGTGCCCACGTGGGTGAGGTAGTCGGCCCAGGTGAAGGTCGCCTTGCCACCGGACCACGTGATGAACGTGTTCTTGGCCAGGTAGGTCGTGCGGGCGGAGTCCGACAGGGCCGCGAGGTACTTCGTGGCGGCCGGCTGGAGGTAGGTCTTCACCAGGTAGTCGTCGTAGTTGCGCGCCGTGAGCGGGCCGTAGCCGTTCAGGCCCTTCAGCTTGAGAGAAGCCTGGTATTCGGCGAACTGGGACTGCAGCTCCTTGGACACGGTCTGGTCGACGACCTTGCCGGTGGCCTGCGTGACGTTGGTGCCCCAGTTGAACTCGTAGGCGCCGTCGGCGTGTTCGAGGTCGGTGATGGGGCACCAGGCGCCGGTGGCGAAGATCGCGTCGCTGGCGTCGGCCGCGCCCGCTTCCTTGAGGTACTTGGCGTAGTGGGGGCTGTCGCCGGACGCGCCGAGCAGGGCGGACGAGGCGCCGCCCGCGCTGGTGCCGGTGGAGACGATCCGGTTGGTGTTGCCGGGGATGCGGCCCTTGTTGAAGCGGACGTAACGCACCGCGGCCTTGAGGTCGACGATGACGGCCGGCGCTGTGCCGTAGTACTTGCCGTCCGAGTCGGTGAGGCTGCGGCCCCGCGTGCCCGGCTCGACGGCGACGTAGCCCGCCGCCAAGGCCAGCTTAGCGAGGTTGACCATCCCGTTGATACCTCCCGTGCCGCCATCGTGGGACGGGCCGCCGTCCGGCATATCGCTCGGCAGACTGCCGTCGGTCGGCATGCCGCCGGGCATACCGTCGCCGCCGGACCCGCCGCCCATGTCGCCCATCTCCAGCGCGGCCTGACCCACGCCAGTGGCCTTTGCCACGCTCGACGGCATGTAGGCGCCCACCGCGTTGGCGAGGACGATGGGGGCGCGGGTGGCGTCGACGGCCTTGCCGTCGATCTTGACGGGAACGCTGACGACCAGGCTCTGGTGAGTGTCGTCAGACGGGTTGGTGACGTAGTTGCGGGGCTTGTAGAAGTGGTACACCACCTCGTGGTCGTCGCCGGCCGCGTCAGTGATGGTCTCCGTCAGCTCCGTGTAGTCGTCCTTGTCGAAGACCAAGGCACCCGACGGCGCCGAGGACTTCGAGCCGCTCGGAGCCGAGGACTTCGAGTCGCTCGAACCGAACGCGTTTGCGTTCAGGGCGATACCGCCGACTGCCGCGACACCTGCGGTCACGCCGATCCCCGCGATGACGGTCCTGCGATTCACTGGCCTGTGATTCACTGAATTTCTCCTCGTTCGCGGCAGGCGTCGATCCGCCGCTCTGGTGGTTGTCGTACGCTCCGGAGACACACGGGGTGGCTCGGCCGTGGGCCGACGCGGCCACCACGGCGACGGCAAGGGTCCCGCCACGCAAGGGTGCGTCGCCCCACGATCATCCCCAGCGAATCTGAGAACGTGATTTGAACGATCTGAGAGAGGGCTGAAGGGTCGAGGGGGACCCGCGGCCGACACGTCGTACTCCAGCAGCAGTTCGCCATTTGTGCTGGTCGGAAAGCCATCGGATTCCTCGTGTCGCGCGGCCGCTGGACACGGTGCCCCGATCGCCCGCGGCTGCCCCGTTCTTGAGCGCCCCCTCGCCTTGATCCGGCGCTCCTCCACCCTCGTTGCCGGGCCGGGATATAGGCAGGGGGGAAGTACGTGTGCCACTACCCGCTCCGCGGCTACGCACCGCTGCGCTTATGGATGTCAAGCAGGGGTTGTGAGGTGACTGGCTGCCGCTGCGGTGGTCAGGAGCTGGTGCTTGGAATCCAGTGGGCTGATGTCCCGTCAGGGTGGCGGTGGTTGGTTACTCGCCTGATCGGGGTGCGTTGAACTGGCATGGAGACGGATGTCGAAGCTGCCGTGTGGGCTGCTGAGTTGGAGACGCTGCTGCGGGTGGGCGAGCGCTTCACCCGGGTCGGGCCAAGACGTCGAATGCGGGGCTATCTCAAACGCTACTCAGAATGGAAGAGTTCCGTTGATGATGCCGAGATCGAGGGCGTTAGAATGCTCTCGACAATGCGGCCGTCAGGCTTACTATGAGCAGGCCGCGAAATGCCTCTATCGAAGGCGGGAGTGGCATCTCCTCAGAATTTCTGTATTCCGTCAGCAGATCCAGCAGATTTCGGTAGCCGCCTGCATCGTCGGTGATATTCTGCCTGGTCAGCAGCGAACCGATGTCGTAGACGAAGGTGACGTTGTCCGTGCGCACTATCCAGTCGATGCCGCAGTAAATCAAGATCTTCCTTCGATGTACAGTCCTACTCGACACTTACGTTGTCGTTGGCCCCGTCTCCATCCGGAGAATCGACTGGCACGCGGAGTCTGCGGACAGGTTCGCTGTCCTTTACAGCTGGCAGTCGCTCACCATCGCGGCCGAAGTGCGTCGGAATACCGAGCGATATCGGTGTCATCCTTCACAGCGATCGGCCCCAAGCAGAGGGAGTTTTATACCTGATTCAGACTTCCCGTCGGCTTCAGCCGCATCTGCGAGGGCTGAATCACGTGTCTGCTCAATTAGCGCGAGCGATCCTTGGACAAAACCAAGAGATGCATGACGACTCTCTACCGGGCTTGCTACACAGTCCCTCTGGCATTCTTGGGTTTGGCTGCCTGGGTGATGTGTTGGAGGGTGGGCTGGCTGATGAGTTGGCGGATCTTAGCCTGAAATTCTGCCTTGTCTTCATGGCCGACGATGTCGCGTGTGACGTGGTTGATCATGGTGAGCAGTTCCAGCGAGTCGCCGCCGAGTTGCGTGAAGTCGGACTCCGGCGTGAGGGTAAGTATGTCGATTTCCAGTATTCTTGCCCAGATATCCGCTACTGCCCGTTCGACTGAGTCTTGGCAACTCTGCCGCCCCTTTCGTCTCAGCGTGCCGTGGCTGATGAGTGCGGGTAGGGCTGCGGTGTTGATCTTGCCGTTCACCGTGAGCGGGAAACTATCGAGGACACGGACAGCTGCGGGAACGAGATACGGAGGGAGGAGTTGCGCGGCGTGTTCCCGCATGCGTGCGGGTTCTGTGTCTCCTGTGATGTAGGCGCAGAGGACGGGGGGTCCGTCGTGGCGGATGGGTTTGGCCAGCACGATGGCCTGGGTGACGTCGGGGTGCGTTTCGAGCGCTGCTTCGACTTCTCGGGGTTCGATGCGGTGTCCGCGGATGGAGAGTTGCTCGTCATTGCGGCCGAGGAATTCGAGGCGTCCCTCGGGTGTGTGTCGGGCGAGGTCTCCGGTGCGGTAGACGCGGGTGCCGTCGGCGAGGTTGCGAAATCGTTCGCGCGTAAGCTCAGGACGGCCGAGGTAGCCGCGCGCCAGTTGGGCGGTGGCGAGGTGTATCTCGCCTCGCTCGCCGTGGGGGACGGGGATGCCACGGGGGTCGAGCAAATGGACGGCGGTGTTGTCGGCCGGCAGGCCGATGGGGACGGCATAGCGTTCTGCGTCACGCTCAGGGTTGAAGGTGTGAGTGATGCAGCCGATGGTTGCTTCGGTGGGGCCGTACTCGTTGATGATGCGGCAGTCTGGGCCGAACATCTCCTGGGCGCGGGCGGCCAGTTTGCCTCGCAGTTGGTCGCCGCCGACGATCACGAGGCGGAAGCCTCGCGGTCGGAGGCCGAGATTCGTGATGAGCTCAAGGTGTGCGGGGGTGAGTTTGAGTGAGTTTATTCCTGAGGTGGTAAGCAGTTCGGTGAGGGTGGTGTGGTCGGGTTCGTCGGAGATGAGGGTGATGCTGCCGCCGGTCAGGAGTGGCAGCAGGTGGGCGGTACCGGTGAGGTCGAAGGCAAGCGAGGTGAAGACCGCGAAATGGCTGTCTTCGTCGATGCGGTAGTGACGTATGGCCCAGCGCGCGTAGTCGGTGAGTGCTGTGTGCTCGACCATGACACCTTTGGGCCTGCCGGTAGACCCTGAGGTGTAGATGACGTATGCGAGGTCGCTCGGCCCTGGGCGGCGTGGGCAAGGGATGTCCGTGTGTAGTTCCCGTGCAAGGAAGCTGTCGATGAGGTCCTCTAGCACGAGTGTGGGGCAGGGAAGCTCGGCGGCCTGTGAATCGCGGCCGGCCAGGCAGAGGGCGGCGTCCGCGTCTGCCAGGAGTGAAGCCGTACGGCCGTGGGGGTGGTGGACATCGAGTGGGAGATAGGCGGCGCCGACCTTGAGTACGGCCCATAGCCCGATGATCGCTGCAGCGGTCCTTCGGCTGAGGATGCCGATGATGGAGCCGGGTCCTGCGCCGTGTTGTCGAAGCACTGCGGCGATGGCATCAGAGCGTCGGTCCAACTCCGCGTAGCTGAGTTGGCCGTCGGACCCGGTGATAGCGGTCGCGTCGGGAGTACGCCTCATCTGCTGTTCCAGCATCTGCGTAAGGGTCGTCAGCGGCTGTGGAATCTGCCGGCCCGTGACAGACGGACCGCGACGAGCCGTGGGTACCAGCTCCTCAGTGATGGCGTCGAGAAGCCTCTGAGCCCTCTGGGCAGCACCGGGTTCGGCGGGGCGGGCCATGGTGAGCCGGGTGATACCGCGGAACTCCGTCGCGGCCAGGCTGAGAGGTATGAAGGGGACTTGCTGGGGCAGCGTGTACACATCGGTGGCCTGGAACCCCGGTGCCTGCAGGTCTTCTTCCCCGATGCGGCCGAGATGAGTGATCAGGGCCGAACACGGATAGCGGCCCAGAACACGGGTGCTCTTGTCGGCCATGCCCAGGATGGCACTCAGCGGCTTCAGCGGGATATTGAGCGCGGCGGCCTCACTGCCCCTTGCAAGCTCATGGTTGTGCTCCAGAGCATGCAGCAGGCGCTCATGCCATTGCTCCCACCTGTCCCCGGGCTGACCGTCGAGGAAAACCGGAAGGCTGAGATTGGCCGTAGAGCGCAGACCAGGGCGGTGTCGGCGCAGATCGACCGGAACCATGATGCGCGAGACATCGCCGGTGATGTGTGTGAGTGCGGTGGCCGCCTTTGCGACCACTGCTGTGTGCGAACCGTCTACTTTCCGCTGCAGCCAACTCTGGCCAGGGCCACCGGCCCTGGCGGCGAGTGGCGAGCGGAACCGGGGAACCAGCGCAGGCCGCTGCCCCTGGGTGCCCATCTCGTCGAGAAGAGCCAGGTCATACAGTGGAGACGGGGCGCCCAGGGGCTCCTGGCCGCGCAGAGCGCGGAAGGTGTCCAGGATCCAATCGAGGACACCACGGCCATCCATGACCGCGTGATGAGCACGGAAGAGCAACGCCGCCTGATCGCCTTCCCTCAGCACTACCTCGCAGCTGCCCGCGGCACTCGCATCAAGCACCCGCGACGTCTGCGTACCCAATGAATTCACGCATCGGATTGCAGGCGCCCGCCCGCTATCCACCCACACCCTGCCGCGCCGTACCAGCCGAACCCCTGGGCATGCAGCTGCCGAACGGGCAACTGCCTCCGTCAGCCTGCCGGCGCCGATAGTGCCGGTTCCCTCAACGACCATCTGGATGGTAAACGGTGGCGTCGACCGCTCCCCCGCAAGATAGACCCACTCATTCGGAGACACAGGCCGTCGAAATACTTTCGATGCCGACAGCGGAGAACCCTGCGGCTGGTGTTTCGTCATTCTCTTTCCTTTGCGGCGTACCGCCTAGAAGCAGAACCTTCATCACAGGAGACACTTAATGAGGGACCTAATTCCGCACTTGTACGGGTGGACTGGCCGCTGCTCGTGAGCCGCCGGGATTTTGATCGTCGTCAGACGCGCTTCTCGAGTATCTTGCATGGCCACGGTTTGTCTGTGCCGGGCGTGTGGACGTCTAGCGACTGCGCGGGGTGGAAGCCTAGCTTCTGGTAGTGCTTGACCAGTGCGCCGTCGCCGTCGTAGCAGTCTGTTCTGAGGAGACCGATACCGCGGCGGGCTGCTTGCGCGTGGGCATCACTAACGAGAGCTTGACCAATCCCCCGGCCGACCAGTTTGCGGTCGGTGACGAGTAGCATGATGTACAACTCCCGCTCCTCCATAGGGGCTACATAAGG
Organism: Streptomyces sp. SLBN-118; assembly: GCF_006715635.1. NCBI lineage: Bacteria > Bacillati > Actinomycetota > Actinomycetes > Kitasatosporales > Streptomycetaceae > Streptomyces > Streptomyces sp. SLBN-118. Next base: position 1,187,870 of record NZ_VFNP01000001.1, read on the forward strand.
CTGAGGCGTTTCCGACAGGACACAAACGCCCGCAAAGCTGTCATTGAGTTCCGCGACTCTGACAGTCATGTTTGTCGTGTACCGTCGGATGCGCCGTACAGAGGCGGGCCGTGAGGACCAAGGTTTCGAGCCCCATTGCTCGCTTCTTCCGCGAGCTGTCAGCCATGCGGTAGCCCTGTCCAGCAAGTTGAGGGTGGCAAGGGCGTCGTCTGGTCCCCCTGCTCGAATCTCCGGTGCTTCCAATGTGCGGTCCTTGGGAGAATTGTCGCCATGGGTTGCACAACCCAAATACATCGAACCGGATTCGCTCAACGGGAATCACTGCAATGCGGGTTGGGGCACCGTCTCTGGCGCGGTTGACTGTTCATGCCTTGACTCTGCGGATGTATTCGTTGATGCCGCCGATGCTGTCGATCCACTCGGTCAGCCGCGTCATCCCGGTTTCGTGGTCGATTTCCGGTGCCACGAGATCACGCCGTGCCGCGAAGGTGTCGTAGGTCGTCGAGCGGGTCAGCAGAGCCAGCGAGTAGCGCGAGAGCGGTGGTGACGAACGCCGGGCCAGTGGTGGAAGTTTCCAGAGCATGTCCGTCGTGAACGCTGCGGCGCGCAGCAGGCCGAGGGGCACCTGCTTGGTAGGCGGCACGGCACCGAAGCGCAAGGCCAGTTCGGCCAGGGTGCTCCAGACCTCCACCGGCTCGGGATCCGCGATGAAGTACGCCCTGCCGCCGATCCCTTCGGCACGCGCGGCGCGGACACTGGCGGCGGCGGCGTTGTCGCAGTGGCAGAGCGAGGCGTGGACCTGCCGCCCGCCGGAGAGGTCCGGCAGGCTCCCGGTCATCATCTGCGCGAGAAGACGGGGCATGAACCCGGAGTGGTCGCGTGGGCCCCATACGGCGCGGGGCCGCAGGGCGACCGTGGTGAAATCGGGTCGGTCGCTGGCAAGCACCAGTCGCTCGGCGGCCGCCTTGGTCTCCGAGTAGAGGTTGAGGAAGCGCCGGGGGTACGGCTCGCTCTCGTCGATACCGAGCCGGTCGCCGTCGCGGATGCCCATCAGAGCGCTGGGACTGCTGATGAAGACGAATCTGCGGGCTCCCGCCCGGCGGGCCGCCGTCATAAGACGCCGGGTCCCCTCGACGTTCTCGTCCCGGAACTGGGCTCGGGTGCCCTGGTCGGTGACCCTGGCTGCACTGTGGTGCACCGCCTCGATGCCGTCCACCGCAGCACGCAGCGACGCAGTGTCCCGAAGGTCTCCGTAGGCGAACTCGATGCCGGGAACAGTGCGCAGGTACCGCAGGTCGCTTTCCCTGCGGACCAGTACGCGCACCTTGTCACCGGCGCGCTGACTGGCGTCGACGATGTGGCTGCCCAGGAATCCGGACGCGCCCGTCACCAGTACCTTCATGTCGAAGCGGCCTTTCTCCTGCGGAGGGCCGTCCGCCACCACGTCGCTCCGAAGATCATGGTGAGAGCGGCGGTCGCTCGTGGTGTGCGTCCGGTGGCGAGTTCCTGCTCCGCGTCCAGGGCGGCCGGTATCTGCGCCGCGTGGGCGACGACGCTCAGGAAGAAGTCGACCCACCACAGTGCGGTGAGTGCCGGATGGTCCCAGGGCAGGAACGGCCAGGCACCGATGTAGGCCCAGCCCGCCAGGGGCAGGGCACGCAGCGCGAGGTCCCCGGCCGTCGGGCGGAGTCGTCCCGTGAGGCGGTCCTCGGCCCAGCCCGCCAGCAACTCCCTGCGAATCTTGGCGTTGTGCCGGATGTCTACGGGGAAGCCCGGGTGCGGAAGGAAATGGGTGATCGGCTTGGTCATGGGGTTGCTCGTACCAAGGCCGCGCAACTCCTGCTCGATCCGGGGCCATTGTGCGGGGTCGGTGCCCGGCGCCAGCTCCACACACACCACCGGTTGTTGCCGGCCGTGCAGTCCGATGCCCACCAGGGCGGTGCGTTGCACCGCAGGATGGGCGTTGAAGGCGCTCTCACAGAGCACCGTGTGGAGATCGCCGTCGGCGGTACGGACCCGGTGACTCTTTCGTCCGCAGAACCAGATCCGTCCCTCCGCATCGATCCACCCGACGTCGCCGGTGCGGTGCCAGCGGTCGTCACCGTCCTGGATCTTGTGCTCGGCGTCCGCCTGGGGAGACCTGAAGTACCGGGGGCTGACCGCCGGGCCGCGTGCGACGATCTCGCCCGGTTCCCCCGGTGCAGTCGGCAGGTCCGGAGTCCAGTGGGGCACGGGTCCGTCAGTGATCCTGATGGTGCGCAGTGTGATGCCCGGTGCGGGACGGCCCAGACACACCCCGAGTCCCGCGGCCGGCCCTTCAGCGAGCCAGGTGAGTGCCGCACGGCTCTCCAACTGGGCCATCGGCAGGGCCTCGGTGGCCCCATAGGTGCTGTACACCCGTGCCTCGTCGGTCAGTACGGCGCGCAGCTCGCGCATCAGACCGGGGCTCACCGGAGCACCGCCCGAGATGACCAGGCGCAACGAGGGCAACAGAGTGCCGACCATCGCGAGATGCGCGGCAAGCGGTGCCAACAGCGCCGGGGAGGCAAACATGGCAGTGACCGAGAAGCGCCCTATCGCGTCCGTCAGGGCGGCCGGGTCGGCGGCGCCGACCCGTGCCATGTCCATCTTCGGGACGACCACCATGCGTCCGGCGATCAAGTCGAAGACCCCCATCAAGGGCATGGTGACCAGGGTGGTCGTCAACTCGTCGGTGAAGTGGCCCTCTTCGGCGCTGTCGGCCATGCCGCGCAGCATGCCGACCGTGAGTTCCACCGGCTTGGCCGGACCGGTGCTGCCCGTGGTGTATGCGATGAGCGCGAGGTCGTCAGACTCGGTCTCCGCGGCGGGCAACTCCCCCAGGTCGGTGCCGAGGGCGATCAGCTCCGTGAGGCCCGAGCCGTCTGTGCGGCCCACCGTGACCCGGGACTGCACCCCCGCGAAGGCGCGCGGACGCAGCCGTCGCAGCACGTGTGCCGCCGGGACACCGATGAAAGCCTCCACCTCCGCCCGTTGGAAGCAGTCGAGCATGCGGCTCAGCCCCATGCCCGGATCGACCACCACCGGCACGGCGCCGAGGTGCATCATGGCGAAGACCAGCGTCAGCAGGTCACCGCCGGGCGGTACCAGCAGGGCGGTACGGGTGCCGCGGCGAATGCCGTGCGCCTCCAGCCCGGCCGAGCAGGTCGCGACCCGGGAGGCGAGTTCGGCGTAGTCGACCGAGGCGTAGGCCGCCCGGCCCGACGGCTCCTTGCGGTCACCGTCGGGGTGGATGATGGCGAGCGCGTCCGGCGTGCGGGCCGCGTGCCGGGCGAGGAGCCCGGCCAGTGACGTCTGCCGGTGGGCCTGTGGCGATCCGGCTGGCATCAGCGGGCGGTTCCGTCTGCGGTGCCGGTCAACCGGTAGAGAGAAGCCGCCGACGTCGGTCCGGCGCCGACCGCGACGAACAGGATCGCGTCGTATGCCGCGAGCCGTCCTGCGAGCTGCGCCTGCCGGTACCCGTGGACGAGCGCCGACGTGTGCGGGTCGCCGTGGACGCCCTCGACGGTGATGACGGCATCGGACGCAAGTCCCAGCCGCTTGGCGAGCTGTGTCGGGAACTCGCGTGAGGGCTGTGAGGTGACGAGCAGCACACGATCCAACTCCACCCCAGAGCCATGTCCGGCATTGGCCCCTGTTGCAGCCGCGGCGCTCTCCCGCACAAGGACGACATCCACCGCATCGACCGCGAGACCCAGCAGCCGCTCAACTGCATCGTCGTCACGATCGACAATTGCCGTGTTCCGACCGTCGGAACCCACCTCGCCCATCGGCAGATAGCCATTCACCCCATAGCCGCCAAGACCCGACGAACGATGGTGGACACGGCCGAAGCCGCGGGCGTCCGTTGTGTGCTCCAGCAGTAGCGCCGCTCCGGTACTCGCGTAGGGGAAAGTGTCCGTTCCAGCCCGGGACGGGTCCATCGAAGGATGCGTGTCGGAGGACACCACCAGCACCCGGCGGGCACTGCCGGTGGACAACAAGGCGTCCGCCGCCTGGACAGCATTGAGCAGGCCGCAGGCCCCGTTCATCAGGTCGAACGAGAACGCGGCCCGCTTGTCGGCAGAGCGGAGGTAGTCGAGGTGGATGCCGATCCGCTTCTGGATCAGCGCTGCGACGGACGGCTCGACGATGTTGGAGTCCCGGTAGACACCGACGTTGATGAGGACGTCGACGTCCGCTGCAGTGATCCCAGCGTGCCCCAAGCACAGGACACCGGCGGCCGCCGCATGGCCGATCGAACTGCCCGAGCCGTCGGTCGGGGCCAACGCGGCCGAGGTGATGACGGTCGCCATGATCATACCTCCAGAGAGGAAACGGTCGCGGACAGAAAACCGGTCACCACACCCGAGGCGGCGGGCACCATGAGCACCTTCGAGCCCTTGGGTATCCAACCCTCCGCAAGTGCCTGATGCAGCACCAAGTAGTGGGAAGTGGTCGCAGTGTTCGCAAACCTGTCGAGGACACTCAACGACTGCGGCATGGGCACTCCAAACTGGCGCCTACCCACCAAATTGATGAAGTCGACGAAGCGGCTGCCCACTTGATGCTGGATTACGAAGTCGTATCCCTCGCCTGCAAATGTGCTGCCCCGCTCGGCGAGCTGGTCGCGATGGAAAGCAGGCCACAAGGAAAGCCGGTCCTGCGCATGCATCTCCTTGTTGTTCGTATACATCGCCAAGCCACCCGTATCATCACTCGGCATCCCCAGACACAGGTGCGAATACTGAGAGCACGTCATCAACTCAACATCGTGAATGATATCCCGCTCGTCCACGGCACAATCCATCACGACAGCGGCAGCGGAATCACCCACCGACATGGATGCGAACTGCTCGTCGCGGCTGTCCTCCATCTCGCGCGCCGCGGTGAAGGCAATGGGCGTGATCTGCTCACCGCTGACCACCAGCCCGTTACGTACGGCGCCGGAGCGAATCATCCGGTCCAGCAGAAGAACACCCGTCGTCATTCCCGCACAAGCATTGGACACATCAAAGTGGATGGCCTTGAACGCGCCGAGCTCACCAGCAATACGAAATGCGAATGACGGCTCGAACTGCAGACGACGTCCATCCGCAAGCCGACTGATAGAGCAGGAGATCACAACATCAATCTCCCCAGCGGCGTAGCGCGAGCGCTCCAGACAGTCCCGGGCGGCCGCAACAGCCATCGTCAGGCTGTCCTCTGGGCTCTCCAGAGCATCATCGGCTACACGCCGCTCCATCATTCCCGTGATCTTCGCGAGGTCGAACTTCGGAGCCTTCTCCAAACACCCAAGAAGCTCCTCCGTGCCCATAACCGTCGAGGGCAGATAGGCCCCGATGGCTTCTAACCGGCTACTACTCACAACACTCCCTCAAAGAATAGTCGCCCCGAATAACACGGCGGCGAAAGTACGACCCTGCCGCCATCTCACACAGATTCCCCGGACTCTCGAGATTCGAGAAAAGCGGGGAACGCCGTCAAGGGCCGCTCAGGTGGGTACATCCCGGGACCACCCCTCTCCAGCAGCTGCGATTTCGAGCCGGGAGAAGGGGGATCCCCATACACTCCCTCGATGACGAAGCCCTCGTGCCGGCTGATACAGGGTCACTGCCAGCCGATCACCAGATCGCCACCAAGCGAACGCTCACTCATCATGCAGACGCGGCAGGCGGTTGAGCATCACGACTTCTCGTGATCTTTGCGCAACGCCAGACGGGTAAGCCCCACTCGACTGGTGACGCCAAGCTTCCTGAACACTTTTCGCAAGTGACTGTCGACGGTGTGTGGCGAGACCGACAGAGCAGCGGCGACTGCGTGATTGGTCATCCCCTGTGTCACGAGTTCAGCCACCCGACGCTCCGCCCGGGTCAGCGCACCCCAGCCGGTATCGTCGCCAGGTCGCGGCGTCATATGACGCACACCTACGCCGCGCAGAAGAGCCTTCACCCGCTCGGCAGCACGCACTACACCCAGGCTGTCGTAAATGCCCAAGGCTTCCTGCCCGAACACAGATGCCGCACTCCGGCGACCGACAGCATGCTCAGCCTTAGCGGCGTCCTCCAACGCAGACGCAACGGCAAGCTTCCGGGGGCTGCCCCGATACGCCTGCACCGCAACCCGCAACGCATCCAGGTCAGAGTCCAGCAAACCCTGCGCATGGGCTGCAGCACCGACAAGAGATGGCACGGAACGGTTAGCCTGTGCAAGCCCGACCAACGCGGCGCACACACGATCCGCCTCCCGGACAGCTCCTGACCTGATAAGTATGCGCACCATCTGCGGCCCTACTGGCGGATCATCGGTAAGCAGTAGGAGTCGGCTCGGTAGTACTCCTGCCAACTGGACAGCCTTCCGCGCTGCCCGCTCGTCCTCACCGCATGCGTCATATACGAGCGCCAGGTCCCACCCCACTTGATCTTCCACAGCGTTGAGGCCTTGTGACATCAGCCGATCAGCTCTGCGCATGTATCTGGTCGCATCAGCCAGGTTCCCGCGATGCACGGCAACTTGGGAAAGCACCCCGAGCATGCAGACGTTGCGCACATGGGCAGTGAGGCGAGATGCCCCTTCAAGGCCGAGTCGGGCCTCAGTTTCTGCCTGATCCAGCCGTCCTTCCGACAGTCGCAACTTGGCACGAAAACAGTGCCAGAGAGGGAGAGACCAACAGGCACCAGCGGACTCGGCCTCTTGCTGACCACGTTCAAGAGCGGACTCAGCCTCTGAGAACCGATCCACAGCAGCGGCAGCCCTGGCCGCCCACAACCGAGGGTGGCGATGCCGTTCCACCCCCCAGCCCTCTTCACCGGACCTCAGCGCCTCCCTGGCCGCCGAGACGGAGTCTTCAAGCCTCCCCTCAGCTCGGGCAACCGCGCTCTGAGCGAGGACCGCAAACACCATGGCAGCACGATCACCACAAGAACGCGCCAAGCCGGCGGCCGCATCCGCAGCACACCGAGCCGCACCTACGTCGGACGCATACAACAAGCCATGAGCTTCGACAGCAAGCAGAGAAGCCCTCACGTCGTCCGGTACGCCCTCTAAAGCAAGCGCCCGCCGCACGCGGGCGACGACAACGTCCGCGCGACCTGTGTACATGAGCGCCTCAGCAAGGCCGGCTTCGATCGACGCCTTCGTTGCAGTGTCCATCTCAAGGCGCAAGGCGGACCTCCCCAACAGCCGGGCTTCAGTGAGCCTCCCCGCAAATGACAGCAGGCGCACTGCTTCCGCAAGTAGTTGAGGTCGAGCACTGTGCCCCGCTCCCACAAGCCCCAGAGTGCGGATCAACACATTCGCCGCCGTATCAGGCGACCGTACAGCTATGTCCCTTGCAGCGTCACTCAACACCGCCAGCACTTGTCTGTCCACTATCGGTATGAACCGTTCCGGGTTTGATCGAGACTTTAGGTTGTGACTGTGACCTGGAGATTTGCGTTCTGCTGGTGGTAGGCGGCCTCGTAATTCTGCGGGTGGGACGTGGGCCCATCTCACTGTGCAGGCGTCAGTGGTTGAACCAGTCGACCCACACGACGGTGGCCAACTCGACCTCGGACAGGGATTTCCAGGTCCGCTGGGGCTTGATCACATCGGTTTGGTCCTGATCCCAGGTGTCGCTGGGTTGCCGACATGGCCGTGTCCATCTTTCCTCGTGTTCGACGATCGAATTCCTCGTGTCGCGCAGTGGCGGGACACGGTGCGCCCGATCCCCCGCGGGTGCCCGTTCTTGAGCGTCCCCCTTGCCTGGAATCCGGCGCTCCTCCACCCTCGTTGCCGGGCCGGGATATAGGCAGGGGGGAAGTACGTGTGCCACTACCCGCTCCGCGGCTACGCACCCGCTTCGCTTATGGATGTCAAGCAGCTGTTGTGAGGTGACTCGAGGCTGCTGCGGTGGTCAGGACGTGGTAGATCTCGCGGGCGACGAACCGCTTGAGGCAGCGGATGATCTCCTTCTTCGACAGGCCCTCTGTGGTGCGTCGTTCCATGTAGGCGCGGGTGCGTTGGTCCCAGCGCAGGTGGCAAAGCACGATCCGTTAGAGGGCTGCGTTCGAGGCCCGCTCATCGCCCCGGTTGAGGCGGTGGCGGTGAGTCAAGCGGAGTGGCGGGTGCGGAAGTTCAGCAGATAGTCAGGGGTCGCTCCGGTGAAGGAGTAAATCGTCCTGAAGAAACTGTCAGTGGTGCGACGCCGCAGACCATTGCGAACGCGGCCTCGGAGCGGAGCCGGTCGGGATTGTCGCCCGCGGTGGGCCATACACGTTCGCCAGATACGCAGTCCGCACAGCCGTTCCAAGATCAGTGATCTACTCAGCCATCGGCTTCGCTGTCGTGGTGAACAGCACCCGCAGCGGCTCCGAACCCAGCCGCTGCCGGGCCCTGAACAGCGGCCACTCTGCCGCAACGTGCGTGATGCCGGAGCTTACGCCCGGATCAGATGAGGGACGTTGAGGGTCTGTTGTGCCGACGGGATCTGTCGGGGACGCGGATGCGTCTTGGGTGTGTGCGACTGGCGGGTCAGGGGCGCACTGTCGCGGAAGTTGCCTCGATCCTGGAGGTTCACCCGGTGACGGTCCTCACGGCGGTGCACCGCTTCGAGGCCGGTGGCGCGCTGCCATGGCGGATGCGTCCCGCAGCGGGCGGCCGCCGAAGGACACCCGGGCAGACCTCGACGCCTTGGAAGCAATGTTGGACGAGAGCGCCGCGTTGGGCGGCCCTGCGTGGACGCTCCAACGCACCCGCACCAGCGTGCGGCACAAGGCCGACGAAGCCCTCCAGCAGATCGCAAAGGATCAGCTGGAGGGCCTGCTGCCTGTACGGACGAGACACAATCCGCTCACGCCATCCTTCTGCCAGCGCCGCCAGTAGTTTGCCACCGTCTGCCACGGTGGCAAATCATGCAGCAAGAGTCTCCAGGCGCAGCCGGCTCGCAGCCAGTAGGCCAGCGCGTTGAGGATCTCCCGCCGTGCGTGCTTCGCTGGTCGCCCACCAGACTTGACAGCCGGAACCAGCGGAAACAGGATCCCCCACTCCGCATCAGAAAGATCCGTCGAGTATCGGGTACGCAGCCCGCACACCCCAGCCCCCGAAAATGCGCCACCGCCCCGCTACCAGGCAACATGCCCAATGACAGGCTTTTCAGACGCCCTCTAGGAGCCGTATACCTCCAGCTCATAGATACGTGTTGCGGGGTCACTGCTCTGGGTGGGAGCGGCGTTCAACCTGACGTAGCGGGCAGTGCGGGCAGCGATCGGGTGTGTGGTGACGTCCGCGGTGTTGTCCGAGACCGTCACCGCTGTCGTCCAGGTCACGCCGTCCGGCGACGTCTCGATCGTGAACGCCCGCGTGTTGTACGAGGCCGGTTCACCGCCGACGCCGGCGTGCCTGACAGTGAAGCTCCTGACCGACTGCACGGATCCAAGATCCACCTGAAGCCAGGACTGCGATGCCTTGGAGCAGAATTTGTCGGAGTTCCCGCCGGACACCGACCCGTTGAATGCCTTGTCCACCGTCTCCGTGGCCGAGCACGGAGCCGATCCGGTCGCCGGCTTGTTCAACGCCAGGTTTACCGAAGGCTTTGTTGCGCTGTTGACGGAGGGCGGTGCGTCGCCGGCACCTGTGCCCCAGGTGCCTGGTGCGCCGGACAGGGTGTACCCGAGGTTGCCGCCGTGGGCGATGTCAGCGTGAGACACCCACGTCTTGGTGAACGAGTTGCCGCCGAGCACCGCACCCGTTATGTAGCGGTTGGTGTCGCTGACGTTGGGTGCGCTGATCCACAGGTTGCCGCCCTGGGTGGCCCCGTACGAGCCGATCGTGACTCTCGTCTGGTCGAACTGCGGGGTGCTGATGCCGTAGAAGTTGGCGCCGTTCATCAGCGGATATATGCCGAGGGATGAGAAGACGTACCAGGCGGACATGGTGCCCAGATCGTCGTTGCCGGTGACGCCGTCGGGGGCGTTGGTGAACAGCGTGAAGGCGGCCCGCGTCACGGTGGCCGTCTTGTACGGCTGTCCGGTGTACAGGTACATGTACGGGGCCAGCAGGTCCGGTTCGTTGTTGGGGTTGTAGGTCTTGAAGCTGTAGTAGTCGTAGGCTCCGTTGACCCACTTGGTCCTGGCGGCTTGGGACGGGTTGGCCAGCAGGTCGTTGTAGGCGAAGAACTCGTCCAGCCGGGAGTTGGCGCCGGCCTTGCCTCCCAGGAGGCCGATCAGGCCCGTCGGGTCCTGCGGCACCAGCCACTGGTACTGGTAGGCGCCGGCCTCGTGGAACTGGTGTGCCCCGTCAGTGGGGTTGTAGGGCGAGACCCATGCGCCGTCGCTGTTGCGGGGCCGGAAGAATCCCAGGGAGTTGTCGAAGAGACTGCGGTAGTTCTGGCCGCGTGCGGCGAGGGTGTTGGCGTCGTCGCTGTGCCCCAGAGCCCTGGCCATGATCGCCAGGCTTGCGTCGGCGACTGCGTACTCCAGTGTGGCCGACGCGGGGTGTTCGCAGTCCTTGTCGTATTCGTTATTGGGGGTGCACGTCATGCCGCTGGCAACGTATCCCCGCGACTTGTAGGAGGAGTTGCCGTTGCGGCCGTTGAGGCCAATGCCACTGGGCGGTGTGCCGGTGGCGTTCTTGAGCAATGCTTGGTACGCCTCTTCCTCGTGGCCGCTGAGCAGTCCGCGGGACCAGAGGTCCACCAGGAAGGGGGTGACCGGGTCACCGGTCATCGTGTTGGTCTCGGTGTTGTACAGCGACCACCGTGGTAGCCAGCCGAGTTCCTTGTCGACCGCGAGCAGTGACAGGCCGTAGTCGCGGGCGACGGTCGGCTCCAGCAACGCGACGAGCTGGTTCTGGGCACGGTAGGTGTCCCACAGCGAGAACGTCTGGTAGGGGGTGTATCCCACTGCGGTGTGAGGGGTTTTGTCGAAGCCCATGTAGCGGCCGTCGACGTCGCTTTGCACGTTGGGGTGCAGGAGTGAGTGATACAGGGCGGTGTAGAAGGATGTCTGACGGTCGGTGGTGCCGCCGTATATATCAATCTTGTGCAGCTTGTTGTTCCATGTGTCGTGGGCCGCTTGCTGGATCTTGGTGAAGTCGAAGCCCGAGGCGTCAGTCTCCGTCGCCAGATTGCGGCGGGCTCCGTCGATGCCCGTGTAGGACAGGCCGAGCTTGACCGTGACATCGCCCGTTCCGGTGCCGAAGCTCACCCAGCCGCCCCGAGCGCCGGCACCGCTCGTCTCACGGGTGCCCGCGTTGAGGGTCGACCCCGACCAGGTGCCGAAGGAGGTGAAGGACCGGCTGAACTTCGCGGAGAAGTAGGCCGTGTAGGCCGGTGAGCTGCCGCAGAAGTCCTTCGTGCTGACATAGCCCTCGACCGTGTCACTGCCGACGACCGACAGCTTCGAGTCGCTGGCCCCGTTGCGATTGCCCTTGACCTCACCGGTGTTGACGAGCACGTTCGCGGCAGCACCTGCGGGGAAGGTATAGCGCTGCCAGCCGGTGCGCATGGTAGCGGTCAGCTCGGCCTTCACGCTGTTCGGCATGTCAACGGAGTAGTAACCCGGTGTCGCCTTTTCCTTGCCGTGGTCGAACGCCTGTCCGTAGAGGGAGGGGTCGACGGAAGTGACGGCTCCTGTGGTGGGCATGAACGGGATCTGGGTTCCGGCATTGCAGCCGACACCGGACAGGTGGGTCTGGGAGAAGCCTCGGATCTTCGTGTGGTCGTAGTTGTAGCCGACGCCCGAGCCGGTGTCGGGGCTGACCTGCACCATGCCGAACGGCAGGGTGGCTCCGGGGAAGGTGTTACCCTCCGTCTTGGTTCCGATCAAGGGATTGACCACCGTGGTCAGATCGTACGGCGGCGCGTCGGCCGCCGAGGCTGCCGGGGTACCTGTTCCCGCCAGGGCCAAGGCGACAAGGGCTGTGCCGGTCACTGCGGCGAGGAACGAACGGCCGAGTGATCTCAGACCCTTTGCCTGTGGACGGTGGGCGAGGCGATGGAACATCGCGCTACCTTTCCTGTGTGACAACGTTGTCAGATGCACGGGGACTGGGCGTCAGCGCCGGAGTACCCGCGCACTTCGCCCACCCCGGCAAGAGAGTCAGTTCTTGACCGAGCCGGCCATGAGGCCGCCGATGAACCATCGGCCGAGGACGATGTATACGAGCAGCGTCGGGAGGGAGGCGATGAGGGCGCCGGCCATCGAGGCGGCATAGTCCGGCGACTGGGCGCCGGCCAGGGCGTTGAGTGCGATCGTGATGGGGCCGTTGCCCGTGTTCGACAGGAAAATGGCGAACAGGTAGTCGTTCCAGGCTGAGGTGAACTGCCAGATGACCGTGACGACGAAGCCAGGCGCGGAGATCGGGAGGATGACCGAGGTGAACGCGCGGAGCAGGCCCGCACCGTCGATCCGGCAGGCTTCGATCAGCTCCATCGGAACCGTCGTCGCGTAGAAGTTCCGGAAGATCAGCGTGCAGATCGGGATGCCGTAGACGCAGTGGACGAAGACCAGCGTTGGGATGCCCGGTGGCAAGCCGACCTCGTGGACTATCTGCCGCAGCGGGATCATGACGGCCTGGTAGGGAATGAACATCCCGAAGAGGATCAGCGTGAACACGACATCCGCACCGGGGAACCGCCAGCGCGACAGCACGAACCCGTTGGCCGCGCCCAGCAACGAGGAGATCAGAGCGACCGGTACCGCCAGCTCGAAGGTGCGGACGAACGAGGGCCGCAGCGAGGTCCATGCCTTCTCCCAGGAGGAGAACGTCCAGTGCTCAGGCAGGTTCCACTGGCCGTTGACGCCGATCTCCTGACCGGACTTGAGACTCGTCACGATGAGGACGTAGGCCGGCATCAACACGAGGGCCATGAAGAACAGAAGGAGGGCGAAGGTGGTGAAGCGCGCGATCGGCGACCGGCGCCCCAGTCCGTATCGGGCAACGTGGGCCGGTCCTGGCGCGTGGTCGGCCGGAGTACGGGTGATGGTACTGGCGGTCATGATGAGCGGCGCTCCACCCGGTTGTTGTAGATGAGGTAAGGGACGATCACGAGTGCCACGAGGAACAGCAGGATGATCGAGATCGCGGCAGCCTTGGCGTAGTCGCTGGTAAGCAGGGTCTGCCACACGTAGACGGCGGGGACCTCGGTGATCCACTGGGCGCCGGAGACCGACATGATGAGGTCGAACATCTTCATCGACATATGGCCGAGGATGATCAGGGCCGACAGAGCGGTAGGCGTGAGCTGCGGGAACAGTACGTACCTGTAGAGCTGGTAGCCGGTGGCGCCGTCGACCGCCGCTGCTTCGCGCAGTTCGGAGGGGATGCCGCGGAAGCCGGACAGGAACAGCGCCATGACGTATCCGGAGAGCTGCCAGATGGCGGGCAGGGCCATGGCGGCCATGCCCCAGTCGGGGTCGGTCCACCAGGGGTTCTCGAGGAAGCCGAGGTGGAGGCCCGAAAAGACGCGGTTGAGGCCGCCTGCGGCGTCGCCGGTACCGGAGTTCATCAGCCAGCGCCACACGACACCGGACGCCACGAAGGAGACCGCCATGGGAAAGAGATATATGGCGCGGAAGAGACCCTCACCGCGCACACCGCGGTCGAGGAGGAACGCCCACAGCAGCCCCATGAGCAGTGCACCACCCATGAACACGACGGTGAACGTCAGCAGATTCCCGAGTGAGTGGACGAACCGGTCGTTGATGTCATCGGTGAACAGGGCCGTGAAGTTGTCCAGGCCCGCGAAGCCTTTGCTTCCCATCGCGTCGTGCTCATCGCTGACGGCCAGCTTGGCGGTCCAGCCGATCAGCCCGTAGACGAAGATCGCAAGCAGGACGAGCGACGGTGAGAGCAGGACGAGCCCCGACCCCCACCAGGGGTACGGTGCGCGCCTCGGGCGGGGCTTGGCCCGCTTCCCGTTTGTTTTCATCGGGTGGTGATCCTCTGTGTGGGTCGCCCGGCGAGCCGAGCTGCTCCAGATCGGAGTGAGCGGGGCACACGGGCCAAGCCTGTATGCCCCGCCACGCCGATCACATCACTGAGCCGCGAACTGCTTCGCCGCGGCGACGAGTGCACTTTGCAGGTTGGCGACGTCTCCGTCGCCGGAGAACTTGCCCTGCGCCGAGTTGACCGCGCCCTGCCAGCCCTGCGAGCACGCCGAGCCGTGCGGGCAGGACGGTACGGGGACGCCCATGACCCAGTCGCCGATCGCAGACTGCTGATACGGCGGGTAGTCGGAGGCGACAGCGTCCGTGCGGGCCGGGATGGAGCCCTTCTTGGTGTTGAACGCCTTCTGCCCTGCCGCGCTGCCGAGCGTCTTCAACCAGCACTTGGTGCCCGAAGGGTTCTTGGCACCCTTCGGCAGGACGAAGGAATCGGCGAGCCACTGGTAGGCGTTGCCGTTACCCGGGAACGACGAGTAGTTGTAGTCCGTGAAGCCCTTGGTGTCGAGGTCGGCGGCCGCCCAGTCGCCCATCAGCATGTAGGCGGCCTTGCCTTCCATGACGAGCTTCTCGGCGTCGGTCCAGTCGAAGGTGTCGCGGTCCTTGTTGGTGTAGGACAGCAGCTTCTTGTAGTCGTTGATCGCGTCGGTGACAGCGGAGCCGGCCCAGTCGGTCTTGTTGTTCCACAGACCGATGAACTTGTCCGGCCCCAGGTCGGAGATCAGGACAGCCTCGAACAGCATCTGCTGGGTCCAGTCCTTGCCCAGAGCGAGAGGAGCCGCTGTGCCCTTGGACTTGAGGGTGTCGAGCTGGGTGAAGAACTCCTGCAGCGTCGTGGCCGGATTGGTGATCCCGGCCTTGGACAGGACGGTCTTGTTCCCCCACAGCACGTTCGCGCGGTGGATGTTCGCCGGGACCGAGTAGATCTTTCCGTCCACGGTCAGGCTGTCGATGAGGCCCTTCGGGAAGGCCGAGGTCAGGCCCCACTCCTTGTATTCGGAGCTGAGGTCCTCGATCTGCCCGTTCTTGATGTAGTCCGACAGTTCGGCACCGGCGTGCGCCTGGAAGGTGTCCGGTGGATCGTTCTGCTGCAGCCGCGAGGCCAGCACTTGCTTGGCGTTGGCGCCGGCACCGCCGGCGATCGCGCCGTTCTCGAACTGGTATTGCCCGCAGTCCGTCTTGAACTGCGAGACCAGGCCGTCCAGGCCGGCTTTCTCGCCGCCATCGGCCCACCAGGTGAAGACCTCGACCTTCTTGCTGCCGTTACCGTCATTGCTGGTGCCGCCGTCGCCGTCATCGGCGCCACAACCGGTGGCTGTCAGGGTCAGGGCCAGGCCGGCCGCGGCGATGGCTGCACGGGTGCTGAGACGCATCGGTCCTCCAATGGTTCAGGGGGTGATTGTTGCGGGGAACTCAATTGATGGCGGCTTCAGCCTGACTCTTTTGCGGGCCCAGCCAATTCGCGTGTATCGATTCAGAACTCAGCGGCCACGCCGCCCGGAGGCGTGCGATTCGTTGTTGTCGTCACCAGCCCGCTCGGCGTCCCTGTTCCAGCCGGACGGTGTGATCGAGAGGGCCGGTGACGTCAACTTTCGTCGCTGGTCAGGTGCGGCTCATCCAAGCAACTCCCATTCGGCGAGCTGCGTTTCCGCTGCGCCGTGGTTGGCCGTCACCTGAAGTCGGTATCCCGAATAGGCGTTGCTGTTATTGATGACGAACGCCCGGGTCTGCCGCCGGTCGGAGAAATCGATGTTGGTCCGGGTGTCCAGCGTGACCCAATTGATCCCGTCGAATCCCTGCAGCGTCCAGCTCTTGGGGTCTCGGCCGGGGTAGTCGTTCGCCGAGGTCAGTGTGTACTGCTTGACGACGGTGTTACTGGAGAGCTGGGACGTCAGCGTGGCGGTGTTCTGGAAGGCCAGCCACTTGGTGAGCGAGGTGTCGTCGACCAATTTGTCCTTGGTCTCATTGGGCGCGTTCTCTCCGCTTACGGTGATCGTGCTCCCGGTGGTCTTGTCCACCAGCGGTTGAGGTTTGGCGTTGCTCGCGGTGATGGAGGGCGGGATGTCGGAGGCCCCCGTGCCCCATGACGACGGCGTGGGCCCCATGGTCAAGGTCAGTTTGCCGCCTCCGGCGATTTGGCCGTGAGTGATGAAGTTCTTTGTGTAGGGCACGCCGTCGAGCGTGGCGCTCTGTATGTAGCGGTTGGTGTCGCTGACACCGGGTGCCTCGACGGTGAACTTCTGGCCGCTCTCCAGGGTGATGGTGGCCTTCGGGTGGAGGGGCGCGCCGATCGTGTAGTCGAGGCTGCCCATCCGCGCCGGGTAGAAGCCGAGGGCACTGAAGATGTACCAGGCGGACATCTGGCCGTTGTCCTCGTCTCCGAGGTAGCCGTTCCCGGTGCCGGCCCCCGAGTTGTAGAGCTTCGTGAGGACGTCACGGACCTTGTCCTGCGTCTTGGCCGGTTTGCCGGCGTAGTTGTACATGTAAAGCATGTGGTGGATGGGCTCGTTGGAGTGGGCGTACTGGCCCATATTGGTCTCGTAGGCCTCCCGCATCTCGTGGATCGTCCCGCCGTACGAGCCGGTCAGGTAGTCGCGCGACGCCGAGAACACCGCATCGATCTTGTCGCTGAGCTTGTCCCGGCCGCCGTAGAGGTTGGCCATGCCCTGCGGATCCTGCGGCGCCGCCATCGCGTAGTGCCACGGCGCACCTTCGGTGAACTCATAGCCCCACTCGTTGGGCTTGAAGTCCGAGCCGGTTTTGCGCCAGTTGCCGGCCTTGTCCTTGCCGTGGAAGAACCCGGGCGTGCCGGTCGAGTCGGTGTTGGCATTTATGTCGAAGAGATTGGCGTAGTCGAGGCTCCGGTTCTTGAAGTAGGCGGCATCCTCCGTGAAGCCCAGCGCGCCGCCCATCTGCGCGATGCCGAAGTTGTTGTTGGCGTCCTCCAGCGTCCATGACGCCGACTCTGGCACCACGTCCGTGGGCACGTAGTGCTTGAAGGTGGAGACCTCGATACCCTTGCGGCCCTTCGAAACCGAGCCGGAGTAGGTGCTGGCGTTCCTCACCATGGAGGCGTACGCCATCTGGTAGTCGAAGTTGCGCACGCCCTTCATGTAGGCGTCGGCGAAGGCCAGGTCCTGGTTGGTGCCGACCATGATGTCGATGTAACCGGGGCCGGTCCACCGAGGCGTCCAGCCACTGTTCAGGTAGGCGTTGGCCATGCCGTCGAGCATCTGGCCGGTCTTCGTCGGCGTGAGCAGTGTGTACAGCGGCCAGACCGCTCGCGCGGTGTCCCAGAAGCCGTTGTTCACATACATCTGCCCACTGTGGACGGTGCTGTCGTAGGGGCTCATGTACTTGCGGACCCCGTTGACCATCTCAGACCTGTTGTTCGGGTACATGAACGCGCGGTACATGCAGGAGTAGAAGGTGGTGAGCCGGTCGTCCGAGGCGCCCTCGATCTGCACGCGGCCGAGCTCCCTGTCCCAAAGGTTCGCCGCCGACTCCTTCACTGTGTCGAAGGAGTTGGTGCCGACCTCCTGGTTCAGATTGGCCGTCGCCTGGGCGACGCTGATGAAGGAGGTGGCCATTTTGAGCGTCACCACCTCGCCGGGGTCCGTGAACCGGATCCAGGAGGTCACGCCCTGCCCGCTGATGCTGCCGGACGCGGCGATCGCCCTGTCTACCGTCGCGTAGAAGTAGACCTTCTGTCCGTGCTGAACGATATCGCCGGAGATGGTGCGCGCCGCGGTATCGATGTTGATCGAGCCGGTGGCGCTGTCGACGGTGTCGAAGAGGATGGCCGAAGCCTTGTCCGTCCCCCCGGGATACCAGAACCGCATCACCCCGGCGTGGTCGGTCGGCGTCATTTCAGCCATGATGTCGGAGGTGTCGAGGCGCGTCTTGTAGTAATGCGCTTTTGCGACCTCGTTGGCGTGGCTGAATGTCGATTTGCGCGCGTCCGGCGTCGACTTCGCCGAGTCCACCGAGCCGGTCATCGGCATCACCTGCAGCTGCCCGTAGTCACCGATCCATGGGCTCGGCTCGTGACTGATCCCGAAGCCCTGCACGGTCGAACTGCCGTACTTGTAGAGCCAGCTGTCGCTGTTGCCCTCGGTGATGGGGGTCCAGAAGTTGAAGCCGTTCGGTACCGTGCTGCCGGGGAAGGTGTTGCCACGCGAGAAATCGGGGGTGGAGTTGGAACCCCGCCGGGTGTCGACGTAGTCCGAGAGCCGCTTCGCGGGAACGGCGCCGGCCGCCTTGATCTCGATGTCGTCGAAGAAGCCGCGGAAGGTGCCCGTCTGCGCCGGGTGATCGTAGCCGATCAGAATGCGGTCGATGGTCTTCCCCGCATTCTTGTCCCCGATGGCCGAAGTGATGTGATTCCACTGGTCGAACTGAAGTTTCCCGCCCTGTCCTTGGTATCGAGGATGCAGCGGCACGCCGTACTGGTCGACCGCGCCGGAGTCACGCAACCAGGTGCCGTCGGTGAAGGCCATGTCGACAGCAACGTCGAGGTGCTTGCCCTGCGGGTAGACCCAGTACGAGAGGGTGCTGGTGGCGCCGACGGGGATGTCCACGTCGAAGACCTTGTTGTAGGAGTACGACGAGTCGTCACTCTGGTCGTTGCCGGAATACATCAGTGCCGACGACCCGGTGTGCGCTTGTTCCGTGCGCGGACTGCTCTGCATCGCGGTCAGGCCGCAGCAGAAGCCGCCGATATTTTGGCTTATCGCGACGGTGTCCAGCCAGGTCGGTTGCGGATCTCCGGATTCGAAACCGGAGGAGAAATCGCCGGAGCCGGCGACGGCGGGCGTCGCCGTCACAACAGTCAAGGCGGCGGCCAGCAGAGCCACCACCGCCAACCAGACAGAAACCAGGCGAGGTTTCGCATTTATGGACATTTCAGGAACCTGCCATCAAGAGGGGCGGGCGGACCGCATCGCCGCTGGGCCGACGAGTGGGATGCAGGGGAGCGAGCTCAACCAGCACGAAGATGACGTCGTTGCCATAACGTGATGACAACGATGTCAGAGGGGTGAAGTACCTCACTGCGGAGGTAGATTGTCAAGAGGTGTGCCGTTCAGAAACTCGTCGCGGCCGGTCAGGCCGCGTGTCTGTACTCATTGAGCAGGCCGCCAAGTACACGCTTCTCGAGTAGCCGATGCGTGGTTACATGCCGGACGCTGTTCGGATGCCGCTGGGACCACCGGCGACCGATCGGCGGTGTGGCGTGACGTACGGACATGGCGACCCTCCATAACCGTGCTTTGCAGCAGGGATGTCTGGAAGAAGGATGGTCTTGGGGGGTACGTTCAGGGGCCGGAAAAGTACCTGTTTGGATACGCGTTCGCCGGGTACGTAGTCCGCACGGCCGTTCCAAGATCAGTGATCTACTCAGGTTGGACTCATGGTTGCCGTTTCGGCGATCTTGGTTATGTCCAGGGTCGGTCCGGTCTCGGCGAGGACGCCCTCGATCAGCTCGGGTCGTCCAGCGCCCCAGGCACCAGTGATGCTCCGCACCGCCGCCCCGAACTCGGCCCGATACTCGGCCAGCAGCACGGGCTCGCTCGCCCCCGCCTCGGGGTTCTCCCCCCGCCGGCCACCGGTACACCGACCACGGCCACGGCACCTCACAGGCATGGAAGTTGAGGCTCCGTCAATCTACTTGATCTTTCACTTCACGCTTGAGGTTCGATGCCCCCCGCCTGGGGCGTCGAATTGCCTCCACAGCAGCCCGAGGGTTCGTACCCCGTTACCTTTTTCGTGGCCCCGCAATGGGGCTCCTGGCCCCCAGGTCCGGCATGACTGTTCGCCCCGTTACCGCCGTAGCAGCCGAGCCCCTACGGCGGGCCCAACCGGCCTCAGCAAGCGGCCACCGGATCCCCTGAGGTGAGGTGATATGTCGCACGGGAATCGAGCAGCAGCGGGATCAGTTCGCGCTGGGACTGCCGCAGTGGTACGAACGCCCCCTCGCCGTCCGGTCTCGACGCGACGCCGTGCAGGGCCAGTTCGTCCTTGACGCCCGCGTACTGGGCGGCGTCGAGGCGGTAGCCGCAGGGCGGGTCCTTCAGGGTCTCCTCCGGGGTTGCCGGATCATTGTCGGCGCCACCCAGATACACCGGGCCACGGTCTCTCCATCCGGCCAGCCGGGCCGCGGCGGTCACCGCCTCGATCCGGCCGCGTCGTTCGTCGGCGAAGGCCAACAGTCCGCTCAGAGCGTCCAGTTGGCTGCCCACCCGACGGCGGTTGTTCAGCGCGGGATCGGCCTTCTCCTCGGGTGTCCTGGGGTCGACACGGCTCTCGATGAGCAGTCCCAGCGCGTTCTTGATGCCCGAGGCATTGCGCAGGATGCGCTCCTGGCCGTCGCCCGTGGTCTGCTTGATCGGATCGCCGGTGACCGGGTCGGTCCAGATTCCGTAGGTGCCCGTACTGAGGCCGCCTTCATGTGCGGCCGGGCGGACATAGTCCCGCGAGAGCGTCTGCGACTCCTCGTGGACCTTGGCGTCCGTGTTCAGGTTGCGCGGCCAGAGGTCGAACAGATCCTTGTCGTAGTACGGAGGGGTCGCACCGTACTCGTGCAAGTCGTAGACCACGTCCGGGCGTTGGTCCCGGATCACCGCGGCCGTCGCCCGCGCCTCGGCGGTTTTCAGGGCGATGTGGTCGCGGTTGATGTCCACGCCGTCGGAATTCTCGCGGGTGCCGGCGGCCCGTCCGTCCGGGTTGGCGGTGGGGACGACGAGGATCCTCGTACGGGACAGCAGTCTGCGGGTGCCGCCGTCCCTCGCGTACGCGAGATCGCGGATCGTGGTCAGACAGGCTTCCCGGCCCGAGGGCTCGTCTCCGTGCTGCGTGCAGACCAGCAGCACGGTGTTCGGCGCGTGCCGGGAACCGATCCGTACGAGCTGGAGCGGCCGGCCCTGCTTCGTCGTACCGACCCGGACGACCGAGACCCGGTCGCTTCCCCGGTCGACGGCGGCGAGGAAGGTCTGCTCCTCCGGCTCGCCGGTCCAGCGTGCGCCCTTGCTGGTCTCGAAGCCGGTCCGCGGCACACTGTGCGCCGCCTGAGCCGGAGCGGAGACGAACGGCAGCGCGAGCGCAGCGGCCGTGACCGGGAGCGCCAGGGCGCGGATACGGGGGATCATCGGCCGCTGCCTCCCGGGATCGGGCGGACCCTGCGAGGCTCGGCGACGCCGCGCGGGCGCGACTCGCTCGGGGCGGCGGACGCCGTGGCGCCCGCGGTGGCACGTACGAAGGCGGGAGCGCCGCCGACGATCGGCAGCTTCGCCGCGGTACGTGCCAGATCGAGGGTGAGCGCCGGGGTGCTCGCGGGCGGGTCGATCAGATCCCTGTCCGTGCCGCCGACGATCAGCGCGAGCCGGTGCCCGGCCGGGACGACATGGTCACTGGCATGCAGATCGAGCGTGATGATGTAGGCCGTTCCGGGCGTCAGCGGGCGGCCCTTGCCGTCGGAGGCGTAGTTGCCGAGATCGGCCCAGCCGCGGCTGAAGACCGTGTAGTCGACGGCGGCCGTGCGCGGCTTGGTCTCCTTGAAGCAGGAGCTGTCGCCCGCCGTGCTCGCTCCCCAGCAGCTGCGTTCGGTGAGAGTGGTGATCCCCTCGCCCGCCGCCGCGTAGTCGCGGATGGTGTCGGGCCCCAGGTCGACGAGGACCGCGGAGAGATGGGCGCTGGTGGTGGACGGGGTCGCGGTGATTGTCACCTTGGAGGAGCCGGAGATCCGCAGATCGCGGCCGAGCGGCTTGGTGAGGAAACCGGCCTTGCCGGGGGTCGAGGTGTCGATCGCCGCGGCCCAGTCGGTCTCGTCCAGCGTCCGGTCGTCGGTGAACGTCTCGGTCGCGCCCGGGCGTGCCGGGGACAGCGCGAGGGTGCCGACGCCCGCGGCTGCGCCCTTACCCGGCCGGAGGCTGGTGGTGGCGGTGGCCCGTGGCGGCCAGACCCGGTCGGTGGACCACTGGTCGGGGGCGCGCTCGATGTCCGCCATCGGCTCGCGGTCGATGCCGTTGTCGTAGCCGAGGAGGTAGTGGTCGAACCAGCGGTGCAGGGTCTTGGTCCACTCGGCCCGTCGGAAGTCGAACGGGTCGACGTGCCCGGTCTGCGAGAGCCACACCTTGCGCTCCACGCCCCGGTCGGCGAGGGCGTCCCACCACTGGCCGAAGTTCTTGGTGCGGACGTTGAGGTCCTGCATGCCGTGCACCGCGAAGACGCTGGCGCGGACGTGGTCGGCGGTGCGGACGTAGTCGCGCTCGCTCCACAGCCGGGTCAGGTCACCGGTGCGCGGGGCCTCGTCCACCAGCCGCTTCTGGACGGCCTGGCAGTGGGCGCGGGCCTCGGGGCTCTCGACATAGCCGGAGAGCCACTCGGGGCCGGAGTCGTAGAGCGGGGCGCCCTTGGCGAAGTAGTAGTCGTACCAGGAGGAGATGGCGGCGATCGGGACGATCGTCTTCAGCCCCTCGACTCCCGTCGCGGCGACGCCGTTGGCGATGGTGCCGTCGTAGCTCTTGCCGATCATCCCGGTGTCGCCGTTGGTCCAGCCGGCCCGGGCGCGTTCGCCGCCGGTGCGGGTGGTGTAGCCGCGGGCCCTGCCGTTCAGCCAGTCGACGACGGCCTTCGCGGACTGGATGTCGGAGCGCCCGCCGACATCCACGCAGCCGTCGGACCGGTTGGTGCCTGCCAGGTCGACGGCGACGAAGGCGTAGCCGCGCGGGACGAAGAAGTTGTCGTAGTAGAGCGGGAACTGGACGACGTTGCCGTTCGCGTCGTAGGTCTTCTTCTGGCTCTCGTTGCCGCGTCCGCAGCAGGAGTAGTACGGACTCGCGTCCATGATCACGGGGATTTTCCGGCCCTGCTGCGCGGGCTCACGCGGCCGGACGACGTCCACGGCGACACGGTCGGTCTTTCCGTCTCCGTCACCGTCGAGCCTGGTGTCCACCCACACGGACTCGCGGACCGCATTCTCGTACGAGTAGACGGGCCTGCTCTCCTGTAAGGACGCGCTCTGGGCGCCCGTCGGGGCCAGGGTCATGACCATCAGGGCGGCCGAAGCCGCCACCACCAGCGATCTGCACGTCAAGCGGGTGCCCCGCGCGCGTATCGGCATGGGCGGAAGGTACTCCGGCCGACTCTCCTGCGACAGAGGGCAATCACGGCATCAAAGTGGCGACTGGGACACCCGGGTTCATGTCGGCCGAATGGCGGTCGCATGAAAGGCCGAGCTTCGCTCCTGACTGCGGGCTCGGGTCTGCATAGGCTCCAATCGATCACCACCCCCCACGACTTGGAGCATCCGTGCACCGCAGACTCATCGTCCCGAGCGCGCTCGCGGCCTCTCTTGTGCTGGCGATCCCGGCATCGGCCGCCGACTTCGAGCCGGGCGCACCGGGCATCGGCGACCCCTACTACCCGGCCAGCGGAAACGGCGGATACGACGTATCCCACTACGACCTGAGGCTCACGTACCAGCCCACGACCGATCTGCTGAAGGGTACGGCGACGATCCTCGCCACGACGAAGCAGAATCTGAGCCGCTTCAACCTCGACTTCGGTCTGAAGGTGAACGAGGTCAGGGTCAACGGCAAGAAGGCTGCCTTCTCCAAGGAGGGCGAGTCGGAGCTGGTCATCACCCCCGCCGCCCCGCTGGAGAAGGACAGTCATGTCTCAGTGGTGGTCCGTTACGCGGGCAAGCCCTCCGAGCTGAGCATCGGCGGATACACCGCATGGCACCGCGCCCCGGACGGCGGCGTCGCGGCTCAGGAGCCGGACTCGGCCGTGTGGTGGTTCCCGAGCAATGACCATCCTCTGGACAAGGCCACGTACGACGTCTCCGTCTCGGTGCCGGACGGCACCCAGGCCATCAGCAACGGCGTGCTGCAGTCGCAGAGTTCTAAGCTCGGGTGGACCCGCTACAACTGGCGCTCCAACAAGCCGCAGGCGTCGTATCTGGCCACGCTCGCCGTCGGGAAGTTCGACATCACGACCGACAAGACGGCCGACGGACTGCCGATCCTCAACGCGTACAGCAAGGATCTGGGCGACAACGCGGGGGCGGCACGTGCGAGCGTCGAGCGGACCGGGGAGGTCGCCGAGTGGCTGACCGGGGTTTTCGGTCCGTACCTCTTCAATGCGCTCGGCGGCTATGTCCCGAACGTGAAGAGCGGCTACGCGCTGGAGACGCAGACCCGCCCGTTCTACAGCCCGCGACAGTTCGCGAACGGCGCCAATGCCTCCGTCGTCGTCCATGAGCTGGCCCACCAGTGGTACGGCGACAGCGTCTCCGTCGACGGCTGGAAGGACATCTGGGTCAACGAGGGCTTTGCCCGGTACAGCCAGTGGCTGTGGTCGGAGAAGGAAGGCGAGGGCACCGCGCAGCAGCTCGCGGACTGGGTCTACGCACAGCACCCGGCCGACGATGCCTTCTGGACGGTCAGGCCGGGCGACCCGGGCGCGGACAAGCAGTTCGACATCGCCGTGTACGACCGGGGTGCGCTGGCGCTGCAGGCGCTGCGCAGCGAGGTCGGCGACAAGGACTTCTTCGCGATCCTCAAGGGCTGGCCGGCCGAGCACGCCTACGGCAACGCCAAGGTCGGCGACTTCGTGAAGTTCGCCGAGAAGATCTCCGGCAAGCCGCTGGCCGGGTTCTTCGACACCTGGCTCTACCAGCCGTCGAAGCCGGGCGCCCCGGCCGCGGCCGGGGCGCGCATCGCGCGGGCGGACGTGAAGCCCACCCGGCCCGCGTCGTGGAGGAAGATCGCCGCGACGAACTCGGTCCACGATCACGACCACCACTGAGGTGCCCACCTGCGGCGCCGCTGTCCCGAGCCGGGGCGGCGGCGCTGCTCGGCTAGGGTGGGAGCGCTCTCAGCCGCCGCCGGGACCCGATATCCTGAATGTCCCACGCGGCTGAAATGACGCAGACGAGGAGCGCCCGCCTTGCCCGAGCAGACCACTGGGTCACGCCCCACTCTTGAAGCCGTCGCCGCCCGCGCGGGTGTCTCACGGGCCACGGCATCGCGGGTCGTCAACGGCGGAGCGGGAGTCAGGCCGCCGCTGGTCGACAAGGTGCGCCAGGCGGTCGAGGAGCTCGGTTACGTACCGAATCACGCGGCCCGCACCCTGGTCACCCGGCGCAACGGCGCGGTCGCGGTGATCATCGCCGAGCCGGAGTTCCGCATCTTCTCGGACCCCTTTTTCGAGCAGCAGGTGCGCGGAATCAGCCGTGAGCTGGCGGCGCACGACTCCCAGCTGGTGCTGCTGTGGGTGGAAGGTCCCGGGGACTACGACCGGATCGACCGCTATCTCGGCGGAGGCCACGTCGACGGCGCGCTGGCCTTCTCGCTGCACAACGACGACGAACTGCCCTCCATCATCAGCCGGGTGAAGGTCCCGACCGTGTTCGGCGGCCGCCCGGGCTGGCCGGGCGCTGCCGCCGAGTCCGCCGTCCCGTATGTGGACTGCGACAACCGCGGGGGCGCACGTGAGGCCGTGCGGTATCTCGTCTCCCTCGGCCGCGAGCGGATCGCGCACATCGCGGGCCCGCGCGACCAGACCTCCGCGACGGACCGGATCGACGGCTACCGCGACGTTCTGCTGGACGCGGATCCCGGCCTTGTCTGCCAGGGCGACTTCACCGCGGAGAGCGGCGCCCGGGCGATGGCCGAGCTCCTCGACCGTCGGCCCGAGCTGGACGCCGTCTTCGCCGCCAACGATCTGATGGCGTCGGGTGCCCTGCGGACGCTGCGTGAGCGGGGACGGCGCGTGCCGGAGGATGTGGCGCTGGTCGGTTTCGACGACATGGCCTCGGTAGTCGAGTCGACCGATCCTCCGCTGACGACGATCCGTCAGGACATTGAGGGAATGGGCCGGTTGATGGTCCGGCTGCTGATGCGCCTGCTGAACGAGGGCGAGCCGGGCTCCGGCGCCCCCACTTCCGTGATCACCCCGACGACACTGGTGCGGCGGGCCTCGGCCTGAGCGACCTGGGACCCGCCGCACACAGTATGGTCAGCTGTAGGGGATCACCAATACGGACGTGCCCGTACCGGTCTGGAGCCTGGACGGGCCGTTGCCGATGGCGCTCCACACCTCAAGACGTACGGTGCCGCCGCTCAGGTTGCCGAGGCTTCCAGTCGCCGCCTTCAGCCCCCGTGACTGCGCGTACTCCTCCCAGCCGGTGACCGGATCAGTCGCGAAGTACTGATAGGTCTCCGCCCGGTCGAAGCTGCCGTCGCCCGTGAAGTCGTAGCTGATACGGGCCTGCTGGCCGAGGCCGACCGTGCTGTCCGCGTCCAGCTGGAGGCGGAACGCGGTCGCCGCACCCGGGGTGAGGGTGCCGTTGACGTTCCTGATCTCGTAGACGAGCGGCTGGTGCGGAGTGCCGTCGTAGTTTGCGCCGCCCGCCGAGGCGATCGTGTCACTGCCCGCCGTGCCGTCCGTCGCGGTCGTGAGCACTCCTCCCGTACGGAGCTGGAAGGTATTGCCCGTCGGCGGCTCGGGGTCGGGATCCGGGTCCGGGTCCGGGTCCGGGTCGCCTCCCCCGGTGCCCGTGCCCGTCGCGGTCGAGCGCGCAGGGACGGAGAGCGTCTTGCCGTCGGAGAAGGTCACCGTGAGGGCCGTGGCGCCGTAGTTGTGCGCGGCGTAGGTCCGCACGGTGCCCTTGGTGAACACGGCGGAGCTCGGGATGTCCCCGGTCACCGTCGCGTCGGGTGCGCCGAGCGTGTCCAGTGTCGTGATCCAGTGGTAGGTGTGCGCCTTGGACTCGCCCTGCTCGGGGGTGTAACCGGCGTTGTCCGCATCCCACTTGGCCTTGGCGGTCGCCGGGTCGGCGAACGACTGGAACTCCCAGAGGATGTCGCGCCATTCGACGGCCGGGCCGCCGTTCTCCCGTTCCATTTCGGCGATATTGCGGCGGATCGCGGTCTTGTCGCCGCCCAGATGGAGTGAACCACCCGTCACCGGAAGGGCGTTGATGCCGTGGATCTCCTCGGGGTTGGCGGTCCACCAGGTGGCGTACGCCGCGCCGCTGCCCCACACCATGCCGGCCGTGTCATGGCCGAAGGAGGACGGGAAGACCTGCTCGTCGGCGTCGAACCAGTACTGGGCGATCGCTTCGGACTCGGTGGTGAGGAGATACGTGCCGAGGTCGCGCAGCGTGTCGTCGCCGGTTGCCGATCCCCACAGCACAAGGCCCGCGCTGAGGTTGGTTGACTCCGATGACGACTCCTGGTTGTTGCCCGCGGCGAAGCCCTGGTGCCCGGAGGCCCAGCTGTGGCCCGCGTACACATCGAAGCCGCGCAGGAAGGGGAAGGCAGCGTCGGTGCGGCTGGGGTTGACCGCGTCCCGAACCAGGGTCTTCACCATGCCGCCCCAGGCGGAGTCGGCGGCCCAGGCCGGGTCGTACTGGGCGACGACCGCGGCCGAGTGGACGTAGTAGCCGTAGTGGAAGTGGTGGTCGTTGAGCTCGGTGTCGCTGCCGTACGAGGCCGGGTAGCCGGTGAGCGTCTTCCATTCCTTGTCGTACGAGAACTCGTTCGCGCCCCCGGCGGTGAACCAGTCCTGGAGCTTGCCCTTCATCAGGCCGATGAGCTTGTCGCGGGTCGCGGTCTCACCGATCTGGTCGGCGAGCGGCACAAGCTGGGCGAGCTGCCCGAGCACCTTTCCGGTCCAGTAGGTGTCGGTGTAGTTCTTGAACGGGTTGGGGTCGTTCGCGACCTGGTCCAGATAGCCCTTCAGCCGGGCCTGGTCGACGGCGCTGGTCTTCGGCAGGCCGGGCAGGACCGCCGACGCCTTCTGGCTGGTGGTGAAGGAGTCCGCTTCGCGGACCTTCATGGTGCCGCGCGGCGAGACGTAGGTGTACGGGGTGAGCGGGTCGGCCGTGTGCAGCCACTGGTGGCGGTAGAGGGCCTGGAGCGTTCCGCGCTCGGTGCCCTCCTTGGCCTCGGTGGTCAGGCTGTAGGTTGCCTGGACGGTGCCGCCGGTGTAGCTCCAGGTGGCCTTGGATCCGGTGACGAAGCTGTAGGCGTACTTCTTGTACGTCGCGAGCGCGTCGGTGGAGGGCAGCACGGCGAGCGAGAAGTAGTCCTTGTCGCCGAGGCCCGCGGTGATCGTGGAGCCGGAGACGGTCCAGTCGCTGCCCGTGGGGGCGAACAGCGCGTAGTGGTGGCCGGCGACGGTGATGCCGAGGACATTGCCCTGGTCGGCGAAGACCGCGGGTGCGGCGGCGGTGGTGATCTGGGCGTTGGCGCCGGTGCCCTTGGCGTATACGAACGGCAGGCCGTGGCCGATGGTCGTGCGCAGGGTGCGAGTGCCGTCCGACCAGTAGGGGGTCACGGTCCAGTCGGACCAGTCGTCGGCCCTGGTGTCGGGCGAGTTGAGGCCGGTGAGACCGAGCGTGAGGTCCCGCGTGTGTGCGTACTCGTACTGGCGGCCGCCGCCGACGATCGCCGGGGTTGTCGGATAGCCGATGTCGAGTCCGCCGGCGGTGGCCTGGTAGGTGAGCGGGTGGCCGTACATGGGGGTGGAGTACGGGTTGTCGCCGTAGCGCTGGAAGGCGAGCGAGGACCACCAGTCGTTGGTGGGTACCGGCTTGTCCTTGGCTGCGGGGGTGACCTTGGGGGTGACCGGCGCACCGGTGTTGGTGGTCGGTCCTGACGTACCGGCGGGGCGGGTGTCGGAGTAGCTGCCTGAGCCTACGGGGACGGTTGCGGCCGCCGCCGGGGAGGCGGCCGGGCCCAGACCGAAGGCGGCCAGGGCGGTGACCAGGACCAGCGCGGCAGCTGGTCCGGTGCGGATGGCTGGCATGGACGGCACCTCGAAGTCATCAAGGGGAGGGTGACTGAGAGCGCTCTCAGATGTCAGGAACGTAAAACTCCTGAAACAGAGCTGTCAATAGGCAGGACACAGGCGGGAGTTGACAGAGGGCCCAATCCGTTATGCGTTCGGGACTTGACGGGGCCACCGCCTCCGGGGCACGCTCCAGGCGCAACTTTGAGAGCGCTCTCAACGCGTTCTCGCTCCACCGAAGCCAAGGGAGGCTTCCCATGCCCATCGCCCGAGCCGCCAAAAGGGCCACCGTCCGCCTGGGTGCGGTCGCGCTCGCCGGGGCACTGCTCACCGCGTGTGGATCCGGCTCGACCGGTGGATCCTCCGACAGCGCGGGCGGCAAGGTCACGCTCACCGTCGACCTGTTCGGATCCTTCGGTTACAAGGAGGCCGGGCTGTACGCGGAGTACGAGAAGCTCCACCCGAACATCAAGATCAAGCAGAGCGACACCGAGGACGAGCAGGACTACTGGAAGTCGCTGCAGACCCGGCTCGCGGGCGGTGGCGGCCTCGCAGATGTGCAGGGCATCGAGGTGGGCCGGATCGCCGCCGTCACCCAGCAGCAGGCCGACAAGTTCGAGGATCTGAAGAAGTACGGCGCCGACAAGCTCAAGGACCAGTTCGCCGAGGCCAAGTGGTCCGCGGCGACCGGCAAGGAGGGCCAGATCCTGGGGCTGGGCACCGATGTCGGCCCCGAGGCCATGTGCTACCGCACCGACCTCTTCAAGCAGGCCGGACTGCCCACCGACCGCACGCAGCTGGCTGCAAAATGGTCCACCTGGGACGGCTATCTGGCGCTCGGCAAGGAGTACAAGAAGAAGGCCCCGGCCAAGAGTGCCTGGGTGGACAGCGTCGGCAGCCTGTACGCGATCATGGTCGGCCAGCAGAAGGAGCGGTACTACGACGCCTCCGGAAAGCTGATCTACGAGAACAACCCGGCGATCAAGGCCGCCTGGGATGCTTCCACCGAGGCCGCGCAGGCAGGACTGAGCGCCAAGCTCGACCAGTGGTCACCCCAGTGGAACCAGGCCTTCTCCGCGGGCTCCTTCGCCACCATGCCCTGCCCCGCCTGGATGCTCGGCTACATCAGAGGCCAGGCCGGCGACGCCGGCAAGGGCAAGTGGGACGTCGCCAAGCTGCCCGCCGGGGCGGGCAACTGGGGCGGCTCGTATCTCTCGATCCCGCGCGCGGCCGAGCACAAGAAGGAGGCGTACGAGCTGATCCAATGGCTCACCGCAGCCGAGCAGCAGGCCAGGCTCTTCACCAAGCAGGGCAACTTCCCCTCCTCGACCGGTGCCATCGCCAAGGTCGCGGCCGCCAGGGACCCGTACTTCTCGAACGCACCGATCGGCCAGATCTTCGGCGACGCCGCCAAGGCCGCACCGGTCCAGGTCCTCGGGGTCCACGACAAGAACGTCGCCGACCAGATCACCAACGCGCTGAGCGAGGTCGAGCGCAAGGGCACGTCGCCCGACAAGGCCTGGTCAACCGCGAAGAAGAACGTGGAGAACGCGACCGGCTGACCTCCTGGTGCCCCGACTCCGAAAGGCCGGTCCTCGGCACCCGGCCGGGCCGGCCTTTCGGTTCCACGTCTGCAACTACTCATTGAAGGGCCGCACCGTGACCCTCACCGCCACCGCACATCCGGTGACCCCCAGTCCCGGGGCCCGGCCGTCGGCCGCGCTCAGGACCTGGCGCACGCTCTCGCCGTACGCCTATATCGCCCCGTTCTTCACGCTCTTCGCCGCCTTCGGTCTCTTCCCGCTGATCTACACGGCCTTCGTCTCGCTCTACCGGGTCGAGCTGCAGACGCCCGGCCGGATGGAGTGGCGGGGCCTCGGCAACTACACCGCGCTCTTCGGCGACGAGATCTTCTGGACCGCGCTGCGCAACACCTTCACCATCGGAGTGCTCTCCACCGTCCCGCAGCTGGTGATGGCACTGGGTCTGGCCCATCTGCTCAACTACCGGCTGCGCGGCCGGACTTTTCTGCGCACGGCCATGCTGCTGCCGTACGCGACGAGCGTCGCCGCCGCGACCCTGGTCTTCGCGCAGCTCTTCGGCCGCGACTTCGGGCTCATCAACTACGTCCTGTCCCTGGTCGGCTTCGACCCGGTGGACTGGCAGGCGGGCACGGTCTCCTCGCAGATCGCCGTCTCGACCATCGTGATCTGGCGCTGGACCGGCTACAACGCGCTGATCTATCTGGCGGGCATGCAGTCCATCCCGAGCGAGCTGTACGAGGCCGCCGCGATGGACGGCGCCTCGCGCTGGCGGCAGTTCTTCCATGTGACCCTGCCGGGCCTGCGTCCCACGATCCTGTTCACGGTCGTCGTCTCGACGATCGGCGCGACCCAGCTGTTCGGTGAGCCGCTGCTGTTCGAGGGCTCCATCTCCGGCGGTATCTCGCACCAGTACCAGACGCTCGGTCTGTACATGTACGAGCAGGGCTGGGGCTTCTTCCATCTGGGCCGCGCCGCCGCCATCGCGTGGGTGATGTTCCTGCTGATCCTGGTGCTCGTGGGGGTCAACGCCCTGATCGCGCGCCGCCGTTCGATCAAGGAGGCCGGCCGATGACCGCGCTCGCCGCCCCGCCGGCAAAGCCGCCCGCCGGGGGCGCCCGGCCCGCGCGGTCCCCGCGCGGCAGGAGGAACCGGGCAGGGCGCACGATGCAGGGCGGCAGGCTCGCGTACGCGATGCTGATCCTCGCCGTGCTGATCTCGGCGTTCCCGTTCTACTGGACGATTGTCGCCGCCAGCCGCTCCAACGCCGATCTCGCGAAGGTGCCTCCGACGCTGCTGCCGGGGTCGAATCTGTTCCGCAACTTCGAGGCGGTGACGGAGGAGGCCGATATCGGCAAGGCGCTGCTGAACTCCTTCATCGTCGCCGGCTCGATCACCGTGGGCACGGTGCTGTGCTGCACGCTCGCCGGATTCGCCTTCGCCAAACTGCGCTTCCGCGGCCGCGGCGCACTGCTCGCTGTCACGGTCGGCACGATGATGATTCCGCCGCAGCTCGGTGTGATCCCGCTGTTCATGCTCATCGCCAAGCTGCAGTGGGTGAACCAGTTGCAGGCCGTGATCCTGCCGGGCCTTGTCTCCGCATTCGGGGTGTTCTTCATGCGGCAGTACCTGGTGCAGTCGCTGCCGGACGAGCTGATCGAAGCGGCCCGGGTCGACGGCGCGTCGACCGCCCGGATCTTCTGGTCGATCGTGGTGCCCATCGCCAGGCCTGGTATGGCGGTGCTGGGGATGCTGACCTTCATGGCCGCGTGGAACGACTTCTTCTGGCCGATCGTGGCGCTCTCCTCGCAGGAGCCGACCGTACAGGTCGCGCTGCGCCAGCTCGGCGGCGGCTATGTCCACGACCAGTCCGTGATCATGGCCGGCACCCTGCTGGGCACGCTCCCCGTGCTGCTCGTCTTCGGCCTGCTCGGCCGGCAGATCGTCGGCGGCATCATGCAGGGCGCCGTCAAGGGCTGACCACTCTCTTGCTCCACCGCCATCTCACTTTCCGGGAGTTCTTTCCTCATGACCGCACTCGACGCACGCCCCGGCACGACGACGGAGCTCCGCTTCCCGGCGGGTTTCCGCTGGGGCACCGCCACCGCCGCCTACCAGATCGAGGGCGCCGCCGCGGAGGACGGCCGTACCGCCTCGATCTGGGACACCTTCAGCCGCACGCCCGGCAGGGTGCGCAACGGTGACACCGGCGACATCGCCGCCGACCACTACCACCGCATGCGCGAGGACGTCGCGCTGATGAAGCAACTCGGCGTCACCGACTACCGGTTCTCCGTCGCCTGGCCACGGGTCCAGCCGACCGGGCACGGTCCCGCCGTCCAGAAGGGCCTGGACTTCTACCGGCGGCTCACCGACGAGCTGCGGGACGCGGGCATCCGCCCGGTCGCCACCCTCTACCACTGGGATCTGCCGCAGGAGTTGGAGGACGCGGGCGGCTGGCCGCAGCGCGAGACCGCGCAGCGGTTCGGCGACTACGCCAGGATCGTGGCAGAGGCGATCGGCGACCGTGTGGCGACCTGGACCACACTGAACGAGCCGTGGTGTGCGGCCTTTCTCGGCTACGGCTCCGGGGTCCACGCACCCGGGCGCACCAGCGCGAGCGCCTCGCTGCGAGCCGCCCACCACTTCAATCTCGCGCACGGCTGGGCGGCGCAGGCGCTGCGCGCGTCACCCTCCGGCTCCGAGATCTCGCTGACGCTCAACCTGCACGCGGTACGTCCGCTCACCGGCTCGGAGGCCGACCAGGACGCCGCCCGCCGTATCGACGCCGTCGCCAACCGGATCTTCCTCGACCCGGTGTTCCATGGCCGCCTTCCGGAGGATCTGGTCCGCGACACGGCCGCGGTGACCGACTGGTCCTTCGTCCAGGACGGCGATCTTGAGGTCGTCTCCACGCCGATCGACTCCCTGGGCATCAACTACTACTCCCCCACGGTCGTGGGCGCCGGCACCTCGGAGGCTCCCTCGCCGTGGGCCGGCGCCGAGGAGCATGTGCGCTTCCTCCCGGCGCCGGGCCCGCGCACGGCGATGGACTGGCCGGTGGACGCCGAGGGTCTGTACGAGCTTCTGATCCGCCTGCGGGACGATCTGCCGGGTGTGCCGCTCTTGATCACCGAGAACGGCGCCGCGTACGACGATTACGCCGACCCGTCCGGCGACGTCCACGACCCGGAGCGGGTGGAGTATGTGCGCACCCATCTCGCCGCCGCGCACCGGGCGATCGCCGACGGCGCGGATGTGCGCGGCTACTTCCTGTGGTCGCTGCTCGACAACTTCGAGTGGGCGTACGGCTACAGCAAGCGGTTCGGCATCGTGCATGTCGACTTCGCGACCCAGCGCCGTACGTTCAAGGACAGCGCCCGCTGGTACGCGGATGTGATCGCACGCGGCGGACTGACCGGCTGAGCCCGGCGGACCGCCGCGCCTGGCGCGCGAACGGGAGGTAGCGCAGTCGCTCGGGGAGTACGGGAACCACCACCCGTACGACCCGGGCGAATCTGCGCAGGGCCCGCTCCTGCTCCACGGTCCACTGCAGACCGATCGCGTCGCGCGCCTCGGGCGGCATCAGCCCGATGGTGAGGAAGCGGCGGAAGCGGACGAAGGAGGGGAGCAGCATCGGCCAGAGCATCGCGAGCAGCGCCCTGACGGGCAGCGGCCCGCGGTCGGGCGGCGGCAAGGTCACGTCGAGGGCTGTCAGTTCGCGGACGACGGCCGTCTCCTCCACCTCCTCGGTGAGCCTCCCCCGGAAGTACGGCCAGAACTCCTCGACCGTCCGCGGCATCTCCCGCTCCTCGATGCCGAGGATCCGACCGACCTGGAGCCACTCGGCGTACAGCTGCCGCTCCTGCGCCTCGGTGAGCGGGCGCGCCAGATGGCGCAGCGCGTGCTGGAAGACGGGGAAGCCGGTGGCGTGGACCCAGGAGTAGCACTCGGGATCCAGCGCCTGATACGGGCGACCGCGGGAGTCGGTGCCCCGGATCGGCCGGTGGAGCTCGCGGAGCCTGCGCCCCTCTTCGGCCGCCGCCTCGCCTCCGTACACCCACAGCTGGAGCGAGCGCAGGGAGCGCTCGCCGCGGCCCCAGGGGTCGCTGCGGAAGACGGAGTACTCGTCGACGCCCGCGGCGACGGCCGGGTGGGCGACCTGTAGAGCCAGGGCGGCGGGCAGCATGAGCAGCTCGCGGATGTCGCCGACGACGGACCACAGCACTCCGCCGGGCGGCGGCGGGAGGGGATCTGCCACGGCCCCGGTCATGTCCACCATCGTAACTTTTAGGGGGTCGGGCGTGCTGGAGTTGGTGTGATCGTGCGGCTGCGGAAAGAAAGTGGGCACCTGGTCATTACCAGGAGGTAACTCTGGCTGATTTGATGTGCGGCGCCGGTCCTACCCCCCACCTGAATCGGGAGTTCCTGTGCCACACTCCATGCTCCGCCGTATCCCTGGCGCAGCGCTGTCCACCGCACTCGCCGCCGCCGTCCTGACCGGGACGGCTCCGGCGGCTTCCGCCGCCGAGACGGCGGTGACCCCGCCGCTGAAGGTGCTGACGTACAACACCTTCCTCTTCAGCAAGACGCTGTACCCCAACTGGGGCCAGGACCACCGGGCCGCCGCGATAACCGCGGCCCCGTTCTTCCAGGGCAAGGACGTCGTCGTGGTCCAGGAGGCCTTCGACAACTCCTCGTCGGACGCGCTCAAGCAGAAGGCCGCAGACCAGTACCCGTACCAGACGCCGGTGATGGGGCGGAGCAAGGACGGCTGGGACGCGACGGGCGGTTCGTACTCGGCTGTCACGCCCGAGGACGGCGGTGTCGCGATCCTCAGCAAGTGGCCCGTCGTCCGCAAGGAGCAGTACGTCTACAAGGACGCCTGCGGTGCCGACTGGTGGTCCAACAAGGGCTTCGTGTATGTCGTGCTGAATGTGAACGGCACGAAGGTCCATGTCGTTGGCACGCACGCGCAGTCCACCGACCCGGGCTGCGGCGCGGGCGAGGCGGCGCAGATGCGCAGCCGCCAGTTCAGGGCGATCGACGCCTTCCTCGACGGCAAGAACATCCCCGCGTCCGAACAGGTCATGGTCGCGGGCGACTTCAATGTCGACTCGCGGACGCCGGAGTACAGCACGATGCTCGCCGACGCCGGGCTCACGGCAGCGGACGCCCGCACCGGGCACCCGTACTCCTTCGACACCGAGCAGAACTCGATCGCGAACTACCGGTACCCGGACGACCCGCGCGAGGACCTCGACTACGTCCTGCACCGCGCCGGGCACGCGAAGCCCGCCGGCTGGTCCAATGAGGTGATCAAGGAGCAGAGCGCGCCATGGTCGGTCTCCAGCTGGGGCAGGACGTACACGTACACCAATCTCAGCGACCATTACCCCGTGATCGCGTCCGGCCAGTAGTCGCGAGCCCTTCGCAGCTGGTCAGAGGCCGCTTTTCGACAGTGGCTGCAAGGTAGTTGATGTGTCACGGTGGTGACCATGACGGGGTACGGACACGTCCATGGTCACCACCATCACTCTGCGCACGACCGGATCGACGCGGCCCTCGAAGGGTCGGCGCTGGGGCTGCGCACGCTCTGCTTCTCCTTCGGTGTGCTGGCCGCGACGACCGCCGTCCAGGCGGTGATCGCGGCCGCTTCCGGCTCGGTGGCACTGCTGGGCGACACCGTCCACAACGCGGCCGACGCACTCACCGCGCTGCCGCTCGCCCTGGCCTTTCTCCTCGGCAGGCGGGCGGCCACGCGCCGCTACACCTACGGCTTCGGGCGAGCCGAGGATCTGGCGGGCGTCTTCGTCGTGCTGGTGATCGCCGCGTCCGCCCTCTTCGCCGGATACGAGGCGCTGCGACGGCTGTTCGAGCCGCAGGAGGTCAGTCATCTGACCGCGGTGGCCGGGGGCGCGCTGGTCGGCTTCGCCGGCAACGAGTGGGTGGCGCGGGCCCGCATCCGGACCGGCCGCAGGATCGGTTCGGCCGCGCTCGTGGCCGACGGACTGCACGCCCGCAGCGACGGGTTCACCTCTCTGGCCGTACTGCTGGGCGCGGGCGGATCTGCACTCGGATGGCGGTGGGCCGATCCGGTGACCGGGCTGGCGATCACCGGGGCAATCGCCCTGGTGCTGCGGGGTGCGGCCCGTGAGGTCTGGCACCGGCTGATGGACGCGGTCGACCCGGCGCTGATCGACGCGGCCGAGCACGCGTTGTCCCATGTCGAGGGCGTACTGGCCGTGGGGGACGTGCGTATGCGCTGGCTCGGGCACGGGCTGCGGGCGGAGACCTCGATCGTTGTCGACCCCGCGCTGACGGTGATGCAGGCGCATAAAGTGGCGTTGGCCGCCGAGCACGCCCTGATCAACGGGGTCCGGCGGCTGAGCACGGCCACCGTGCAGATCCATCCCTGACCGTCTTGCCAGGAGGGTGCTCCAGCATTCCCACACCCGTGCGCGCATGACAGGGCCATGCCAAATCGGGCTCCGGACTGCTCCACTCCGCATCACTCCTGGGCACTCCCCCACAGCGGACTCGTACGAAGGAGAAGCCCCCATGAGACGCACGCTCCGCGCGCGCATCTTCCTTTCCGTCCTTATCTCCCTGCCCGCCGTCGGCCTGGGCTCGGGCACCGCCGGCGCCGCCTCGGAACCCACACCGGGCGTCACAGCCTCCGCCAGCCAGTACGCCGTCAACACCAACCTCGAACGCGAACTCGACGACGACAACAGCGCCGGGTCGTATCTCGACCCCGCGACAGGCGAACTGGTCGTCACCGTCACCGATTCGGCCGCGGCCGAAGCGGTGACAGCCGCCGGCGCCCGCCCCAAGCTCGTCGAGCGCAGCACCGCACAGCTCAAGACCGTCATGAACACCCTCGACACCCAGGCGAACATCACCGGCACCTCGTGGGGCATCGACCCCTCCAGGAACCAGGTCGCCGTCGAGGCCGACGCGTCCGTCTCCGTGGCCTCCATGACCCAGCTGCGGAAGGTGGCCGCGGGACTCGGCGAGGCCGTGCGCGTCCAGCGCGTGCCGGGCGTCTTCAAGAAGGAGGTGGACGGCGGCGACGCGATCTACGGCGGGGGCTACCGCTGCTCGGCCGCCTTCAACGTGGCCGGCGGCGGCACGGCCCGCTACTTCCTGACGGCAGGCCACTGCACCAACCAGGCCTACAGGTGGGCGGCGTGGCCCGGCGGACCGTCCATCGGCACCCGCGTAGGCACGAGCTTCCCGACCAACGACTACGGCATCGTCCGCTACTCGGCCAGCGGGCAGCCCTACGGGAGGGTCGACCTGTACAACGGCTCGTACCAGGACATCGCGTCCTCGGCCGATGCCATCGTCGGCCAGTACATCAGGAAGAGCGGCTCGACCACCCATGTGACCACCGGGCGGGTCACCGCGGTGAACGTCACGGTGCACTACCCCGAGGGGACCGTCTACCAAATGGTCCGCACCACGGCGTGTTCGGCCGCCGGCGACAGCGGCGGCGCGCACTTCGCCGGCAACGTGGCCCTGGGCATCCACTCGGGCAGCGCCGGCTGCTCCGGCACCAACGGCTCGGCGATCTTCCAGCCGGTGCGGGAAGCGCTCAGCGCGTACGGAGTGCACGTGTACTGACGCACGACGCGCGGCGACGGCGTGCCCACGGGCGTGGGCACGCCGTCGTGCCGCCGCGCCGCGGGGGCGGGCGCGCCACCCCGGCCTACGGTGGTCCGATGCGCCGCCCCCAGGACCGTGTGGCTCTCGCCTCCTTCGCCGGATGCTCCCTCCTCGCGGGTGGCAACGCCGTCGGCGTCAGGTTCAGCAACCGCGAGCTGGACCCGCTGTGGGGAGCGGCGGTGCGCTTCGGCGCCGCCGCGGTGGTGCTGCTCGCGATCATGGTTCTGCGCCGGCTGCCCCTGCCACGCGGGCGGGCGCTGGCCGGAACCCTGCTCTTCGGCGTGCTGAACTTCGCGGTGACCTTCGGGCTGGCCTACCACGCGCTCGTCCGTATCCACGCCGGTCTCGGCCAGACGATCCTGGCCCTGGTGCCGCTCGTGACCCTTCTGCTGGCCGTGGCCCAGCACCAGGAGCGGTTCCGGACCTCGGCCGTGGTGGGCACCCTCTTCGCGGTCGCGGGAGTCGCACTGGCCTCCCGCGCGCCCCTGCAGAACTCGGTACCGCCGGGCTATCTGCTGGCGCTGCTCGGCAGTGTTCTCTGCCTCGCCCAGGCGGCGGTCCTGGTGCGCCGCCTCCCGGCGGTCCACCCGGTGACCATGAACGCCTTGGGCATGACGGCGGCCGCGGTGGTGCTCTTCGCCGGATCTCTCGTCGCCCGCGACCACTGGACCCTGCCGGAGCGCGCCACTACCTGGTGGGCGCTGGGCTATCTGGTGATCGGTGGCTCAGTGCTGACCTTTGTCCTCTACCTGGTCGTGATCCAGCGCTGGAGCGCGTCGCGGGCCGCGTATGTGTTCGTGATCATCCCGTTGATCACGATCGTCCTGTCGGCCTGGCTCGACGACGAACCCCTGACCGCGGGACTCCTGCTGGGCGCGCCGCTGATCCTTACGGGTGTGTACCTGGGAGCCCTGCGTCCGATACGGCATCCGGTTGACGGCCAATGACAATCGGTCTTCGCTGTACGGCGCCTTTCACAACAATGGTGAGACAGCAATACTGTTGCACCGGACGGATGCCCAGGAGAGGCGAGGCAGACCATGGCGACCGAGACCGAGGAGCCGACGCTCACCGTCGACGAGCTGGCCGCGCGGGCCGGGGTGACGGTGCGGACCATTCGCTTCTACAGCACGCGCGGACTGCTGCCGCCGCCGGTCATCGGGGCGCGGCGCGTCGGGCACTACGGGCCCGGGCATCTGTCCCGGCTCGCCCTGATCGAGGAGCTTCAGCACCAGGGCATGACGCTCGCCGCGATCGAGCGCTATCTGGAGCAGCTGCCGCCGGATCTGAGCGCGCACGATCTCGCCATCCACCGTGCCCTGGTGGCCTCCTGGGCGCCGGACTCGGCCGAGGAGGCCAGCCGCGGCGAGCTGGAGCGCCGCGCGGGGCGGTCGCTCGGCGAGGAGGACATCGACCGGCTCGCTGCGATGGGCGTCCTGGAGCGCGAGGCCGCCGGGGGCGGCTACCGGCTCGACCCGGGGCTGTTGCGGCTCGGGGTGCAGTTGCTCGACGTGCCCATCGCGCACGAGACGATCCTCGCCGCCCGTACCGTCCTGCTGGAGCACACCCGCTCGGCCGCGCACGAGCTCACCCGGCTGTTCCGCGACGAGGTGTGGAACCCTTACCGGGAGCGGGAGTCGGACCCCGAGCATGTGGCCGCGATGAAGTCGCTGTCCGCCCATATGCAGCCGATGGTCGTGCAGGCGCTGGTCACCGCCTTCCAGCGGTCGTTGAAGGAGGAGTTGCGGGCCGCGTTCCGTCAGGAGGGCTGAACGCGGCCCGGACACCAGGCGTCACGCGTCGGGCGTCAGGCGTCACGCGTCGGTGAAGACCTCGCCGCGCTCCGCCTTCTCGACGAGCAGCGCGGGCGGCTCGAACCGCTCGCCGTAGCGCTCGGCGAGTTCACGGGCGCGCGCCACGAAGCCGGGCAGCCCGCCCTCGTAGCCGTTGATGTACTGCAGCACACCGCCCGTCCACGCCGGGAAGCCGATGCCCATGATCGAGCCGATGTTGGCGTCGGCGACCGACGTCAGCACGTCCTCCTCCAGGCAGCGGACCGAGTCCAGCGCTTCGGAGAACAGCATCCGCTCCTTCATGTCGGTGAAGGGGACATCGACGTCCGGCTTCGCGAAGTGCTCGCGCAGGCCCGGCCACAGTCCGGCCCGCTTGCCGTCCTGCCCGTACTCGTAGAAGCCCGCCCCGCCGCTGCGGCCGGTACGCCCGAACTCGTCGACCATCCGGTCGATCACCGCGTCCGCCGGGTGCCCGGCCCACGTGCCGCCCGTCTCCTCGACCGCGCGCCTGGTCTCGTTGCGGATCTTGCGTGGCAGGGTCAGCGTCAGCTCGTCCATCAGCGAGAGCACCTTGGCGGGGTAACCGGCCTGTGCCGCGGCCTGCTCGACCGACACGGGGTCGACGCCCTCGCCGACCATCGCAACGCCTTCGTTGATGAACTGGCCGATCACACGCGAGGTGAAGAAGCCGCGTGAGTCGTTGACCACGATCGGGGTCTTGTTGATCTGGCGGACCAGGTCGAAGGCGCGGGCAAGCGCCTCGTCGCCGGTGCGCTCGCCCTTGATGATCTCGACCAGCGGCATCTTGTCGACGGGCGAGAAAAAGTGCAGACCGATGAAGTCGGCGGGCCGCGAGACACCCTCGGCGAGCACGGTGATGGGCAGCGTCGAGGTGTTGGAGCAGAGCAGCGCGTCCGGCTCGATGACGTCCTGGATCTCCTGGAACACCTTGTGCTTGAGTGCGGTGTCCTCGAACACCGCCTCGATCACGGCGTCGCAGCCCGCGAGATCGGCGGGGTCGGCCGTCGGCGTGATCCGGGCGAGCAGGGCGTCCCGCTTGGCCTCCGTGGTACGGCCCCGGGATAGCGCCTTGTCGAGCAGCTTCTCGGAGTACGCCTTGCCCTTCTGAGCCGCCTCGCCCGTCACGTCCTTGAGGACCACGTCGATGCCCGCACGGGCGCAGCTGTACGCGATGCCCGCGCCCATCATCCCGGCGCCGAGGACGGCGACCTTGCGAACCGGCCGCGGCTCGATGCCCCCCGGGCGGTTGGCGCCGGAGTTGACGGCCTGGAGGTCGAAGAAGAAGGCCTGGATCATGTTCTTGGAGATCTGCCCGGTGACCAGCTCGGTGAAGTACCGGGCCTCGATGGTCAGCGCGGTCTCGAAGTCGACCTGGGAGCCCTCGACGGCCGCGGCGAGGATGTTGCGCGGCGCCGGGTACGGGGCGCCCGCCGTCTGCTTCTTGAGGTTGGCCGGGAAGGCCGGGAGGTTCGCCGCGAAGCGGGGGTTGGAGGGGGTTCCGCCGGGGATCTTGTAGCCCTTGACGTCCCAGGGCTGCTGGGATTCGGGGTTGGCGTCGATGAAGGCGCGCGCCTTGGCGAGCATCTCCTCGGTCGTGGCGGCGACTTCGTGGACGAGCCCGTTTTCCAGGGCGCGCTGCGGCGAGTACTGCGTGCCCTGCAGGAGCACCTTCAGCAGGGCGTCGGCGATGCCCATCAGCCGCACGGTACGGGTGACTCCGCCGCCCGCCGGGAGCAGTCCGAGCGTGACCTCGGGCAGGCCGATCTTGGAGCCGGGTGCGTCGAGCGCGACGCGGTGGTGGCTGGCGAGCGCGATCTCGTAACCGCCGCCCAGCGCCGCGCCGTTGATCGCCGCGACGACCGGCTTGCCGAGGGTCTCGATCCGGCGCAGGGAGTTCTTGATGGCCGTACCGGTGTCGAATGCCTGCTGGGCCTGCTCGGGACCGACCTTGATCATGTCCTTGAGGTCACCGCCGGCGAAGAAGGTCTTCTTGGCGGAGGTGTAGATGATGCCGCGGATCGAGTCCTTCTCGGCCTCGGCCCGGTCGGCGATCGCCGCGATCGAGGCCCTGAAGGCCTGGTTCATGGTGTTCGCGGACTGGTTGGGGTCGTCGAGGACGAGGGTGACGATCCCCGTCTCGTCCTGCTCCCAGCGGATGGTGGTGCTCTCGGTCATTGCGAAGTCTCCTGAGGGTGTGGTGAGGACGCGCACGGACCCGTCGCGCTGCGACGGTCACGCACACGTCCGCGCGGCTGCGCCGTAGCGGCCGGCGGGCTCGCGCACCGGGCGTACGCGTGCCCCGGGCGTGTGCGCGCAGCGCTACAGGCGCTCGACGATCGTGGCGATGCCCATGCCGCCGCCCACGCAGAGCGTGACAAGGCCGTACCGCTTGTCCTGGCGTTCCAGTTCGTCGATGACGGTGCCGAGGATCATCGCGCCCGTCGCACCGAGCGGGTGGCCCATCGCGATCGCGCCGCCGTTGACGTTGATCTTGTCCAGCGGGAGGTTCAGATCCCGGGCGAAGCGCAGCACGACACCGGCGAACGCCTCGTTGATCTCGACGAGATCGATGTCGTCGATCGTCAGTCCGGCCTTGGCGAGCGCCTTGCGGGTGGCGGGCGCGGGACCGGTGAGCATGATGGTCGGCTCGGAGCCGGAGACAGCGGCCGAGACGATGCGGGCGCGCGGGGTCAGGCCGTAGCGCTCGCCGACCTCCTTCGTACCGATCGCGACGAGCGCCGCTCCGTCGACGATGCCGGAGGAGTTGCCCGCGTGGTGGACGTGGTCGATCTTCTCCACCCAGTGGTACTTCTGCAGCGCCACCGCGTCGAAGCCGCCCATGTCGCCGATGCCCGCGAAGGAGGGCTTGAGCGCGGCGAGGCTGTCGGCGGTGGTGCCGGGGCGCATGTGCTCGTCGTGGTCGAGGACGACGAGGCCGTTGCGGTCGCGCACCGCAACGACGGACCGGTCGAAGCGGCCGTCCTTCCAGGCCGCGGCGGCACGCTCCTGGGAGAGCGCGGCGTACTCGTCGACATCGCGCCGGGAGAAGCCCTCGATGGTGGCGATGAGGTCGGCTCCGATGCCCTGCGGGACGAATCCGGTCTCGTAGTTGGTCATCGGATCGGCGAACCAGGCGCCACCGTCGGAGGCCATCGGCACGCGCGACATCGACTCGACGCCACCGGCGAGCACCAGGTCCTCCCAGCCCGAACGGACCTTCATCGCGGCCATGTTGACGGCTTCGAGACCCGACGCACAGAAGCGGTTCTCCTGTACGCCGGCGACGGTGTCGGGCAGTCCGGCGGCGATGGCCGCGATACGGGCGATGTCGGAGCCCTGGTCGCCGACCGGTCCGACGACGCCGAGCACGATGTCGTCGACGGCCGCCGGGTCGAGGCCCGGGAAGCGACTGCGAAGTTCATGGATCAGGCCGACGACGAGATCGATCGGCTTGGTGCCGTGCAGGGCGCCATTGGCCTTGCCGCGCCCACGCGGAGTGCGGATCGCGTCGTACACATACGCTTCGGTACTCAAGACAGCAGCCTTTCAATAAGTGTCAGCAGGTGTCAGCCGAGAAGGGAACGGCCGATGATTTCCTTCATGATCTCGGTCGTGCCGCCGTAGATCGTCTGGATACGGCCGTCCGTGAATGCCCTGGCGACGCGGTATTCCGTCATATAGCCGTAGCCGCCGTGCAGTTGGAGACAGCGGTCGGCGACCCGCTTGTGGAGTTCGGTGGCCCACCACTTGGCCATCGAGGCATGGACCGCGTCGAGTTCCCCGTTCGAGTGATCCACGATGCAGCGGTCGAGGAAGCTGCGGGTCACGGCGCATTCCGTGGCCATTTCGGCGATCTCGAAGCGAATGTGCTGGAGCTTGGAGAGCGACCGCCCGAAGGCCTCCCGCTCCTTGACGTACTGCGTGGTGATCTCGAGGAGATGTTCGGCGCCGGCGATCCCGGCGACCGCGATGCCCATCCGCTCCTGCGCGAGATTGGTCATCAGATGGATGAAAGCGCCGTTGAGTTCGCCGAGCAGGTTCTCTTTGGGGACGCGTACGTCGTTGAAGAACAGCTCCGCGGTGTCCTGGGACTTCTGGCCGATCTTGTCGAGATTGCGGCCGCGCTCGAACCCTTCCGCTCCGCGCTCGACGACCAGCAGCGAGAGGCCCTTGGCCCCGCCCTCCGGGGTGGTCTTTGCGACGACGATCACCAGGTCGGCGAGGATTCCGTTGGAGATGAA
Source organism: Streptomyces sp. SLBN-118 (assembly GCF_006715635.1). Lineage (NCBI taxonomy): Bacteria > Bacillati > Actinomycetota > Actinomycetes > Kitasatosporales > Streptomycetaceae > Streptomyces > Streptomyces sp. SLBN-118. The sequence goes on from NZ_VFNP01000001.1 coordinate 1,231,873, forward strand.
GGTCTTGGAGCCGCCCAGGACCCAGTGGTCTCCGCGGTCCTCGGCGCTGGTGCGGATGCCCTGGAGGTCGGAACCGGCACCCGGCTCGGTCATCGCGATGGCGGTGATGATCTCGCCACTGCAGAAGCCGGGCAGCCAGCGCCGCTTCTGCTCCTCGGTGGCGAGGCCGGTGAGGTACGGGCCGATGATGTCGTTGTGCAGTCCGAGTGCGAGTCCGGCCACGCCTGCGCGCGTGAACTCCTCGGCCAGGACGGCGCTGTAGCGGAAGTCGGCGTTCCCGCCGCCTCCGTACTCTTCGGGCACGGCCAGACCGAGCAGGCCCTGCCTCCCTGCCGCCAGCCAGGCGTCGCGGCTGACGATGCCGTTTTTCTCCCACTGCTCGTAGTGCGGAAGGACCTCCTTCGCGAGGAAGGTGCGCACGGTTTCGCGAAAGGCGTCGTGCTCGGCGGTGAAGATCTGACGCTTCAACAGTCCTCCTCGGACTCTGTCCCGGTGAGGTCGGGCAGTTGCCAGTCGCGGGCCACATCGGCGGTGTCGGCGCCCGGCTGGGCGGGCCCCCGGTCCACGGAGCCGGGCGTGGCCGAGAAGCGGGGTGCGGGCGCGGGCTGGGTGATTCCGCCGTGGTCGACGAAGGTTCCGCGGGCTGCGAGATGGGGGTGCGAGGGGGCTTCACTCAGGGAGAGCACGGGTGCGACGCAGGCGTCCGAGCCCTCGAAGACCGCCGTCCATTCCTCGCGGGTCCTGGTTCTGAAGCGGGCGGCGACGGCGGCACGCAGTTCGCCCCAGCGGGCGAAGTCCTTACGGGCCGGAGCCTCGTCCTTGATGCCGAGCAGTTCGATGAACTCGTTGTAGAACTGCTGCTCCAGCGCCCCGACGGCCATGTACTGGCCGTCCGAGGTCTCGTAGTTCCCGTAGAAGGGGCAGCCTCCGTCGAGGAGGTTCGCCCCGCGCCGGTCCTGCCAGCCGCCGGCCGCCATCATTCCGTGGATCATCGTGGCGAGATGGGCGGCTCCGTCGACGATGGCCGCGTCCACGACCTGGCCGGATCCCCCCTCGGTCCGCGCGTAGTGCAGGGCCGCGAGGACTCCGACGACGAGATAGAGCGAGCCGCCCGCGTAGTCGCCGACGAGATTGGCCGGGACGGCGGGCGGCTCGTCGGGCTTGCCGATCATGCCGAGCGTGCCGCTGACGGCGATGTACGCGATGTCGTGGCCGGCACGCTGGGCGAGCGGTCCCCCCTGGCCCCAGCCGGTCATCCGCCCGTAGACCAGCTTCGGATTGCGCTCCAGGCATTCCTGCGGCCCGACGCCGAGCCGCTCCGCGACGCCGGGACGGTAGCCCTCGATCAGTACGTCGGCCCGCTCGACCATGTCGAGGACCCTGGCCGGGCCGTCGGCGGCCTTGAGATCGAGGAGGACGGAGCGCTTGTTGCGGTTGGTGAGGTCGTACGCCGGATCAATCGCGAGCCCCGAACCGCCGGGCCGGTCGACCCGTACGACATCGGCGCCCAGATCGGCCAGGAGCATGGCGGCGAACGGACCGGGCCCGATGCCCGCCAGTTCGACCACCCGCACCCCGGCGAGCGGGCCGTTCCCCATCGCTGCCATCGAGCCCCCAGCACTGCTTGTGACACAACTGATGTAACACCAGCGATGGTAAGAACACGTTCCACCCGGCACAAGGGTCTGGGCCGAGCAAGCGCTTAGAATTGGCCGTAGCCTACACGCGCCTTCTGACCGAAATCATGCCTTTCCGGCGGATGTCGTCGAGGTAAGCCGGTGTTCACCGCGCCGGAGCGCCTCCCGCCCTCACCTGGCCCGCCGCCGTCTTGACGGCTCTGGACACCTCGTCGGCACGCGAGAGTCCGGGGGCCAGCCAGTGGTAGGTGCCCACGGCCATGACCCTGGCCCGCGAACCGTCCGTCAGCCGGATGTCCACCGCGCCGTGGCCCGGAGCGGCGGATGCGACCTCCGTCAGGGAAATGTGCCGGTCGGCGACCAGATTGCGGACAACGACCTCGTCGTCGGTCAGGGACACCCGGCGGTTGAAGGCGAGCAGCAGCAGATAGCCGGAGAAGACGATCAGCACCCCCGCCATGCCGTAGAGCTGGCCCACCCCCTCGTCGGCGGTCGCGGCGAGTGCCAGCAGTGCGGCGCCCGCGACGAGCCCGCACACCGCGAGCGCGGTGTGGAACCACCGCAACAGGCGGTGGGGACGCCATGTACGCATGTCTTCACGCTAGATCCGGCCCCGGGGCCGGGCATGTTACCGATGGGAAACGCATCTTCTTCCCAGGACCGTTCGCACGCTAGCCTCAGCCACCGACATGACCGCGGGGGCAACGGCGGAGGAGCCATTGAACAGGCAGAACGGGACCGATCGCGCACAGCGCCCGTACGACATCGTGCTCTTTGGGGCGACGGGTTTCGTCGGCGTGCTCACCGCGGAGTACCTCGCGGCACACGCGCCCGACGGCTGCCGCTGGGCCGTCGCGGGCCGCAGCCGGGAGAAGCTGGAGCAGCTGCGTGAGCGTCTTGCCGCCAAGCACCCCGGCTGCGCCGGGCTGCCGCTGATCGAGGCGGACGTGAACGATCCCGAGGCGCTTCGCCAACTCGCCGAGTCCGCCCGTGTGGTGGCCACGACCGTGGGCCCCTACCTGCTGTACGGCGAGGCACTGGTCGCCGCGTGCGCGGAGGCCGGGACCGACTACGTCGACCTGACTGGCGAGCCCGAGTTCGTGGACCTGATGTACCTACGTCATGACGCGCGGGCCAGGGAGACCGGGGCCCGGCTGATCCACGCCTGTGGCTTCGACTCGGTACCGCACGACCTGGGCGCGTACTTCACCGTCCAGCAGCTGCCCGAGGACGTGCCGCTGCGCGTCGACGGGTTCGTACGCTCCAACGCCTCCTTCTCCGGCGGGACTCTCGCCTCCGCGCTGAACGCCATGGGCCGGGGCCGGCAGATGCTGCGGGCCGCGCACGAGCGGCGGCTGCACGAGCCGCGACTGGTGGGACGACGTGCGCGGGCGCCGCTCGGCGGGCCACGGTTCAGCCGCGAGACCGGGGCCTGGGCGCTGCCGCTGCCGACGGTCGACGCGCAGATCATCGCGCGCTCGGCTCGGTCGCTGAAGCGGTACGGCCCGGACTTCCGCTACCGGCACTACGCGGCGGTCCGCACACTGCCGATGGCAGCGGGCGGTGCCGCGGCCGTGGGTACGCTCTTCGCGCTGGCCCAACTGCCGCCCGCACGGCGCTGGTTGTCGGAGCGGATCAAGCCGGGCGAGGGTCCGGACGAGCGGCGACGGGCGAAAAGCTGGTTCTCGGTGCGTTTCGTGGGCGAGGGCGGCGGCCGCACGGTGTTCACCGAGGTGTCGGGCGGCGATCCGGGCTACGGCGAGACGGCGAAGATGCTCGCCGAGTCCATGCTGTGCCTGGCCTACGACCAACTGCCTGACACCTCCGGGCAGGTGACCACGGCGGTGGCGATGGGTGATGCGCTGCTGGAGCGGCTTCAGGCGGCGGGTATCCGCTTCCGGGTGGCCGCCACCCGCTGAGCCGTCGGCCGGGGCGGTCAGGCGGTCAGGCGGTCAGGCGGTCGGGCGGTCAGGCGGTCAGGCGGTCAGGCGGTCAGGGCCGTGTAGACCATGGATCCCACCCAGGCGAAGCCCGCCAGCGCGCCCAGGATGAGCACCGCCGTCACGATCCGCTCCACGGGGTGGCTGGTCTCGGTCGCACTGTGCGTCGTGTGTGAAGTCATGCGTGGGAGCTTGCCGATCACGGCTCGCTCCCCGCATCCGCGTTGCTACTCAGATCACCGCCCGGGTACGTGAGTACGAGGTACCCGGGCGGTGCTCTCCGCGAGAGCACGCCGGCAGAGGCGGTCGGCCAGGCGCGTCGATTCGGGGAGCCGGTATCGGGACGCGAGGTGGAGGGTGTGCGCGCAGGCGTTGTCGAGCGTGGTTCGGTGGCCGACCGAGACGAAGACCGGCTTGACGTCGTCCTGGGTGCGCAGCGCCCGGCCGACCTCCTCGCCGTCATCGGCCAGCAGGGCGGCGAAGTCGCCGCGCCGCGGCCCCAGTTCGCCGTAGCTGAAGACGAAAGGGTTCTTGGCGACGCCGATCACGGGCAGCCCGGTCAGCACACCCAGATGTGAGGCGAGCCCGAGACGGCGGGGATGCGCCCGGCCGTAGCCGTCGCAGACGACAAGTCCGGGATCCGATGTGAGGGATTCCAGGACGGCGAGCACGGTCGGGATCTCCCGGAAGGCCAGCAGCCCGGGAACGTACGGGAAGGCCACCCGCCCGAGGGCCGTGGCCTCTTCGACGACGGTGAGCGTCGCGGCATCCAGGACGACGGCCGCCGCGGCCACGACGTCGCGGTCGTCGTCGTAGGCGACATCGACGCCCGTCACCAGGCCGGTGGCGGGCGGCGGCCCCGGCTGGTCGAAGACGACGCGCGTGCGCAGTTCGTCCTGGACGGCCAGGGCGGCGGCCTCGTCGGCGGGCCAGTGCGGGGGCGTCTCGATGATCTTCATAGTGACGCCCAGCCTACGACCCGGATCGCACCCTACGAGGGCGTCCCGGCCTGCGGGTGCCCCTCGCACCGTGTCGCGTAGCCTGGCGATCATGTTTGTACTGGAATTGACCTACACCGCACCCGTCGAGCGCGTCGACGAGCTCCTCGACGCGCATGTGGCCTGGCTGGACGCGCTGTACGAGGAGGGCGTGTTCATCGCGTCGGGCCGCAAGAATCCCCGGGACGGCGGGGTGATCCTGGCCGTGGGGGACGACCGCGCGACGATCGAGAAGATCGCGGCGGCCGACCCCTTCACGGTGGGCGGCGTGTGCGAGTACCGGATCACCGAGTTCATCGCGACCAAGACCGCGCCCGAACTCGCCCCGTACCGCCAGCAGTTGCCCTCCTAGCACGATGGACGGGCGTGGCTCAGAACTCCAGCCGTGCGGCTCAGAACTCCAGCCGTGCCACGCGGCCCTTCTCGCCCGAGGCCCAGCAGCCGAAGTCGGCCGTGCAGTCGACGGTGTCGTACGAACCGGTGTCGACCGTGCGCCAGCTGCGGCCGCCGTCCAGGGTCAGGTCGGTCCCGGTCGGGCCGACGGCGAGCGCCGCCGAACGGCTGTGCGGCAGCCAGGTCACGCCCGAGCGGTAGGCGGGCGGGGGTGTCTTCGCCTGCTGCCAGCTGCGGCCGCCGTCGCCGCTGACCGCTCCGGCGCTCGGGGATGTCTGGTCGGGGCGGTAGTCACCGCCGACGGCGATGCCGTGGGCGCGGTCGTTGAAGGCGAGCGCGAAGACTCCGCGGGCCGGGTCCCCCGCCGGGATGGTCGTGTGGGTGGCGCTCCAGTGGAGGCCGCGGTCGGAGGAGTGCAGCACGCGCGCGGTCGCGCCGCCGCCGGTGGCCAGCCAGACGTCCTTGGGCCCTGAGCTGACCAGGCACTGGCCGCTGGCCGCGAAGGCCGCCTCGCCCGGCAGCGCATCGGGCATCCCGGCGCTCGGCAGCACCTTCCACGACTTTCCGCCGTCGCCGGTCGACAGGATGCGGTACTTGCCGTCCACCGGATCGCTCATCGCCAGGCCGTGGCGGTTGTCGAAGAAGGTGATGCAGTCGTAGAAGGCCTTCGGGTCGGTGTTACGGAAGGACTCGGACCAGCTCGCGCCGCCGTCGTCGGTGCGCAAGACCCGGGACGCCTCGCCCTCGCCGATGGCCAGCACCACGGCCCGCCTGCCGTCGAAGGCCTCGATGTCGCGGAACTCCAGCCCGCCCGCTCCCGGCGGAGAGACGTCTCGCCAGCTGCGCCCCCCGTCCGCCGTGCGCAGGACCGTGCCTTTGGATCCCGCCACCCAGGCGGTCCGCCGGCTGACCGCCGCGAGGCCGCGGAACCGTACGTCGGTGCCTGTGTTCTTCAGGTTCCAGGCGGGCCTCTCCCCGGCCGTCGTCTCTTCCGCTTGTTGAGTCGCCTGTGCCGGGGCGGCCAGTGCGGCGGCGACCGCCGCCGCGCACAGCCCCACCGACACCATTCGTCGCGTCTTCCCCTTGGACGTCATGGCGCTGGAAGCTAACCCACGGGCATGAGCCCGTCCAGGGTGCGGTCCGACGGCGGCGGTGACACAGGTCACTCCTACTTCGGATGCACGGATTCCGTCGTTCCGACGTCTCTGACGGTGTCAGCCAGACGTCAGCGAGCCGCGCACGAAGGAGCAGGCCTTGTCCACCGTCATCGAGCAGGCCGTGCAGGCCCGCCTGGTCGCCTCGGCGCCCCAGATGGAGACTGTTCCCGCCACGCTGCGTTACGACCGCGAGGACCCCTTCGCCGTACGGATGGCCTTCCCGCCCCCCGCGACCCTGGAGGGCAATGAAGTGTCGTGGGCCTTCTCGCGCGAGCTGCTCACGGCGGGAGTCGACGGACCGGCCGGCGTCGGCGACGTGCGCGTCAGACCCTTTGGCTTCGACCGCACGGTCCTGGAGTTCCACGCCCCCGAAGGCGTTGCGATGGTGCACATCCGCACCAGCGAGGTGCGCCGTTTCCTCAAGCGCGTCCAGGGCATGGTCCCCCGCGGCCGTGAGCACATCTATCTCGATCTCGACCACAACCTGGCCGAGCTGCTGCGCGACGCCTGCTGACGTCGGCGTTCCCCCTTCCCTGATATTTCATTGACAGCCATCGGACCCCCTCCTACGGTGTACAGCGGTTCTGTTGCCGCCCGAATGGAGAAGGACGTTGCTCGTCTGAGGTCTTGAGACACCGTGCGTCACAGCTGCTCTTGTCACGCTGTGCGCTCCGCGTGCGACCTCGGCATTCGAGCCGTCCTCCCCTGCCGGGACCTGTTCCATCCCCTTTGTGTCCCCCGGCGGCCGTCGCCCGCGCCCAGGTGTCTCCACCCGTTGCCCTCACCCCTCTTCACGCAACCGGGAGACCCGTATGTCTACTGCCCCCACCCACATCACCTGCTCCTCGCTCACTTTCGCCTGGCCGGACGGCACCGGCGTCTTCGACGACTTCCAGCTGGCGGTCGGTCCGGGCAGAACCGGGCTGATCGGTCTCAACGGGTCAGGAAAGTCAACGCTGTTGAAGCTGATCGCCGCCGAACTGACGCCGACGGACGGCACGGTCCGCACCACGGGCGAGGTCGGCTATCTGGCACAGGACCTCGTCCTCGACACGGCGCTACGGGTGGACGAAGTGCTGGGCATCGCCCGCACGCGCGCCGCCCTGCACGCCATCGAGGCGGGCGACCCGAGCGAGGAACACTTCACGACGGTCGGTGACGATTGGGACGTCGAGGAGCGGGCTCACGCCACCCTCGACCAGCTCGGGCTCGGCCGCATCGGGCTGGAGCGCACCATCGGCGAAGTCTCGGGCGGCGAGGGCGTCCTGCTGCGGCTGGCTGCTCTGCTGCTGGCCCGGCCCGGCGTGCTGCTGCTCGACGAGCCGACCAACAACCTCGATCTGTACGCGCGCCGAAGGCTGTACGAGGCCGTCGCCTCCTGGTCCGGCGTGATGGTCGTGGTCAGCCACGACCGTGAACTGCTGGAGCGGGTCGACCAGATCGCCGATCTGCGCGACGGGGAGGTCAGGTGGTACGGCGGCAACTTCTCCGCGTACGAGGAGGCACTCGCCGTCGAGCAGGACGCCGCGGAGCGGATGGTGCGCGTCGCCGAGGCGGACATGCAGCGGCAGAAGCGCGAACTGGCCGATTCCCACGTGAAGTTGGCGCGACGCAAGCGGTTCGGGCAGAAGAGTTATGAGAACCGGCGCGTACCCAAGATCATCGCCAATGCCCGCAAGGCCGAGGCCCAGGTCTCGGCGGGCAAACTCCGCCTCATGCACGAAGGCAGGCTCGCCGAGGCCAGGGAACGCCTCGACGAGGCTGTGGACGCGGTGCGCGACGACGACGAGATCCGCATCGAGCTGCCGTTCACCACGGTCCATCCGGGCCGGGACGTTCTGCGCCTGAGCGAGCTGCGGCTGCGCTACGGAGCCGAGGTGAGGGGAGAGTTCGAAATCCGCGGCCCCGAGAGGGTCGCGCTGCTCGGGCGCAACGGAGCGGGCAAGACGACGCTCCTGAGGACCATCGCAGGCGAGCTGGAGCCGCTCGCGGGTGAGGCCGTGGCGCAGGTCCCGGTGCGTTTTCTGCCGCAGCGGCTCGATGTGCTGGACGACGAGCTGAGCGTGGTGGAGAACGTGGCGCGGTTCGCGCCCGACGCCACCAACAACCGGATCAGGGCGCGGCTGGCCCGCTTTCTCTTCCGGGGCGCGCGGGCCGACCAGCTTGCCGGGACGCTGTCGGGCGGTGAGCGGTTCCGCGCCGCACTTGCCGCGCTGCTGCTCGCCGAACCGGCGCCGCAGCTGGTGATGCTGGACGAGCCGACGAACAATCTGGACATGGCGAGCGTCCGGAAGCTGACGGCGGCCCTGGAGTCGTACGAGGGAGCGCTGATCGTGGCGAGCCACGATGTGCCGTTCCTGGACTCGATCGGCATCACGCGCCGGCTGTTGCTGGACGGCGAACTGCGCGACATCACGCCGGGCGAGGTACGGGAGGGGGCGCCGGGTCGCTGACACGGTCCGTAGGGATTCCATCACCCGAGCGCGGCGGGTCATGATGGGCGCCACCAGCCCCGTATCCCCCTGGAGAACCCCTCGTGCCCAGCAGGAAAGCCTTGATCCGCCGCCCCAGCCCGCGTCTCGCCGAGGGTCTGGTCACCCATGTCGAGCGCTCCCCTGTCGACGTCGAACTGGCGCTGGAACAGTGGGAGACGTACGCCGAGACCTTGCGTGAGCACGGTTGGGAGACCGTCGAGACGGAACCGGCCGACGACTGCCCGGACGGTGTGTTCATCGAGGACACGGTGGTGATGTTCCGCAATGTCGCGCTGATCGCCCGGCCGGGGGCCGAGTCCCGCAGGCCGGAGACGGCGGCCGTCGAGGAGACCGTGGCTCGCCTGGGCTGCTCGGTGAACTGGGTGTGGGAGCCGGGCACGCTCGACGGCGGAGATGTGCTCAAGGTCGGCGACACGATCTACGTGGGGCGCGGCGGGCGTACGAACGCGGCGGGCGTGCAGCAGCTGCGCGCCACGTTCGAGCCGCTGGGCGCCCGGGTCGTGGCGGTGCCGGTGACCAAGGTGCTGCATCTGAAGTCGGCGGTGACCGCGCTGCCCGACGGGGCCGTCATCGGCTACCCGCCGCTGGTGGACACCCCCACTGTCTTCCCGCGCCACCTGCCCGTGCCGGAGGAGTCGGGGGCGCATGTGGTGCTCCTCGGCGGCGGGAAGCTGCTGATGGCGGCGAGCGCGCCGAAGACGGCAGAGCTGTTCACGGATCTCGGCTACCAGCCCGTGATGGTGGACATCAGCGAGTTCGAGAAGCTCGAAGGCTGCGTGACCTGCCTCTCCGTACGCGTCCGCGACCTGTACGCATAACGGAACGTAACCGGACATCCGTCATCCGGGCTTGGCCGGGGGCTTACTGCGGCCTTAACCTACGGTCTCGTAACCTACGAATACGTAGGTAACTGTCCCGTCCCCCTGGAGCACCCGTGACGATCACCTCTCCCCACCTCGGCAGTTCGGAAGCGTGGACTGACGCCCGACTGCTGTACGCGCTGGAAGAGGTGGTGGAGAAGGAGCTCAACCGCCATCTCAAGGTCGCCAAGGACTGGATGCCGCACGAGTACGTCCCGTTCGGCGACGGCCGCAACTTCCCCGGCTTCTTCGAGGACGGCCAGGCCTGGGAGTCCGAGCAGTCCAAGGTCACCGACATCGGCCGGATCGCGCTGGTGGTGAACCTGCTGACCGAGGACAACCTCCCCAGCTACCACCACGAGATCGCCTCGCTCTTCGGCCGCGACGGCGCCTGGGGCACCTGGGTGCACCGCTGGACCGCGGAAGAGGGCCGGCACGGCATCGTGATGCGCGACTACCTGCTCACCTCGCGTGCGGTCGACCCGGACAAGCTCGAGGAGTTCCGGATGGCGCACATGGCGGAGGGCTTCGAGTCCGACAACCGCCACTCGATGCTGCACTCCGTGGCGTACGTCGCCTTCCAGGAGCTCGCCACCCGCGTCTCGCACCGCAACACCGGCCACCAGTCCGGCGACCCGGTCTGCGACCGGATGCTGGCGCGGATCGCGACCGACGAGAACCTGCACATGGTCTTCTACCGCAACCTGCTGGGCGCGGCCTTCGAGCTCGCCCCGGATCTGACCATGGAGGCTGTGCGCGACGTCGTCGTCAACTTCCGGATGCCCGGGCACGGCATGCCCGGCTTCGAGCGGGCCGCCGCGCAGATGGCGATCGGCGAGATCTACAACATGCGCATTCACCACGACGACGTACTGCAGCCGGTGCTGCGCTTCCTCAAGGTGCTCGACATGGACGGTCTGGGCCCGGAGGGCCTGAAGGCGCAGGAAGAGCTCGGCCTCTACATGAACGGGCTGAACTCCGAGGCGTCGAAGTTCGACGAGAAGCTCGCGGCCCGCAAGGCGCGGATGCAGGCGCGCGCGGCCGGCTGAGGTCCGCGTCGAACGGGCGGCCGGCTCACCAGTCGGCCGCCTCGTAGTCCTTGAGAAAAACACCGGCGACCGGTGCGCCCGCCTCACCGCGCACGATCGGGTCGTAGACGCGGGCCGCTCCGTCCACGATGTCGAGCGGCGTCCGGATCCCGCCGGCGGCGATGCGCGCCTTGCGTGGCGCGGGGTTCTCGTCGGTGATCCAGCCGGTGTCGACACTGCACATATGGACCCCCTGGGCGGCGAGCCCCGGCCGCGCTCGTGCGGGTGAGCATGGCGGGGGCGCCTCAGCCCTGGCTTCGCTTGAGGCGGTAGCGCTCCTTCTCCGACAGCCCGCCCCACACTCCAAATCGCTCGTCGTGCGCCAGCGCGTACTGCAGGCACGGCACTCGCCCCTCGCACGCCCCGCACAACTGCTTCGCCTCCCGCGTCGACGAGCCCGGCGCCGGGAAGAAGAATTCCGGGCCCGCCTGGGCGCACAGCGCGGTCTCCTGCCAGGAGAGTTCCTGGCGTGTGGTGGTGTTGATCGGCATGCCGCACACGCTCCCCGGCCGCGATAAACGCCGGGTCAACGAAGCATCAACGTCCCCACGTGCACCATCGTTTCGGCGCCCGTCACCACGAATCCGGCCGGCTCAGTCGTCCTGCTGCACGCCCTGCATCAGCGCGAACCGCGCGCCCGCCGGGTCCGCCAGTTTCGCGAAGCGGCCGACGCCTTCCATGTCGACCGGGGCCATCCGGACGCTTCCGCCCAGTTGCTGCGCCGTGGCCACCGCCGCGTCGCAGTCCGTCACCTCGAAGTAGGGCAGCCAGTAGGGACCCTCCGTCTCGAGCGGGTCCGCGGCCAGCGGGACGATGCCGCCGAACATCGCTTCCGCGCCCGCGCCCGCCGGGTTGATCATCGTGTACGAGCCCGTGCCGTCGGGCAGCGGCATCATGGAGGTCTCCCAGCCGAACACGCCCTGGTAGAAGATGAGGCCCGCGCCCGGGTCCTCGGTGTAAAGCTCTGCCCAGCACAGCGTGTTGGGGTCGTTGACGGCGTCCAGGCCCTTGTTCTGGCCCGGCTGCCAGGTGGCGAAGGCCGCGCCCCCGGGGTCGGTGAAGACCGCCATGCGGCCGAGTTCGAAGACGTCCATCGGCTCGAACAGGACCGCGCCGCCGCCCGCCTGGACCGCTTTGGCCGTGCCGTCGGCGTCGGGCGACTGGAAGTAGACGGTCCAGCCGGGCCCGCCCTGTTCGGGGGTTACTGTCATGGCGCCCGCGACGGTCTTGCCGTCCACCTGGTACATGCCGTAGCCGCCGGCGTCTGGGCCCGCGGACTGGAAAGTCCAGCCGAACAGTCCGCCGTAGAAGGCAGTCGCCGCGTCGAGGTCGGGGGTGCCCAGGTCGATCCAGTTCGGGGAGCCCGTGACAAAACGGGTGCTGAGCATGGTGCGCTCCTTCGGGGTGATCCCGTTGTCCTGTCCTGCCCTGTGGTGCCGAGTCTGCTATCGACCCCCGACGCCCGCACCCAGTGCGCATCGCAGGCGGTCCGCACGATCGCGCTTTGAGAGCGCCGCCCCGGGGCCGCCGTCGTGCCGAGTTGGTGGTGCCGCCGACCGCGCCGCGGCCGTCGGCGCTCAGCCGGCGTTCTGTACGAAGCGGTCGAGAAGGGCCGCCAGGCCGGCGGCCAGCCCGTCGGGTCCGGCGTGCTCGGCGAGAGCGGGCGCGGTCCGGCGAAGAAGGGGAAGTTCCTGGACCGGCATGCGGTGCAGCCCGAGCCGGAAGGCGGGGTCGGTTTCTTCGGGGTTGTCCACCATGGCTCGCAGTTCCACGAAGATGTAACCGAGCACCCAGCTGTTGAACGCCCGGAAGGCCATCGAGGCCCTTTCCTCGTCCAGGCCTGCCTGTTCGAGCAGCTCCAGTACCCGCTCGTGGTCCATGAGGACCGCCAGCGGGCGCCGGGCCAGCGGAACCGCCAGCATGCGGGTGGCCAGGAGGGGAACCACCTGCGGGTGGGCAAGGGCGACCCGATAGGTCGCCTCGGCGATCCGGTGCAGCTCGGTGCGCCATTCCGGCTCCCCGGCCGGCGCGCCCGCACCTCCGGCCGCGGCTTCGCCCGGGCCGACGAGTTGATGGACAGCGGCATCGTCGGCCAGGTACTCCTGCAGCTCGATGAACAGGGCCTCCACCAGTCCGTCCAGGAGTGCGTCCTTGCTGGGTGCGTACCGGTACAGGGCCATGGCCTCGACGCCGAGCTCGGCTCCCACCCTGCGCATGCTCAGTGCCGAGAGCCCTTCGCGGTCGACGAGCTCCAGAGCGGTGGCCAGTACGCGTTCGCGGCTCAGCCGGCCGTAGTGGCCGCGATCCCCGGAGCGACGGCCGCCCTCTTTCCCCCCGCGCTCGGCGCCCTTGCCCTTCTTCGCCATGTCTTCCCTCCAGTCGCCGGAGCAAGTCGTCGTGGCTTCCCTCTTGACCGTAGACGCAAAAGAGACAAAAGTGTATGTATACGGCGTAAATATATAGCGTCGGCGCGGTTTGAGACAACAGGCGCCCATCCGGTCCCGGGCCCGCCCCTTGGACGGCCGGCGGAGACCTCCCCCCTAGGCACATCGCGCCCGAAGGAGAAGAGTCCATGCCCGAGCCGTCAATTGTCCTGGTCACAGGCGGCGCCGGTTTCATCGGAAGCCACACCTGTGTCGAACTCCTGGACCACGGCTACGAAGTCGTCGTGGTCGACGACTACTCCCACAGCTCACCCCTGGCCTGCACGCGCATCCAGCGGATCGCCGGCCGACGCCTGGCAGGCGTGTACGCGGTCGATATACGCGACCGGCGCGCGCTCTCGGCCATATTCCACCAGCACCGAGTGGACGCGGTGGTGCACCTCGCCGGAAAGCGGTCCGTCGACGAGTCCCTGCAGATGCCGATCGAGTACTACGACGTGAACGTCGGCGGCACCACCTCCCTACTGAGCGTGATGCAGGAGCACGGCGTCAGCCGGCTGGTCTTCTCCTCGTCCTGCTCCATCTACGGCAAGGCCGACGGCGCGCCGCTCACCGAGAACGCCCCGGCCGATCCGGCGACCCCGTCCGCCGCGTCGAAATGGGTCTGCGAGCAGATGCTCGCCGATGTGTGCCGGCTCCTCCCCGAGTTCACCGTGCTGACGCTGCGCCACTTCAATCCGGTCGGCGCGCATCCGAGCGGTCTGCTCGGCCAGGACTCGCGCGGCGAGCCCGACCACCTGATGCCCCGCATGGCCCGCGTCGCTGCCGGACGGCATGTGCGCCTGAGCGTCTTCGGCGGCGACTACGACACCTCCGACGGCACCGTGATCCGGGACTTCATCCACGTCATGGACCTCGCCGACGCGCACCGCAGCGCACTGGAGCATCTCGCCGACCGCAGAGGTCTGCGCGTCTTCAACCTCGGCGGCGGATCGGGCACCACGGTCCTCGAACTCCTGGCGGCGTTCGGCGAGGCAACCGGCACGTCCATCCCGTACGAGGTCGTGGACCGCCGCCCGGGCGACGCGAGCAGGCTCGTCGCCGATGCGAGCGCAGCCGCACGGGAGTGGGGCTGGCAACCGACCAGGGACCTTGCCGCGATGTGCCGGGACGCATGGCGCTTCCAGCAGATCAATCCGACGGGATACACGTCCGAGACTTGACCAAATGTCCGATATGGGTATTGTGTATGTATACGCTGTAAACGTACAGCGGACACAGCGGACGATCCGGAGACATCATGACCACGAACCAGACGCAGTACCCGGCCACTGACCAGGCGTCGCCCCGCGCCGCCCACCCCATGCGCCGGGCCACCGACACTCCCGCCCACCCGATGCGCCGCGCGGAGGACAACCTCCCGCCCCGCGGGTCCGTGAGCCTGGTCGTTCCTGCCCTCAACGAGGCCCGCAACATCCCCTGGGTCTTCGAGCAGATCCCCGACTGTGTCGACGAGGTCATCCTGGTCGACGGCAACTCCAGCGACGCCACGGTGCCCATGGCGACCCACTGCCTGCCCACCGTCCGAAGTGTCCGGCAGAACGGCCCGGGCAAGGGAAACGCCCTGCGCACCGGTTTCCTCGCGGCGACCGGTGACTACGTGGTGATGATGGATGCGGACGGCAGCATGTCGCCCGCCGAGATCCCGCACTACCTGCACTTCCTCGAGAACGGCTACGACTTCGTCAAGGGCTCCCGGTTCGTCGCGGGCGGCGGTTCCCTGGACATCACCCGCTTCCGGCGCATGGGCAACCACGTACTGCTGGCAGCCGTCAACCGGCTCTACGACGCCTCGCTGACCGACCTGTGCTACGGATTCTGCGCCTTCCGGCGCAGCTTCCTGGACCAGCTGGACCTGCATGCCGCCGGCTTCGAGATCGAGGCCGAGATGATCGTGCACGCGCTGCGTTCCGGACTGCGGATCGCTGAGGTCCCGAGCCTCGAACTGCCCCGCCGCAGCGGCCGCTCCAATCTGCACGCCATATCCGACGGCCGCCGCGTGCTGCGCACCCTGCTGTCCGAGCGCCCCGGCGCACAGCACCCGTCGACCGGACGGAGCACTGGGTGAACGCCGCCGGCCCCCGTATCCCGACCCCCGACGCGGCAGTCTCCGTCCCCGCCGCCCCGCCGTACACCCCGGCAAGAATCGTCGACATCGATCTGGCCGAGCCCGGCGATTTCCGCCCGCCGGGCAGCCTCGATCTCATCCGCCCGCAGGGCCGGGTGATGGCCCTGGTACGGCTCCACGGTCACCCGCTGGGCATGGTCTCCACGACCGGCGCCGGCCCCGTCGAGCTGTGGCAGTCCCTGGCCAATGCGGCCCACCGCGATCTCACCACCTCCGTCGCCCAGCACCTGACAGCCGACGGGCCGAGCACGGCGTCCCGGGATGCCTCCCTGCCGTGGGACGAACCGGCCGGCCTACGCTGCCAGGCCGCCCGGCTGCGCGCCCTGCGCGAGGCCACCGACATCAGCGTGATCGTCGCCACCCACAACCGGCCCGAGCAGCTTCGGCAGTGCCTGGACTCGCTCCTGCAGATGGAGTACCCCCGGTTCGAGGTGATCGTGGTCGACAACGCCCCGGCGAACGGGGCCACCGAGCAACTGGTCCACGAGGTCTACGGCCGACGGGTCCGTTACGTCCGCGAGCCTGCAGCCGGTCTGGCCCGCGCTCACAACCGGGGACTGGCCGCAGCGCGCGGCCGGATCGCCGCCTTCACTGACGACGACACCCTCGTCGACTCCCGGTGGCTCACCGAACTCGCCGCGGCCTTCTCGAGCGACCCCCGAATCGGCTGTGTCACCGGCCTGATCGTGCCCGCCGAACTCCAGACCAGAGCGCAGGCCGCCCTGGAGCGGCATGGCGGATTCGCGAAGGGATACACCCCCCGCACCTGGTCGCTGGACAACCCTCCGGCCGACCCGCTGTTCCCGTTCACCGCCGGACGCTTCGGCTCCGGCGCCAATATGGCCTTCCGTACGGATCTGCTGCACGCCATGGGCGGCTTCGACCCGGCCACCGGAACCGGAACCCCGGCCCGCGGCGGCGACGACCTGCTCGCCTTCTTCCGGGTGCTGGTCGGCGGCCACACCCTCGCCTACCAGCCCGGCGCCATCGTCTGGCATCGCCATCACCGTACCGAGGACGCCCTGAAGACACAGGCCTTCGGATACGGCGCCGGGCTCGGGGCCTATCTGACCGGAGCGCTCGCCAATGAACCGCGGATGCTGCCCGCCCTGCTGCGCCGGCTCCCCGGCGGCATCCAGTACGCCGCGGCCAAGGCACGCGGCCGGAAGGAGGCGGGCGACGGATGGTCCCGGCGACTGGCCGTCCTGGAGATGAAGGGTCTGCTCTACGGGCCGCTCGGGTATCTGCGCAGCCGGGCTTCCGGGAGGTCCTCATGAATGCTGCACCGACTCTGTCGGTCGTCGTCTGCGCCTACACCGTCGACCGGTGGGACGACCTCCGCGCCGCGATCGGGTCGGTGCACGCGCAAGCCCGCCCGGCGGACGAAATCGTGTTGGTCATCGACCACTGCCAGGAGCTCTACGAACTGGCCTCCACCTCGCTGTCCGGAGTGCGGGTGATTCCCAACCACCAGAGCAAGGGTCTGTCCGGTGCCCGCAACACCGGTGTGGCCGCGGCCAGGTGCGAGGTGGTGGCCTTCCTCGACGACGACGCGGCGGCCGACCCGGACTGGACCGACCGCATGCTGGCACGCTACGACGACCCGCACGTCGTGGGCGTCGGCGGGCTCGTCCGGCCATGGTGGGGCACGGACCGGCCGGCATGGTTCCCGCCGGAATTCGACTGGGTGGTCGGCTGCTCGTACCGGGGACTGCCTGAACAGCCCACCCCGGTACGGAACTTCATCGGCGCCAACATGTCCTTCCGCAGGGCCGAGGTGGTCGCGGCCGGCGGCTTCCGCACCGACCTGGGACGGGTCGGAACCAGGCCCCTGGGGTGCGAGGAGACCGAGCTGTGTCTGCGGATCGCGGCCCGCCGGCCCGACGCCGTGCTGCTGTACGAGCCTGCCGCCGCGGTACGTCACCATGTGCCCGGGACGCGTACCACCTGGGCGTACTTCCGTTCCCGCTGCTATGCGGAAGGGCTTTCCAAGGCGCTGGTCGCCCGGCACAGCGGCAGCAAAGCCGCGCTGGCCAGCGAGCGCACCTATCTGCGGTCGACCATCCCCCAGGCCTTCGTCCGAACCCTGCGGCTGGGCCGTCCCGGCGCCCTGCGCACCCTTGCGGCGCTGGCCGGAGGCGTCTGGGCCACGGTCGCCGGGTACGTCGTCGGCCGGATTCACTCGCTGTCGTCCGGCTCCGCCCCCCACCGCCTGCGGCCGCCTCTGGAGCTGCCGAGCGCCGAGGGTGAACCGGTGCCCTTCTGGGGGTCCCCCTACGCCCTGCGAGGGTGGGGGCCGGTGGGCAGGAAAGGCTGACGCCCGTTACGGCTCAGTGCTGCCAGACGCGCACCCAGTCCACCCGCATACGTGCCGAATCGACCGAGGGGGGCGGGGGGCCGGGAACGCCGACAGCCAGATTCACCAGCACTTCCATGGGGACGTGCGGGATCCTGGCGGGTTCTGTCACCCGGAACCGTTTGACGCCGTCCACGTACCAGGTCAGCTCGTCGGCCTCCCAGAGAAGCCCGAACACGTGGTACCCGGCGGGGAAATCGGCCGGTCCATAGGTTCCTCTCGCCCGCTGTTCTGCGCCCTCGCGGTCACGCCAGTGCACATACATGAAGGCCCGCTGCGTGGTTCCGATGAACTCCATAATGTCCAGCTCGGGAGGGGTGTAGCGGGACGCGGGCATCATCCAGAAGGCCGGGAACATGCCGGCCTGAGGGGGAATGCGAATCGCCGCTTCGAAGTAGCCGTAGGTGAAGGTCCGCCGGGGACGGCCGTCCCAGTGGTCACGCCCGGTGGAGATCATGCCGGAGGTCCACGGGTAGGTCCTGGCGTCGCTCCCCCGGGTGCTTCGGCGCTCGGCCTTCAGGGTCAGGGAGCCTCCGCCCACCGACACCTGGCCCGGGAGGTACCACTGCGCCTCGTTGTTCCCGCGGTTGGTGCACCCGTCCTTGTTCCAGTCGTAGCAGGTCACCCAACGTTCGGTATCGAGTTGCGAACCGTTGAAGTCGTCGTGGAATACCAGCCGCCATGAGCCCGCGGCAGGCGGGCCCGGCGGGGCGCTGCCGCTGCCGCTGCCGCAGGCCGTCGCCAGGAGAAGCAGCCCCGCGGCCACGGCCTGCCAGGCGCGCCGGGCAGGCCCCGTTCTCACCGGTTCCTGGCCGCGACCGAGGCGGCGAGCTGCCGGGCAGCGAAATCCGTGCCGCAGACAAATCGCAGGAACGGCCCGAAGCTGGGTGCTGCGGCCAGTCCAGTGAAGTAGAGGCCGGGCACCGAGGACTCGAAGCCGGCCGAAAGCCGCGGTGCACCTCCGACGGTCCGTACTGCCTGACGGAGTGTGGGCTCCAGGAGCTCGAGCCGGTCCACGTCCACTCGGTACCCCGTGGCCATCAGAAGATGGTCGGCGCGCAACCGTTCGCTCCCGCCGCCCGGGTCCGTCAACTCCAGGAGCACCGCCCCGTCCTCCGGCTCGGCGGAACGCACCGTGCGCCCGCACAGCACCGGGAAACGGCCTGCGACGCGCTCTCGCAACCACCAGGCTCCGGACGGCCCCAGCACGGTGTGCAGCAGGCGGAACCGCACCGGAGTCGGCAGATGGCGGTAGGCAGCGGCGCCTCGGCTGACAGCCAGCAGTGACCAGCCCGGGCCGAGGGGAGAGCCGGGTTTGTGCAGTCGGGTGGACCGCGGGCGGGCGCTGGGCAGGTCCGCCTGCGGAGGGTCACCGAAGAGGACGGACGGGGCGCGGGCGACGAC
The DNA here is from genome assembly GCF_006715635.1 of Streptomyces sp. SLBN-118. NCBI lineage: Bacteria > Bacillati > Actinomycetota > Actinomycetes > Kitasatosporales > Streptomycetaceae > Streptomyces > Streptomyces sp. SLBN-118. The sequence continues at coordinate 1,250,773 of NZ_VFNP01000001.1, forward strand.
GGTGGGACTGGCGCCCGCCTCGTGCAGCAGTGCTGCGCTCTCCAGCGCGGACTGCCCCGCACCCAGGACGGCCACCTGCTGTCCCGCGAAGCCGGTCAGGTTCCGGTGCTCGCACGTGTGGGAGGTCCGGCCCGTGGCGGCGAGGCCGCGCAGCTCCGGTGGCTCATGGGCAAAGGGGGCAAGGCCGGTGGACACCACCACGGCCGCGGCGAGGAACTCCTCGCCGGAGTCCAGCGTGATTGAGAACCCGCCGTCGACGGCCTGTACATGGCGCACCATCGACCGTTCCACTTCTGGCACCCGGCGCTCCTGGAACCATCGCCCGTAGTCGATGAATTCATCGACCGGGATCGGGTAAAGGTCGCCAACCGGCTCTCTGCCCTGGGCAGCACGGAAATCCGCGAACCCGTACCCGGGCTCCGGGGCGGAAATGGACGACGCCGCCGGGACGGACTTGAGAAACATGCCTTCGGGCATATGGGTGTCCCAGCCCTGCATCGGCTCGCCGAAAATTCTCAGACGAACCCCCGATGCGTTCAGCCAGGCAGCGGTGGCGAGCCCGTACGGTCCAGCTCCGATGACCACGACGGGAATGCCTTCCCGGCGGATCTCAGTCGCTCTCGTGGCTGCCCGGTACCGGGCAGCCACGCGCAAATTCGGGGGCATTCCCGTACCTCCTCCGAGGAAAGGTCCTTCAACCAGGGTGCACCAGCCGCCCGAAGGCGACCATTCGCGGACCCTGCCCGCGCAGCGCCATTCCTGTCACGCTTTCGACTCGGGCTCAATGGCCGGTGCGGTGGCCTGCCGTTCCGCAAACCGCTTGCCACCCCGTCGCGGCATGAGTGCCAGGAGGGAGGTGAGGACGGCGAGTGCCAGCAGAGCCCGCCTGGCGGTGAACGTGCCGCTGAGGAAGAGCGCCTCCGCCACGAGCACCGACAGCGACAGGCTGAGCACCACGCTGAGTACAGCGGTCTCCAGGAGAGCGACTCGGCCGACGCCTCGCCGCGCCCCGGGACGTACGGGTCCCACGGCCGCGAGTCCCGGACAGACGAGCAGAAAGACGGCAGTGATGACAGCGCGCAACGGAGACCCCGCCGGTGCCACGGTGGCCGCGAGGGCCAGCCAGCCGGACGCTGCGAGCCCCCAACGTAGCGACGTCATCGGCGGATCGTCTCCCTCGGAGCCTCGTACCGGTACACCACCGCGTCATCGTTGTGATAGACGCGAGCGAAGCCCGCTGCCCCCGACAGCGCCGACTCCAGTCGTCTCACGGTGTCGGCGGGCAGCTCGCCCGTCAGATAGAGGTCCCTGGCCTGTGCCTGGCTGAGGATGATGTACGCGGGCTCCTTCGCGGTGGCCCCGTAGACGAACCCCTTCACGCCCTCCACGGGATCTCGTACCAACCGACGTCTGTCCCCGATGTCCTGCTGGCCCAGTAGCACTTGCTCGTGCTGGTCGTAGTGCATGAAGAGGCCGGGAACGGCGGACGTCAGTGTCACGATCCGTGAGCCTTCGGGAGCGTGAGATGTCACATAGCGGGCAGCTGCGACCTCCTGGAGGGTGAAGTGGTTCACGGCCTCCTTGCCGTAGTAGCCGAAGACGAGGCCGCCGAGCATGGCCAGCAGCAGAGGGTAGATGACGAGCATCCGCGGACGTGGCCGCGTGCCGCGGTGCACGAGGAGCGCGGCGATCAGGAAGGCAGCGGCGGGCAGCGCGAACAGGTAGGCCCGGAAGATCATCTCTCCGCCGTAGGCGTTCGCCGCGAGGATCAGCAGGGGGGAGATCACCAGCAGGGGCAGTCCGGTGCGGCGCGTCCAGGGACGGCGTACGAAGCCGATCGCGGCCAGCAGGAACACAAGCCCGGACAGGCCACGGTCGATCCAGGACACCAGGGCCAGTCCCGGCGCTGCGGTGCCAAGGGTGGCCAGGCCGGAGGAGATGTTGGCATCGGGCTGGATCAAGGCGTCAATCATGCTGCCGATGTGGGGCGAGATGTACGACCGCGCGACGGTGGCGTCCCACGCGGCCGTGAGGACGAGCGCACCGACCAGAACCGGCAGCACCACCCGCCGGTTGCGGCGCGGCAGCGACAGCACAACCAGCGCGCTGATCAGCATCAGCGGGGTGAGTGGGTGTGACGACACGATCGCGGCCACGATCACAAGCACCACGAGCAGCAGTCCCGGCGGCCAGGCTCCTCGTCTGCGACGGTCCGGCCGTGGGAGCGCGGAGGATGGCAGCTGCCGCAGGATCAGGGCGATCACGGTCACGAACAGCAGAAAGGCGAAGGCCTGCGGCGCGAAGTAGTCCTGCCCCACCCAGGAGCAGGAGTAGAAGATCCATGCCGCTCCCCAGATGAGCCTTCTGTCACGGGCCACCGCCCGGTACAGCAGCAGCAGCGGACCGAGCAGCAGGGCGTTGGTGAACGCCGGGGCCCAGGCCGCGTACCCGACGGCGGATTCCAGACCGGTGGCCCGCAGGAACAGCGCGTTGAGCTGGAAGAAGCCCGGCCAGTCGTTGTAGATGGAGAGCCCTTGCGAGTTCGGCACATCGCCGCCGTGTCGCAGCATCGCGTCGACGATCGCCAGATGCTTCCAGGCCCAGGAATAGCGCAGGGTCGGATACAGCAGCGTGGGCGTGGCGTGGATGACGGCGATCAGCGCCAGGACGTAGGCCGCGTACCAGCTGTTGCCGGTCCGCCGGTCGCCCAGCGCGATGCAGAAACCCAGGGTGAGCAGGGCCAGTGCGACCCAGAAGAGTACCGGCAGCACCTGCAGCAGACCGAGATCGCGCATCCGGTCGAGGTCGACATTGCGTAGCGACAGCAGCCACAGGGCGAGCGCGGTCGGCAGCACTGCCCGGATCACCCAGCGGCGCGCGGCTGCTCGCCCTGGCCTGGATTCGCCGGTCGTGGACGTGCCGGGCGGCGCCTCGGCCCCCGTACGAGACGACATCGAGCGACCTGTCACCGTCGGGCGCTCGCCCATCGGGACACCTCCTCGAGAACCGGGGCGACGGTGTGGGCCACCCACCAACGACTTCGCCCGAACTGCGGCGCCTTCCGCACATTGCTGGACACGTGCCACAGCCACGTCAGCAGCGGAAGTACTGCCGGGTCGCCGCCGTCCGGATCCACGGCGGCAGTGGAGAGCAGTGCACGGTCCGCAGCCGCCAGCCCGTCGCCACGCAGAGCATCGGCGACCAGCCTTCCCAGCGGGCGGCCGCTGAGCGCCTGTCGGACTGTCAGTACGAAGGTGCAGGCGTCGATCTCGGAGGGACCGTCCATTCGCGCACTCCCCCAGTCGTAGACACCAGTGACCCGGGTCCGCTCCTCGTTCAGCAGCACATTGCCGGGATGAAAATCCCCATGCGTCCAGGCCTGCGTCAACACTGCTCCGGCAAGGCCCGCGTCCAGGCGCCGACGCAACGCTTCCAGTCCCTCCGCTCCGGCAGCCGTCCTGCACCATCCGATCTCCGACGAGAGGATCTGCAGCTGTGGTTCGGCCCACTCGCCGACCCGTTCGGCTGCCGGCTGCCTGTGTCCGTTCGCACGCCGCAGTTCCGCCAGGAAGGAGAGTGCGGCAGTGACCGTACGCTGCAGGTCCTGCGGTCGGTGCGGGACCAGGTGATCGGCGGGGACGCCCGCGAGCCAGCTCTGGGCCAGCATCCGGGCCGGCCCGTCGGGCCGGTAGCCGACGGGTTGTGGCAGCAACTGCCGCCAAGGTTCGAGCCGGTCGTCCGCGGCCAGCTGCCGCAGGACCTCCCACTCACGGGCGAGGCCGTCGGCCGCCCTTTCGTTCCTCGGGTGTTTGACCAGGACGGCCCACGTGCCTCGCTGCAGCCTGAACACGAGCAGGTTGGTCTGAGGGTAGGTGTTTCGCCGAACCACGGTGACTTCGCAGGGGTGCATCCCACGCACCAACCAGTGCGCCCTCAGGCCGTCGGTCAGTCCTCCGAGAACACGTGGAGAGCGGAGCGGCAGCAGCCCGAGCACAGACTCCCGCAGCGACTGGCCGCTCGGGTGACCCGTCGGATTCACGGCGTCCGCACACTGCCCGGTCGGAAGCCTCGTCATCGTCTCGGGCGGAGTCGCGAAGTTCTGGGCATGATTCATGATCAAACTTTCGGGGGCAGGGTGCCCACCGGCACGACATGCGCGTCGCGCGAACGGCGGAACCGATGGGGCCCAGACGGCGGCACTTCGGTCCGACAGCGCAACCGGGCAGCGGTTCACTTCCTGCTGTCGGCGGTCGATTCTCGAGGAAAGTCACTCAACCATGAGATTCAGGGTATATATGGTACTAATTCCTGTCTCCTCCTACATAAGTGCTGATGGGTAGCAGGAGCCGGGTAACGGTCCGTCACGCCGCGATCAGAACAGCAGGCGCATCCCCGTCGCGTGAAGGGAGAACCGCGTGTCCACGAGTGAGGGCGCGAGGCCCTTCCCGGTTGGCGGGTCTTGGCGTACCGGGAGCGAGGCGGCCCGACTGCCTGGCCCCCAACTCCTGGTCGACGTCTGGAGACGCGATGACTGATCTCCGCGGTGCACGGGACAACGGATGAATCCCGGATCGCCCCTGGACCGGGAGGTGCCCACGCTGCTCACCAAGATCGGCAGCTATCCCCAGCACCATGGCGGCCTCGGCGTGGTGCGCACGATCGGCCGCATGGGTGTTCCGGTGCACGCCGTCGTCGAGGACCGGTTCACTCCGGTGGCGGTATCACGCCATGTCACCAGGAGATTCGTCTGGCCCACTACCGGGCTGGAGGAACCGCGGCTGCTGGTCGAAACCCTACTGTCGATCGGCCGGGCCATCGGCTCGCCCTGCATCCCCGTACCGACCGACGACGAAGCGGCCGTCCTGCTGGCCGAGAACTCGGACCGGCTGGCGGAGTGCTTCCTGCTCCCACCGACGCCCTCGGACCTGCCGCGGCGGCTGGCCAGCAAGGCAAGTCTAACCAAGCTCTGCGAGGAGCTCGGCGTACCCACCCCGCGCACACGGGCACCCGCAAACCGCGATGAACTGGTCGACGCGGCGCGTGAACTGGGCTATCCGGTGGTGCTCAAGAACCGCGAAGCATGGACCAGACTGCGCGCCCCGGCCGTGGGCAACACCACCATGGTCCGCGACGAGCAGACTCTGCTCGCCCGGTATCCGGAGGAGTCGCTGCCCCCGCTCGTGATGCAGGAATACATCCCCAGGGAGCAGGCCGAGGACTGGATCACGCATCTCTATTGCGGGGCGGGCGGCGTGCCCCGCGTCGTCTTCACCGGTCTGAAGCTGCGCTCGTGGCCCCCGCACGCAGGGGTGACCACCCGGGCTGTGACCCTGCGCAACCCCTGTTTGGCGAAGCTCGCCGGGGAGCTGTGCCGGCGGATCGGCTACAGCGGACCGGCGGACCTCGACTGGCGTTACGACCGGCGCGACGGGCGCTACAAGCTGGTGGATTTCAACCCGCGCACGGGTGCCCAGTTCCGACTGTTCGAGAATGTCCACGGAATCGACGTGGTACGGGCGATGCATCTGGACCTGACGGGCCGCCATGTACCGGTCGGCCCGGAGGTCGAAGGGCGGGTGTTCGTCGCCGGTCAGCTCGATCTGCCATCGGTTGCCGCCTGGCTGTGGGAGGAGCACCGGCTGCCGCCTGCCCCGCTGCGCGGGACGGAGCGGGCCTGGCTCGCCCGGGACGACCCCATGCCCGCGGCGGCCGAGGCGATCAGGCTGGCGGGCACCGTGGCGCGTCGCATCGGCTGCTCCCTGAACCTCCGGCTCGGCGGACACCGGAAGGCGTCCTGCCCCTGATGCCGAATCGCGCGCGGCCGGACCTCTGCGCCTCGCGCGTTGCTGTCGGCACAACCGCAGCGAGTCGTCCAATATCTCGCTAATGCCTATATATGGTGATGAGCCCTGCTTACGCAACAGTGGACGGAGGGTCTGTGGAAGTCGCCTTCCCTCGCGCCGAGCTGTCGGTATCCTGGGTGCGCGGCCTTGTCCCGATCCGGCCCCGCGGCCTGCTGACCCGGCCCGCAGATCTGCTGATGGCCCGTCGGCTGGCGAGCCGGCTGCGTCGGGAAGCCGTCAGCTTCCGCGACCTGCATCGGCTGCAGCGAACTGTCTCCGATCTCCTGGTGTTCCAGTTGGACGGACAGGCCATGCAGCCCCCTCTGGTTGTCAAGCATCCCCGCAGCAGCCGAGCTGCCGTGTCGCTGGCTGTGGGATGTGAGGCCGTGCGGCAGCTGACGCGGGACGACCGCCTGGACGACTGGAGGCTGCTGCTGCCTCGTGTGGAGGAATGCCGACTCGATGAGCGGCTTCCCCTGGTCGCGGAAGGCCTGCTGCCTGGCGTCGAAGGCGACACACTGCTGCGGCGCTCTCCACAACAGGCTCGGCGCGTGGCTGTCTCCGCGCTCCGCACGGTCGGCGACCTGCACCGGGCGACCGGCCGCCCGGAGCGCGTCACGGACCGTGTCGGGGGCTGGGTGGACCCCCAGCTCGCGATCCTGTCCGAAGAGATCCACTGGTGCCGCAAGGGCCGCGGCGCGGCCGCCGTCGAGGCACTGCGGGAGCGCCTTGTCCGTGGTCTGGACGGACGTACTCTGACGGTCGCCTGGACCCATGGGGACTTCCACCCCGGAAACATTCTGCTGAGCGAGGAGCGCGGGACACTCACCGGGGTGATCGACTGGTCGAGCGCCCGCCCCGACGGTCCGTGCGTGATCGATTCCTACATGTTCGTTCTGACGCTCCGGCATCAGCGCGGTGGGCGGCAGCTCGGGCGAATCGTGGCCGATGTCGTGCGACGCGGCTCTCTGCTGCCCGACGACCGCCGCCTCCTCACCGAAGCGGATGTTCCGCCACCGGACGAGGACGAGGCGGTGCTGCCGCTGCTGACCTGGTTGTGGCATGTGGCGGGCAACCTGGCCAAGTCGGCTCGCTACGGGCGCAGCCATCGATGGGTCGCGGGCAATGTGGTGCCAGTGCTCAAAGAGGTGGCGGGGCGGTAGCGCCCAGCACCTGTTGCCCGGCTGCCGACTGCCGCCGGGAGGCCGTGCGACGGGGCTCGGCCTAGGCTCGGGAAAGGCAGGCAGGGCCCCCGTCCCCCGCCCCGTCCTCTTACCCCCGGTCAGCAGGAGGAGGCCATGAACTCAGCCGTCGTACTCCAGGCGACCACAGCCTCGGGCCCCGTGCGGGTGACCAGCCCCGCCCCCCGGGAGACCTGGCGGCAGCTGGCCGACACCGACGAGAACGCCATGGTCAGCCAGACTCCGACGTGGCTCGATTGCATCTGTGCGACGGGACCGTTCGAGGACGCCAGCCGACTGTACGAATTCGACGGAGGGAGTCAACTCGTCGTACCGCTGGCCCGGCGGCGAGGCTGGTCCGCGAGGCTGGCGGGCGAGGGTTCCTGGCCGTCGGACTGGGGTATCGGCGGGCCGTTGGTGCCCCCCGGGGCGCCCGACGAGAGCGAGGCTCGCGTCGTCTTCGACGACCTCGCGCGGCGCCCGACGCTCCGGGTCGCCATTCGGTTGGGGCCTGGCGCCGACCCGGTGTGGGCACGGGCGGCCCCGCCGAGCTTTCATACGGAGGAACACACGACGCAGGTGCTGAACCTGGACGGCGGCTTCGGCACCGTCTGGGACCGGCGCTTCCACGGGCGCGTCCGACGTGCCGTGCGCCGAGCCGAGCGGTCCGCGATCGAGGTGGAGGTCGATCGCACGGGCAGGCTCGTGCCGGCCTTCTACCACCTGTACGAACAATCGATGGTGCGCTGGGCACGGCAACAGCACGAGCCGCTGGCCCTCGCCCGATGGCGACAGGCCCGGAGCTTCCCACGCCAGCGGCTGGAGGCCGTTGCCGAGCGGTTCGGTGAATCGTGCGTGATCTACATGGCATCGTGTTTCGGCGAGCCTGCCGCCGCGATTGTCGTCCTCCGTCACGGGCCTCATGCGAAGTACTGGCGCGGTGCGATGAACCGGGATCTCGCCCACCCTGTCCGGGCGAACTTCCTGCTCCACCAACTCGCCGTCGAGGACGCGTGTGCGGCGGGCTGCGCCTACTACCACCTGGGGGACTCCCGGCCGGGGTCCTCGCTGGCTCATTTCAAGGAGGGCTTCGGGGCCGAGAGCTACTCGACCCCCACCTTCCTGCGCGAGCGACTTCCGGTCTCGGCCGCCGATCGCGGGCTGCGGGACGTCGTCAAACGCCTGATCCGCTTCGAGGACGCCTAGCTCGGGACACGAAAACCCGTGAGAGGACGGCCCGGGGCGGGCCAGGTCGCAGACTGCCCGTCCTCGACCTAGGCTGAGGGGAACGAGGAGTTGTTGGAAAGCCAAGCTATCCGTGGCCGCCGGATGGAGTCCTCCGTAACGCGGATTCTTCGTACGGATCACCCGTCGCCTCCTTGTCCGGGCTGCGCATCACTGGGAGTCACCTTGCGCCGTCGGCAGGTCTGCTACTGCGGACACCTGAGCACCGCCCGGTGCCCTGAGGGTGATTGGGCGAGCGCTGCTGCCGACGGCCGAGCGCCCACCGCGCCGCAGGAGGCCGAGCACGTGCCCGACAACTGGCGGGCACGGTGAGCCCGGGACGGCAGCCCAAGGACCATCTGCTGCGCACCGGCCACGTGCTGACGTTCAACTCGCTGGTGACAGCAGCGCTCGGGGCCGGATACTGGGCGTTGGCCGCCCGCTGGTACGACACCGGTGCGGTGGGCCGCAACTACTCGGCCGTGTCGGCGATGATGCTGCTGGCCGGAGTGGGCCAACTCAACTTGACCAATGTCCTGCTCCGGTTCGTGCCCACCGCTGGGGAACGCACCCGGGCTCTTGTCTCCAAGGCCTACCTGGCAGCTTGCGTTTTCACCGCGTTCCTTGCAGGGATGTTTCTCTTCCTGGTGCCCCAGATTTCGCCAGGACTGCAGTTCCTGCGCGAGCCGCTGCTCGGGGGATGCTTCGTCCTGGCTACTGCGGCGTACGCGGTCTTCGTCATCCAGGACGGCGTGCTGACCGGCCTGCGCCGTCCGGAATGGGTGGTGTGGGAGAACGCCGTGTTCGCGGTGGGGAAGATCGTGCTCGTCGGTTTGCTCGCCGTCGTCGCGAAGTCGACAGGAATTCTGCTGTCCTGGGCCATCGCCCTGGTCTTCGCCATCAGCCTCACCAACGGCTTCCTGTACGCCAGGGCCTTCCCCCGGCACGCCAGCAACCCGGCGGACGAACGGGCCGACCCGAGCAGACCGACGCCGGGATACGTCATGGCGGACTACGTGGCCGCGCTTTTCTGGCTCGCCGCGACCGCCCTGCTCCCGATCCTCGTTCTCAACCGCTTGGGCCCCGACCAGGCCGCCTACTTCTCGCTTGCCTGGCTCGCCGGGTTCTCGCTGTACCAGCTGAACGCGAGTATGGGTGAGTCGCTCATCGTCGAGGCAGCGAACGACCCGGCCCAATTGCCCATGCAGTGCCGCCGGGTGCTGCGTCACACCGGGATGCTGCTGCTTGCGGGAACAGTGGTGCTCTGTGCCGCGGCGCCGCTGGTACTGCGGGTGTTCGGCCCGGACTACGCCCAGAACGGGGCCGGTCTGCTCCGCCTGGTGGCTCTGTCGGCGTTTCCCAATCTGGTCATCATCACGGCCGTCAGCGCCTGCCGGGCCCAGCGCCGGATGCGCGTGCTGGTCGGAATCCTGGCCGTCGTCTGCACGCTGGCCACCGCACTGTCCTTGATGCTGCTGTCGGCACTGGGCATCGCGGGGGTCGGCGCCGGCTGGCTGATCGCCCAAACCGTGGTGGCCGCGTGGCTGTGGTGGCGGAAGCCGCTCTGGCTGCCCGTGCGGGACCGGTCGGCATCACCGACAGACGGGGGCCTGGTGGGACCGCCGTGAGGCTCGCTCAGCTCCGCGCGGGGGTGAGACGGGACTCGACAGCCCCGCGGATCCGGTCCAGCCGATCCTGGAGCCGAGTGAGCGGCAGGCGCTCGAGCCGGTACTCGGCGAGGTGTCTCTCGCGGGCACCGAGGTTGGTCTTGAACCGCTCCAGTGAAGCCACCCCGCCCGATTCGCCCATCTCGTAGTGGCTGCAACCGACATCACAGGCTTGCTCGACCGAGCGGAGCTGAAGGAGCTGGTTCACGCGCAGCGGACCGGCCGTCTCCTTGTCGCTGAAGCCACGCCAGTAGATGCAACTCGATCCGTGCAGCAGAACGATCGTGGCGGCCACCGGTTCACCGTCGAGGGTGGCGACCAGAATGCGGCAGGTGCCCGGGAGGGAAGCGGCAACCGCATGGAATTTGGCGAGCGGCTCCGAACGCTTGCCGCGCTCCCGGACAACAGCCGGGGGCAGGCGCCTTTCCCGCGCCCGCCGGTCGAGCCAGCGCAGGTAGAGATCGTAGAAGGCGGCGACCAGCTCGGGCGAGTGGCCGCTTTCGATGACCAAGCCGGCCTGCTCGGCCCTCCGTTCAGCCGAACGCAGGCGACTTCGCGTGTTCCTGGACCATCGCTGCGTCCACAGGACGTCCATGCCGCCCTCAAGATCCAGTACATGGACCTTCCGGGGGATGTGGACGACCCCCGGCGCCTGGTCGGGCCACGCGGGCGCAGCGGCGAAGGCAGGGCGGACGCTGGTGCGCAGTGCTCCGTCCGACGCAAGGTCGGCAAGGATCATGTCGACTTCGTGGGGGCGGACTCCTCCGGACGCCAAAATGCCGCCCGTTCCCCACCCCGGGGGAAAAGAGGCCTGCAACGAGAGTGTGCGGAACCACCTCGGCCGACGAACCATCGGCAGAACGAGCTCCCGGCCTTCGCCGGTCCGGTAGAGCCGGCTCGCGTCGTGCCAGCCACCGACGGTGCAGATGCAGTCGAGCCATTGCGGCATGTGGAATGCCGTGGCTCCCGGGTCGGTGGCGAGCACTCGCGCCCAGGTCTCACGTGGAACCGGGCTCACGGCCCGCACCACCCCATCACCGGTGTGGACGTCCCACTCCTGGGGCTCAAGTTCGGATGCCTGGTGATGGATCACGAATGGTCTCCTCACGACCCCGCCCCCGCCCCCGCGGATGGACACCACGGCCCAGTGTTCGGGCAAGCGGACCAGGAGAACTCGGAGCGTCGGCTCAAGTCTCCTGCTGCCACGATCCATTGTCGGAACAGCTGCGGGGCCACGCAACGGGACGCCTGTACCGGTGCAGTGGCGACACTCGGCACGTGGTGTCGAGCAATGCAGCCCGTGGACACGAATGGCGGAACGTTCTGCCGGGGGCAGTGTCCGTTCACGTCCTCTGCCCGTCTCCGGCGGACCAGCGGTTCCCCATGAGGGATCCGTCCAGGCCTGCACTCGCCAGAGCGAGCCTGACCAGCCGGGCAGGCATGCCGGCACGGCCGGACTCCGGTACTGCAAGCAGGGCCGTCAAGGCTCTGTCGTCGGGAGCCAGGCGCGGCGCCCGGCAGACTGGACAACGACCCGGCCGGTGGCCCAGCAACCGCCCGACGGCCTCGGCGAGCCCGGCTTGGCAGGGCCGCCGGAGGACAGGAAACCCTGCTGCGCGCACAGCCCGGTCCGCGTTGCGCGGTGCACAACCGGTCTCCGCCGACTGCAGCATCGGGATATCGGTGAAACTGTCGCCCACAGCCAGCACGGGCCGCCCTCCGCGGTCGCCGAGCAGATCCATCAGACCGAGCAGGCCCGTGGCCTTGTCGATGCCCAGGGGCACAAAATCGGTCTGCATATCCCCTTGAACCACCGAAAACCGACCGGCGCCTCCCGGCTGTGCCATGAGACGGCTGACGGTCGCCATGTCCATGGCCCTACGACGGGCACCTTTCCCGCGATATGCCCGCACGGCCCACCGGTACTGCGAGTCCACACTCACGGACGGCACAGCCGACAGCAGCGCAGTCAAGGCGCCGTCGTGTTCGGCCACGAGCCCGACCGACCGGTCAGAGGCCGCGTCGTACGCCACGGCCCCGTACTCTGCGACCCCTCCGGACAGGCCGTACGCCCGGCACCGGTCCCTCACCTCGGGGAGGGAGCGTCCCGTGGCGAGCAGCACTCTGTATCCATGGGCGCGAAGCGCACGGAGAGCGAGCATCCCGGCCGGCGTGGAGACCGGGAAGCCCGACAGGCTTGTCTCCAGCACGCCATCCACGTCCAGCACGCACCACGGGCCGTCCGCCACGGCATCCACATCCTGGAGGAAGAGACCTGCCAGGTACTGCTGCACAGCCCGGGACTGGGCCCGCCGCGCCTCGGCCTCGGTCATACCCACGTCAACCCCCGAATGGGCGAGCCTCTCCGCATTCCAGCCGTGCGCCACCTTGTACAGGCACCACTGTGAGGGCGGAACTGGGCTCCCGGTCAGCTTCTCATAACGGGTCAGCAGCCCGTCCCCTTCCCCGGACAGCGAGAGCGCAGCCCCTGCCAGGTCGTACGCCGCGTCGTAGGCGGCCAGGTCCAGGTGGCTGAATAGTCCTTCATGGAAGTCGACCTTGATCCATCCGTCGGCACCTTCCCGCCAGTGCCCGTAAGAGATCCGGCCGTCCACGAGGCAGGGCGACTGCGAGCGGAGCAGAGCGCGCAGCAGGGGATCAATCAGTAGCGGGCGGAGCGGGGCCGCCAGCATTCCGCACCTGTCGGCGAAGACCCGGGCGCCGACCTCCCACACGGGCTGACGTCCCTTGAGGAACGAGCTGCGGTCGGCCGTCACGGCCAGTCGCTGTCGACGTTGCGTGACGTATTGGACGACGGCGTGCGGCGGCACGCGAGCGGCATCCCCGGCAGCCGCCCCCTCCCCCGATTCCTCACCCTGGCGTTCGCGCAGCAGTACCCCGTCGTGGAACCCGTAGACGCGGGGCACGAGGCTGCCCAGCTGGTCGGCGATCGCGATGGCATACCGGCCGAAATAGCCGGTCCCCGCCGCTTCCGCGACCATCTCCAGGCGCTTCTCACCGGAACCGGTGCGGACACGTGCGCTGACAGGAACCGCTACCCGCGACCAGCGGGACGGGAGCGCCGGCCGGCCCAAAGACAGTTCGATCACTTCATGGTCGGGCAGCACATGCTCCAGGGTTCGGCGCATCGCTTCCTCGCCCATACGGGTGCGTATGTACCAGTCCGCGCCGGGGAGCACGACACTGGGGTGGCCGGCAATCAGATCCGGAAGGGAACCGTCACCGAAGGCGGCGAGCAGCATCACGATGTGTTCGTCTGGAATCCCCGCCCGGCCGAGCTGTCCGGCGACAGCCGCCAGGCTCCCGCCCGTTGTGGGCGGGTCGTCGCACAGCAGCACCAGGCCTCGGCTGTGTCCGAGGGAGCGGAGAAACTCCCTGTCGCCGCGCAGCGGCGGTTCACCCGGCCGGACGGTGCGGACACGGACATGCCGGTATCCCGCCTCGCGCAGGGCGGCTCCGGTCAGCGGAGCAAGGTAGCTGCCTGAGGTGCGCAGCCCGACGACCACGAGCTGACGGTCCCGTTCTGGATATTTCCGGGCGAAACGGGCGACGAGTTCTATGACATCGCGGGGGTGCTGGTCGAAGCTACGGAAGGAGGAAGGAGGCCGCAGCAGGCTGCCCTCCAGGAGCGCCGCAATGCGTCCGGGTACTCCCGCTGTGTGGCGGCGCAGCAGGTGTTCCACCCGCGCAACGCACTCGACGGAACGAGTGCCGGAAGCAGACACCAGCTCGGCGATCACAGCATCCGCGAGCGCATCGGCGAGATCCTCGAAGGACGTCAGCCACGCTCTCAGTTCACGTGCTGCGGGCGATGTTGCGGCGATCGAGAGCAGGCCGCCCACGGCGCCACGCAGGGCGGTTGCGCCAGTCCCGCGCGCGCCCAGCTGCCGCGCGACCCGACTGGGCAGCCAAGCCGTCCCGTGCAGGTAGTCCTGACCCACCTGAACGATGCCCGCAGCACACAGAAAGGCATCCAGCATGTCCCCCCGGTCCGCGGCTGCCCGCAGACGGCTGTGCAGTTCCGGCACATTCGCATGCAGGTCCGGCACCGTCGGCCAGGGGACCGCACCGCTCACGGCGACGGCGCCTGTCCCCCGGACAGCGACGAAAACACCTGCCGGGACGGGTAATCAGTACCTGTACAGCTCATCAGGACCTCTACCACTCCTCCCGGGGTGCTTGCGCAACTACCCGGGAATTGCCGGGATGTACACCACGAGTGACAGGCGTGCAATGCCTCCGTGTCCCATGCTATGGCTGCGCCCTCGAGCGGGCGACCGCTGAGCCGCCGACCGGCGGCTCGGCACCGGGCTGGAGCTTTCACCCGTCGTCGCCGGGTCGAACGGATCCGCCGAAGGCACAGACGTGCCCGGCCGCGAGGTACACGGCCGGGCACGGTCGGTCTGAGGGTCAGTGCTGCCAGACCCTCACATAGTCGGTCATCATGTCGGCCGGGGTCACGAGCGGACCTCCGTGCTCGGTGCTGACGCCGTTGTTCAGGATCAGGTACATCGGGGACGAGGTGATGCCGGTCGTGATCTGGCCCACCTGCTTGCCGTCGTAGTAGTACGTGACGACTCCGGGCTTCCACTCGGCTCCGTACGTGTGCCATCCGGTGAAGTCACCGGGGGCGCAGCCGCCCGGGCCGCCCGACGGGGAGTGGAAGTGGTAGCAGGCCTTGCCGCCGCCGAGGCCCTCCATGACGTCCATTTCGCCGTCTTCCGGCCAGTTCTGCCCATCGGTCCAGAAGGCGGGCCAGTTGGCGATCACCCCAGGTGACGCCGCCGGGGTGTAGATCCTGGCCTCGAAGGCGCCGTAGGTGAACTGCGCCTTGCCGTCACTCTCGACCAGGCCGGAGCGGTAGGCGTAGGTCTTGCCGTCGGTCGCCGTGGTCTGCGCCTTCTCGGCCTTGAGGTGCAGGGAGCCGCCGCTGACGCTCACCTGGGACGGGGCGTAGGCAGCCAGCTCGGCGGAGTTGACCGGCTTCGTCGTGCAGGTGGGGCAGCCCAGCCAGTTCGGGTTCCACTTAGAACCGTCGAGGCTGGTGCCGTTGAATTCGTCCCCGAAGACCTGGCGCCAGGTGCCGGGGATACCCGCCGGTGCGGCGCCGGTCGTCGACGTGGTCTGGCTGGGGGAAGGAGCCGGCGAGGTCGACGCAGTCGGGGTGGAGCTCGGACTGGTTGTGGAGGTCGAGGTCGGGGACGGGCTGGGCGATGCGGAAGCCGTCGCGCTGGGCGTCTGAGTGGCCGTGTCGCCGGAGGTGAACGTCTTCACCGGCGAGAGGTTGTGCCAGGTGTCGTGGTACTTGTACGCGACGAAGGCGGTGTACGTGCCGGCCGGGAATGTGCGGCTGCCGGAGGTGAATGTCGTCGGCGAGGGGCTCAGTTTCGACGCCGACGCACCGGGGAAGTCGAAGCGGGAGCCGTCCGAGGACCGCACGGCGACGGTCAGGGCCTGCACCCGGAGCGTACGAGCGGAGTGGACCGTCGCAGTCGCCGTCAGCCCGCCGCTCGGTGCCGCCGAAACGGACAGCGAGTCGACGACCACGCCGGTCGACTGCTGCGACTGGCCCGCCCATGCGGCGCTGCCCATCGCAAGGGCCGCGAAGGAAAGTACGAGGGCGGAAATCTTCGTCCGAGTGGTCAGCTTGCGGCGGTGTCTGGAATCTCTGGGCATGAATGGATGACCTTTCGCCCCCCACATCAGGCAATAGGCCTGCCATTGCACGGAGCAAAAGCGGGCTGAAGGACATGGACTCTGCGCGAGCCGAATCCGGCACGCAACCGCCTCGTTGCCCTCCCACCCGAATCCCCGAGTTCACTGACCCTCAGGACTTAAGACACAACGCCGAGTTGGCGAGACTCGGCGCCTTTTATGTGATATCCGCCATAGCGAATTACATTTCACTCAAATAGGACGAACGCGATGCAATAGAAACGCCCCATTTACGCCGAAGGTGAAGTATTACCGACCCGCCGAGAATCAGTGAGACGCCCCACGGGGCCGACATGCGGAGAAAGACCTCGACGCCTGGGCCCGGAGTCTCTCCAGACCTCCGGTCGCCACCCGCCCAAAGCAGACATATGATCAAAAAAGCCAATGGCCAGGCCCGCCGTTGCCCAGCAGACAGCGGTGCAGTCCCCGCTGTCCGATGGTGGTAGGAGGGGGTGCGCATTGACCCGGTTCCAGCGACTGATGGCCGGATACTTCGTCGTCGTGATCCCGCTCACCGTCGTGTACCTGACGATTCCGGGCAGCCGCGACGTCACCTGGGCCGCCATCGGCATCCTCGGCGTCTGCGCCATTCTCCTGGGCATCCGGATCAACCGGCCGACCCACCGCTGGCCGTGGTTGGTGCTGGCCGCCGCCGCGTTCACCTTCACCGTCGGCGCCACCACTTACAACATCCTCAACACCTTCTTCAACCAGCAGAATCCATTTCCCTCACTGGCCGACGTCTTCTATCTGGCGGCGTATCCGCTGTTCGCCATCGGGCTGTACGGGTTCATCAGGTATCGCGCGACAGGGCGGGATCTGGCGAATCTGCTGGACGCGTTGATCCTGGCCTCCGGCCTGGCTCTGCTTTCCTGGGTCTACCTGATCGCGCCTTATGCCGAGGCCGCCGACATGACCTGGACTCAGCGAGCGATCTCGATCGCCTACCTGGTCGGTGACGTGCTGATGCTGGCGATGCTCGTGCGGCTGCTCGCTCCCGGCGATGTGCGCGGCCCTGCGATTCAGCTCCTCACCGTCGGCACGCTCGGCATCCTCTGCTCCGACGTCCTCTACAAACGTCTCCAGCTCAATGGAACCTGGCGGGACGGCACCCCGATGGATCTGGGCTGGGTCGTCTTCTTCACCGCCTGGGGTCTGGCGGCGCTGCATCCCTCCATGGTGGAACTGACGGCACGAATGCCCGAGCGGCGCCCGGGCATCCGCGTCCGGCGGCTCGTCATACTCGCCCTGGCCGCGCTGGTCGTTCCCTCAGTGCTCCTGTACGAATCCCTGAGCGGCTCTGTGGACGATGCGGCTGCCATCGCGGTGGGCTCGATCGTTCTCTTCCTCCTCGTACTCGCCCGTCTTTCGGTCCTGGTCGCATCCCAATTGAAGGCCGTGAGCCGCGAACGGGGCCTTCAGGCCGGGGCCGCGTCGGTGGTGGCGGCGGCCAGCCTGAAGGAGATCGCGAATGCGGTCCAGGGAGCGGCGGACGTGTTCTTCGGGGCGGGGACGCCCCACGAGGCCGTCCTGCTGACCACGGACCAGGGTGAGTCCAGGCTCCACAGCGTGCGCACGACGTCGCGCGTCTGGGACTGGCGCCTCGACTGGACCGACGAGACCGCTGAGGCGTGGCTGCCCGCATTCCTCGCCCGTGAGACGCAGGTCGTGGGGGTCGAGGACCTCGGGGAGTCCGCAGCCTCCGAGTTGGGGGACCTGCCATACGCACTGCTGTGTCCGCTGTCCTTCCCGGACCGCCCGACCGGTGACTCGCTGGTCGGTGCGCTGGTCGTGGCGGGGCCGGAGCGGAGCCTGGCGGAATTGCGGGGGTCGTTCGAGACCCTGGCCTCGCAGGTCGCGCTGGCGGTGGAACGCGTCGCGCTCGACAAGGAGGTCAACCGCCGCAACAGTGAGGCGTACTTCCGCACCCTCGTGCACAACGCCTCGGACGTCATCCTGATCCTCGACGACGACAACACCATCAAGTACGCGAGCCCGTCCGCCGAGGGCATGTTCCGCCGGTCCCCGCTGTACGGAGTGCGACTCGGCGACCTGGTGGCGGACCAGGACAGTGAGCGGGCGATGGAGTCGCTGGCGCGGATGCGCACCGAGGACGACCTGGACAGCCGCGACGACTGGCAGGTCCTGCAGCAGGGTGGCGCACTCATCGATGTGGAGGTCCGATGCAGCAATCTGCGGCACGACCAGACCGTCCACGGGCTGGTCCTCACGCTTCGGGACGTGACCGAGCAGCGCAAACTGGAGCAGGAACTCACCTACCGCGCCTTCCACGATTCACTCACCGGCCTCCCCAACCGCGTGCTCCTGCTGGAGCGCATCGAGCGCGCGCTGCTGCGCGGACGCAGGGCCTCCACGCTCACCTGCGTACTGTTCGTGGACCTGGACGAATTCAAGATGGTCAACGACACGAGGGGCCACCCGGTGGGGGACGAACTCCTCGTGGCCGTGGCCCGGCGGTTGACCGGAACACTGCGGGTCAGTGACACGGCGGCGCGTCTGGGGGGTGACGAGTTCGCTGTGCTCATGGAGGGTGCAAAGGAACCGGCAGCCGCGGAAGTGCTCGCGGGACAGATCATCCAGAGCCTCTCCCAGCCGTTCCGGCTCTCGAGCGGGATGGTCAGCATTTCGGCCAGCGTGGGGATATCCAGCGCGCAGGACAGCTCCAACGCGGAAGAACTGCTCGCACACGCCGACTTGGCCCTGTACGCCGCGAAAACGGCCGGGAAACGGCAGTGGCGCAGCTATCAGGCGCAGTTGAACGCCGGAATGCTGGAGCGGCACGAGCTCCAGGCGAGCCTTGAAAGCGCCATCGCCGCCGAGGCGTTCCATGTGCGCTATCAGCCCATTGTGGAGATCGCCACCGGCGAGGTCGCCGGCTTCGAGGCGCTGGTCCGCTGGCCGCAGGACCGGCGCGGTCTGGTGCCTCCCGACCAGTTCATCGCGCTCGCCGAGGAGACCGGGCACATCATGCCGCTCGGCGGCTGGGTGCTCGAACACGCCGCCGCCCATGTGGCCCGCTGGCAGCGGGTGGTGCCACGGCCGGAGCCCCTGAACCTCAACGTCAACGTGTCAGCCCGTCAGTTCCGCGACCCCGGGTTCCTCGACCAGGTGCGCCGCGTCCTCGACACGTCCGGCCTGGCGAGCGGTTCGCTGGTGCTGGAGTTGACGGAGACCGTCCTCATGAATCGCGACGACCAGATACGGTCGGTGATGAGGACGCTGAAGGAACTCGGTGTGGGGATGGCCATCGACGACTTCGGCACCGGCTTCTCGTCGCTCAGCTACCTCCGTGAATTCCCGATCGACGTGCTCAAAGTCGACAAGTCGTTCATCGACGACATCAGCGTCGACGAACAGCAAGTCGCCCTGGTCGAAGGCATTGTGCGCATTGCCGACACCCTTGGCCTCCAGGTCATAGCCGAAGGCATCGAAGAGGTGGAGCAGCGCGACCGGTTGGCGGCCATCGGCTGCCGGTTCGGGCAGGGTTATCTGTTCGCCCGCCCGATGACAGCGGACCAGGGCGAACAACTCCTCAGGAGCGCCAGCGAACACCAGGCCCCACGGCTGATCAGCAGCACGACGACGCGTCGGACGGCCCGCATTCGCCGGAGCACCGCCGACGTGGGCCCGCTGTCGTCGACCGGTGGTGAAGGCGCGGTCGACGACGCTCACGCGCGCAAGACGCTGACACCCAGCGACGTGCGACGCGACCCACGCTGGGGAGACCTCGAACACCTGCGGCGTTCCAGCCCGATGTGCGATGCGGTCATCGACGAGGTCCGCGGCCGGCACCTGCGCTGCGGTGACCACTGGCTCATCGACTTCGCGTCGTGCAACTTTCTGGGCTTCGACCTCGACCCCGAAATCATTGACGCGATCGAGCCACAGGTACATCGTTGGGGCACCCACCCGAGCTGGTCGCGGCTGAACGGCAGTCCCAGCCTCTACCCGGAGATCGAGGAGCGGCTCACCGAACTGCTCGACGCGCCCGACACGTTGCTGCTCCCGACCATCACGCTCATCCATGCCTCCGTGATCCCGGTGATCGGCGGCGAGGGCCACATCTTCATCGAGGCACGCGCACACCGCACGGTCTACGACGGCTGTCTGGTCGCCCGGGGACACGGCGCCACGGTGCAGCGGTTCCATGCCGAGCGGCCGGACGAACTCGACGCTCTGCTGCGCACCGCTCCGGCCGATTCCACCCGGCTGGTGTGCCTGGACGGGGTCGACAGCATGAGCGGGAACCTGCCCAACCTGGCTGAACTGGCGGGTGTCTGCCGGGCTCGGGACGCATTGATGTACATCGATGACGCGCACGGCTTTGGGATCATCGGCGAACGCCGTGCCGACGAGACGTCCCCGTACGGCTCCCGCGGCAACAGCGTCGTCCGCCATCTCGGGGAGACCTACGACGACATCATCCTGGTCGGCGGATTCTCCAAGGCGTACTCGTCCATGCTGGCGTTCCTTGCCCTTCCGACATGGCTGAAGGACCATCTCAAGGTCGCCGCCGCACCGTACCTCTACTCCGGATCCGCGCCAACGGCCTCGCTCGCCACCGCGCTCGCCGGCCTGGATGTCAACGACCGGCGGGGTGACGCCATCCGCGCCGATCTGCATCGCAAGACGATGCGCGTACTGGACCATGTCAGCGCCCTTGGCATCTTCACGCCCAACACCACTGGGCTGCCCGTCATCGGGATTCCGCTCGCCGAGGGCTCGGATCTGGATGCGGCCGCGAAGTTCCTCTGGGACCACAAAATCTACGTCACGCTTGCGGCCTATCCGATTGTCCCGCGTGATCGGGTCGGAGTGCGGATCCAGGTCACCGCCAAGAACAGCGATGAGGACATCGACCGGCTCAACGAGACGCTTTCGGCCTTCGCCGAGCGGTTCGAACTCCAAATGCGGCCCTGACGCCCCGGTCGCAGGCTGTTCACGGCGGTCAGGCGGCCAAAGGATCCGGAACCGGCTGCTCTCCGGCGACCCGGCTACGCTCCGGCCGGATTGCGGCCCGCTTCCGCCTCCGCCTCCCGCAGAGTGAAGGCCGTGTTGACCAGCGCGATATGGCTGAACGCCTGTGGTGTGTTGCCGAGTTGGCGGCGGATCACCGGGTCCCACTCCTCGGAGAGCAGCCCGACATCGTTACGCACGTCGAGCACTCTCTCGAACACCGCGCGGGCCTCGTCCGGGCGCCCGGTGGTGGCCAGCGCGTCGGCCAACCACATCGAACATGCAAGGAAGGCACCCTCCGAGCCACGCAGCCCGTCCACGTCGTTCACCATGTGGTCCTGGCTTGCGTAGCGCCGCAGGAAGCCGTGGTGATCCAGCGTCCTGACCGCCGCCACGGTGCCGAGCACCCGGGGATCGTGAACCGGAAGGAAGCCCACTCTGGGGATGAGCAGCGCGGAGGCGTCCAGTACAGGGGCCCCGTAGTACTGCACGAAGGACCCCTTCTCGTCGTTCCAGCCGTCGCGGCACACCTCCCGGTGGATCTCTTTGCGCATGGCCCGCCATCGCTCCACCGAGTCGGTGCGCCCGGCCAGCTTCCACATCCGCAGGGCGCGGTCCACGGCCACCCAGCACATGATCTTGGAGTGGACGAACTGCCGCCGTGGGCCGCGGACCTCCCACAGCCCCTCGTCTGGCTCGCGCCAGTGCTCTTCGAGGTAGCTCATGAACGCGTGGACGAGGCTCCAGACGTGGCGCTCCATGGGGACACCGGACCGCAGGGCCAGATACAAGGCGTCCAGCACCTCGCCGTAGACGTCGAGCTGGAACTGCCCCACCGCCGCGTTTCCGAAGCGGACCGGCTCCGACCCCTCGTAGCCGGGCAGCCAGAAGGCCGACGACTCTTCCGGCAGCCGCCGCTGGCCGGCCACGCCGTAGAGCGTCTGCAGGTCCGCCGGATCGCCCGCCATGGCGCGCAGAAGCCAGTCCGTCCAGGACACCGCCTCCTCCCGGAAACCGCTGCGCAGCAGGCAGGAGAGGGTGAGAGTGGAATCGCGGAGCCAGCAGAACCGGTAGTCCCAGTTCCGCTCACCGCCGATGCTCTCGGGCAGGGACGTCGTCGGCGCGGCGACGATACCCCCGGTGGGCGCGTAGGTGAGCGCCTTCAATGTGATCAAGGAGCGCACCACCGCGTCCCGCCAGGGTCCCTGGTAGCGGCACTTCGCCGCCCAGCGCTCCCAGAAATCGAGGGTTTCCAGCAGTGCGGTCGCCGGGTCCTCGGGCGGCGGGACCGGCATGTGCGAGGGTGACCAGCTGAGCATGAAGGCGAGGGTCTCGCCTTCCCGGACGGTGAAGTCGAAGTAGGTGCAGTCGTCGGTGGCGCGCACATCCACGCGCTGGTCGGCGCTCAGCCATGCGGAGTCGGGTCCGGCGACCGAGACCACGTAGGTACCGCGGGTGCGCGTCCAGGGAACGACACGGCCGTGGTTGAACCGGAGCCTCAGTTCTCCGCGCATGGCCACGGTCCCGGAGAGACCTTCCACGATGCGCACGACATGAGGCAGGTCGGCACGCGGAGGCATGAAGTCGGTGACGCTGACCGCGCCGTCGACCGAGTCCCAGATGGAGTCCAGCACAAGGGTGTCGCCGCGGTACGACCGGCGGTTGCACTGACTCCCGCCGACGGGCGAGATGCGCCAGTACCCATTGTCGGGATTCCCGAGAAGCGCGGCGAAACAGGCAGGAGAATCGAAGCGGGGCACGCACAGCCAGTCGATCGCCCCGTCGCGGCTGATGAGGGCTGCCGTCTCAAGATCACCGACGACGGCATAGTCCTCGATCATCCCGGCCATGATGCACTGTCACTGTCAGGGGCACCCGCCGGACGGACAACCCGTAGTACATACCTCCCGGCTGCCACGACCCCGACGCTGAATGCCCAGATCTTCCAAGCTCTCACGATGGCCGCCACAGTCGATGGAGTATCAGCCTTTCCGGTTCAGTTTGCCTTGGATGCAGCATAACTCCGCCTTTGTCACGGCGCGCGGCGCGGCAACCTGGACGAACCCGGGAGGCCCGGGCGGCGGACGCACCGGCTGGCGCGTTCACCCATATGGCCGAGTGGTGGGCGTGCCGGGGCACGCGAGCCCGGCAAGATCGGCCGGACAGGACCTAATGGCTGTGCCCGCCCACCTTGGCTTCCGAGTCGGGTTCGGGCCCGGCCTTCGCCGGGTGGTGCGGCTCGTAACCCGGAATCGTGCCGTCCGGCTTTGCCACCAGGAACAGCCCGGCCATGCCCATGTCGGAGTGGCTCTGGACATGGCAGTGGTACATCCATGCCCCCGCCCCCACGCTCTCGCCCGCGACGACCTGGAAACCGAACGAGTCCGCGGGGCCCGTGATCTTGTTGTCGATGACGCGGCTGATGTCGTCCGGGCCCAGAAGCAGGCCGGTCCTGTTGTCCGCCCAGCGATGGCCGTGCATATGGAACGTGTGGTAGTACTCGCCGTGCGTGATCATGATGATCTCGACGCGATCGCCCACCGTGGCCTGGAAGTTGGGGCTCGCGCTCGCCGGCTTGTTGTTGATCGTCATGTCGTTGAAGACGATCGTGAATTGCTTGTCCGGGAGGATGTCGCCCTTCCTGCGGACCACCACCGGACCGTAGAGACCTTTACGGATGCCGCCGGTGCCGTGGTCCGTGCCCACCACATGGTCGTGGTAGTGCCAGTAGCCTGCGCTCCCGGGGCGCCAGGTGCCGTCGGCACGCTTGCCCGGGGTGTGCGTGCGCCAGGTGTACGTCCGCGTGCCTCCCGGTTCGACATGACTCCTGCTCATCCGGGTGCCGTCGTTGGCGATGTCGTAGTCGACGCCGTGGGCATGCAGACTGACCGGAACGTCCATCGTGTTCTCGAACTCGATGTGCAGTGTGTCGCCCTCGATCAGCTCGATGAGCGGGCCGGGAATCGACGCCTTCCCGCGCTCCAGGCCGTAGCCCATCTGGCCGTCCGCCAGCTTCTCCGCATACAGCGAGAGATGACGTACCCGGCCCCCGGCAGGAGCGGTCCTCGGCGCGCCCACCATCGACGCCGCGCTCGTCGCGCTCTGGGCGAAGGCCACCGATAACGATGTCACGCCCGTCGCCGCGACCGCGCTCCCCGCCAGCAGCCGCCGGTTGAAGCTTCGTCTGTCCATGCCGAACTCTCCAGTCCTGTACGGGGTTTGACGGGCAGGGATGAGACACAAGTGCCCCCCGGACGGCGCCACGGTAGCCCGGTGATCTTCGTTTATCCACACCAAGGACAAAGTTCGTGCCACTGCGGTCTTACCTATTGGCGAACCACGAAAAGGGGTCTAGTTTCCAAGGCTGTTGTTGTGACCACAGAGGGGTGGGTGACCCATGCAGCGCACACCACATCACCGGTCGAGATCCCGAAGAAGCGCTCTGGCGGCGGCACTTGGGGTCGGCGCACTGACCGTGTCCCTGCTCGGGGGCGGTGATGTCGCCTCGGCCCGGACCTATCCGGAACCAGCGTCGACAACGTTGTCCTTACCGTCGCCCCCGGGCGGCCAGAAGGTGAAAGTCCTCGTCTTCCATGCCTCGGCCACCGCCGAGTCGCCGACCGTCGACGCGGGTATCGCGGCGATCGAGACCATCGGCCGGACGGGGCCCGCCGCGGGCCGGTTCACCACCGAGGCCACGGACGACGCCTCCGTCTTCACCGATGCCACCAAGCTCGGGAAGTACAACGCGGTCGTCTTTCTGACCGGCGGCGGCGATGTGCTCGACCCGGAGCAGGAGGCCGGGCTCGAGTCGTATCTGGAGGCCGGCGGAGGCTTCGTCGGCATTCATGACGCGGCGCGCACCGAGCCGTACTCCGACTGGTTCACCGGGCTGATCGGCGCCCGGCCGACCGGCGCGCCGAGCACGGTGCAGCGCGCGGTCGTCGAGGTCGGCGACCGTCAGCATCCAGCCACCGCGTCGCTTCCGCTGCAGTGGAAACGGCCCGACGCATGGTTCAACTGGGCGGTGAATCCGTCCGGCAGCGTGCACACCGTGGCCCGTGTCAAAGAGAGTTCCTACAAGCCCGCCGCCGGCGCCAACGGCTGGGACCACCCCGTCTCCTGGTGCCGTGACTACGACGGCGGCCGCTCCTTCTACACCGGCATGGGGGGTACGGTCGACAGCTTCGCCGAAACCGACTTCCGCGACCATCTGCGCGGCGCCCTCGCCTGGACCACCCGCCTCTCGCACGCCGACTGCAAGGCCACCATCACCGCCAACTACACCGCCGAGCGAGTCACCCGGCCCAACCAGCCGGGGCAGAACGACCAGATCGGCGAGCCGCACGGCCTGGTCACCGCCCCCGACGGGCGGGTGCTCTACATCGGCCGCGGCGGCGCCGACGCCGGCAAGCCCGTCGTCACCGACTGGAACAACCCCGACATCGGCAAGGGCCAGGGCGAGATCCATGTCTACGACCCGGAGACGAGGAAGGTCACCCTCGCCGGAGCGCTGACCGTATTCGGCAACAAGGGCGGCGGCGACGAGCTGATCAAGGTCGAGGAAGGACTGCTCGGCATCGAGTTGGACCCCGGCTTCATGACCAACGGCTGGGTGTATCTGCACTACACGCCGCACGCGCAGATCAACCGCGACACGCATATGGCCCAGCGCCGCGTCTCGCGCTTCACACTCGACCTGGCCGCCAACAAGCTGGATCTCGCCTCCGAGAAGGTACTGCTCACCTGGCCGGTGCAGATCCACAGCTGCTGCCACGCGGGCGGCGGCATGGCGTGGGACTCGAAGGAGAATCTCTATATCGCCACCGGTGACAACAACTCCTCCGGTTTCAGCGGCGGTTACTCCGGCAACAACCCCCAGCCCAGCTTCAAGGGCGTGTCCTTCGCGGACGCTCGCCGCACCGCGGGCAACACCAACAACCTCAACGGCAAGATCCTGCGGATCCACCCCGAGGACGACGGGACGTACACGCTCCCGGCGGGGAACCTGTTCACCGGCAAGGAGCCGGACGAGGGCGGCGGCAAGACGCGCGGCGAGATCTATGTGATGGGCGTGCGCAACCCGGCACGTATCTTCGTCGACAAGTCGACGGACATTCTGTACGCGGGCTGGGTCGGTCCGGACGCGGGCGCACCGAGCACTACCTGGGGCCCGGCGAAGTACGACACCTTCTCCGCCATCACCAGGGCGGGCAACCACGGCTGGCCGTACTGCATGGGCAACAAGCAGCCCTACCGGGACCGCAATCTGCCCGATCCGGCAAAGCCGCTCGGCTGGTACAACTGCGACGCTCCGAGGAACGAGTCCCCCAACAACGACGGCCTGGTGAATCTGCCGCCCGTCACCTCCAACACCATCTGGTACTCGCCACAGGGCGGCGGCGTGGACTATCCGCGCGATGCGGCCGGCGTCCCCAGCTACCGGACGGATGAGCAGAAGATCCTGCTCCCCTGGCTCAAGGGCGGCGGCCAGGCGACCATGAACGGCCCGGTCTACCGCTATGACGCGGCGAGCGCCAGCAAGGGCAAGTGGCCCTCGTACTGGGACGGGAAGTGGTTCGTCGGCGACTTCTACGACGGCGACCAGCCGCGGCACGCGGTGCTGACCGACCCGAAGACCGTCGGCAAGGGCGGGCTTCCCGTGCACGCCGAGTCCCTGAAGAAGATCATCCCGGTGGGGACGGACGGCATCCGCAATCTCATGGACTGGAAGTTCGCCCCCGACGGCTCGCTCTATGTCCTGGACTACGGCCGCGGATTCTTCACCTCCGACTCCAAGTCCGCGCTGTGGCACATCACATACAAGGGCGGCGAGCAGACACCGTCCGCCGACAAGCTGGCACGGAAGGCGGCGCGGTGAGACACGTGAAACACAGAACGGCGAGTTTCTGGACGGCCCTGCTGGCCGCGCTGACGATGGTCCTCGGTCTGATGGCCGCGGTCGCGTACGGGCAGAGCGACCACGTGGCCGCCGACCAGGTCCTCACCTGGACGGCCGGCGACTCGATCGAGAAGTACGCGTCGTTCCCGGCCACCGCGGTGGCGGGGAAAGCGACCATCGTCTTCGAGAACAGCGCGGCGACCGGCAACACCATGGGCATGCCGCACACACTGACCTTCGACGTCTCCGATCCCGAGTACAACAACGACGTACCGCTGAACATCCTCGCCAACCCCAATGACGACCAGGGCGGCAAGCACACCGCCGAGGTCATTCTCGCCCCCGGCCGGTACCGCTTCCACTGCACCATTCCCGGCCATGGCGCGATGCAGGGCATCCTGACCGTCACCGAGGGCGGGGGCGAGGACACCATCCCGCCCCAGACGTCCGCGAAGGTCGACGGTGACAAGAACGCCGACGGTGCGTACGTCGGCCAGGCGTCGGTGACCGTGTCGGCGACCGACGCGGGTTCGGGCGTCAAGACCATCGAGTACGCGGTCGGGACCGACGGCCCCTGGCAGCCGTACACCGCGCCCGTCGTGGTGAACGAGGTCGGCACGCACAAGATCCGCTACCGGGCCGGTGACAAGGCAGGGAACGTCGCCGCCGAGAAGGCGGTCGACTTCGCGGTCGTCGCCCCGCCGACCGACGACAAGACCCCGCCGGAGACCTCGGCGACGGTGAGCGGCGAGAAGAACGAGCAGGGCCAGTATCTGGGCATGGCCACGGTCACCGTGACCGCCTCCGACACCGGCTCCGGGGTCAACACCATCGAGTACGCGATCGGCGCGAGCGGGGCCTGGCAGCCGTACACCGCCCCGGTGATGGTGCACGAGGCGGGCACGCACAAGGTCCGCTACAAGGCGACCGACAAGGCAGGAAACGCGGCCCCGGAGAAGGCCGTGGACTTCACCGTCGTCACACCGCCCGCCGAGGACAAGAATCCCCCCCGGACCTCGGCAGCGGTGAGCGGCCGGCAGAACTCCGACGGCGCCTACATCACGAGCGCCAAGGTGACCGTCACCGCGAGCGACGCGGAATCCGGGGTCGACACGGTCGAGTACTCCCTCGACGGCGGTCCCTATCTCGCGTACACCACGCCCGTCATCGTCGACCGGGTCGGCCACCACACCGTCCTGTACCGGGCCACCGACAAGGCGGGCAACACCTCGGCCGCGCAGAAGGCGACGTTCACGATCGCCGAGGGCGGCGGCGTCCCGGCACCCAACTGCCCCGAGTTCGACGAGCGGTTGACGGTGATCGTGGGTACGGTCGACACGGGCGTGCCCAACCGCATCACCCGTAGCCGCTGCACCATCAACGAGCTGATCGAGGACGAGAAGGACTGGTCCTCGCACGCGCTGTTCCTCATGCACGTGGACAAGGTTCTCGACCAGCTGCTCGCCGACGGTGTGATCGACCAGCGCGAGCACAAGAAGATCTACCGGGCGGCCCAGCAGTCGGGCATCGGGAAGCCGGGCCAGAACACCGGCTACCGCGATCTCTTCGACGGCACCCAGGCCTCCTTCGACAAATGGCAGCACGTGGGCGGCGGTTCGTTCGGGCTGGGCACGGACGGGTCGATGACCAGCGGCACCACCAAGGGCGGCCTGGGCATGCTGTGGTATCCGAAGCGGCAGTACGGGGACTTCTCGCTGAAGCTCCAGTGGCGCGACGACGCTCCTGGCACCGGCAACGCCAACAGCGGCGTCTTCGTGCGCTTCCCCTACGTCCACGACAATCCGGAGGAGCCGCGTCCCGAGTGGGTCGCCATCAAGTACGGCCACGAGGTACAGGTTCTGGACCGCCCGGGCGGAGACATGTACAAGACCGGCTCGGTCTACGGTTTTGACCGGGTGGGCCTCGGCGGCGCGGGTGTAACGGCCAAGGGCACCTGGAACGACTACGAGATCCGGGTGGTCGGCCAGCACTACTCGGTCTACCGCAACGGCGTGCTGATCAATGAGTTCGACAACACCGGCGGCCAGGAGTTCGTCCCGCCGCGGGCGGACGACCCGGGCACGGACGGCCGGCGGTACGCCTCCGGCTACATCGGGCTCCAGGTCCACGGCACGACCGACGTCATCTCCTACCGCAACATCCGGGTGAAGGAGCTCTAGGTCCTTTTACGAGAGCCGGAAGGGCCCGGCCCGGCGCGCTCAGGCGTCGTCGTGCCGGGCCCTGCTCGGCTGCACCCGCTTCGGCTCGCCCGGCATCTTCGGATACTCCGGCGGGTAGGGCAGGTCGCCGAGGCCGTGCTCCGCCTCGTCCTTGCGGGCCACCTCCAGCAGGCTCTCCAGGCTGAACCGCTGATCGTCCATGTCCGCGTGCACGTCGCCGACCTCCGCGTACCGCGCGGGCATCGTCTGGATGTCGAAGTCCTGCGGCACGGCGTCGTCGATCTCCTCCCAGCGCAGCGGCGCGGAGACGGGGGCGTGCGGGCGTGGCCGCACGGAGTAGGCGGAGGCGATGGTGCGGTCCCGGGCGGTCTGGTTGTAGTCGACGAAGATCCGCTCGCCGCGCTCCTCCTTCCACCATTTGATGGTCACCCGGTCCGGCATGCGGCGCTCCAGCTGCCGGCCGACGGCGATCGCGGCCCGCCGGACCTGGGTGAAGGTCCACCGCGGCTCGATCGGTACGAAGACATGGATGCCGCGTCCGCCTGACGTCTTGGGCCAGCCGCGCAGTCCGGACTCGTCCAGTACGGCGCGCAGTTCGTGGGCGGCACGCACGGCGTCGGCGTAGTCGGTGCCCGGCTGCGGGTCGAGGTCGATCCGCAGCTCGTCGGGGTGGTCGGTGTCCTCGCGGCGTACGGGCCAGGGGTGAAAGGTGACGGCCCCGAGGTTGGCGGCCCACAGCACGGCGGCGGGTTCGGTGGGGCACATCTCGTCGGCGGACCGGCCGCTGGGGAAGGTGATGTGGGCGGTCGGGATCCAGTCGGGCAGATATTTGGGGGCACGCTTCTGGAAGAACGACTCGCCGGTCACCCCCTCGGGGTAGCGCTCCAGGGTGGTGGGCCGGTTGTGAAGGGCGCGGGTGATGCCGTCGCCGACGGCGAGGTAGTAGCTGACCATGTCCAGCTTGGTGTAGCCGGGCTCAGGGAAGTAGATCTTGTCGGGATTGGACACGCGAACGGTCCGCTCCCCCACGTCCAGTTCGATCGCTCCGGCCATGCCCGCCAGCGTAGGCCGTGCCGAGATTCCCCGCATACCGGACAATCGCCGTATGGATCTGCCTGTGATGCCACCCGTGAAGCCGATGCTGGCCAAGTCGGTCAAGAAGATCCCGCCGGGCATGCAGTACGAGGCCAAGTGGGACGGGTTCCGGGCGATCGTCCACCGGGACGGCGACGAGGTGGTCATCGGCTCCCGGACCGGCAAGCCGCTCACCCGCTACTTCCCCGAGCTGGCAGCCCATCTGCTGGCCAATCTCCCGGTCCGCTGTGTCGTCGACGGAGAGATCGTCATCGCCCACGAGGGACGCCTCGACTTCGACAAGCTCACCGAGCGCATTCACCCCGCCGACTCCCGGGTGCGGCTGCTCGCCGAGCAGACACCCTCGAGCTTCATCGCCTTCGATCTGCTCGCGCTCGGCGACGAGGCCCTGCTGGACGCCCCGCTCTCGGTGCGGCGGGCCATGCTGGCGGCAGCTCTGGCCGATGCCGTCGCGCCCGTACACCTGGCGCCCGCCACCACGGATGTCGCAGTGGCGCAGGAGTGGTTCGAGCGGTACGAGGGCGCGGGGCTCGACGGGATCGTCGCCAAGCCGCTGGACCTGCCCTACCGGCCCGACTCCCGGCTGATGTTCAAGATCAAGCACGAGCGGACGGCCGATGTGGTCGTGGCGGGCTACCGCTTCCACAAGAGCGGCCCGATCGTCGGCTCGCTGCTCCTCGGCCTCAATGACGCATCGGGCGCACTGCAGCACGTCGGCGTCTGCGCGGCGTTCTCGATGAAGGTGCGCGAGGAGCTGATCGAGGAGCTGGAGCCGCTGCGGATGGATCCGCCGGACAGCCATCCGTGGGCGGCGTGGGCGGAGGAGAGCGCACATGAGAGCGCCCGGCTGCCCGGTGCGCAGAGCCGCTGGACGGGCAAGAAGGATCTCTCGTGGGTGGCGCTGCGGCCAGAGCGGGTCGCCGAGGTGGCCTACGACCACATGGAAGGCGACCGATTCCGGCACACCGCGCAGTTCCGGCGCTGGCGGCCGGACCGCGAGCCCGCCGACTGCACCTACGCGCAGTTGGAGGAGCCGGTGCGCTACGACCTGTCCGAGGTGCTTTCAGCGCCCTGAAGCGATCGCTCACGGAGCCTGCGCGTGGCGCCGCGACCGCCTCCGGCTTGCTCCGCGCTCGTGTCGATCAGGTGACGTGCACCACTGCCCACGCACGGTCCCTTCGGCCTGACCGGGCGACGAGGTCGCATGGATGGGCAGGCTCCCGCCGCCCGCCGCCCGGACCGCCAATGCGGGCACGGCCCACTCGTGGCTGGTCCGGGGCATGATCGCGACTCGGCAGCCGGGTTCGGGGCACGCAATGATCAACCCCTTGGCCACAGTGGTCACTTCGGCCGTGACGACGCTCACCGTGACGGGCCGCTCGTCGCCGCCCCGTCGGCCGGGCGACCGAGTGGGGTGCCCTGCCGCCGTTCGCATAAAGTGGGGAAGCGGCTGTCCGTGCGGCTCGCGCAGTGCGCGCTGCCGGCACGACACCGTTGGCCCGTGATCCGAAACGGTTGCCGCACAGAGACATCCCAGACGACGAACACGGAAGACCGTCCGGTACGTATGAAGGGGTGGGCGCCGGCCTCCGGTGCCCGACAGAGAAGAAGAGAAGGACTAAACGTGACCGCGTCGCCCCTCGTACCCGTACCGATCCCGGATCGAATCGCCGTGCTGATCGGGTCCTGCATGCCGATGGACATACTGCAGGCAGAGGTCGACGCCGAGTGCGCCGCACGCGAGGTGAACCGGTTCCGCATGCCCTTGTGCACCGAGGACCAGGCGGACCGCGAGCACGCGCTGTCCACGCTGGCGCAGGCCAACAAGATCCTTGCCGCCTACAACCCGCGGCTGGTCATCAAGCCGTCTCGCGGCTTCTGAAGTCACCGGGGTCGTGGTGAGCGGGGCCAGGGGCCGCTGGTGGCTGCTGCTCGCGGATGGCCCCGCGGGCGAACCGCAACCCGGCACCCCGCCCCTGCGCCTAGCCGTCGGCGCGGGGCTTCACTCGCTCGCCATGAGCACCGGGGTGTTCAACCTGTTGTGGGCGACGGCGACGGTGCTGATGATCGTCCGGCCCGGATCCACCACCGGGGCGTGATCCGCCCTCCCCCGCTGATCCGCTCCCGGCTCAGTCCAGGAACTCTCCGTCGACATACACCCAGGCGCCGCCGTGCCGCACGAAACGGCTGCGCTCGTGCAGCGCGCCGCGCATTCCGTGATGCCGGAAGCGGGCACGGAAGGTGACCGTGCCGGACGAGTGGAACGCACTGCCGTCCTCGGTGTCCAGGATCTCCAGGCGCGTCCACTGCATCCCGGGGTCGATCTCCAGGGTCCGTGGCCTGGTCGATGGATGCCATGTACGCAGCAGATACGCCTCGTTGTGGGTGACAAAGGCGCTGTAGCGGGAGCGCATCAACAGTTCTGCGGTGGGCGCGTTGGCTGCGCCCGAGTGGAAGCGCCCGCAGCACTCGCCGTAGGTGGCGGGCAGCCCGCAGGGGCAGGGCGACGTGTCGGTGAGGGCGGGGGCGGAACCGCGCCGGGGGCCGGAGCTGCGTCGGGACATGACTCCATTTTCCAGCCATTGGACGAATGGCGGCCTCCCGCTGCACGGTGAAGCCGCTGTTCCGGGCCCCGGAGATCGAAGTCCTGAAGCGTCACGACCGCACCCGCTACCGGCTCGGGCTGCGCATCGCCCTCGATCTCGGGTGACGGCCACGAGGACAGGGGGCGGGCAGCGTATCGGTGGGCCGCTTCGTTCCTCGCGGTGAGCTTCCCCGAGCGGGCTACGGAAGTCCTTACGGACCTGTGACGACACGGCGCGCAAGGGCTATCAGTGCCCTTGTCGGCCGTAGCGTCGCCAGTATGCGTGTACTCGTCACAGGAGGCGCGGGCTTCATCGGCTCGCAGATCGTCGCTGCTCTCGCCGCCCGCGGCCATGACCCGGTCGTGCTCGACGCCCTGCTGCCTGCGGCCCATCCCGAACCCCCGCCCCGGCCCGACGCCGAGTGGATCCTGGGGGACGTAAGGGACCGTGAGGTCCTGGCGCGGGCCCTGCGCGGCGTGGACGCCGTCTGCCACCAGGCGGCGATGGTCGGCCTCGGCAAGGACTTCTCGGACGCACCGGAGTACGTCGGCTGCAACGACCTCGGCACGGCCGTGCTCCTTGCGGCGATGGCCGAAGCGGGTGTCGAGGAACTGGTGCTGGCCGGCTCGATGGTGGTCTACGGCGAGGGCCGCTACGACTGCCGGCGCCACGGCCGCATCCGCCCGGGCCCGCGCGCCGCGGCCGATCTGGCGGCCGGGCACTTCGAGCCCCTGTGCACCGAGTGCGGCGCCGAGCTGACCTCGGGCCTGGTGGGCGAGGACGCCCCGACGGACCCCCGCAATCTGTACGCGACGACCAAGCTGGCCCAGGAGCATCTGGCCGCGGCCTGGGCCAGGGCGACGGCCGGCCGGGCCGTCGCCCTGCGCTACCACAATGTGTACGGGCCGGGGATGCCGCGGAACACCCCGTACGCGGGCGTGGCCTCCTTCTTCCGGTCCGCCCTCGAGCGGGGCGAGGCGCCGCGGGTCTTCGAGGACGGGCGGCAGCGACGGGACTTCGTCCATGTACGGGACGTCGCGGACGCCAACGCGATCGCCCTGGAGACCCTTGGCGACCGGGAACCGGGTGTGCTCACCGCGTACAACACCGGCAGCGGGACCCCGCACACGGTCGGCGAGATGGCGGACGCGCTGGCCCGTGCCCACGGCGGCCTCGCGCCGGTGGTCACCGGGGAGTTCCGGCTCGGCGACGTACGGCACATCACCGCCGACTCCCGGCGGCTGCGGGCCGAACTGGGCTGGAAGCCGCGGATCGGCTTCGCCGATGGCATGACGGAGTTCGCCGCCGACGGGCTGCGGGGTGCGGCGTCATGACGGTCGATGTGATCCTTCCCTGCCTCGACGAGGCGGAGGCGCTGCCCTGGGTCCTGAGCCGGATCCCGGCCGGATGGCGCGCGATCGTCGTCGACAACGGCTCGACGGACGGCTCCGACCGGATCGCCCGCGACCTGGGCGCGACCGTCGTGCATGAGGGCCGGCGCGGATTCGGTGCCGCATGCCATGCGGGACTGCTGGCGGCGGAGGCGGAGTATGTCTGCTTCTGCGACTGCGACGCCTCACTGGACCCGGGGCTGCTGGTCGATTTCGTGACCCGAGTCGGCGACGGCGAGAGCGACTTGGTGCTGGGGCGGCGCCGGCCGCAGGGACGCGGGGCCTGGCCGCCGCACGCCCGTGCCGGGAATCTGGCCCTCGCACGGATGCTGCGCCGGCGCACCGGCCTGCGACTGCATGACCTGGGCCCGCTGCGGGCGGCGCGCCGCGGGGAACTGCTCGCCCTCGACCTGACGGACCGCCGCAGCGGCTATCCGCTCCAGATGGTGGTCCGCGCGGCGGAGGCGGGCTGGCGGGTGACGGAGGTCGACGTCCCCTATCTGCCGAGATCGGGAAGGTCGAAAGTGACGGGCACATGGCGGGGCACCTGGCAGGCGGTCCGGGACATGCGGGCGGTACTGGCCCAGGGGCCCGCGGACCGGGTCGGCGTCGTGGGCGGGGTGCAATGAGCCCGGCACGCGCGACCGGGCATGCCGACGAGGCGGCGGACGGCGCGGCGCGGCGCGGTGACCGGCTGCCCGAACCGTCCGGCGCCCGTGCGACCGCACCCCACACGTCCCGCGACCGGGAGGAGCGCTCCGGCACGCTGCTGGTCATCGCCAAGGCCCCCGTGCCCGGGCGCGTCAAGACCCGGCTCTGTCCCCCGTACTCCCCCGACGAGGCGGCCCGGCTCGCCGAGGCCGCGCTCGCCGACACCCTGGAGGTCGTGCTGGCCACTCCCGTACGACGCCGGGTTCTGGTGCTCGACGGTGCGCCCGGCGACTGGCTGCCGGACGGTTTCGACGTCGTGCCGCAGTGTCAGGGCGGGCTCGACGAACGGCTGGCGCACGCCTTCGGGCTCTGCGAGGGGCCCGCGCTGCTCGTCGGCATGGACACACCACAGCTGACCATCGAACTCCTCGCCACCGGACTGGAGTTGGGCGAGGGCGAGGCCTCCTTCGGTCCGGCCGACGACGGCGGATTCTGGGCGCTGGGCCTGGCCGAACCGGATCCCGCGCTACTGCGCGGCGTACCGATGTCCGTGCCCGAGACCGGCGCGATCCAGCGGCACCGGCTCCTGCGTACCGGTCTCGCGGTACGTCAACTGCCCGTGCTGCGGGACGTGGACACCGCCGACGATGCCCGCCTGGTCGCGGCACAGGCCCCGCACGGCCGGTTCGCCGCGGCGATGACCGCGCTCGCCGGGACCGGGGCGCGATGACCGCCCCGGCCTGGCAGGCCGATCCGTACACCGACGCGCTGCGCACGGGCCGCGGGCCGCTGTTTCTGCGCCGCCCCGACGGCTGGCTGCTGCCCCTGGAGGTCGAGCGGTGGTGCGCAGATCCGGACGACGCCGATCTGACCGTGCTGGAGCGCTGCCGGGGCGCGGTGCTCGACATCGGCTGCGGGCCCGGCCGGCTGGTCGCGGCGCTCGCCGCGCTGGGGCGGCCGACGCTGGGCATCGACGTCAGCCCCGAGGCGGTGGCCCGCACACTGCGGATCGGCGGCAGCGCGCTGCACCGTTCGGTCTTCGATCCGCTTCCCCGCGAGGGAAGTTGGGGCACCGCTCTGCTCATCGACGGCAATATCGGCATAGGCGGGGACCCGAAGGCACTGCTCTCCCGGGTGGCGGATCTGGTCGCCGATGACGGTGCGCTGCTGGCCGAGACCGCTCCGCTCGATGTCGACGAGCGCGTGCAGGTGCGGGTCTACGACGGCAGTGCGCAGGGCTCGGCGTTCCCCTGGGCCCGAGTGGGCACGACCGCGCTGCTCGACTACGCGGCGTCGGCGGGCTGGGCGGCGGACGAGGCCGAGCTCTGGACGGTGGCGGGGCGCACGTTCGTGGCGCTCCGCCGGGCACGGCGGCCGAGGCTCATACCGCAGAGGGGCTCGGTTTCAGACGCGGTGTTGTGAAGACGGGCGGCCGGCCCGCCGGGAGCGGCTGTTCCGGCTGGTCCACGGCGCCCTGCCACAGCAGCACTCGGTGCCTGCGCTCCCAGCGGGCCGCCCGTTCGGCACGTAGCAGCGGGTCCACCGCCCAGACGAGGTTGAACGTCACGACCAGCGGTTCGTGGGCGGCGAGTGCCGTGCCCAGTCCCGCGGGGCCCGTTCACGGCGGCGCCCACCGTCGCGGCGATCGCCCCCGAGATCCCTATCACCAGGGCGTACGCCACTTGTTTGTGTACGAACCTGACCATGACCGCGTCCCCCTTGTACGCCACGGACGGGCACTCGGTGTCACATGCCCAGGAAGACAGCGTCACCGAGCGTCCCGGCCGATGCGTTCGCCAAGTGTTCAACGCCGCGGCACTCGCCGCCAGATCCATCGCGCCGCCGGCAGCAGCCCGGTGAGCACCGCGACGGCCGCAAGCGCCAGCAGCCAGTTGCGTACGTAGTCCAGCGGCAGCACCGAGGTGTTCTTCGGTGTTCCCGGCCGCAGGAGCACCGGCAGCGCGACCACCGTCAGGCAGCCCGCCACGATCAGCGCGCCGCGGACCGTTCCGCGCGCCGGAACTGCCGCGAGAAGCAGCCCCACGCCGAGGACCAGCGGGGCGACGATCCCGTCGTGCAGGACGATCGCGCCCGCCAGCCACAGCGCCACGTCCTTCAGTTGTCCCCCGGTCACCAGCAGTACGGCGCCGACAGTCATCAGGGCGAGGCCCAGCGCACCCGTCACGATCCGCATCAGATGACCTCCATCCTGGCGACCCACTTGGTCTGGAGCACACCGGGCCGGTTCGGGGCGATGATGCGTGCCGGGAAGCCGTGGTCGAGCGAGAGCACCTCGCCGCCCAGGCGCAGGGCGAGCAGGCTGAGCGGATCGTCGGCGTAGTCGGCGCCCATCTCCATCACGCGGTAGGCGCCGCGCCGCTCCATCGACACGACCCGTACCGCCGTGCCGGGCCTGGCTCCGGCGCGCTCCAGCAGGTCCCGTACGCGGACGCCGGTCCACTGGGCCGACTTGCTCCAGCCCTCCACACAGGCGATCGGCAGGGTGACGGTGGTCTGGGGCAGTGCCCGCAGTTCGTCGAGGGTGAGTTCGTAACTTCGCCTGCCGATCACGGTCAGCCGCCAGTCGGCCACGGTCAGGGCGGTCACGCCCGCGGTGGAAGCCAGACGGTTGACGGGCAGCCCCTGCGGGCCGTGGTCGGGATGTCTCGGCGCGAGCAGGTCGAAGCGCCTCAGAGGAGTGAAGGACTGACCGACGGTCGCCAGCGTCACCGCGCCGACCGCCGCGGCGACTCCGGTCAGCAGGGAGCGCCGGTCGGGCCCCTCGGCCGCCGGGAGTTCGAGCGTGCCCGGTGAGCGGCTGGTCCAATGCGCCCTGATCTCCGGGTACTTGACGGCGATGTGCAGGATCAGCGCGCCGAACAGAAGCCATGCCACAGCGAAGTGCACCGGAACGAAGGAGAACGGCCACGGGTACCACTGGACGGTGTTGAGCAATCCGGTGAACAGCTGGAACACGGCCGCTGCGACCAGGACGGCCACCGATACACGCTCCAGCGCATGGCGCACCGACTTCAGCGCGGGCCACACGAACAGCCGGGGATACACGGTCCACAGCTTGGCGAACAGCAGCGGGATCGCCGCGATACCGCTCGCCACATGCAGCCCCTGCGTCACCCGGTAGCCCCAGGACGGGCGGCTCGGCAGGACGTTCACGAGAAAGTCCGGCGGGTGCTGGAGGTAGTGGCTGATCACGCCGGTCACAAAGCACACGGCGATCGCCAGGCCCAGCCAGCGGCCGATCGAGGTTGCCGTACGGGCGTCGTGCAGCTTGCCCGAGAAGGACGGCAAGGGGGGCGCGGACAGTCTGGGCAGTCGGGGTGGCCTGATCTTCATGTCTTCCATGAGACTCCCGCCGGGGCCCGAGTGGAGCGCTCTGACACCTTACGGAATGCGGACATCAGGCGGCTGCCAGGCGTCCGGGCCTCCTCCGGCTGCCAGGCTGAGCCTGTGATCAACCCGCGTACGCTCACCGCCGGCGTCCTCCTGGGGGCCCTGACCGCCGCACTCGTGCTGACCGTCCGCAAGGACGGCTACTTCACCGACCCCGTCGGTCTTTCCTGGTGGTACGCCGCCTGCTGGGCGCTGTTCGCCGCGGCGGTCTTCGCGGTGCGCAGGGCCCCGGTGCGCCAGGCCGTGGTCCTGGTGATCGCGGGGGGTGTGGCGGTCGCCGCGACCGGGCTGCTGGCTCCCCCGCGTACCAGTACGGATTCGTACCGTTACGCCTGGGACGGCAGGGTGCAGGCGGCCGGCATCTCGCCGTACGACCACGCCCCGGCCGATCCCGCGCTCACCGGCCTGCGCGACGACTGGCTGTTCCCGAGCGGGGCCGCGTGTGCCGGGCCCGGCCTGGTACGCATCGCCGGGCCCGAAGGCGAGGTGCACTGCACACGGATCAACCGGCCGCAGGTGCACACCGTCTACCCGCCGGTGGCGGAAGGGTATTTCCTGCTCGTCGACTCCCTCTCGCCGGACGGTTCGCGGCACAAGGCACTGCAGGCCGGCGGTGTGGTGCTGTCGCTGGGCACCACGGCGGCGCTGCTGCTCGTCCTGCGCAGGCGCGGCGATCCCCGCCGCGCGGCGTACTGGGCCTGGTGCCCGATCGTGCCCATCGAGGCGGTGAACAACGCGCACGCCGATGTGCTCGGGGCGCTGCTGACCGTGGTGGGCCTGGGAGTGCTGGTGCGGCGGCGCATCGCGGGCGGGGCGCTGCTCGGCG
Source organism: Streptomyces sp. SLBN-118 (assembly GCF_006715635.1). Taxonomy (NCBI): domain Bacteria; kingdom Bacillati; phylum Actinomycetota; class Actinomycetes; order Kitasatosporales; family Streptomycetaceae; genus Streptomyces; species Streptomyces sp. SLBN-118. The sequence continues at coordinate 1,289,442 of NZ_VFNP01000001.1, forward strand.
CGGCGATCGCGACCAAGCTGCTGCCCGCGGTGGTGTTGCCGGGCGCCCTGTCCGGCGTACGGCGGGTGCGGGACGCGGCAGCGGTCCTGCTGCCCGCGGCCACCGTGGTCGCGCTGACGTATCTGCCGTACGTCCTGGTCTCCAACAGCTCGGTGCTCGGCTATCTCAGCGGCTACACGGAGGAGGAGGGGTACGACGATCCCTCGGCCCGCAACCGCTACGCGCTGCTGCGGCTGGTGCTGCCGGACGACTGGGCGCTGCCCGCTGTGGTCGTGGCGATGCTGGCGGTCACCGCCCATGTCCTGCTGCACGGTGATCCCGAACGACCGTGGAGCGGCGCCCTGCTGGTCACCGGATCGGCCTTCCTGCTGCTGACTCCCGGCTACTCCTGGTACGCGTTGCTGCTGGTCGCGCTGGTGGCCCTGGACGGGAGGTGGGAGTGGCTCGCCGTGGCGGTCGCGGGTGCTGCGAAGTACGTCACCGTGAGGATGGACGCCGATCCTGACAGCTTGGGGACCTGGGTGTACGCGGCCGCGGCCGCAGTGGTGCTCGGCGGCTGCGTGCTGCGTCGTCGTCGGCCACGGCGCGCGGCACCGCGCGGTGATGACGACCGGCGGGTCAGCGCGGGTGCGGCTCAGTCGACGCGGTCGTGACGCGCTCCCGGACGGTCCCCTGCCGCGCTCGGGCTCACCGTCGGCATCACGACGGCTGCGGTCGCTGTAGTCCCTGGAGGAGCAGTTCGATCAGTCGGCGGGGGTCATAGCGGGGGTCGTTGTGACGTCCGATGCAGAGGTTGCCGATGCCGCGCATCAGTTCGTAGGCGTGCGTACCGGGCCTGATTTCGCCGGCGTCGTGCGTCGAAGCCGCCGCTGTCCGATTGCATCGCGTTGGCGAGTCCGTGCTTCGTGACCAGGAAATCGACGAACAGGTCGACCCACTGGCGGAGTGCCGCGAGCCACCCCGGGGACACCGCTTGGCAGGCGGCGAGTGAAGCGCTGACGGCCGGCCCCCACCCGCTCGTACGGGTCGAATCCAAGTGAGCCGCAGAGGCACCACCTCTGTGGCGCGGGTCAGCGGCGCGCGCGGGCGAGCAACGCCGCATGCGGCAACGTCAGCACGCCGTCCTGATCTGCGAACTCCCTGCTGAACAGATCGAAGTGACGCTTGATCTCGGCGCGGATCCGGGGGGTCTGGCTCTGCACCATCTGCCCGCCGAACGCCACTCCGCTCGCAGGACCGCTCCACCACTCGTCGGCGCTTGCGCGATGATCCCAGCGCAAGGTCTCGCACACGGCCTCGCGCAACCCTGCCGCATTCATCAGGCCCCTCAGGCCGCACTCGTCACGGGGAAATTCATCTTCAGAAGCCAGTCCTGCGGGCAGGTGCGGCGGACGCACTGCTGCTCCGGCCTGGATCGCGCGGCCGATCAGAGTCTGTCCGGCGGCCGGAGGCACCGCCCAAATCGTCAACGCGATCAAACCGTTCGGCTTCACGACACGGCGCAGCTCGGCCAGGGCAATCTTGGGCCGGCCCACATGGTTCAGCACGAAGTTGGCCACGACAGCGTCGAACTCTGCGTCGGCGAAGGGAAGCTCAGGAAGGGCGGCCACGCCCACGTCAGCCGCCGGTGCGGCCCGCGTCGCCAACTCGACCATGCTCGGCTCTGCATCCACGGCAGCCACCGTCGCACCCCGGGCGCACGCGGCGGCAGCGACCGTCCCCGGCCCGGTCCCCACATCCAGCATCCGCGCGCCCGGCCCCACCTCGGCGGCATCGAGCAACTGTGGCACCGGATAGGCGCACAGCTTGGCAAAGCTTCCGGCATAAGCGGCTCCCTGGCCCGCCCATATGAGCCGCTCACTCTTGTCGAACGTCGTCATCGACACCGGCGCCCTCCCCGACCTCACCCAAGATCAACTGTTGTCACGACCCTAACCCACCGCCTGATCAGTGCGGACGGCTCAGAAACCCTCGAATGAGCATGGCCAGCTCTGCTGTCTTTGCGGGCTCCTGGGCCGAAGCCGGGGAGTCTGGTCTTAACTGTCTCGGAACCGGGCGTTTATGCACGACGCGGCCCGTCGGGCGCGAGTGAGCGGAAGAAACGGGCGAATCAACGCTCTTTTCAGGGGGCAACTGTCCCGAATGTCCTGAGGGTTGACTGGGCGTCACTCAAGCGATTAGAAACACGCCGCCACAGCCGTGAACTGCCAGTTCTCGGCTGTGGAGCCATGAGTCACGCCGACCGGAAACCTCCGGGTCGGCTCATTCGGCGTGCCTATTTCGCATGCGGCGAATTGGCCCGCCGATGCGAAAGGGCATTGAGGTGAAAGTTCCGTACAGGAGATATATCTCCTGTCTGGTGGTCTCGGCGGTGGCGGGAACGCTGCTGCCGCAGGTCGCTTATGCGGCCCCGGCGTCGTCGTCGGATGACGGCGGTAAGGGGATCGTCGATCGACGGACACCGGTATCGCCCGGTCGCTGATCAAGTTCCCGCTGAGTGAGGTCCCGGCGGGCGTGAAGGTCGATGCCGCCCGCCTGGAGATGTACTACGACCAGGCGCACACCACCAACTCCAACGCGGTGACCCTGGAGGCGCACCGGGCGACGGGTGCGTGGGACGAGACGACGGCGACGTGGTCCAACACCAGTGCTTTGGCGGGTGAGTTGTCCGCCACCACCGTCATGATCGATGACGGGGCTGTGGGGACGGCGGCGGTTGGCGAGTGGCCGGGGGGCACCACGACTGGTGGGGCTGCGACCTACGACGATTTCGCGTACAACAAGAACGCGTTGACGGGTGAGTCGTACTCCTGGCAGCCGCAGGTGGCGGAGAGCGATTCCTACCGGGTGGATGTGCACTACCCGGCGGCGGCGGACGCGGCCACGGCAGCCCCGTACACCGTGAACTACAACGGCGGTACAAAGAATTACACGGTCAACCAGACCGGTACGGGCGGGGTCTGGAAGACCCTGGATGCCGCCGAGTACAGCTTCGTCAAGGGCAACACCGGCAAGATCGTGCTGGGTGACACGGGCAGCTCGACGACGCGGACGCTGGCGGACTCGGTCCGGCTGGTGAACCCGGCTCAGATCGTGAAGCCGGTGGGCAAGTACAACCAGTGGCACAAGTTCCCGGTGACCGACACGGTCCAACGCTGGGTGTCCGGGGTCAATCCCAACTACGGGTTCGTGGTGCAGGCCAAGGACGACACCCTGGCCGGGACGCTGACCGGCGGTCCGCGCTACGAGGCGGGCGACGGCGACTACGGTGGTGAGACCTCCACCATTCCGCGCCTGACCGTCACCTACGGCAAGATCGGCACCGCGCTGAACTCCCCGACCGTGGTGCACTCCACGGGCCCGGAGCTGTCCTGGCCCGCGTATGTGAACACCAGCGGCGCGGCGAACGACGACATCGTCGAGTACCAGCTGCACCGCTCCACGCAACAGGTCTTCACCCCGTCCGCCGCGACCCTGATCGCCCCGATCGCGTCCACGGCGACCTCCTACACGGACACCACGGCGGTACCGACCCCCGACTCCAGCTCCTCGGAGATCGGGAAGTCGTACTTCTACCAGCTCGCGGTCAAGACCAAGAGCGGCGAGCTGCTCGGCTCGCCGACCCGGGTGGTGGGCATCCCCAAGGCCGGCCGGACGATGAAGATCATCCAGGCGGGTCAGACGGACACCACGCTGTCCTCCGCGCAGCCCACCGTCAACCAGGACGCCATCCAGTCCTTCGGTGTGGGCCAGACTTGGCTGAGTGTCGGCAACAACTCCACCACGTACGGCAAGACCCGCGCGGTGCTGAAGTTCCCCACCACTGACATTCCCACCACCGCCACGGTGCTGGAGAACAAGATGTACATGTGGGGAGCGGAGACCACCAGCACCACCAACGGTGCCATCTACGAACTCCACTCACTGACCCGCGACTTCACCGAGACCCAGGCCACCTGGAACAACGCCACGTCCACCACCGCGTGGACCACCCCGGGCGGCGACATGTCCGCCACCGTCGCCGACACCGTCCCCCAGATCACCGACGAAGTCGGCCGCCACTGGTGGGACGCCACCGGCCTCATGCAGTCCTGGGTACGCACACCCGCCAACAACAAGGGCGTGGCCGTCAAGCTGAAGGACGAGACGACCACCGGCCCGCAGGAGCGCACTCTGTTCCTGTCGTCGGAGGCCTCCGACCCGCAGCTGCGCCCGTACATGCAGGTCATCTACGTCGACTCCACCACGGAGGACACGTACTACGCGCCGCAGACGCCGGCCCGGATGACGCCGAACTCGCAGTACACGGTCGAGTTCACGGTCACCAACACCACGTCCACGACGTGGGCTGCGGGTGAGCGGGAGCTGTCGTACACCTGGAAGCTGCCCGACGGCACGGACATGACCAACGGCGGCAACCAGCTGTCGACGGCCATTCCGGCGCTGCTGCCAGGCAAGTCCGCGACCATCCAGGCGCAGGTCAAGACCCCCATCAATTCGGACAACGGCTCCAAGCGCACCGAGTACGTGCTGGGCTGGGACGTCCGCAAGATCTCGGACGGCAGCTGGCTGTCGGCCGGGACGGGCGCCATTCCGTCGCTGAAGCAGAACGTGGCGGTGGAGGACCCGACCTCGAACGACCTGGGTCTGGAGAAGTTCTACTCCTACACCGGCAAGAACACCGGCGCCGGCTCCACGGTCATGAACAACCTGGCCTCGGGCAACAGCGTCTGGTCGTACAACGCGTTCACGAACCCGGGCCGGGGCCTGAGCACCTTCGCCCGTTTCTCGTACAACTCGCTGGACACGAGCGACACCGTCGCTGGTCACGGCTGGTCAATTCAGGCGGCAGGTCCCATCCGACTGGGCGCCCCACTGGACTTCCACCCCAACCCGAACCCGACGGAGATCCGTCTCCCCGACGGCGACGGCACCACGCACATCTTCCGCTGGGACAGCACCAACTCGGTGTGGAAGGCCCCCGCCGGTGTGCACTACAAGGTCACGATGAAGTCCGGCCTGGACTGCAAGCCGACCAAGGACCCAGTACCGGATGCCTGGACGCTCACCCGTCCTGACGGCACCCGCTTCCTGTTCGGCTGCGACGGCTACATGACGTCCACGGTCGACAAGAACGGCAACACGCAGACGTTCACCTACGAGGAGCGCAAGTCCAACAACAAGCCGACCAAGTTCCTGACCTACATCACGGACCCGGCCGGCCGTCAGTCGCTGACCATCACCTACTTCAACAAGGGTGACGCGTCCTACGACTACATCAACGCCACAGGCGCCAAGGTCACCGGCACCAACCTCACCAACTCCAAGATCTACGACCACGTGAAGTCCATGACGGACATATCCGGTCGCAAGATCTCCTTCTACTACACCGACAAGGGCCTGCTGGGGCAGTTCACCGACGGTGACGGCTTCGTGCAGCCGAAGGTGTTCAAGTTCACCTACGATGCCACGCAGGGGAACAAGAACGTCAAGCTGGTCAAGGCCACCGACCCGCGCGGCAACGCCACCAACATGGCGTACTACGCGCCGCAGGCCGGTGACGACCCGAAGTACCACTGGTGGACCAAGACGATCACCGACCGTCTCAACGGGAACACCGGCTTCGCCTACGCGGTGAACGCGGGCAACACCAAGTTCGTCGACACCACGGTCACTGACGCGGAGACACACGCCACCAAGTACGTGACGGACGACTTCGGCCGCCCCGTCCAGACGACCAACGCCAAGTCCCAGACCACCAAGATGAGCTGGGACGCGGACAACAACGTCACCTACCTCGAAGAGGCCAACAACGCCAAGACCGCGTACTGCTACGACCAGAAGACCGGCTACCCGCTGTGGTCGCGTGACGCCGAGAACAACAAGGCAGGGGTCCCGCCGTCCTCGGACTGCGCCCCGGGCACCTACCCGGCCAACGCGCAGAAGTACGAGTACCAGACCCGGCTCGACGGCTACTCCGCCGACCTGTTCACCAAGACCTCGCCCGAGGGCCGCAAGTGGCAGTTCGGCTACGACGCCTTCGGCAACCTGAAGACGGTCACCGATCCCAAGGGGGTCGCCACCGCCACCGTGGACGACTACACCACCAAGTACGAGTACGACGGCTACGGTCAGCTGACCAAGGCGACCGACGCCAACGGCAATCCGACGACCAACAGCAACTTCGGTCCGACGGGCTACCCGGCGACCATCACCGACGCGCTCGGCAAGTCGACTTCGTACGTGTACGACGCACGTGGCCAGGTCACCGAGGTCACCGACGCGCTGGGCAAGAAGACCACGCAGACCTACGACGTCTATGGGCGTCCGCTGGTCAACACGGTGCCCAAGGACCAGAACACGGGCCTGCTCATCACCACGCCCGCGCCGGTGTACGACGCCAACGACAACGTCACCACGTCGACCGCGCCCAATGGTGCCGTCTCCACGGCGGTGTACGACAAGGCCGACCACGTCAGCGAGGCGACCGTGCCGAAGGACACGGCCACCTCGGACGAGCGGAGGACGGCATACACCTACGACAAGGCCGGTCACCTCAAGACGACGACGGAGCCCAAGGGAACGCTGACCACGGCCGATCCGAACGACTACGTCACCACAAACAACTACGACGAGATCTACCAGCTCACCTCGGTGGTGAACGCCGACCAGGACAAGTTCTCCTACGAGTACGACAACGTCGGCAACGTCACCAAGGTCATCGACCCGAAGAAGAACGCCACCGCCGACACCACCGACTACACCACCAAGTCCGACTACGACCTGAACCACCGGGTCGTCACCGCCACGGACGCCGCGGGCAAGACCACCAAGAAGGCCTACGACAAGGACTCCCTGGTCGTCTCCAACACGGACGCCGAGAACAACACCGCGCTTGTCACCTATGACGAGCGGGGCAAGCAGACCGAGGTCAAGGTCCCGTACTCGGGCACCTCGCCGATCACCTACCGCTCGACGAAGTTCGAGTACGACCAGGCCGGCAACACCACCAAGGTGATCACGCCCAGGGGCGTGGCGACGGCTGCCGCGGATGACTTCACCGCGCGTACCGAGTACGACGCGCTGAACCGTCCGGTGAAGCAGTACCAGCCGTACGACCCGGCGGACTCCCGCTACAACAAGGCGGACGTCTACACGCGGACCGACTACGACGCGGTGGGCCGTGTCGACACGACCTCAATGCCGCCGTCGGAGGGCGAGACGGTCCGCAACGACACCACGTTCAGCTACTTCGACAACGGCTGGGCCAAGTCGTCCACCGACCCGTGGGACATCAAGACCACTTACGACTACAACGAGTTGGGCAAGCAGACCGCTCGCACGCTCACCTCGGCCGGCGGGTCCTCGGACCGAACCATGTCGTGGTCGTACTACCCCGACGGCAAGCTGAAGTCGAAGTCCGACGACGGCGTGCCGGTGGGCAAGTCGGTGGTCCTGAACGACAACTCCGACACGCAGAACACGTCCTCGACGGGCACCTGGGCGAGGGGCGACATCACCGGCCAGCAGGGATACGACCACCGCACGCATGCCGCGGGCAGTGGCACCGACGCGTTCACGTGGACGCTGAACATCCCGAAGGACGGCACGTACACGGCGTACGTGAAGTTCCCGAAGGTGACCGGCGCCGCGACCACGGCGAAGTACACGCTCACGCACGGTACGACGACCGAAACGGCCGTCACCAAGGACCAGAACGCGAACACCGGTACGTGGGTCAACCTCGGCTCCTACTCACTCAAGCAGGACGAGGACACCAAGCTGAGGCTGGACCAGAACAGCGGCGGCATCGCCGTCGCCGACGCGGTGAAGCTGGTGCGGGACACGGCAGGTGATCCCGCCGACACGGAGAAGAAGTCCTTCGCGTACGCCTACGACGCCAACGCCAACCTGACGTCGATCGACGACACCTCGTCCGGGGCGAACATCGACGCCTACACGGTCGCCTACTCCGGTCTCAACGAGGTGCAGAAGGTCACCGAGGCGCTGTCCGGGCAGGAGAAGAAGGCCACGTCGTTCACCTACGACGCCAACGGGCAGCCGGAAACGGTCACGCACCCGGACCAGTTCTCCAAGTACACCTATGACCTGCGGGAGTTGGTGGAGAGCATCTCGGTCGGCAAGAGCGCCACGGACGCTGACCCGAAGGTCACGTCCTACACCTACACCGACCGCGCACAGAAGCTGAAGGAGACGAAGGGCAACGGCAACACCGTCGACTACACGTACTACCTGAACGGCACCGTCGCGTCCACGACGGAGAAGAAGCCGAACGGCTCCCTGGTCGCCTCGCACTCCTATGCCTACGACCCGAACGGCAGCAAGGCGCAGGACGTCGCGAAGAAGATGAACGCCGACGACCACGCAGCGTACCTCTCCTCGACGACCGACTACACCTACGACCCTGTCGACCGGCTGGCCAAGTCGGTCAAGTCCGGCAACGGCGCGGGCACGGAGACGTACGTCCACGACGACAACGCGAACGTCGTCAGCCAGTCGGTGGGCGCGACGAGCAGCACCTACGAGTATGACCGGAACCGCCTGCTGTCGATGACGACGGGCGGTGCGACGGCCAGTTACACCTACGACCCGTTCGGGCGGCAGGAGTCGGTGACGGCCCAGGGCAAGGTCATTCAGCGCAGCGTCTACGACGGATTCGACCACGTCGTGGAGTCCCAGAAGATGGACGACACCGGCGCGCTGAAGTCGACGGAGTACAGCTTCGACCCGCTGGACCGCACCACCTCGAAGACGGCGGACGGCAAGACCACCGCCTACGAGTACCTGGGTATGTCCGATGAGGTACTGGACGAGAAGGTCGGCAGTCAGCTGACCAAGTCGTACCAGTACAGCCCATGGGGCGAGCGACTGTCGCAGATCAAGCACAACACCGACGGCACGACGGAGGACGGCTACTACGGATACAACAGCCACACCGACTCGAGACCCTGACGGACAAGAACGGCGACACGAAGGCGACGTACGGCTACACGGCGTACGGCGCTGACGACAAGTCGGAGTTCACCGGCATCGACAAGCCCGACGCCGGCGACCCGACCAAGGAGGCGTACAACGCCTACCGCTACAACGCCAAACGCTGGGACTCGCAGTCCGGCACATACGACATGGGCTTCCGCGACTACGACCCGGGGCTCAACCGCTTCACGACCCGGGACATGTACACCGGGGCCCTGGCCGACATGAGCCTCGGAGCGGACCCCTACACTGGAAACCGCTATGCGTTCACCGGTGGTAACCCGGTCAGCTTCGTCGAACTCGACGGTCACCTTCCCTGCGCACCGGGCGTGCCGGAGATCGGCAACACGTGCGGCGGCAGCGGAGGCGGCTTCCTGTCGCCCCTCGTTCCGTCGGGTGCCGCCGTGGCTCCTACGGTCGAGAACGGGAAGCTGCGCGGAATTCTCGGTGACATCTACCTCAAGCCGGGATCGGTTCCGGAGGTCGGTGACGGAAAGGTGAGCTCCGCGCTGATCAACGAACTCAAGACGGGCAATCCGACCAAGGGACTGTGGCATGTGGCCGACGCCGCCGACCAGTTGACCCGGCTGACGAAGCTCCTTGAGGACGACCGGAAGCCGGACAAGAAGGTCAACCTCTCAGAGGCGGACCGTAACGTCGCCCTGGCCGAGGCCGACGAAATCTGGAGGGCCCTGAACACGGTCGACGAGAACGGCGCGGTGACCAAGCTCATCAATGAGAACCAGGAGGTGCACAACGCCGTGAAGTCGGCGGGTGATCGCATGTGGCGCGCTCCTTCGATGAAGGCCATCACCGGCGGCGAATTCGAGGCAAACCCGCATGGGGTGCCACGCCTCAAGGGGGAACCCAGGCTGCCGAAGCTGCTCAACGGGGCAGGGGCGCTCGGTGACCTCCTCTTCATCTGGGACGGAATGCGTTCCCTTTTCCGAGGGGACCAACCGTGTGATGTGATGGGAGACTGCCCGGTTCCTGAGGTCGCGTAGCGACTGACGGCCGGACGGATTGCGGCGCCCCTTTGCGTACGGAACGCAAAGGGGCGCCGCCCGGGAAAAGAACTGAGCAGACGTATGAAGGGCAGAGACGAAGTGACGGAAGCGGCGGACGGCGCCGAGCGCGAGCAGGCCGGTCCCACGGCTTCCGCGCTCGTGCGGGACCTCATTCGGGAGTGCTTTCCGGCGCAGCGGGAGGTGATTCTCGCGTTGGAGGAGGACGAGCGTGAGTACGCCGACTCGGTGAACAGGCCTGCTGCCGAAGTGGGGGCGTACACCTTGATCAGCGAGGTCTTCGTGGATGAGGTGCTGAAGCCGCTCCTCGATTCCGTTCCCTTGGACGAGGAACTGGCGAATCGGTGTGCATACTTCCTGGAACGCCTATTGGAGCTGGGGAGTCACAGCCCCTTCATCAAGGAAATGACCAGCATCCGCGTAACGGATCAGCTGCTGGGCTATCCGGAGAACTGGGAGAAGCTCCGCCCGCACGCCGGGGAGTTGTTGCAGCGTGAAGTGCGGGAGCGTCGGGTCCATTACACCGGTCCGTTCCCTGTGTGATGGCCCGGGGCCCAATCGCCATGAGTTAAGCCGTGTCGGGTGTCAGCTCAGGGCTCTCGCAAGGTCGAGTTGATCTTGTGAAGTGGCTGGTCAGGGCGAGGGTGACCGAACCTGCCGAAGCTCCGTTGATGCGAGTGACCTCTCAAGTCCCTTGCGCACAACGGAGCTTCGGTGATTCGTGAGTCTGCCATGCCTGCGCTCGTGCGTTCTGTTCTGTCGCCCCGGCGGGTGACACAGTCGAGGGTTGGGATCCTCGTGGACGTCGGGGCAGGCGGTATCCGCTGGTCGCGTTGGTGCGGGCGGCTGCCTATGCGGTCGCATGCGGTCGCGGCCGGGGCGCGTTCGTACGCGGCGGTGGGGCAATGGCTGCGGCGGGCCCCGCAGGACACCCTGGGCCGGCTGGGCTTCCCGGTGCGCGGGGCGCTGGGCGAGCGGCCCGCCGCGTCGATGGACGCAGTGCGACGGGTCATCGAGCGACTGCGCCCCGAGGGCCTGGCCGCGCTGGCGAGGCCCGTCGTGGAGCCGCCGGACGGCCCGGCACGCCTGGCGGCGGACGGTAGGAGGGGTCTTCGAAGTTAAGCGGTGCGGAGGTGCATGCGGGCTCGCCGCGTGGTGACGCAACGTGTCCGTAGTCGCTGGTTGCCTGCGTTGCGGAAGCCGAACGCGTGGCGCGCGACGAGCTTGATCACGCGGTTGATCCGGGAACGCTGGTCTCCTCACGCACCTACGCCTACGACCCCAACGGGAACAAAGCGCAGGACGTGGCGCAGAAGATGAACGCCGCCAACCACTCAACCGACCTGTCCTCCACCACTGACTACACCTATGACCCGGCCCACCGGCTCGCCAAGTCGGTCAAGACGGGTACAGGTGCCGGTACGGAGACGTACGTCCACGACGACAACGCCAACGTCATCGGGCAGACGGTCAAGGACGCCACCACCGTCTACGAGTACGACCGGAACCGGCTGCTCAGGGCCACCACCGGTGGCTCGGCCGCCAACTACACCTACGACCCGTTCGGCCGCCAGGAGTCGGTCACCGCGGGCGGCAAGGTCATCGAGCGAAGCGTGTACGACGGCTTCGACCACGTCGTGGAGTCCCAGAAGATGGACGGGATCGGCGCGATGCACCGAGAACTGGCAGAAGGCCCTGGGTGACCACAAGCCCTGGGGCAGCGCTTCGGTCACCAGGAAGGACGATCAGAACGACCGCGTCACCCGACCAGGAAGTCCGCCTTCCCGGCCTTGGCCCCCTGGATGAATGCCTCGATCTCGTTGGAGGTGTAGATCAGGGCGGGGCCGTCCGGGTCAGCGGACTGACGCACCGCGACCCTGCCGTCGGCCAGCTTCATCGTCTCGAAGCAGTTTCCGCCGTTGCCGCCGCTCCACGGCTTGTGCCAGCCCTCTTCGCCCAGTTGGGCCGCCGGCATGCCGTTGTATATGTTGTGATCCATTACAACTCCTTGCGGAGATCCCTGAGAATCTCCTTCGTGCGTTGCGCAGTCGCGGCCTGGGCCGCCATGCGGTCCAGAACCTCCAGATGCGAGGCGACCTCGGGGCGGGCGTCCAGGTAGACGGCGCCAGTGAGGTACTCGCTGTAGACCATGTCCGGGAGCTCGGGGACGGCGAACCGGAAGAGGACGAACGGCCCGTAGGTGCCGGGGTGATGTCCGGTCGCGAACTCCGCGATCTGCAGGGTGACATGGGGCAGCCGGGCCCATTCGAGCAGCTGGTCGATCTGCGCTCGCATGACGCCGGGGCCACCGACGGGCCGGCGGAAGACCGTCTCGTCCATGATCACCCAGAACTTGGGTGCGTCGGGTCGGGTCAGCAGAGCCTGGCGTTCCATCCGCAACGCCACATGGCGCTCGATGTCGGCCGGGTCGGTCTGCCCGACGGCTCCGCAGGTCATGATGGCCCGGGCGTAGTCCTCCGTCTGCAGCAGACCGGGCACAAAGTGCGGCTCATAAGTCCGGATAAGGGCGGCGGCGCCCTCCAGACTGACGTACATACTGAACCAGCCGGGCAGAACGTCGTGAAAGCGCTGCCACCAGCCGGGCTTGTTGGCCTCCTCGGCGAGCTCGATAAAACCTCGGGCCTCGTCGTCAGTGATCCCGTAGGCGTTCAGCAGCAGTTGGACATAGGGGATCTTCAGCGCGACCTCGGCTGTTTCCATCCGGCGGATGGTGCCTGCGGCCACGCGAAGGATCTTTGCCGCTTCCTCGCGCCTGAGTCCGGCCCGCTCCCGCAGATCCTGCAAGCGCCTGCCGAGTACGACCTGGCCCACCGTGGGGGCGGACCGCGGTTCACTCACTTCGAGACCTCCCCACGTGCTGTCGCGAGCAGTGTGCCACGCTCCCGCGGAGATGAATATGCCCACTCTGAATTTTTCAAAGTGACCCTTGCCAAGGTGGCAATTGCAGCGGGAGAGTGGTCGGGTGAACCGTGACGCGCTCACCGCCCCGCTCGTGGACCAGTGCCCGGGGGCCGACCACCGGTACAACTTTGAACTTCCGGCGCGCGTCGAGTTCGTCGCGAGAGCGAGAAGACTCACGCACGAACAGCTGCACTTGTGGGGAATAGGCGGCGACGTTCGCGACACAGCGATGCTCGTCGTGTCCGAACTGGTCACCAACGCGGTCGTGCACACCGATGGCCATCTGGTGGCCTGCGAACTCCTTATCGGCGCGGAGCTCCTGCGAATAACCGTGCAGGACCAGGGGGCATCCCCTGCCGTCCCGCACGTGTGCCACACCGTCGAAGAAGAACGCGGGCGCGGCCTTCTGCTGGTCGAGGCCGTCAGCAGCGCCTGGGGGGCGGACGAGTCGAAGCACGGCCCCGGCCGTCTGGTCTGGGCGGAACTGCCACACGCCCGCACCTCCCAGCAGACCGGCATTCCACCCGTTCCGCAGAGGCCATGCTGAAAAGCCTGGCGACTCTCCTCTTCTCCCGGAGCGTCCGCCGCGGCACCTGCCGCACCAAGACCGCGCTCGCCGAGCGCCCGTTGACCCGGCTCGTCCTTCCGCCCACGCTCCCGGCCCATCTGGGCTGTGATGCCGTGGGCGTTCCCGCGCGCCACGGCTTCCGGCTGCTGGGCGGACTACCGCGCCACGGCTGCGTCTTCGCCGACACCGACTGGTGGTGGTGGATCGTGCCGGCCGGCTCGGACCTGGAGCTGACCTGGCCGCTGCCCTCGCACTACGCCCGCGGGGCGTACGTGCCTGCGGCGAATCCCCGGCTGATCCGGCGGCCCGACGACGCCAGCCCCTACACTCCGCCGATACCGCTCTATCTGATGGCCTGCCAGCTCACCGGAACCGCTCCCCTGTGGACGGCCGGCGTGGGCGGCGCGCACAGCACCTGACCAGGCGCCGGGGCGTACACCAGGGGGCAGGAAAGATCAGCCCCCGCAGCCCGAACACCCATCGGACCGCATAGGCTTCGGTGCATGTCGGAAGCCAATTCGAGCCCGGAGCGGCAGGGGCTCACACCACGCCAGGCACGTCATGTTCGGATAGCCCTCTCCGCGCTCATCATGATCGCCGTGGGTGTCACGCTCGTGCTGCGGCTGGGCAGCACGCACTCGGTGCTGACAGTGGGCTTCTACGGCATCGCGCTGATCCTCTCGGGCAGCGCGCTGGTACTCAGCCGCCAGGGGCGTACACGGGTGGCCACGGCAGTGCTGGGGGTCGGGGTCGCGGTGGCCCTTGTGGCGGAGTGGGCCGTGGCATCGATGCGCTGAAGACGGCAACGCACCGAAGACGGCGATGAGCTGAGGCGGCGATGAGCCGACGGAGCGGGCCGTCAGGCCGTCGTGCCGCTCGCGTCTCAGCCGCTGGAGACAGCTCGCAGATGCGACTTGCCCCGCCGCACATCGGGCGAGACGGACCGCCCCTCGCGCAGGACCAGCGTCAACCGGGTGAAGCCCTGGCCCTGAAGGGTCCCGGGGGTCTCGTCGACGATCCGGCACTCGGTCCGCCCCCGCCGGGGATCAGGGTGGTGCAACGGCCGTACGGCTCCGTCGTGATGCATGGCAGCCGCCCCCATGGCGCGCATCCAGTGCGGAAGTCCGCAGCGGTAGGCGGCGTCCATGATCGGGTCGTCCGCGATGTCGCGACGAATGGCCTGAAGGACTCGGTCCTGCGGGTAACACTCCAGGGCCGCGTCGAGCTGCGCCAGTAAGGGCAGGCACCAGCTCGTCTCACGGTCGCCGAGCACCGTCCCGGCGTCCGGGTGGAAGAGCACGAACCTGAGGAAGTTCTCGGCGGGCATGGCCGTGGGGTGCGGGGCGATGCCGCGGAACAGCGCCTCGAAGGCATGGTTGGCGTGTGCCACGTCCCAACGCCGGTCGAACAGCACCGAAGGCATCGGCACGGCGTCCATCATCGCGGCGTAGTCGTGCAGGTAGGCACGGGTTTCGGGGTCGGGCGCAGCAAGCGGATCTGGCTCGTCCGGCGCCGCGGGCAGGATGGGCAGCGCGGGTGCGGGCCCGGGCGCGAACGGGCGCGTGGGCCGTGAGGGGAAGGCCGGGCCCGAGGGGCGCGCCGGCCCCAGCGGAGGCGCGGAAAGGGCGGCTGTCACGGGCCGGCCGGGGGTGGCCGGCGGGTCGCGGTCGACGGCGAGACGGAAGAGCCAGCCACCCTGCTGGTCGCTCATCTCCAGGGCCTTGACCAGGGCAATGAGCCGCTCGTCGGTCCAGTCCTGAGCGGGGGTGCGTTCCCAGCTTCCGTACGCGCCGGTGCTGATCTCGAGCCGGGCGGCCACGTCCTCGACGCTCAGCCCGAGTTCCTCGCGGCGCCGCCTGATGACATCGGTGACGCGCCTCGCCCGGAGCGCGCCGCGGGCCGTGCCGAAGTGGCCTCGCCGCCCATGGGCACCGGGTCGTTCCACGCCTGCCTCATGTGTCATCGAGAATGCCACCCTCTCGAAGTCCCGGTGCGGCAGGGCCATTTGGATCATCACCGCGTGGCGATCCTGCTACCCGCACCCGGACATGTCAACTATCGTGGCATTGACCGCCGCTGAGCGTCCAGATCGCGCCACAGCTGTGGCAAGGCCTGGTTACACTTCTCTGGAACAGTTACTCTCCCGGCAGCCCACTGTGTGCGGAGCGACCTCGCGTGATCTAGGAGACCTACTGGTGACAGACGGCTTCTCGGTTCCGGTCCCGACAGCCGCAGGCCCCCTGGCGGCGTCGATTTCCCGTCTGGCCGAACTCGCGGGCAAGCTCGGTGTGCCTCACAGTGAGGTCTTCGACGTACATCAGCTCTCCGAGGCCTCCGGCGTCCCCGCCGATGTGGTCGGGGACCTCCTCGACGGCAGGCCCGCGGGCGAACCCGACCTCCAGGCACGCTTCCTTCAGCGCTTCGACCTGCTGCGCAGGACCCGGCTCAAGCCCAACGGCCGCCGCTACACACAGCAGGAGATCGCCGACGGCGCAGGCATGTCGCGGCAGCAGGCGGGGGCTCTCATCAACGGCGACCGCAGACCGACCATGGAGCACTGCGACGCCATCCAGCGCTTCTTCAAGGTCCACGCCGGATTCCTCACCGCGGAGGACGCCGACGCGCTCGACGGCGCCCTGCAGCGCACCGAGCAGACGCTGCTGCACGACTACGCGGGCGACAGCGACCCCCTGGAGCGTCTGCTGCAGGACCACGGGGTACGGGGCATCGCCTGGCGCGCGGCCCAGCTCCCCACCGACAAACACCGCGACAAGGTCACCGAATGGCTCGACATGCTCCTCGAGAGCGTCAAGCCGACGGAGTCCTGAAGTGAACCACGCACCGACGGGAGAACGGTGAACAAAGGCAAAGAGATGCGGCGGTTGTGCGGCGAACTGATCGCCGGAATCGACCTGCCCGTCCCCGCGGAACCGACGGACCTCTACGCCACCCTGTGCGCCAGGATGAGCGGCCGACGCGGCCGGCCGGTCCAGTTCCGCATGGCCTCCTTCCCCCCGGGAACCGCCAGCGGGCTCTGGCTCGACATGGCGGACCAGGACCTCATCGTCATCGAGGAGCGCACCGCTCCCGATCACCAACTGGTCATCCTCGGCCATGAGTTGTGGCACATGCAGGCCGGTCACTCCAGCCACCACGTCGAGGGCGCCGCCGTCGCGGCACGCCTGCTGAACGACGGCGCCGACCTGCAGGACACCGTCCTCAAGGTCGCGGCTCGTACGCATTTCGACGTCGCCGAGGAGAGCGAGGCGGAGAGCTTCGGACTGCTGCTGAGCTCCAAGTGCCGTTCGCTGCTGTCGAGTTCACCCAGACGGGGTCTCCCGGGCCTGGATGTCATCGAGGGCCGTATCGAGGCGTCACTGGGGTACCGAAAGCCGCAGGGCTGATGCGTGGAAGGCCTGGACTTCTACATACCGGGCGCCGCCCTCGCCGTCGCGTTCGCCTGCCGGCTGCCGGGATTCAGCCGCAGCTGGCGTGACCCGCTGCTGCGGTCCGTCAGCGCACTGCTGCTCGTGGCCGTCTCGGTGTTCTTCTTCGCCGCGCCGCCCACCATCGCCGCGGTCAACCGCATCACCGGCATTCCCAACTTCTCCGCGCCGCTGGTCTATTGCATCCTCACGGCGTTCAGCGCCTCCTGCCTGGTGCTCGTCATCAACTGGCGCGGCGGCCCGCCCGAGGTGACCCGACGCGCGTCCCGCCGCACCATCACCGCG
This sequence comes from Streptomyces sp. SLBN-118, assembly GCF_006715635.1. Lineage (NCBI taxonomy): Bacteria > Bacillati > Actinomycetota > Actinomycetes > Kitasatosporales > Streptomycetaceae > Streptomyces > Streptomyces sp. SLBN-118. The sequence goes on from NZ_VFNP01000001.1 coordinate 1,306,685, forward strand.
TACGGCGCCGTGATAGTGGCGATGATCGTCCTCTTCGCTCTCGGCGACGCACCCGTCGAGCGGCTGCGCGATCTGGACACGTACTACGCCAACACTCCGTACATGCGCGAGATGATCGTTCTCTATCTCGTGTCGCACACGGTGGCGGCGGTCGTGATGTCGGTCCTGTGCAGGCGCTGGTCCCTGGTGGTGCACGGCTGGTTGCGTACCGGCCTGGTGCTCATCATGACCGGCTACTTCCTCAACATCGGGTTCGACGCCGTCAAGTACACCGCAGTGTCCGCCCGTTGGGCCGGCTACAACCTGGACTGGCTCAGCACCCGCGTCGCACCGCCGCTGGCGTCCGCCTCCGCCCTGATCATCGCCACGGGGTTCATTCTCCCGCTGGTCGGCCAGCGCCTCGCCGACGCCTGGCGCAAGTGGTCGACCTACCGCAAGCTCGGCACCCTGTGGCGGGAACTGCGCTCGGCGGCACCCGGAGGCACGGCCGCGGTCCGGATCTCCCTGTGGTCCTCCCTCGACCTCCGGCTGACCCAGCGCGAGGCCTTCATCCACGACGGCATCCTCGCCCTGGACCCCTACTTCGACCACGCCCTGCGGGCGGACTCCCATGCCGCGGCGCACGCCCACGGAGCCGGCGCCGACGAGGCGGACGCGGTCGCCGAGGCCGCGATGCTGGCCGCCGCGGTCATCGCCCGGGACGCCGACCCGCAAGGAACGATCATCACCTCGGCGGACACCCGTGCCGCCCTGCCCAAGCAGGCACAGCGCGATCTCGTCGGTATGTCACGGGCGTTGCGTCACTCGCCTGTCGTCGCAGCAGCACGCCGCCGTTGCGCGGCCAGGTCAGAGAGCAGCCACCCATGAGCGAACCCCAGAGACCCGACGCCGGCCCCGCCCCGCGTCGCGCCGTCGTCATCGGCGCGGGACTGGCCGGGCTGCTGGCCGCCGCCGCACTGGGCGAGTTCGCCGACGAGATCACGGTCGTGGAGCGCGACGCCCTCCCGGCCGGGCCCGAGCCCCGCAAGCACCTGCCCCAGGCAGGTCACGCGCACATCCTGTGGTGCGGCGGGGTCGAGGCGATCGAGTCCGTACTGCCCGGTGTCACCGCTCGCTGGCTGGCGGCCGGGGCCCGGCGGATCCCGCTGCCGACCGCCATGGTCGGGCTCTCTCCGCAGGGCTGGTACCGGCGCTGGACCGAGGAGACGCACTATCTGATCTCCTGCAGCCGCGACCTCCTCGACTGGGTGGTGCGCGAGCAGGTGCTGGCCGCCCCCGGCATCACCCTGCTCGCACGCACCAAGGTGCTGTCCCTGGAAGGCGATTCGGCCCGGATCACGGGAGTACGGGTACGGACCGCCGAGGGCACCGAGCGCGTCCTCGAAGCCGACCTGGTCGTCGACTGCAGCGGCCGAGGCACCCGTACACCGCAGCTGCTGGGCGCGCTGGGGGTCGAGAGCGTACGAGTCGACGAGGTGGACACCGGCCTGGTGTACGCGAGCCGTCTCTTCCGCGCCCCGGAGAAAACCGGGGACTTCCCCATCGTCAATGTGCAGTCCAACGCCCGCGAACCGCGGCCCGGACAGTCCGCGGTCATCCTCCCCGTCGAGGACGGGCGCTGGCTTGTGACACTCTCCGGCACCCGGGGCGGCGAGCCGACCAAGGCGGCCGACGCCTTCGAAGCCTTCGCCCGCTCGGTCAGGCACCCGGTCGTCGGCGAGCTCATCTCCGGTGCCGAGCCGCTCAGCGATGTGGTCACCTTCGGCAACACGGCCAACCGGCGCCGGTACTTCGAGAAGGTCCGCGGCTGGCCCGAGGGCTTCGTCGCGGTGGGTGACGCGGTCGCCACCTTCAATCCGGTCTACGGCCACGGCATGTCGGTGGCGGCACAGGGCGTACGGGCCCTGCGCGATCAGATCCGCAACCGCGGGATCACCGCGCCCGGCCTCGCCAGGCGCGCACAGCGCGCCATCGCCAAACCCGCGTCCACGGCCTGGGACCTCGCCACCGGACAGGACATCTTCTACCCCGGGGCGACCGGGAAGGAGCCCGGCGCGGTGGACCGGCTGCTCGGCCGCTACGTCGACCGCCTGATGCTGACGTCGACCGGAAACTTCCTGGTCGTCGACGCCCTGACCGATGTGATGACCCTGTCCGCACCCATCTCGACGCTCGTCCGCCCCCGGGTTGTGCTGGCCGCGCTGCGCGGACCCGGGCTGCCGCCCCTGCCGGGGCCGCCGCTGACCGACGAGGAACTGCGCAGCGCCGCCAGGCCCCGCGGCGAGCGGAAGACGGAGCTCGAAACCGATCCGGCGGACGCGTGAGACCGAACGGGCCCGGGAACCACCCACCGCTGGAGCCCAAGGCCGACCGGGAGACGGTACGACGGCACAACCTCAGCCTGGTGCTGCGGGCGGTCCGCGACGCGGGCGAGGTGACCCGGGCCGGTGTATCGGCGCGGGTGGGGCTGACCCGGGCGGCCGTCTCCTCCCTGGTCGAACAGCTCCTGGACAGCGGGTTCCTGACGGAGTCGGGCAAGACATTCAGCGGTCAGGCGGGCCGTCCGGGCACGGTAGTGAAGGTGGCCCGTACCGGAGTCGCGGGCATCGGGGTCGAGATCAACGTCGACTATGTCGCGGTGTGCGTGGTCGACCTGGCGGGCAGCGACCGGGTGCGGCTGGTCGAGCACATCGACAACAGCGGCGCGCCGCCCGAGCTGGTGCTGGGCCGGGCCGCGGTGATCGCCGCGCGGGCCCTGGTGTCCGCGGCCGAGCAGGAACTGCACCCGGTCGGCGTCCAGTTGGCTCTCCCCGGCCTGGTCTCTGCCGGTACCGTCCGGTACGCGCCCAACCTCGGCTGGACACATGTCGCGGCCGAAGTCCCGTTCGCCGAGGCGCTCGCCGCTCTGCGTCCCGCTGATCCCGCCCTGCCGGTGCGGTCCGAGAACGAGGCCAATGTGGCGGCCCTGGCGGAGCTGTGGTTCGGGGACCTCGCCGACGTGCGCGGCTTCCTGTATCTGACGGGCGAGATCGGCGTCGGCGGCGCGCTGGTTCTGAACGGTGAACTGCTGCGCGGCGCGCACGGTTTCGCCGGCGAGATCGGCCATGTCGTGGTGTCCCCTGACGGCCCCGAATGCCGGTGCGGCTCGCGCGGCTGCCTGGAGCAGTACGCCGGCCAGGCGGCGCTGCTGCGAGCCGCTGGACTCGACGAGACCAGCGGCGCCCGGGGCGTGGCCGAGCTGGAACGGCGGGCCCGCGCGGGCGACGAGCGTGCGGTGGCAGCCCTGCGACGCGCCGGGCTCATGCTGGGCCGGGTCCTGTCCGGCGCGGTGAACCTCTTCGACCCGGACGCGGTGGTGCTCGGCGGGATCTATCCACCGCTGCTGCCGTGGCTGGCGCCGCCGGCCGACGGCGAGCTGTCGGGCCGGGTGGTCTCGGGCCTGTGGCCCGAGACGGCGGGCCGCCTGCGCGCAGCGTCCCCGGCGGCGGACGCGGCGCGGGGGGCGGCGGCGCTGGTGGTACGGGAGGTACTGGGGGATCCGGTGCGGTATGCGGCGCGGGCAGCGGGGTAGTCGGGGCTGCGGGGCGGGTCGCCTACGGCGGGCTTTGCCCCCACCCCGCCCTCCCCCTACGGCCTGGCGGCCGTGGGAGGTACCCCCATCCCGTAACCAAGGGGCTTCGCCCCTGGACCCCGTATGCGACCTTCGGCCGCATGTCCTCAAACGCCGGACGGGCTGAATGTGCGGCCCAGCCGCACACTTCAGCCCCGCGGGGGTCCCCCCGGACGAAGTCTGCGGGAGTTTGAGGCGCCGGGTCCGGGGCGGAGCCCGCCACGCGGCGGAGCCGCAAAATGTCACAGCGGGAAGGGGCGGGTAGGGGACAAGGCCCGCCGCAGGCGACCCGCCCCGTTCAGCCCAACCCCAGCAGGTGCTCCAGCGCCAGCTGGTCCAGCTCCTCGAACGCCATCCCTCTCTCCCCCGCCTCCTCGACGTCGAACTCCTCGAACGCCGACCGGTCCGCCAGCAGCCCGGACAGCCCGTCCGCCGCAGTCGGCAGCATCAGCTGATCAAGCCGCGCTGCCCGCAGCGCCGCCCGGACCCGCGCATCCGCGCGGAACGCGGCGGCCCGTTCCCGCAGAATCAGGTAGTTGCGCATACAGCCCGCCGCCGACGCCCACACGCCGTCGGCGTCCTCGGTCCTCGGCGGCTTGAAGTCGAAGTGCCTCGGGCCCTCGTAGCCGCCGCTCTCCAGCAGGTCGACCAGCCAGAAGGCGGACCGCAGATCGCCCGCACCGAAGCGCAGGTCCTGGTCGTACTTGATGCCGTTCTGCCCGTTGAGGTCGATGTGGAAGAGCTTGCCCGCCCACAGCGCCTGGGCGATGGAGTGCGTGAAGTTCAGCCCGGCCATCTGCTCGTGGCCGACCTCAGGATTGACTCCGTACAGCTCCGGCCGCTCAAGCTGCTCGATGAAGGCCAGCGCATGGCCGACGGTCGGCAGCAGGATGTCACCGCGCGGCTCGTTCGGCTTGGGCTCGATGGCGAAGCGCAGCTCGTAGCGCTGCTCGGTGACGTACTCCCCCAGCAGGTCGAAGGCCTCCTTCATCCGGTCCAGCGCGATCCGCACATCCTTCGCCGCGCCCGACTCGGCGCCCTCGCGGCCGCCCCAGGCGACATAGGTGCGCGCCCCGAGCTCGGCGGCCAGGTCGATGTTGCGGATGGTCTTGCGCAGCGCGTACCGGCGTACGTCCCGGTCGTTGGCGGTGAAGCCGCCGTCCTTGAACACGGGGTGGGTGAAGAGATTGGTGGTGGCCATGGGCACGACCAGACCGGTCGCGTCCAGCGCCTGCCGGAAGCGTTTGACGTGCGACTCGCGCTGGGACTCGGACGCGCCGAAGGGAATCAGGTCGTCGTCGTGGAAGGTGACGCCGTACGCACCGAGCGAGGCGAGCCGCTGCACGGATTCGACGGGGTCCAGTGGCGGGCGGGTCGCGTCCCCGAACGGGTCCCGGCCCTGCCAGCCGACCGTCCAGAGGCCGAAGCTGAACTTGTCGCCGGGGGTGGGAGTGAAGCCTTGCGCCATGGCCATGACCGCCTTCGAACCCTGGTTTGTTTTCTGTGCTTACTAATGTTGCATACCCCGTCCCGACCGCCATAGCCCCCAACACCTGTTCGCGCACGACCGCTTGACGTAATTTGTTTGGCGAACTGCCAAATAGGCCGGAGGGAGAGGTGGGGACCATGCCCGCGCAGCAGGTGGTCATCGGCGTTGACAGCTCGACCCAGTCCGCCAAGGCCGCGTTCGTCGACGCGGCCACCGGCCGTACGCTCGCCGTCGGCCGGGCCCCGCACGAGGTCGGCGGTGCGGGCGGCGCCCGCGAGAGCGACCCCGAAGTGTGGTGGCACGCGCTGCGCGAGGCCGTTTCCGCCGGGCTCAAGGAGTCGGGCCTGCCCGCGTCCGCCGTCATCGGCATCGCGGTCGCGGGACAGCAGCACGGCCTCGTGGTCCTCGACCGGGCCGGACGTCCGGTGCGTCCCGCACTGCTGTGGAACGACACCCGTTCGGCCCCGCAGGCCGCCGCCCTCACCGAGGCGCTCGGGGGACCCGATGCCTGGACGGCCCGTACCGGATCGGTGCCGGTCGCCTCGATGACGGCGGCCAAGTGGCAGTGGCTGCGGGAGAACGAACCACGGGCCGCCAGGGCGGCCGCCGCCGTACGCCTCCCCCACGACTACCTCACCGAACGGCTTGCAGGCACCGCGGCCACCGACCCGGGTGACGCCTCCGGCACCTGCTGGTACTCCACCGCCACCGGTGCGTACGACCCGAAGCTCCTTCAACTCATCGGCCTGGACGCCGACTTACTGCCGCCCGTGGCCGCGACCGGAGCCGTGCGCATCGGCTCGCTGACCGGCACCGCGGCGGCCGACCTCGGCCTGCCGGCAGGCATCGCCGTCGCCGCGGGCACCGGCGACAACATGGCCGCCGCCGTCGGACTCGGGCTCGGCGGCGCGGGGCTCCTGGACCACCCGGTGCTCAGCCTCGGCACCTCGGGCACCATCTTCGCGGCCGGCCGCACCCGGCCCGCCTCCCCCTCGCTCTCCGGATTCGCCGCCACAGACGGTACGTATCTCCCACTGGCCTGCACCCTGAACTGCACGCTCGCCGTCGACAGGATCGCGACGCTGCTGGGCCTGGGCAGGGACGCCGCGGAGGCGGGCGGCGAGGTCGTGCTGCTGCCCTACCTCGACGGGGAGCGCACCCCCGATCTGCCGGCGGCCTCAGGTCTGCTCACCGGCCTTCGCCACACAACCACCCGCCAGCAGATCCTCGGCGCTGCTTACGAGGGCGCGGTCGTAACGGTGCTGCGCGCGCTGGACGAGGTGCTCCGCGCCTGCGGTCTCGACCCGGCCGACGACGATGTGGCGACTCGGCCGCTGCGGCTGGTGGGCGGCGGAGCCAGGGGGCGGCACTGGGTGGAGACCGTACGACGGCTCTCCGGGCGCCCGCTGCTGATCCCAAAGAGCGGAGAGCTTGTCGCCCTCGGCGCGGCGGCCCTCGCGGCAGGAGCCGTGACGGGTGAGGACCCGGTCGCGTTGGCGAGCGGCTGGCTGGGCGGCGGCGCTGTCGAACTGCCGCCGGTGGAGCGGGACATGGAGACCTGGGAGCGGGTCTTGACCGTACTGGACATGGCGGCGCCGACCCTGCTCGCTGAGCAGGTGCCCGCCGTCAGCCCGTGATCAGCAGCACTCCCGCGTACGAGACCCCCGCCACGACCACCCAGGCGCTCAGCCCCAGGGCCGCGACCCGCGCGCCCGTGCGCGTCAGGGACGGCAGGTCGACCGTGCTGCCGAGACCGAACAGCGCGGCGGCGAGCAGGAGTTCCTGCGCGTACTGTGCCACGTCGATGGCGGACGTCGGGAGCAGGCCCGTACTGCGCAGGGCCACCATCGTCAGGAAGCCGACCACGAAGAGCGGGACCAGCGGCAGCCGCTTCGTCGCCGTAACGCCGCCGCGCCGTCTGTGGCGTACGGACAGCGCCACCGCCGCGACGAGTGGCGCGAGCAGCGCCACCCGCATCAGCTTGACCAGGACCGCCTCGGTGAGCGCGTCGGGGCCCGCGGTCTGCGCGGTGGCCACGACCTGCCCCACGTCGTGGACGCTCGCACCGACCCAGCGCCCGAACTCGGCGTCGCTCAGCCCCAACGGCTGGTGCAGCAGCGGCAGTACGGCGATGGCGAGGGTTCCGCACAGTGTCACCAGTGCCACCGATGTCGCGACGTCGCGCTCGTCGCTGTCCGTCGCCTCGCTCACCGCGCCGATCGCGGACGCCCCGCAGATGGAGTATCCGGCGGCGATCAGCAGCGGCTGATCGCCCGGGAGCCCCATTCGGCGGCCCAGCCACCAGGTGCCCAGGAACGTCGCGGCGACGACGCCGAGCACCATGGTGACCGTCGCCCAGCCGAGGCCGAGCACGTCGTCCAGGCTCAGCTTCAGCCCGAGCAGCACGATGCCGATCCGCATCAGGCGCTTCGCGGCGTACGAGAGTCCCGGGCGGGCCGCTCCCCGGACCAGGGCGCGTGTGCCCGGCAGGTGCGCTGCCACGATTCCCAGCACCACGGCGGCGGTCAGCATCGGTATGCCCGGTACCAGTTGGTGGACGGACCAGGCGACGCCGACGGCGGATGCGGCGAGTGCGAGCCCGGGCAGGGTGCGGGGCGCGGCCGTGGAAGGGGGTGCCTTGGCGGCCCGTTCCCTCAGCAGCGCCATCAGCGGTCGGCCGGCAGCTCGTAGACGCGCCGGACGCTGGTGCCAAGACGCGATATGTCCGCCCCGTACACATGAAGGGAGATCGCCCGTCCGGAACCCGCGTTCCAGACCCGGTGGATGTCGCCGGGCGGCGCGAATCCGCAGACGGCGCCCTGCTCGTTGACGACATCGCCGGTGGCGACGAGGCGCGCGGCCGCCCCTGTGGCAGGGGACGGGAGAAGGCGGTAGCGCCGCTCGTACTCCTCCCCCTCGTGCACACCGGTGGTGCACCACGACACGTGGTCGTGCACGGACGTCCCCTGGCCCGGCAGCCAGACCAGTCCGACGATCGAGAAGCTTCCGTCGTGTTCGGCATGCAGCAGGTGCTGGCGGTAGCGGGCCGGGTCGCTCTCGCACTGCTCGGGGGTGAGCAGATCGCCGGCGCCGAGATGCGGTGCGAGGCGCTCGCCGACCAGATATGCCGTCAGGTCGGGTGGCAGGCCTCTCCCCACGGCCTCGCGTACCTCGGCGATCAGCGCGTCGAGGCGCTCGGTCGTGCGCGGGGCCGTGAAGGCGGCTGTTCCGGTCGAAATGGTCATACGGGCAGCGTCGAGCCGCCCGACCCATCACGTCCAACGACGGTTTCTTGGCGACTTCCCAAGTTCCGCTTATAAATGGGGCGCTCTTGTTCAGCAGCCGATCTTGTTCGCCGAGACCGTATTCAGCTCGTCGAGGACCAGGGCTGTCGCCGGTATCCGCAGATGCTCCTTGAGCACGTACGCCGAGATCTGCCGACGGGAAGCGGGTTGCAGCGGCCGTCCGGTGACTTTGCGGTGGCAGAGGAAGTTCAGTACGAGCGCCGGGATCATCGCGACGCCGAGCCCCTCCGCGACCAGACTCTGCACCACGAGATTGTCGTCAGTCGTGAACGCGATGTCCGGCGCGAACCCCTGCTCGCCGCATTCGTGCAGGAGGTTGGCCCGGCAGCGCAGACACCCGGCTATCCAGCGCTCCTGCGCCAGATCCGCCAGCTTGACGGCTCTGCGCCGCGCGAGCGGATGCCCGGTCGGCAGCAGCACCGTCAACTGGTCCTCCAGGAGCGGGATCTCCACCAACTTTTCCGGCACCTCTTCATGCAGGCCGGGATAGGTGAAGGCAAGCGTGATGTCGCACTCCCCGCGCACCAGGCGATGGAGCGACTCCGGCGGCTCACTCTCCAGGAGGTCGACCTGCACGCCCGGATGGGCGGTGGCGAGGCGGGCCATCGCCTCGGGGATGAGCGTGGCACTGGCGCTGGGGAACGCGCAGACGCGGACCCTGCCCGCGCGCAGCCGGGTCAGCGCGCTCATCTGCTGTTGGGCGGCCGACATGTTGTCGAGGATGACGGAGGCGTGCCGCGACAGGGCCTCGCCCGCTTCGGTGAGGCGCATACTGCGGCCGACCCGGATGAACAGTGGTGTGCCGACGTCGCGTTCGAGGGACTTCATCTGTTGGGTGATCGCCGGTTGGGTATAGCCCAGAGCACGGGCGGCCGCCGAGTACGAACCGGTCCTCACCACTTCATGGAACGTTCTGATGTGCCGGGAATCGAACACACCTGAACCATAAGCAGGACTTGGGTACCCGGGGATCCCTTGCGCTCCATTGGCCGGTATTCGTCGCCGGTCGGCCACTCCGGCGTACAGCGAGAGAGCCTCGTTGTAGGTCCTTCGTCCGCCCGGCCCTCCATTCGGGCGACGATCCCTCAACTTGCCGTGTCACAAGGGAATCTGGCGCCGGCCCTGGGCTGTCGGGTGCACATTGAACTTCTTCGGGATGCAGGTGCCGATGTCGATGATGTCATCATCTGCACACGAACGACGCGGGGATGCGGGTCATGGGCACCGCCGTCGATCCGTGGCAACTGCGCTGCTCCAGAAGGTGATCGGCACACGGGGCCCGTTCCGGCTCCGTAAAATGCTCGTCCGATCCCCGCTCGCCCGGCAGGAAGGACATCGATGGACCACGAGCCCCCACCCTTCCGGCTTCTTCCCGGCGCCGACCACTCCCCAGTGCTTCTGCATGTCCCGCATTCCGCACGGATCATCCCCGCGCCCGTGCGCGACGGCATCGAGCTGGACGACGCCGCGTTGGAGCGGGAGCTCGACCACATCACCGACGCCGACACCGCCCAGATCGCCGCCGCCGCGGCAGAGGCTGCTCCTGTGGCTCCCTGGCGTTTCGTCAACGGTCTTTCGCGGCTGGTCATCGACCCCGAGCGGTTTCCCGACGAGCGGGAGGAAATGCTGTCCGTCGGCATGGGCGCGGTCTACACCCACACCACACACGGCGAACGGCTGCGCGCGCCGGAGGTCGACCCGCAGCCGCTGATCGACCGCTATTTCCGTCCGTACGCGCAGGCGATGACGGCGGCGGTCGGCGAGCGGCTGGCGGCCACCGGGCGCGCTGTGATCATCGACATCCACTCCTATCCGACCGAGCCGCTGCCTTACGAGCTGCACGGTGAGGGCCCGCGGCCGCCGATCTGCCTCGGCGCCGACGCCTTCCACACACCGCCGGAGCTCGTCGCCCTGGCGGAGAAGTCGTTCGCCGGATTCGGCGGGACGGCGATCAACACACCCTTTGCCGGTACGTATGTGCCGCTGAAGTATTACGGCAAGGACCCTCGCGTCAGCGCGCTGATGATCGAGATCCGCCGGGACCTCTACATGACGGAGCCGGGCGGCCCGGCGGGCCCCGGCCTCGCGGCGCTCGCACGCGCGGTGGCCGACCTGGTCGCTCGCGCGGGCGGGACGAGGGCAGTCGCCGACTCGAGCACCTCTTAAAGGCTGATCAGCCGGTCGGGGATCGCAAACAGGTTCCTGACGAGGTCTCCCGCGTGGTACGGGCGACGAGCCCAGTCGCGGACTGCAAGTGATCGATACGGACGCTCTCGCTACCTCCGCCGGTGAGCCTCGATGAGGAATCGCTGCGAGTGAGCAACGAACGGACCATGGCGTCCGAGGAAGGAGTGGAGTTCCGCCAGGCGGTCACGGTAGGCGTCCACGGTGAAGCCGGGGACGATCCAGATCACCTTGCGCAGGAAGTGGACCACCGCCGCGATGTCATGGAACTCCATCCGGAGGGCTTCCTGGCGCACGTCGACGACGTCCAGGCCCGCAGCCTCCGCGGCGGCCACCGCCGCTGTCGGGCTCGTGCCTGCATAGCTGGTGGTCACGGGAATCGGGTGCGACATTGGCGGCTGAGGCCCCATCATGAACTCGGTCAGCTCTCGCACAGAGCCAGAGCCGACGTGTTGGGCCAGGTACACGCCGTCCGGACGTAGCACCCGTCGCACCTCGTCCCAGCGGGTCACCACGGGGTGTCGGCTGACCACCAGGTCGAACGACTCCTCCGCGAATGGCAGGTCGGATGCGTCCTCGGCCTCCATGACGGTCGCGTCGAACTTCGCCAGGGTGCGGCGGGCGATTGCGATGTTCGGGGGCCAGGACTCCGTCGCCGCCAGCACCGGCGGAGCGATGGGGATCGAGGCCAGCACCTCGCCGCCGCCCGTCTGGATGTCGAGTCCGGCCGCAGCCTTCGCCATCCGCTCGGCGAGCAGCCTCGAGTACCCCCAGCACGGCCGTTCCTCGCTGGCGCGACCTGCGAACCAGGAGAAGTCCCACCCCTCGGTGGGGACAGCCTCGCCTTCCTGTACGAGCTCTTCGAACGTACGCATGTCGCCGAGAATGGCAGGCGAGAGCGGCGCGCGCATACGAGTTTCAACGGTTCACCGTTCGAGGCGGGTCACCTCGCGATTCCGGTGCGTTTCACGAACCATGGCAGCGCAGGCACAGTCCAGCTGATCACAGAGCGACGCAAGTCCATGATCACGGAACCTGTGCCTGCCCGTCTGCCGGCCGATTGCCTGCCGCTTATCCGCTCGAACTCCAAGTGCCGGTGCCGACCCGGCTGACCGCCAGCGCCTGGTGCGGGCGGTCAGCCGTGGCGTCAGATGCGGTGCACGGTGTGCAGTTTCTTGGCGTAGGTGCCGGTGCCATCCAGGAGCGCGGCGCCGCCCAGGTCGGACATGGTGGGTCCGTTGCCCGTCTTGCGGCTGGAGAGGAAGCGGCGCTTGCCGGCCGCGTCCCTGCCCAGGTAGATGCCGACGTGGTCGACTGTGATGGCCGGGTTGTCGTCGCCCGAGTCGGCGTTGAACAGCACGAGGTCGCCGGGCTGCAGCAGTGTCGCGGCGGGTGGGTTCGTGCCGTCGGTCTGGTCGATGCGCACGCCGGGCGCGTAGTCGACCATGTTGCGGGACTTGCGCGGGATCCGGGTCCTGGAGGTGTCCTCGCCCGCGGCCATCGGCACGCCCAGGTGGTAGCCGTAGACCATGCGCGTGTAGCCCGAGCAGTCGAGGTTGCCGACCTGCTTGCTGGACGGCGCGGTGTGGGTGCCGTCGGGGAAGGTCCAGCCGAGGTTCATGTACTCGTGGAAGTCGGCGCCTTCGTAGCGGTAGCCCTGCGGGTCCAGGTAGCCGTAACCGGCCTCGCCCAGGACCTGCTTGTCCTTGGTCGGGCCGGCTCCGCTCGTCACGGCCGGCGCCCCCGCGAGGAACATCGCCGCGTAGGCCAGCACGTCCGGGGCCGTCGAACCGGCCCAGCCGCGGACGGTCTGCTCCAGCTCCGGCGTCCAGTTCCCGTCGAACGGCTGGGGCAGCACGCGCACCCAGTCGCCGTGCGTGACGCTGGGCGGTGTCTCCCAGGTGGCGGCGTCCACCTGGAAGCGGCTGACGATCAGCTTGACCGGCAGGTTGGTGCAGCCGTCGTTGGCGAGCGCGCGCAGTCCCACCCGGCCCTTGGTGAAGGTGGGGTCACTGACGTCGGCGGCCCACGAGGACGGCTCGGCGAGGTCGGAGCGCCATGCCTTGACCTGGATACGGGCACCCTCGCGGCGCACCCGGATCGTCCAGTTCGTGCCCGCGGGCACGCCGGTGGCAAGCGTGAGGGCCGTGGTCAGCTGGGTGACCGTGTCGGCGACCTCCTTCTCGACGCGCAACTCGACCGCTCCGGAGGTCAGGAAGGACAGCCGGGCCCGGTAGTTGTTGTGAGTGTCCTGATAGCCGAAGGACAGCGCGTACGAGCAGGCCTGGCCGGCGGGCACCTTGTCGAACTTGGCCACGGCACTCACGTCGACGTCCGTGATCTCGTCGTCACGCACGCTCGCGTGACGGCTCGCCAAGTCGGTGGTGAGGGTGATGACGCCGGAGCCGGGGACGACCGAGTAGTCGGTCTCGGCGGGCCCGAGCGTGGACCAGCTGCCGCCGCCCGGTGTACTGCCCCAGTACTGGCGCTCCGCCGACGGAAGCGCCAGGTCCGGAAGCGTGCGCTGGAAGTCGTCCACGAACGGCTGCTTGTTCTCGGTGAACGTACGCTCCGGGCCGGGCAGTACGACCGTCCGGGCACCATGGGTCAGCAACGCGACCCGCTTGCCGCCCGATGTGATCTCGCTGCGGGCCGGAGTACCCGGCAGCACCGTGGCGGCAAGCGGAGTATTCAGCGTCACCTGGGTGAAGAAGGACGCGTCCAGCGGGGCCAGCGTCACCGAGGACTGGGCCGAGGCCAGTTGGGCCGGGGCCGAGAACGACTGCACGGAGAGCGCAGCCGCCTCGGCGGCCCGGGCGGGTGCGGCGGCCAGACCGCTGAGCGGAACGGACGCGGCAGAGGCCGCGAAGACAGCGAGCAGACTGCGCCGGGAAGTATTCGACATGCCTGTCATCATCCGAGCATGCCCGCCGTCCAAGATCAGCGGCCCCCTGCTTGAACCGCCCCTGCCGACCAGCAGCGGGAACCCGGCGTTCTCCCGCCGAGAGAGTCCAGGCCTCAGGAAACCCGCTTGATCGTCCAGGAGTTGGGGTCGTGGCTGGGCACTGCTGAGTACTGGCAGGCGCCGTTGTAGAAGCGGTTCACCTGGACCCAGCCCGCCGGGGGCAGTGTGGAGGAACAGACGTTCAGGGTGGAGCCGATGGGCATGCCGGAGACCTGCTGGATTTTCTTTTTGTTGGGGTTGAAGGTGACGCCGCACTCCCAGGTGTTCCACCACTGCACATCGACCCAGCCGGACGGCGTCAAGTTGCTGTAGCAGATGCTCGTGGTGTCGCCGGGGGCGGCCGAGGCCGATGGCACGGTGAGCGCGAGGCATGCGGCAGCGGTCAGCAGAGTCAGCGAGGCGGAACGGAGTCGGACCATGGTGGTACCTCCAGATTCATCGGTCCCTATGCGTGAACTCCACAATCAATACCGTTCCTCCACATATGAAAAATAGTGAGTTATCGGTCTCAGCTGATCGTGACCGAAAAATGGGTGCAGCCCACGATCGCCGAAAATCAGCCCCGCCCGGCCGCCCACCCCGCCAGTTCCGCCCGCGCCGCACTCAGCAGCTCCGCCGACGGAGCCGTCGCCCCGTTGGTGACCAGCGCGTAGTGCAGGACGTCGGCCTTCGGGGCGGTGAGCAGCAGGCGGCGGCTGCCCGCCCCGCCCGGTTCCGGGGACACCGCGATCGGCACGCCCGACTCGTAGGACGGCGGTCCGCTGACCGTGCCGAGGTCGGAGACGACGGTCGTCCGGGTGGTCTCGAAGGAGGCCGGGAGGTGGAGTTCGGTGGGAGCCGAGCCGCCGTCCGAGCGCCACAGCAGGAGGCCGTACTGCCCAGATGCGACCAGTTCGGATACGCGCGGGAGCGATTTCGGTACGGGATTCCAGGTCAGGGTGGCCGATCCGTCGCGTGAGCGGTCCTCGTAGGTGAAGGCGAGGGCCCGGCCCGCGGTGGCGCTGGGGTAGAGGCGGTCCAGCAGCCTGGCGTCCTGCCGCAGGGCCGGCGTCCCGGAGTCGTCGAGGCGTACGGCGGAGAGGTCCTCGTCGTTCCAGGCGTCGCCGCTGGTGCGGACCTTGTCGGTGTTGCCGTTCATCAGCTCGTGGTGGCGGCCGTGGTAGATGTCCCACTGCCATTGCGTACCGGACAGGACCGGGCCCGAGTCCTGTGGGCGGGACCACCAGGTGGCGCCGGGCAGCCGGGAGTCCAGGGCCTGGTACATCGCCTTGTAGACGGTCGGTGCCTTGTCCGAGACCGTCCCGGTCAGGGGGTGGCCGAACTCGCTGACGACCGCGGCCGTACCGGCGCCCGCCGCACGGTCCCGGACGGTGCCGAAGTCGCCTGCGTACTGCCCGTCGGCGGCCTTGCCCCACATGAAGACACCGGAGATGGCCTTCTGGTCGTAGAAGTGGGTGTTGAAGACATAGCGCGGACCGATGGTCCCGGCGTCGAGAAGACCGCCCTCCTGCTTCTGGAAGGAGAGGTTGGAGTTCCAGAAGAGGTTTGGTTCCACCAAGACGGGCTTGGACTGCCAACCGGCGGCGTCCATGCGGGCCCGGAACTTCTCGTAGAAGGGCCAGAGCAGGTCGCGCTCCCATGTGCGGCTGGTCTGGCCGGTGTCGTACGAGCCGGCGTGCGGTTCGTTGTACGGGTCGAAGCCCGCGACGGCCGCGAACTCCGCGTCGGTGAGGTGGTCGGCGAGGTAGGCCATGGCGGTCCGGGCCGTCGCGAGAAAGGCGTCCTGGACGCCGCCGCGGTTGTGCCAGAAGTCGTACGCCGCCCGCTTCACGGCCTCGTTCTGGGTGATGTTCTGGCCCCAGAAAAGGCAGATCCCGCAGAACTCCCGTGGATAGCCGCCTGCCGCGACCGCCCACTTGGGAGCGCCGTCGCCGGTGTACCAGCTGCCCGAGTTGAACAGATAGCGCGAGTAGAGGTCCTGGTGGAAGTCGGGGTAGACGCGCATGCCCGCTGCGAGGAAGGCGCGCATCTGCGCGGTGACGGCGGCCAGATAGGCGGTGTCCACCTGACCGCGCACGGGTTCGGCATGGGCCCAGGAGAGCAGGAAGCGGACACTGTTGGCGCCGCCGAGCATGCGCAGCGCGGTCGCGGACTTCTGGGCGTCGGCGACGGAAGCGAAGGGCAGTCCGCCGTTCTCCTCCAGCTTGGTCTCGCCGGAGACGTTGTATCCGCGCAGCACCACCTCGCGGCCGAGTCCGTCCGTGAAGCGGCCGTGGTCGACCGTGAACGCGCGGGCGGCTTGCTCGTCGAACCACAGGGAGCCGGTCGGGGGCGCTGCGGCCGACGTGGCGCCCCCGGTGGTGGTCAGGGACGCGGTCATGAGGACGAGCAGACCGATCAGACGCGCACGCATCTTCGCCATGCTTTCACGGTTCCTGACACACCATCAGACTGTCAATGGGCGCGCCACCACCCTGCCGAGCGCCGCCAAACGCAGGGCCATCCGACGGAATCGACCATTCCGCCCGCCTCGGACGTACCTCCGCTATGCGGCTATCTCCACTACTTCCGGAGGTCGGTCCATTACCGCCGCAATGCCGCGCAGAATGGATCACTCAACACCCTCTGAACACCGCACGGAAACACTCCCTCCACATGGACGTCCGAGATGCATGCACCACCTGGCACGAGAAATCATTCTTCGGCGAATCTGCACATCGAATACCCATGCACCACACAGCCTCCGGCGCACTCTCCCCACGCTGACCTGCTGGTCTGCCGCTAGGGGCGGAATGTCCGCCAATCCGCCAAGAGGGCACCCGGACACCGGAATTGAGGCGCGACGAATACGTGAAGAAGATGGCACCAAGCCATGGACGCCCGTGCACGCAACGTAATTCAACGGACCGGCAGCGCCTTGGTCCGCCGATGTCCGATTAGCTGAGCAACAGGCCCGGGTGCTTTGATCCTTCGCACTGCGGGAGAGTCGAAAGTCTCGCTCGCAGAAATTCGAGTAGCCATGCGAAGGGAAGCTTCATCATGAACTCCACCCCCCAGGTTGAGACCCAGGTAATCTCCGACGCCGACCTGGACAACGTGTCCGGTGGCCTGGTGGGCCAGGCCGCGGGCGCCGTCCTCGGCACCGCCGACTCGGTCGTTCCGGTCTCCGGCCTTGTCGACGCCGCGTCCGGCACCGTCGGTTCCCTGGTCGGCACCGCCGAGGGTGTCACCGGCCTGAACACCACCGGCGTCACGAGCCTGGCCGCCGGTCTCTGAGCCGGTTCTGTGCCGCCGAGCGGCACAGGCAGTTGCGGTGACGCACGCCCAGGGCAGCTATGTCCTGCAGAGCCCTGTCTCTGGCCAGGTCACCGAGGTGATGGCCGACGAGGGCGCGAGGGTTGCCGCCAACGCTCCCCTGGTGAAGGTCCGTACGGCCCAGGGCAGCACCGTCGTCCGTACGATCGCCGCGGGCCGGCTGACAGCACTGGTCGCCACGATCGGCTCGGTGGTCACCACCGGAGCGGACATGGCGGCCGTCGAGCGCGTCGAGCAGGCCGACGACCCCCTGATGGCGGTTCTGTACCTCCCCGCCGACAGCGCGTCCACCGTGCATGTGGGCGCGACGGTGGATCTCACGGTCCAGTCGGTGCCCACACAGCAATACGGCGTACTGCGCGGCCGCGTGAAGGCAGTCGGCCGGACGGCCCAGACCCGGCAGCGGATCACCGGCTTCCTCGGCAGCAGCCAGCTGGGCGAGCAGTTCTCCAAAGGGGGCCAGCCCGTCGCCGTCCTGGTCAGGCTGAATGCGTCGTTGGGCACCAAGTCCGGCTACTCCTGGTCCGCTTCAAAGGGCCCCGCGTACGCCGTCGAGTCCATGACGCCCGTCACCGGTTCCATCCGGCTGGCCGAGCAGCATCCGATCGATTGGCTGCTTCCATGACCACGCAGCAGCACCTGCCGGCGTCGGGCCGCGGCAGGCACCGCCCGGAGAGCGTGCCGACGCCCCGGCGTGGCGGCGCGCGGCGCGGAGCCCCCCAGCGCGGCAAGCCCGGCAAGCCCGCGAAGCAGAAGACGGTTCGCACGCCGACCGTGCTCCAGATGGAGGCGCTGGAATGCGGTGCCGCATCGCTCGCCATGGTGCTCGCGCACTACGAACGGCATGTGCCGCTGGAGGAGCTGCGGATCGCGTGCGGTGTCTCGCGGGACGGTTCGCGGGCCAGCAACATCCTCAAGGCCGCGCGCAGTTACGGACTGCAGGCCACGGGTATGCAGATGGAGCCCGCGGCACTGGCCGGGATGCGGGCGCCCGCTATCCTTTTCTGGGAGTTCAACCACTATGTCGTCTATGACGGCATGGGCAGGCGGTTCGGCCGCCGGGGCGTACACATCAACGACCCCGACAAGGGCCGCCGTTTCGTGGCGACGGAGGACTTCGACACCAGCTTCACCGGGGTCGCCCTGATCTTCGAGCCCTCCGACAGCTTCCGCCGCGGCGGCCGCAAGCCGGGGATCATGCGCGCGGTGCCCGCGAGGCTGCGCGGCACGACGGGCACTCTGATCGCGGCGCTGCTTGCGAGCCTGCTGCTCGTCGCGGTCGGCGCGGTAGTGCCCGCGCTGAGCCGTACGTACATCGACATGTTCCTGATCGGCAATCAGACCTCGCTGCTCGGACCGCTGTTCGCGTCGATGGCGGCGATGGTGGCACTGACCGCGGTGCTGACCGGACTGCAGCAGGCGAATCTGCTGCGCGGCCGCATCATCTCGTCCACGCTCAGCAGCGCCCGGTTCCTGCGGCATCTGCTGCGACTGCCGGTCACCTTCTTCGCCCAGCGCAGCCCGGCCGATCTGGTCCAGCGCCTCCAGTCCAACGACGCCGTCGCCGAAACACTCGCCCGGGACCTCGCCGCCGCGGGCGTGGACGGCGTCGTCGTGATCCTCTACGCCCTCCTGCTGTGGACGTACGACCCTCAACTCACCGTCATCGGCATAGGGATCGCACTCCTCAACGTGGTCGCGATGCGCATCGTGATCAGGCTGCGCGCCACCCACACCCAGAAGCTGCGCGCCGACAGCGCCCGGCTGACCAACACCTCGTACACGGGCCTTCAGCTCATCGAGACCATGAAGGCCACGGGCGGCGAGAGCGGATACTTCCGCCGCTGGGCGGGCCAGCACGCGACCACACTGGAGGAACAACGCGGCTCGGCGTGCCGAGCGCGGTCCTGGCGGTGGTCGCACCCACCCTCGCGACGCTCAACAGCGCGCTGATCCTCTGGATCGGCGGCCTGCGGGCCGTGGAGGGCCATATCTCGATCGGTCTGCTCGTCGCCTTCCAGGCGCTGGTGACCCGCTTCACCGCGCCGATCACCCGCCTCAACGGCGTCGCGGGCCGGATCCAGGACTTCGCCGCCGACGTGGCTCGGCTGGGGGACGTCGAGAACTTCCCCGTGGACTCGCTCTACTCGCGCCGGGAAACCGACACGAGCACGCGCAGGCTCAAGGGCCATGTGTCCCTTCAGAACATCACCTTCGGCTACAGCCCGCTCGACAAGCCGCTGCTCAGCGACTTCTCCCTGACGGTCGGACCCGGCCGGCAGGTCGCGCTCGTCGGCGGGTCGGGCAGCGGCAAGTCCACCGTCTCGCGGCTGATCTCCGGGCTGTACAGCCCGTGGGAGGGGACGATCCGCATCGACGGGCAGCGACTCGAGGACATCTCCCGCAGCACGCTTGCCGCATCGGTCTCCTTCGTCGACCAGGACGTCTTCCTCTTCGAGGGCACCGTCCGGGACAACGTGGCGCTGTGGGACCCCTCCATATCGGACGACGTCGTCGTCACCGCCCTGAAGGACGCGGCGCTCCACGACGTGGTCGCACGGCGTCCCCACGGCATCCACAGCCGGGTCGAGCAGGACGGCCGCAACTTCTCCGGCGGGCAGCGGCAGCGACTGGAGATCGCCCGGGCACTGGTACGGCGGCCCAGCATCCTGGTGCTCGACGAGGTGACCAGCGCCCTGGACGCCGAGACGGAGCGGCTCATCATCGACATCTGCGGCGCCGCGGCTGTGCCTGCGTCGTCATCGCGCACCGGCTGAGCACGGTGCGCGACAGCGACGAGATCGTGGTGCTCGACCACGGCTCGGTCGTCGAACGCGGCCGTCACGAGGACCTGGTGGCTGCCGGGGGCCCGTACGCCCAGCTGGTCAAGGAGCACTGACATGGCATCCGTTCACCCGGCGGCGGTCGTGGGACCGGGCGAGAGCGACGCGGTGACCCATGCCCTGGGCGGTTTGGGCGCGCCCGTCGACTGCACCGGTCTGCGCAGTCTGCAGCTGGAGGGGCCGCACGTGCTGTGGCTCGTGGTCGGCGGGACCCTGGATCTCTTCGCCGTCGACGCCGCCCAGCAGGGCCACTGGCACTTCCTGGGCCGCCTGGAGGCGGGCACGCTCCTGCTGGGCCCGGTCGAGGGCCCCCGGCACACTCTGCTCGGCAGACCCTCGCAGGACTGTCTGCTGCGCCGGATCCCGTTGCGGGAGCTGTACCGGCCGGATTACAGCGGCGGCTGTCCAGCGTACGGAACCGAGCATCCGGCCGGATACGAGGCCGGCTTCCCGGCTGGGTACGAGACGGGTTACCGGGGCGGGGTACGAGGGGCCGACCCCGCTGGAGCACGCCTTCGCCCTCGGCACCGGCCGGGGACTCGGCGTCCTGTTCCAGGCTCCGCTGGAGGGCCGGGCCACCGACGAGGCCATGGCCGACGACGACATCCTGTGGATGCCGGTCCCCTCCGGCAGCGTCCAGTACGGCGCCCTGTACGGCGCGGAGGCCGCGGGCGATCTGCTGATCGACGCCGCGCTGTGGCAGCAGATGGTCAACCAGCAGTACCGGCTGCTGTCCGCGGTGGACCGCTGGATCGAGGGTCTTGAGCGCGCCCACGAGGACCGTACGGCCGCGGGCATCAAGGCGGGAGAGGCGGTCAGGGCCCGGGCCGACCAGGCGCTGCTGGCCTCCATCGGCAGGCCCGAGCGGGCCGGGCGGGCATCCGCCGGAGCGGACGGCGCCGACGACGACGCGACGTTTGCCGTGTGCCGACGGGTCGCGGAGGCCGCCGGGATCACGCTCACCGAGCCGCCGAAAAGCGGCCCGGTCAACGACCGCGTCTCCCCCGTCGAGCGAATCGCGACCGGCTCCCGGATCCGTACCCGCGCGGTCCGGCTGGCGGGGCGCTGGTGGCGTACGAACACC
The DNA here is from genome assembly GCF_006715635.1 of Streptomyces sp. SLBN-118. Classification (NCBI taxonomy): domain Bacteria; kingdom Bacillati; phylum Actinomycetota; class Actinomycetes; order Kitasatosporales; family Streptomycetaceae; genus Streptomyces; species Streptomyces sp. SLBN-118. The sequence continues at coordinate 1,327,480 of NZ_VFNP01000001.1, forward strand.
GGTCCCCTGGTGGGACATTGGGCCAAGTCGGGCGCGCCGGTCGCCCTGCTGTGGCGCCGTGGCCGCTACGAAGCGGTGAACCCGGCGTCCGGCCTACGCATCCGGATCGGCGAGAACCAGGCGGAGGAACTCGAGCCGCGCGCCGTGATGTTCTACCGCCCGCTGCCGGAACGGCCCGTGACAGCCTGGCTGTTGCTGCGCTTCAGCCTGCGCGGCACCGCGCCGGACGTACGCCATCTGGCGATCGGCGGACTGGTGACCGTCGCTCTCGGCGCGCTGGTGCCGATCGCGACGGGCCAGGTGCTGGGCGTGTACGTACCGACGGCCGAGAAGAGCCTCATCGTCCAGGTCGCCCTGGCCGTGATGATCGCCGGCATCGTCTCGGCCGCGTTCATGCTGCTCCAGAACCTCACGGTCCTGCGGCTGGAGGGCCGTATGGAGAGCATGCTCCAACCGGCCGTGTGGGACCGGCTGTTGCGGCTGCCGACCCGGTTCTTCACCGAGCGCTCCACCGGAGAGCTGGCCAGTGCGGCGATGGGTGTCAGCGCCGTCCGGCGGCTGATGTCGGGCATCGGTCCGGTGGCCCTTCAGGCGGGCACGGTCGGCGGGATGAACCTCGTACTGCTGCTCTGCTACAGCGTGCCGCTGGCGCTCGCGGCGATCGCCATGCTGGTCGTCATCGGTGCGGTGTTCCTCGGGATGGGACTGTGGCAGCTGCGCTGGCAGCGGGAACTGGTCGAGCTCGGCAACAAACTCAACAACCAGGCCTTCCAGACCCTGCGCGGCCTGCCGAAGCTGCGGGTCGCGGCGGCGGAGAGCTTCGCGTACGCCGCGTGGGCGCGGGAGTTCGCCCGCTCCCGCGAACTCCAGCAGCGGGCGGGGCGGATCAAGAACCTGACGACGGTCCTCGACGCGGTCTGTCTGCCGCTCTGTTCGCTCACCATGTTCATGCTGCTGGCCGGTCCTGCCCGCGGCAGCATGTCGGCGGGTGAGTTCCTGACCTTCAACACCTCCGTGACCATGCTGCTGACCTCGGTCACCCAGCTGTCAGGCGTGCTCGTGTCGGCCGCCGCCGCACTGCCCATGTTCGAGCAGATCAAACCCGTCTTCGACGAGGCCCCCGAGGTCCGCGGGGCCGGCGCCCAGCCCGGCACCCTGTCCGGCGGGATCGAGACCAGGAAGCTCAGCTTCCGTTACACCGAGGACGGCCCGCTCGTCCTCGACGACGTGTCCCTGACGGTACGGCCGGGCGAGTTCGTGGCGATCGTCGGCCCGAGCGGCTGCGGCAAGTCGACGCTGCTGCGGCTCCTCATCGGCTTCGACCGGCCGGCCTCGGGCAGTGTCCTCTTCGACGGCCAGGACCTGGCGGCCCTGGACCAGGCCGCCGTACGCCGCCAGTGCGGAGTGGTCCTGCAGAACGCGCAGCCGCTGACCGGATCGATCCTGGACTGCATCTGCGGCACCGAGGCCTTCACTCAGGAAGAGGCCTGGGAGGCGGCCGAGATGGCGGGCCTGGCCGAGGACATCAAGCGCATGCCGATGGGCCTGCACACCATGATCGCGGGCGGCGGCGCGATATCGGGCGGCCAGCGCCAGCGCCTGATGATCGCTCAGGCTCTCGTCCGCCGCCCGCGGATCCTCTTCTTCGACGAGGCCACGAGTGCGCTGGACAACGAGACCCAGCGCATCGTGATCGAGTCCACCCGCCGCCTGAGCGCGAGCCGCGTCGTGATCGCCCACCGGCTGTCGACCGTGATGGACGCCGACCGTGTGATCGTGATGTCGGACGGCCGGATCGTGGAGCAGGGGGCTCCGGCGGAGCTGCTCGCGCACGCGGGCGGGCACCTGCACGAGCTGGTGCGCCGCCA